>JAFDWZ010000018.1:0-83103 GCA_018268195.1 Bacteroidota bacterium | reverse complement strand
ACTACTTCTACTTTCATGATTGGCTCCAGTAAAATCGGTTTTGCTTTAGCACAAGCTTCTCTGTAAGCCAGTTTTGCTGCAAGTTCAAATGACAATGCATCAGAGTCAACTGCGTGGAAAGATCCATCTGTAAGCGTTACTTTAAGGCTATCGAGCGGATATCCTGCCAACACCCCATTTACCATTGCAGCTTTGAAACCTTTTTCTACTGAAGGAATAAATTCTTTTGGAATGTTACCTCCGGTAATCTGATTAACAAACTGAAGGCTCGATTTACTTGCAACGGTATCAAAGTCGCTGTCAATCGGGCTTAGTGTAAATTGTATATCGGCAAATTTACCACGACCACCGGTTTGTTTCTTATAAACCTCACGGTGTTGCACACTGCCTGTGATAGCTTCTTTATATGAAACCTCAGGTGCCCCCTGATTACATTCTACTTTAAACTCACGTTTCAGACGGTCAACAATAATTTCGAGATGTAACTCACCCATACCGCTGATAACAGTTTGTCCTGTTTCTTCATCAGTTTTTACACGGAAAGTCGGATCTTCTTCAGCTAATTTGCCTAGAGCAATACCCAATTTTTCCATATCAGCTTGTGTTTTTGGTTCAACAGCCAAGCCGATTACGGGTTCAGGGAATTGCATAGCTTCAAGTACCATTGGCGCATTTTCAGCACACAATGTATCCCCTGTTTTAATATCTTTAAATCCAACTGCAGCTCCAATATCACCAGCCTCGATATAAGGTATCTGATTTTGTTTGTTTGCATGCATTTGGAATATACGTGATATACGTTCTTTATTTCCAGAACGGGTATTCAGCACATACGAACCTGACTCCAATTTTCCGGAATAAGCACGGAAATATGCCAGACGACCTACAAAAGGATCGGTTGCAATTTTAAATGCCAGAGCTGTAAAAGGCTCTTTTACGTCAGGTTTACGTGTTACCTCTTCGCCTGTATCAGGATTGGTACCTACGATATTATCTTTATCTAAAGGACTTGGTAATAATTCCATTACCAGGTCGAGCATTGTTTGTACACCTTTGTTTTTAAATGACGAACCGCAAACCATAGGAATTACCTTACCGGCAATACATGACTTACGAAGTGCATCAAGAATTTCGCGCTCAGTAATAGAGTTAGGATCCTCGAAATATTTCTCCATAAGGGTGTCGTCAAACTCAGCAATAGCTTCAAGCATTTTTTCGCGTAAAGATTTTGCTTCGTCCATCAAATCAGCTGGAATAGGCACTTCAGTAAATGTCATTCCCTGATCGTGTTCGTTCCAAACTATACCGCGGAAATTGATTAAGTCAACAACCCCTTTAAAAGACTCTTCAGACCCAATTGGCAGTTGCAAAGGCACTGCATTACCGCCAAGCATTTCGCGTACCTGCTTCACTACATTCAGGAAGTCGGCACCGGCACGGTCCATTTTGTTAACGAAACAAATTCTGGTAACATTATAGTTGTTTGCTAAGCGCCAGTTGGTTTCAGATTGCGGTTCAACTCCGTCAACAGCAGAGAAGAGAAACACCAGCCCATCGAGAATACGAAGTGAGCGGTTTACCTCAACTGTAAAGTCAACGTGACCTGGGGTATCAATAATATTAACTTTATACTTATTATCGCGATAGTTCCAAAAACAGGTAGTAGCAGCAGAAGTAATGGTAATACCTCTTTCCTGCTCTTGTGCCATCCAGTCCATAGTAGCGGCACCGTCATGGACTTCGCCTAATTTATGGTTTACTCCGGTATAAAAAAGGATACGCTCGGTAGTAGTTGTTTTTCCTGCGTCAATGTGAGCAGCAATACCTATGTTTCTTGTAAATCTTAAATCGTGTGACATGTTGTCCTTTTCTTTTAAACTTTAAAGTGCGAGAATGCTTTGTTGGCTTCGGCCATACGATGGGTATCATCTTTTTTCTTTACAGCTGCACCTTCACCTTTTGCGGCTGCCATGATTTCGCCAGCCAGACGATCTGACATTGATTTCTCGTTACGTGAGCGGGCATAACCTACCAGCCATTTGATGCCCAATGCCGTTCTGCGGTCAGGACGTACTTCAGAAGGTATCTGAAAAGTTGCACCACCTACTCTGCGGCTGCGAACTTCTACTAATGGCATTACATTGGTAAGCGCTTTTTTCCATTGATCAATACCGCTTTCCTGTGTTTTTTCTGCTACTTTATCTAAAGCATCATAAAAAATCTGGTATGCAGTACCCTTTTTACCTGATTCCATCATTCCATTTACGAAACGGGTAACCAATTGGTCATTAAAACGTGGATCTGGTAACAAAATCCTCTTCTTGGGTTTCGACTTTCTCATCTGTGAGTATATTAAATTGAAACGTTCTGATTATTTTTTAGCAGCAGGAGCGCCTTTAGGCTTCTTGGTGCCATATTTACTTCTGCGTTGATTACGGCCTTCTACTCCGGAAGTGTCCAAAGCTCCGCGTACAATATGATAACGTACTCCCGGAAGATCTTTCACACGACCACCGCGAATAAGTACAATAGAGTGCTCCTGAAGGTTATGTCCTTCTCCGGGAATATATGCTGTAACTTCGAATTTATTGGTAAGGCGCACACGAGCAACTTTGCGAAGTGCTGAGTTTGGCTTCTTGGGAGTTGTAGTGTAAACACGTGTACATACTCCTCTGCGCTGTGGGCAGGATGTTAAGGCCGGGGACTTACTTTTGTCCTCTATTTTAGAGCGGCCTATTCTGATTAATTGTTGAATGGTAGGCATCTTAATTATCCAATATGTTTAAGAACCCCAAAAATTTGGGACTGCAAATGTAGTTATTGTTTTTGATTTACAAACTTTTATCAGAAACTTTTTTGAAAATATATGATATTGTATAACATATTGTTACTTAGCGTATTACAATGTAAATTGTGAATAACGGTGTTTGAAAAAACATCATTTGTTTGATTTCAATGTTCGTGGCACCCAATGTGACGACTTCTCCCCTACTTTTTTTACAGCTGTTCCTATTATAAATTCAGTTGTTTTTAATCAATTCCTTATAAAATATGTAGCTTCGAACGCAAAAACCGGTATATGTGGCGTTATTTAATCCTTTTCATCCTTTGTTTTCAGTATAGTCAGGCTCAAAAGCCGTCCTTCAACCCAATGGACATTAAAATGGGTTTAGAAAAATTTAATACCGTAGGTACTGTATTATATATAGCAGCCCATCCTGATGATGAAAACTCGCGATTACTGGCATATCTTGTACGTGAAAAACACTTGCGAACCTGCTATCTGAGCCTGAACCGTGGCGAAGGCGGCCAAAATCTAATCGGGAAAGAGCAGGGAGCCGCTTTAGGTATAATCCGCACCAACGAGTTGCTCCAAGCGCGTGCTGTGGATGGTGCCGAGCAGTTTTTTACACGTGTTATAGATTTTGGGTACAGTAAATCTCCTGAAGAAACTTTTCAATTCTGGAATCATGACAGTGTTCTTTCAGATGTTGTTTATCTGATTCGTAAACTGCAGCCCGATGTTATCATTACCCGTTTCCCTACTACGGGTGAAGGTGGTCACGGTCATCACACGGCTAGCGCCATACTTGCAGGTGAAGCTTTTCGTATTACAAATAATTCAAAGTATTATCCTCATCAGTTGGGAAGAGTAAAACCCTGGCAAGCCAAAACCCTTTATTGGAACACTTTTAACTTTGGAAGTAATAATACCCAAAGAGATGATCAACTGAAAACGGATGTAGGCTTATTCAATTCACTAATTGGAGAAAGTTATAATGAGATAGCAGCACAAAGCCGTAGTCAGCACAAAAGTCAAGGCTTTGGAGTTTCGACCAATCGCGGATCTTCACTTGAGTATTTAAAGAACATTGATGGAGATACGCTTTGTAATATTTTGTTTTGCAATAACGATTTTAGCTGGGGCAGAATAAAAGGAGCAGAAAAAATTAAAACTGAAGGAGAAAAAGTATTGGCCGAGTTCGACTACGAAAATCCTCAGAAATCTTTGCCGCTATTATTTGAACTATACGATGAAGTTGCCAAACTGAAAGACGATTATTGGCGGGAGCAAAAAACCAAAGAACTCAAACAATTAATTTTACAATGTTCAGGGATATGGTTTGAAGCAGTTGCCAATAACTATTTTGTAACTCCCGGTGACAGTGTGAATCTGAAACTGAATATCATCAACTACCGCAATGCCGAAGTGTATCTGAAAAAAATCAGTTATGATAAGTTTGGAAATACTACTTTAGACCGGAAACTTGAAGAGAACAAACTAATTTCACAAGATCAGACCTTTCAGGTTCCTTCGAAAGAACCCTATTCATTCCCTTATTGGCTGCTAAAATCACCAATAGCAGGAAGATATCAGATTTCAGACCCTTCACTTATAGGAAAACCTATAAACGATGCTGCATTTTCAATCAACTTTACGCTAGATATTAACGGACATGATTTAAGTTTTTCAGCACCCGTAAATTATAAATGGACAGACCCTACTGAAGGTGAGAAATACAGACCTGTAGATATTACGCCTCCTGCATCAGTGAACTTTAATGAAAATGTTTGCATGATGATGAATGGCAAACAGCAGGAAATTAAATTAACGGTAAGAAGTCTGAAGTCAACATTTACAGGACAATTAAGTGTTGAAGTTCCGGCAGGATATAAGGCAGAGCCGTCAGAATTTAATATCAGTAATCTGAATAAAAACGACCGTTTGACCTTTACAACCATCATAAGTATTATAGGTACAAACTCAACAATGCCGGTACCGGGGGCCATGAAAATTAAATTATCATCTCCATCAACTGAAGTTGCATACTCCTTGCATGAAATGAACTATCAGCATATACCCTATCAGATGCTTTTTCAGGAGGCAGAAATTAAATTAGTTCCGGTGGAGTTAAGTACCACTCCAAAAAACATTGGCTATATAGAAGGAGCAGGTGATGATGTGATGGCCTGCATGCTGCAAATGGGATACAGAGTGACTCTTTTAAAAGAAGAAAATATTAAGAATGACGACCTGTCAAAATTTGATGTTATAGTAACGGGGGTGCGTGCCTACAATACAAATTCGTGGCTTAACAGCTACCGCCAGAAGCTGATGGACTATGTTAACGGTGGTGGCAATTACGTAGTTCAATACAACACCAACAACAACTTAGGAAAGCTTGGAGAGAATATTGGTCCATATCCATTTAAAATATCTCGAGACAGAGTGACTGATGAACTTGCTGTAATGGAAATGGTGCTTCCAAACCATGATATACTTAATGTTCCCAATAAAATCACCAAAGCTGATTTCGATAACTGGATTCAGGAAAGAGGGATATACTTTGCATCGGATGCAGATAAGGCATACGCCATGCCTTTAAGCTGTCATGACAAAGGAGAAAACCCTTTGACCGGAGGATTGATTACTGCACCTTTCGGCAAAGGCTTTTTTACTTATACGGGATTGGTGTTTTTCAGAGAGTTACCTGCAGGAGTGCCGGGTGCTTATCGTTTGTTTGCAAATATCATTGAACAGAAAAGACACTAAGGACAAGAAATATTATTCCTTTTCTAATAACAACATCGAGCGTTTCATGTGAAGTTCTTTGGCGAGTTTAAACCTTTTGACGGCCTTAAGACGCACGAACTCCGTCATTTCCTGAACGCTATCAGTCACAAGCAGCGAGTCAAGTTCCGAACGTAAGGCTGTTTTTTCGCTGTCGAACTTGTCGAGCAAATCAATGACCGGTTTCCAGAAATCTTTTCCCATCAGAACAACAGGAAAATCTCTCACTTTTTTTGTCTGAATTAAAGTCAGAGCTTCAAACATTTCATCGGTAGTACCTACTCCACCAGGCAGCACCACAAATGCATAAGAATATTTAAACATTAACACTTTTCTCACAAAAAAATGATTGAACTCAACCACTTTATCCAAATAAGGATTAGGTTTTTGCTCTTTAGGAAGAACGATATTGCAAGCTACCGATAGCCCTCCGGCTTCCTTTGCACCACGGTTAGCAGCCTCCATAATTCCGGGACCGCCACCGGTCATAACAGCAAGGCCTAACTTACTTAGCGATTTACCTGCTTCGACACCTAACTTATAGTAAGGATGTTCCTCCGAAAAACGTGCTGATCCGAATACTGTAACACATGGACCCACAAAATGAAGTGTACGAAACCCTTTGATAAACTCTCGCATCACTTTTAAAGTAAATAGAAATTCCTGGAGGCGTGATTGTTTTTCCTGTAGAAACCTTTCCTCTGAATGATTATGCATATACGTTTACTAACAATTGTCAAATGTAAAAGATTATCTTTACTGTCAAGAA
The DNA here is from genome assembly GCA_018268195.1 of Bacteroidota bacterium. Classification (GTDB taxonomy): domain Bacteria; phylum Bacteroidota; class Bacteroidia; order AKYH767-A; family OLB10; genus OLB10. The sequence continues at coordinate 76,762 of JAFDWZ010000018.1, read as the reverse complement.
TTGCATTTCAACACAATATTGCTCATTAAATTTCTTAATAACAGATTCTTTCATTGTAGTAGTTCACTATTTTTGTTTACATAATAATTATACATCTCTACAAATGAAAAAAGTAATCGTATCAATATTTATTTGCCTGATGGCTGTTAACGTATCATTCGCTCAAAAAGGCAGTATCTTAATAAATGGTAATCTGAGTTTCTATGCAACTAACACAAAAAGTAATAACCACAAAGACAAAACACGTGATTTTCGGTTTGCCCCGGGTATAGGTTATCGGTTGACTGATAATTTTCTGGTTGGACTAAAGGTGGGATACTTTTCAAATGTAAATGATCCGGAAGGAGATATTAAAACTACAAACAAAGGGATGACAGTTGGTCCGTATGCAAGATATTACTATCCTCTGAATGATATTTTTTCTATTTATGGTCAGTTTGATTTTCTATACACCCACAGTAACGAAGAAAATGTCACCTATTTCAATTTTACATCAACACAAAAAAACAAAGGTTGCCGGATTTCAGTTTCGCCACATATAAATGCACATGTAGGAAAAGGTTGGTCGTTAAATTTCGGATTTGGTACATTAGGATTCGACAGTATTACGTCAATACCTGAACAGGGTGAGCAGTCAACTCAGAATACCTTTGGTATGGATTTAAACGGAAGTAGCATAGACTGGGGTGTATCCTACACCTTTGGAGGAGCAGGCAAATAGCTGTTGCTTAAAAGCAGAAATATTAAAATTTAGCTGACAACCTGAGGCTTAACTGTCTTCCTGTAAGATAATTCGGGACTCCATATTTGGTTCCATACACATCACTTATCCATGTATAGGAAACAACATTATTCACCTGCAATAAGTTGAATACTTCGAGTGAAAGTGACAGTGATTTAAGTCTGTTCAGAGCAGTAAAGCGACTATGCAACTTAGTGCCTTCCTCAATAAATACCTTACTGAAACCAATATCTACCCTGCGGTAAAAAGGATAACGATTTAAATCGAGATAACGATTGTTACCTGGAGGGCCTACAGGTAAGCCACTGCCGAATACCAATGTCATGTGCATACGATAAGAAGGGAATTTAGGGAGATAATCAGAAAAGAAAATACTGAAAGTAACACGTTGGTCAGTAAGTCGGGGAATATAACCGGGCACCATTTTTATACTGTCAACAGCAACTTTGTCCAACGTGTAACCTCTGATGGTATCACCGCGTGCATTTAAACGGATATAGTAAACATCATCTTTAATATCTTCTGCTGTTTTTAATAGCGACAAGCTTGCCCATGACTCGGCATCACTAATAAACTGACCGTTGATACGAAAATCAATTCCTGTGGCATAGCCGTGAGAATTATTACTTCCCAGATAACGAATACGTACATTATCTACCTTGTAAGGGATAAGGTCGCTTAACCATTTATAATAGGCTTCGGTAACAAATTTAAAATCGCGCCCCCAGGCTTTGAAAACATAATCGGTACCTCCTACAATATGAATGGAGCGTTGTGATTTCATATTGGTATTGAGGCTGCCATCAATATTATGCAACTCTTTATAAAATGGCGGCTGATAGTACCATCCACCGGCAAGGCGAAAAGTAAAATTACGTTTCCATTCAGGTTTATACGATAACGCTATGCGAGGGCTGATGTCGAGTTCTTTGTTTAAATCCCACCATGTGAATCGAACTCCCGGGGTGAGCATAAATGGCGAATGATCCGAAAAGAAAAAATTATGCTGAATGAAACCACTGTAGCGATTACTCGATAAAGTATTGTCGCGGTTCATCACATCCTGAAGCAAAAGCTGAGGTTGCGAAGGCAAACTCCCTCCTACACTATCCTGCGGATGCGGAAGTGAATATCCTGCTGAATCAATATAATTCCATTCGTTAATCTGATCATTGAATTGCTCGTGCTGAAAGCGTAGCCCCCAGAGCAACTCATTGTGGCGATAAGTATATGTTCCTTTATGTTCGGCAGCATACACTTTGCCATCGAGATAATTGCGTGCATGATTTAGAAAAGAACCTACTCCGAGATTCATTTTAACCTCTCCAAAATTTTTTGAGGCGGGATCTTTTTCCAATTCATCCAAAAAATACTGCCCTAGAATATCGAAAGTTTCTTCTTCGCGGGTGTTGAATACAGAGCCAATAAATTTTAGCTTCAGATTTTTATTGGGGTTATGATTAAAAATAACAGCTCCTGTGGTAGTAGTAAAATCATCAATCTCCTGTCCATCGAAATAAACCGTAAGTCGCATTGCCTGACTCACCGTTCCGAAATCGGTAGTTCTTGTCTGAGGTGTGATGTTGTACTTGCTTTTAGAAAAATTACCGAGCAGTGAAACAGAAGTTTTTTCGTTAAACTCATAATTAATCATTGCCTGTACGTCATAAAACACAGGTTTATAATTTCCTTTTGTATCGAGCGTTCCAAGCAAATATTTTGTTGATTTCTGACGACCACCAATAATCCAGGAAAGTTTTTTGTTTTTACTTGCTCCTTCGAGGCTGAGGCTTCCTCCTAGAAGTCCATAGGTAATTTTCCCTGCAAATTTTTCAGGTCTGCGATATCGAATATCTAAAACTGACGACATCTTATCACCATACTGCGCATCGAAGCCTCCTGCAGAAAATTTTATTCCTGAAACCAAATCAGGGTTGATAAAACTTAAACCCTCCTGCATGCCTGAGCGCACCAACTGAGGGCGGTAAATTTCTACATCGTTGACGTAAACAAGGTTCTCGTCAAAATTCCCACCACGAACAGAATATTCAGAGCTTAATTCATTATTGGACACCACACCACTTCCTATCACTTTGAGAATGGTTTCGAAGTTGCCGGTAGGATTTGGAATTTCTTCAACTGCTTTTGGGTCAATGCGGATTATAGAATTTCGTTCGCGTGGGTCGGAAATGGTGATGTTGGGAAGTGGAACTATTGAAGGAATTAAAGTTTTGTCCAGTTGCTTTTTTTCGCCTTCGGCAAGAATAATTTTAGTTGATGATGTTTCGTAACCGATGAATGAGAATACGATGGTAAGTTCGCGGTTAGACGGAACTGTGATGGTGTATTCACCTGCACCATCAGAAATAACTCCCAGTGCAGTGCCGGCAATACCTACACTTACACCTGGCAACGGTTTTTTGTCAGCGCCTGAAATTTTTCCGGAAATGCGGGCAGTGTTAGTTTGTGCTGTTGCAGCGGAAGATAGGAATAGAAAAAAACTGATGATGAAAATCCTGTACATCCGCTGAGGTCTATTTGTTTTTAAAGTCGCCATTTTTCCATGCCTGAATAAACTTAGCCCAAGCTACAGGATTAAGCAAATTGTTGGCAGGAAGTTGTCCGGTGTTGTAAAGTTTGCTTTGTTGTTTATCAAAAACGTATTTACTATTGAGACTTGCATCCATATCAATACGACTGCTCTCATCACGCATGGTTTCCAGAGCAAGATTCCTACGTGCATGAGCCATATCGTCATCAGGAATTTTAAGCTCAAGGAATGCCTGTTTAAATTGCTCTTTAGTAGGCCATGGATAAATAACGGCCTGATTAAGCATAACGGTATCGCGGTTAAGCATCTGAATGAGGGAGTATCTGTTTTCTTTCAGCGTATCAGGAATCTGGTAAATAGCTTTTTTGAAACCTATGGCAGAAAATTCAATTTCATCACCGAGTTGGGCCACAACAGAAAAAAATCCATAATAATCAGACACTGTTCCGCGGCTGCTGGATTTTATCATAATGCTGGTAAAGGGAACAGGACTGAGGCTGTCACCGGTAACTATTACTCCACTCAACTGTACCAGTTTTTCGTTGTGAGGTTGGGCAATGGCTGCGCTCATTATGAGCATACAGACAGCAATGGCAAGGTATATTTTTCTAATCATTATTGGAATTAAAGTTTTCAAAAATAAAAAATTAGCCTGGCATGTTAACGATTTAGAAGAGATTTTATTTTAAAACAATGAAAGCGAGTATTCAGAAAGTAATATGAGTATAAAGTGAATGATTAACACTATGATGTGGAAACAAGGAAAAATACTGAAGAATATTGAAAGGAGAAATAGTATTTTCGCCACAAATAAATACACTTGATGAACTGGAAATTCTGGAAAAGCAATAAACGCAAAAGCAAAACACGCGAATGGGTTGACGCGCTGATATTTGCAGTAGTAGCGGCTACCATTATCCGCACCTTTCTGATTGAAGCATTTACAATACCTACACCCTCTATGGAAAAATCATTACTCGTGGGTGATTTTTTATTTGTGAGCAAGGTAAGTTATGGCGCCCGCACTCCCATGACACCCGTCTCATTTCCATTTGTACATCAGGAGTTGCCTATAATTGGAGGTAAATCATACAGCGATGCCATTCAGTGGGGATACCATCGCCTGCCGGGTTTAGGAAAAGTAAAAAACAATGATGTGGTGGTTTTTAACTATCCGGGAAACACTTTTTATCCCGATGATGATTTAAAAAGACCTATTGATAAAAAAACACATTATATCAAAAGGTGTATAGGTATAGCTGGCGACAGTGTAAAACTGGTGGACGGCATGGTGTATGTGAATAATAAAAAAGTTCCATTGCCTGAGAAAGGCCAAATGACCTATACCGTAATAACCGATGGAAATTCCATCAATCCGAAAACGCTTGAGAAATATCATATCACCGAAGGTGCAAGTCTTGGAAACGGAGTGTATCAGTTTATACTCACTGATCAAGTTGCTGAAGAATTAAAACAACTTCCATTTATCAAAAGTGTAGAAGAATATCATCAGGAACCGGGAGCACCAAATCCTTATCAGAAACTTTTTCCTTACGACACGCGCTACAACTGGAATGTGGATAATTACGGCCCTGTTTGGGTGCCCAAAGCTGGTGCTACCATTACACTAAACGAAGCGACTTTACCTATTTATCAAAGATGTATTGTGGAGTTTGAAAAAAACACATTGGTAATACAGGGAAATAAATTTATCATCAACGGCAAAGAAGCTACCACCTACACATTTAAACAGGATTATTACTGGATGATGGGTGATAACAGACATAACAGTGCCGACTCACGATTTTGGGGATTTGTTCCTGAAGATCATATTGTGGGCAAAGCAGTATTTATCTGGATGAGCTGGAATACGGATGGCACCTTCTTCGATAAGATAAGGTGGAGCAGGTTGTTCAACATCATTCATAGTGACTGATGTTTGAGGCAACTTTTGCAACTGCCTTTTTGCCGGCAACGGAATATATTTTAAAATTGTTTCAGTTTGAAGATGTGCTGATTGAAGCGCATGAACATTTTTGTGATCAGACAAACCGTAACCGATGCCATATACTGGGACCTAACGGTGTACAAATGCTTACCGTACCCCTTAAACGACATGCCGATAAGACTCCGGTTCAAGAGATAGAAGTGGCAACAGGCAACTGGAAAGTAAGGCATTGGCGAAGTATTGAAACAGCCTACAACCGCAGTGCTTTGTTTGAATATTACAAAGATGAATTTAAGAGTGTGTTTTTTGCAGAAGAAAAATTCTTGCTTCAATACAATCAAATGCTTTTGCAATTTTTACTGAATAAAGCAAAAGTGCATACTACATTATCATTTACTGCGTCATACCGCAATACGGTGGAAAATGATTACCGGTATTTGAGTGATATTAAAACTAACAAACAGGGTACTGACTTGTTTCTTACCCCCTATCCCCAGGTATTTTCAGATAAATTCGGTTTTGTGACTAACCTGAGTTTTATGGATTTTCTGTTTAATTCAGGAGTGTGAAATACTATTTCGGAATATCTCTAAGAGTTGTTGGCACATCAGGATAGCTGAACGCATTCTTCTATATCCTTTCATAGTCTCCCTGCTTTTTACAGAGGACTCTGCAAATTGCAGCAAACATACTTCATGAAATACTACAAATTAAGTAGAGAGATGCATTCTTAATACCTCTTACTTTGTATTGGGTTTTTTAGTTTATTACTGAACATGTTACTTTCTTGCAATTCGTATTTCATTTACAAGAAATTTCGTCTGTCAACTATTTATAATTAAACCATTAATACATCAAAAAATGAAACAACTTATCATTAGCGGTTTGCTTTATTTTTCATTTACCAATATGGTAAATGCACAAACAGGATTATATGTACCACAGTTAGCTAATTTCGATGTGGCCATGCAAAATTTGTTATCTACATACAATGTGCCTGGAGGGCAACTGGCTATAACCTATCATGGGCGTTTGGTTTACAACCGAGGATTTGGATTGGCAAATACGTCCACTCAGGATTCTGTTTATCCAAGCAGTGTTTTTCGAGTAGCAAGTGTTTCAAAAACATTCACCGGTGTTGCATGCCTTAAATTATTTGAAGATGGGTTACTGAATTTGGATGCAAAAGTGTTTGGCGTGAATGGAATTTTAAATGATGCTATATACCAAAACATTCTTGACCCAAGAGATACCAACATCACCGTAAGAATGTTGCTACAGCACAGTGGCGGATGGGATAGAAATGTTTCAGGAGATCCCATGTTTGATGCTTATAACATTGCTACTGTAATGGGAGTGCCATCACCACCTTCTGCAAGTGTAGTTATCCAATATATGTTATCACACAAAATGTTGGACTTTAATCCCGGAACACAATCACAATATTCTAACTTTGGTTTTTGTGTATTAGGTCGCGTCATTGAAAAAATATCAGGCCTTTCGTATGCAGATTATGTAAATAATAATATCTTAATTCCTCTTGGGATAACTAACATTCATTTAGGTTACAATTTACTTTCCAACCAACTGCCTAATGAAGTTAACTACTATGATTTTCCGGGAGCAAGTCAAGCCTACTCAATTTATGATAACACAACACTTGTACCCTGGCCTTATGGCGGATTCAACTTAGAATTTATGGATTCTCATGGTGGATGGGTTGCCAATTGCGAAGACCTGCTTAGATTTGTTTGTGGTTTTGATAGGTTTAATACACGCCCCGATATACTTACAACTGCCACCATTGATACGCTTACCAAACCATCAGTGAATGACCCTAATTATGCATGCGGCATTGCAGTTAACACTTATAACAACTGGTGGCATTTAGGTTCGCTACCGGGAACCACATCCGAATATGTGCGCGATGGAAACAGCCAGATAAACTGGGCTATACTTTTAAACACGCGTGATCAGGTTGGTAATATTAATTCAGCAATGGACAATTTGGTGTGGAGTGTGTTGCCCTCAATCAACAGTTGGCCAACATTCGACTTATTTAACACCACCGGGATTGAAAATATAAACGCCAATAGCCAAATAACCTTTTATCCCAATCCGACAAAAGACAAAATCAATTTTTCTGATTACATAAATTTAGAATTAAGAAATGTAACAGGACAATTAATTTCAGAGCAAATACAAGTAAAAACACTGGATATTTCAAACCAACCAAAAGGCATTTACTTCTTAACGCTTACTGACAATAAAGGCCAAGTATTGCAGCGAAGTAAAATTGTGAAGGACTGATACGTGCACAACGGTTTTTAAAACAATTTTCAGAAATCAATCTTGTAACTAAGTACAGGAATTAAAGAGGCCTGATAAATAGTTCGTACCCTTCCTGATAGCGGGTCGAAATAGTTTCCGTACACATTTTTTCTGTTGGTTACATTCTGAATATCGAGTGACCACGTAATAGTACTTTTTTTACGGTTACGTTTAACACTGAATTTGATGTCAGTCCTGAAGTAGTCCTTTTTTCTGATGGTAAAAGGATGAGCATCCTGATATACTGTTTCACCTTTTTGCATTGACGCTTGCAGGTCAATAGGTGTTTCGCGAAGCCCTCCACTATACAATGTTTTAATATTAAACCCGATGATACGATTGCCGAAGCCTTTGCCTGTCTGAATATCCTTACCCGCAGTGAAGCTGCCGGAATACATCCCATTGTAACGGGTGCTGTGCCACAGGCCATCCGTGCCTTTGAACTGACTGTTATATAATGAAGCGGAGAGCAAATAATAAAAGTCCTTATGCATAAACTGTTCAACAGTTAACTCCAGTCCATAATTTTTACCTACCCCTTTATTTACCATGGGAGCAGTTTCAAAACCTGCATCATTGTTAAGCATAGATAAATTTTGTGAAGCCACTAAACCTTCAGGTACATGAAACAAATACTGATAATAAATTTCAGACTTTATATGCATCCACTCTGTTAATGATCTGTCGTAGGTAAGTACCAGATGATGTGCTTTTGTAAACTTTAAATGTCGGTTAGGCTCAGTATAAGTGCCGTCAGTCATAGGTAACCTTGAGTAATATACGCCAATAGGCTGCATCTGACTGTGTAAACCGTAACCCAGGCTCACGGACTGATTAGGTGCAAGTTCATATTTCAGTGAACTTCGAGGTTCGATGGCACCGGTATGATTGCCTGTCAATGTCATTGCATGTAAACCACCTATCCACGAAATTTTTTCAGTGAAATGATAGTTCCACTGCGTAAATGCCTCAAGCGTATAATCCGACCCGCGCTGGTCAATATTTATTTTGCGTTGATACAGGGGTAATTCCATACCCTTATCAAGCAACGAATAAAACAGCTTACTTGCAGTGACTCCCGTTTTAAAACTCAGTTGTGAGTTTACTTTTTTGGTGAGGATGCTCGTTAATGATATTTTGTTTTGTGTAAAATTCATATAGGAAAATGGCATAGAATTATAATCGTCCATCATCCGTTGGTCTTCATAAACTTTTTCGGTAATATAACCGGATAATGTAGTACGCAAAAAAGCTGATGAACTTAAAGGGATTGTGTGTATGATTCCTGTGGCACCGGTAAACATATTAAAGTTGAAAGAATATCGGTCGTCATTAAACTCCCATTTAGACGAATCTTTAACTGCATTAAACTTCTGATCGGAAATACCCCCGAATCCAAAAACAGAAATATTACCATATCGTCCTGCAGGAAGAGTGATGTTGTAGGACACATCCTGGAAATTGGTCTCGCCAAAACCGACATCCACACCTACCTTATTGAGCAATGAAAGTGTACTATAACGATAATTTACAAGATAAGAGCCTTTGTAATCTTTAGCAAACGGACCTTCAGCAGCTGCATCTAATCCCAACAATCCGGCCTGAAAAGTATATTCGTGTTTTTGATTATTACCTTTTCGCAATTTAAGGTCAAATACACCACTTACGGCATTGCCGTACTCTGCGGGAAATGCTCCGGTCATAAAATCAGAATTGGTAATCACCTGAGCACTTAACATTGAAATGCCACCTCCTGAAGTTCCTACATTACTAAAATGGTTAGGGTTGGGAATTTCAACACCTTCCATGCGCCACAGCAAACCATTGGGCGAATTTCCTCTGATAGAAATATTGTTGTTACCATCGTCAGTTGATATGACACCGGCAAAAGAAGATGCCATACGTGCAGGGTCATTAACTGCAGCAGCAAATTTTTGTGTTTCTTCAACAGAAAATGTGCGTGCACTAACGGCAGTAAATTCATTCAGGGGTTTGTTTTTTTCTATCTTATCCGTAATAACTACTTCCTTTCCTTCAATAATTATTTCTTCTAACGGAATGGTAAGGATGGTTTCCTTCCCGGAGTTCACAATTACATTAGGCATCATTCTTTCCTTATAGCCAAGGAAAGTTACCTTAAGAGTATGTTTTCCTATAGGCACTTTCGGTAATATAAAATTGCCTTCACCATCAGTGGTGGTTCCTGTAAACGTACTTGCATCGGCAATAACAATGCTTGCTCCCGGCAATGGTGACTGAGTTACCATATCAACAACAGTACCTCTAATGTTTTGTGTAATAGGTTGTGCATAACTGCTGAAAATTACCATGCAAAGCAGTACTAAAATCAATCTTAATCGAATCATAAACGTGTTTGTTATACAAGTAAGACAGGCAAAAGAGTCTTCACCCCTATTGCCTTAAAAAATATTTTTTAAAGCAATTATAATTACTTGAAGACGGACAAAACTTACGATATATCCAAGAGTTGATAGAACACACTATCAGTCGGTGGGTTGAAATATATTATCTCGCAAGTGATAAGCTTGTTGAGAATATTGTATTACCATTTGATAGTTTCTGAAAAACACCAATTTTATGTCATTATAAAGACTCCCCGCTTTATTCAGGGAACTCTTCACATGATGCCCTTGCAGAGTCTTCCTGTCTTTTTTCAGAGGTCTCTACATATTACAGTAATCATTTCACAGGGTACCATGTTTTTGAAATGGAGTCACTGTGGAAGCCAAATTTATTTTTATAAGTTGTTTATATTTTCTCTGAACACCTTCTGTTGCCTTAAAATAGTTAATGGCTAATGGTAAAATCAACAAAGCCTTTTTGCAACCGGGCACTTGTGTTTTGATTCCCAATGAAACAGCAGGGCCATATCCATGGACTATGAATAACTCACCTTTCTTCAGGCAAGATATTACAGAATCGAACCCGGGTACTCCACTTAATCTTACACTTACAGTTGTTGATATAAATAACAACTGCGATCCGATTCCAAACGTAAAAGTTGACATTTGGCATTGCAATAAGGACGGCTATTATTCGGAGTATAATAATCAACCCGGATATTTGGGCACACAAAACCATAGTGGTGAAACCTTCTTCAGAGGATATCAAATAACCGATGCCCTTGGGCAAGTAAATTTCACAACTATTTATCCCGGTTGGTATACCGGAAGAGTGACTCATATTCACATGCAACTTTGGCTCAATTCTGTTCTAAAGGCAACATCTCAGATGGCATTTCCTGATAGCCTGAATACAGCTGTATATAATACCTCCCTCTACTCTGCTCATGGTCAGAATTCAATTGTAAATTCAACTGACAATGTCTTTTCTGATATGACGAATACGCAATATGAAATGTTAACTGTTACATCAAATGGTAGTGGTTATGATGCTTCTCTAACAATTGGTATTGCACTCCCTACAACAGGTGTTATTAATTTAGAACCTGAAACAGGCGGCCAATTTAAACTAGGACAAAATTTCCCTAACCCGTTTATAAATGAAACCTCAATTCCGTTTACACTTAAAGAAGCTTCGAATATTAAAATTGAATTGTGGGACATTACAGGAAGAAAGGTAGCAACTATTTCCAGAAATAATTTGAGTGCAGGTGAGCATAGTATAGCCATTGACTTAAAATCTCTTGGTATTAAACAGGCGAATTATGCTTATCAACTTGAAGTAACAAATTCTGTCGGAACTTTCATGCAATGCAAACTCATGACAGCAGATAAATAATTTCACCTAAAATATTTTTTACTTCATTAGGATTAATACCGGGATAAAAGAATAGCAATATCGTCAACTACAGGGGCGGCCTCTTTGCTGCCCCTATTCATTTTCACATTACACACCCCTGTTTCATTCTCGTTTCGAGTGTTAATTAATCATTTGTTTAATTTATTTGTTTAAATTGATTTTTTTGTTTTACCTTTGTCCACCTTATTTACTCTTAATTATTAGGTAATGGCAAAAAAGAAATTAATTAAGGCTGAAGACGCAAGCACTGAAGAAAAAATAAAGGCGGCTGCTCGTGACGTTTTTCATAAAAAAGGGTATGCAGCAACACGAACAAGAGATATTGCCGAAAAAGCAGGTATTAACCTCGCATTACTTAATTACTATTTCAGAAGTAAAGAGAAACTGTTTGACATTATAATGCTTGAAACGGTATTTGAGTTTATGCAAAGTATGGCCTTAGTAATGAATGACAATAAAAGCTCCTTAGAAAAAAAAGTGGAACTAATTACATTCAATTACATTGATTTTATTACCCGTGAACCTAATATTCCCATATTCATGTTGAGTGAAATCCGCAATAATGCAGATGGACTAATGGAAAAATTACCAATACGACAATTAGTCTTGAATTCAATATTTTTTAAACAACATCAGGAAGCTGTAGTAAAAGGAAAAATAGCTGAACCTGATCCTTTGCATTTTCTGATGAATATATTAGGACTGATCGTGTTTCCTTTTATTGCAAAACCTCTGTTCAAAGGAATCGGTGGATTGAATGAAAATCAGTTTAATAAATTGATGCAGGAAAGAAAGAAACTTGTTCCGGTTTGGATTAAAGCTATGATAAAAGTAAAGTGATTTTTTTATAATTAAGTTAATCATATGATTGAATCTAACATTTAAATAAAATGCTTAAGAACGTGATTCTGACTATTAGTTGTTGGCTCACAACCATCAGCTTCTCAAGCGGACAATCAATAACACTTGACACTTGCCATGCAATGGCAAAACAAAATTATCCTTTGATAAAACAGTACAAGCTAATTGAAAAGTCAAAGGATTACTCTATTTCAAATGCTCAGAAAGGGTATCTTCCACAATTGATTATAGCAGGACAGGCAACCTATCAATCAGCAGTAACTCAGGTTCCAATTTCATTGCCTAATTCTGAAATTCCTGCTCTCAGCAAAGACCAGTATAAAGTTTATGGTGAAGTATCACAATCTCTTACTGATCTTTTTACCTTAAAACATCAAAAAGAGTTTATAAATACCAATTCCGAAATAGAAACTCAAAAAACAGATGTTGAATTTTACAAGTTAAAAGAACGAATCAACAATCTGTACTTTGGAATTCTATTGATAGACGCACAAATTCAACAAACCGAACTGCTTAAAAAAGATATTCAGAAAGGTATTGACCAAGCGAATGTGGCTATTGCCAACGGAGTTGCATTAAAAAGTAATGCTGACAATTTAAAAGCTGAATTAATAAAAGCTGATCAACGCGTAATTGAACAGAAAGCCACACGCGAAGGCTATTCAGACATGTTAGCATTGTTTATCAATAAACCTATTGATGTAAACACCGTACTTGAAAAGCCGCGAATGCTAATTATTACCGATTCCATCAACCGACCGGAGTTAAAATTATTTGACTTGCAAAAAAAATCATTTGACATACAGCGAAAAATAATAACTGACAGGAACATGCCAAGATTTAGCTTGTTTTTTCAAGGAGGCTTGGGTAAGCCTGCATTAAATATGCTGAGCCCTGATTTTGAAAGTTACTATATATATGGCTTACGATTGAGTTGGAATATTTCAGGTTTTTACACCTATAGGAACGAAAAACAATTACTTACCAATAGTCAAAGAATGACAGATACACAAAGAGAAATATTTTTATTCAATACCAAACTCACAGTAAAACAGCAAAACGCAGACATAAGTAAAATGCAGAATCTGATAGAAACGGATAATAGCATAATAACCCTTCGTGAAAGTGTAAAGAACTCAACCCGAAATCAACTAATGTATGGCACAGCAACAACAAACGATTATTTGATTGCAGTAAATGCAGAAGACCAGGCAAAACAAAATAAGATAATTCATGAGATACAACTTTTAATGACTGAGTATAATAAGAAATTGACAATGGACAATTGATAATGGAGAATGGAGAATGGACAATGGATTATCGATAATGATTTTAAACAATAAAAAGTAAAATAAATGAATATGCAACAACAAAAAGTACAGAAGAAAAGTAATTGTCAGCTGTTAACTGACATTTACTCATTCATATTAATTGCTATCGCAATTATTATATCAGCTTGCAATAACAACAATGCATCATTTGACGCTTCAGGAAGTTTTGAAGCAGAAGAAATAATTATCTCGTCAGAAGCAACCGGCACAATCAAGATGTTTGATGTTGAAGAAGGGCAAATATTGAAATCAGGTCAGAGCATCGGCTATATTGATAGTTTGCAGTTATATTTAAAGAAAAAGCAATTGGAAGCACAAGTCATTGCTTTATTAGGCAAAAAGCCCAACATTCCTATTCAGCTTTCAGCACTTCAGGAGCAACTTAAAACTGCCGAAAGAGAGAAAACAAGAGTATCTAATTTGGTAAAAGCCGATGCCGCTACGGCTAAACAATTAGACGACATTAACTCACAAATTGAAGTACTGAAAAAACAGATAGAAGCACAGAAATCAACATTAGACATTTCGAGCAATGGTTTAGGAAAAGATGCTGTCCCCTTACAAGTACAGATAGAGCAATTAAACGATCAGCTTGCAAAATGTAATATCATCAACCCTACCAACGGAACTGTGCTTGCAAAATATGCCGAAACAAATGAAATGACTTCTACAGGGAAACCTCTTTACAAAATTGCTGATCTATCAAACATCATTTTAAGAGCTTACATCACAAACAACCAACTACCAATGGTAAAACTTGGCCAAAAAATAAAAGTACTTACCGATGATAGTAAAGGCGGCTATAAAGAATCCGAGGGTATAATAACCTGGATAAATGATAAGGCAGAGTTTACACCAAAAACCATTCAAACCAAAGACGAACGTGCAAATTTAGTTTATGCAATAAAAATAAAAGTAAAAAATGACGGCACTTACAAAATAGGTATGTATGGCGAAGTTGTGTTTTAATTGACAATGGAGAATGGAGAATGGATGGTGATATCGTATAACATTAAAATAATATGGAAAATGTAGTTGCAGTTAAATCGTATGCTTTTGCCATTAGAATTGTGAAGTTGTACAAACATTTGTTGCTTGAGGAAAAAGAATTTGTCATTTTCAAACAAATGTTGAGAAGTGGAACTGCAATCGGAGCTTTAATTAAAGAAGCTGAACACGCTCAATCAAAAGCTGATTTATTGAATAAAATGAATGTTCCGAAATATTGCAACTTTTAATTAGTATTGTTAGAAGTACAAAGGTGAGCTTATAAAAATAAATTCAATTAATCTTTTTCCATTATGAAAGACGTTGAACTAAATAACATAGTTAAGACCTACAACAAAGGTGAAATAAAAGCGGTAAATGATGTTTCTTTTTCCGTTGACAAGGGCGAGTTATTTGGATTGATTGGAGCTGATGGAGCAGGTAAATCAAGCATATTCCGAATTCTCACAACATTGTTATTACCTGATAGTGGCACAGCTTCAGTAAATGGCGCTGACGTAATTAAAGATTATAAATTAATTCGTAAAAATGTAGGCTATATGCCGGGAAAATTCTCACTCTATCAAGATTTATCTGTAGCGGAAAACCTCAACTTTTTTGCAACGGTTTTTAACACTACCGTATCAGAAAATTACGATTTGATAAAAGAGATTTATATACAATTAGAACCATTTAAAAATCGTAGAGCCGGAAAATTATCGGGCGGTATGAAACAAAAATTAGCCTTGTGTTGCGCACTAATCCACCGCCCCACTGTTTTGTTTTTAGATGAGCCAACAACTGGCGTTGATGTTGTTTCAAGAAAAGAATTTTGGGAAATGCTTAAAGGGTTAAAACAGCAAGGTATTACCATCTTGGTTTCTACACCTTACATGGACGAAGCTACACTTTGCGAACGAATAGCATTAATCCAAAACGGTCGTTTAATGACCATTGATACTCCAGATAATATAGTAAAACAATTTCCTGATTCACTTTATGCAGTAAGAGCAGATAACATGAGTAAGTTGCAGCATATTCTGCGAAACAACCAACAAATAAAAAGTTGCTTTTCTTTTGGCGACTATCATCATATCACATTTCAAGATGACATAGCGTATTCACAAAATGAACTGATACAAACATTACAATCGGCCAATTTAAAAGACATAGAAATAAAACATATCACACCAAGTATTGAAGATTGTTTTATAAATCTCATGAACTAATATGATAAAAGAAGTAGTAATTAAGACCGATAAATTGACCAAGCGTTTTGGTGATTTCATTGCTACAAATGAAATAACGTTTGAAGTATATGCAGGAGAAATATTTGGCTTCTTAGGTGCAAACGGTGCTGGTAAAACAACAGCCATGAAAATGTTATGTGGGCTTTCCAGACCTTCATCAGGCAATGCTACCATTGCAGGGTTTGACATTTACAAACAAACCGAACAGATAAAAAGAAATATCGGTTATATGAGCCAAAAATTTTCACTGTATGAAGATTTGACTGTTCTGGAGAACATACAATTCTTTGGAGGTATTTATGGCTTATCCGACAAACAGTTGAAGAAAAAAAGCAATGAACTAATAGATATTTTAGGATTGCAAAAAGAGTCAAAAAAATTAGTAGCTTCATTACCATTGGGGTGGAAACAGAAACTAGCTTTTTCTGTAGCAGTATTACATGAACCCAAAATAGTTTTTTTAGATGAACCTACGGGAGGTGTTGACCCGATAATAAGACGTCAATTTTGGGATTTGATTTACCAAGCTGCTGATAAAGGTATTACCATTTTTGTAACCACTCATTATATGGACGAAGCCGAATACTGCAACCGTATTTCAATAATGGTGGATGGGGTAATTGAAGCATTGGATTCACCTATTAATTTAAAACAGCAATTTACAACATCAACAATTGATGAAGTATTTTACAAATTAGCAAGAAGAGCAAAAAGAACAGAAAATTTAAAATAATAATTTTAAAGAAGCGACTAACAACAAAGCTTATTCAACAATTTAAATGAAACGATTCATATCATTTGTAAAAAAGGAATTTTACCATGTGTTCCGTGACGATAAAACACTGTTAATGTTATTCGGAATGCCCATAGTTTTGATTCTATTGTTTGGGTTCGCTGTGACCAATGAAATTAAGAATGCACAAATTGTAGTTTGTGATTATGCCAAAGATCCTGCATCACAGGAAATCATCAATAAACTGTCGGTCAATAAATCTTTTCATCTCAAAAAGGCGCTGCTTAACCATTCTCAAATTGAGGAGGAATTTAAAAAAGAGAATATCAAATTAGCAATCGTTTTTCCTACAAATTTTAATGAAGACTTATTACACCTAAATAAGGCACAGATACAAATCATTGCCGATGCATCCGACCCTAACACAGCAACTACGCTCATTAACCGAGCAACAGCAATAATCATGGATTACCAGAAGCAACTTACGTTAAACAGCAATTTGCCTTATAATATAAATCCTGAAATTCGTATGCTGTACAATCCGGAGCTTAAAGGTGCAACCAACTTTGTGCCGGGAATAATGGCGTTGGTACTTTTGTTAGTCTGTGTGTTAATGACGGCAGTTTCCATAGTTAGAGAAAAAGAGAATGGCACTATGGAGGTTCTGTTAGTTTCGCCATTCAATCCATTTTTAGTTATCATCTCCAAGGCACTTCCATTTCTGATTTTATCCCTAATAAATCTCGCAATAATTCTCGTCCTTAGTGTTACCCTGCTGGATACGCCAATAAAAGGGAGTATCTTGTTATTAGTCGCGGAAAGCACTTTATTGATTATTTGTGCTTTGTCATTAGGCTTACTTATTTCAAACAACACTAAATCGCAGCAAACAGCCATGCTCTTATCTATGATGGGAATGATGTTACCCACAATGCTGTTCACGGGTTTTATGTTCCCATTGGAAAACATGCCTGTTCCATTACAAGTTATAGCAAATATTTTCCCTTCTAAATGGTATTACATTATTATAAAATCAATCATGATAAAAGGCTTAGGGTTCTCTGCAATTTGGAAAGAAACACTCATCCTTTTAGGAACTACAGCGTTATTATTAATATTAAGCCTTAAAACATTTAAAAAAAGACTTGAATAATGAGTATCTTCTAACAACCAAAAGCTTGTAGTTAAAAGCTAAAGAATGACTAACAGTCTCAACTGATATAATATGAGAACACTAAAATTTTTATTGCAAAAAGAGTTTAAGCAGATATTCCGTAACAAAGCATTATTGCCAATGATTTTTATTGCACCTATTTTGCAGTTGCTGATATTGCCGTTAGCTGCAGATTACGAAGTAAAGAATATCAATATTTCCATTGTTGATCACGACCACTCCACCTACTCTCAACAACTGATTTCAAAAATTACAGCTTCAGGGTATTTTCAATTAGCTGACTACGGTAACTCCTTTCAACAGGCATTGGAGCAAATTGAGAAAGACAAATCCGATATAATTTTGGAAATACCTGACCGGTTTGAAGAAAACCTTATTCGTGAAAACGCAAACGAATTATTTATTGCAGTAAATGCCATCAATGGTGTGAAAGCGAGTTTGGGTGGAGTTTACCTCAACCAGATTATTGCAGCGTACAATAACGAAATTAGGTTAAAATGGATACAACCACCAAAATACAATACTGTTCCAAGCATTGAGATAACTTCGTCATATTGGTTTAATCAACTATTAAATTATCATTACTTTATTGTTCCTGGTATTTTAGTGGCATTAGTTGCCATGGTTGGCTCTTATTTATGTGCTTTAAATATTGTGAAGGAAAAAGAAGTGGGCACGATAGAGCAAATAAATGTAACACCAATTAAAAAATATCATTTCATTTTAGGAAAACTCATTCCGTTTTGGATTATCGGAATGTTTGTTTTCAGTGTCGGGCTTTTTGTGGTAGCTCGATTTATTTACGGAATTGTACCTGCCGGTAGTTTATGGGTGCTGTATGCATTCTTAAGCATTTTTCTTATTGCAATATTAGGATTAGGTTTACTCATCTCCACTTTTGCCGAAACACAACAACAGGCAATGTCTGTAGCATTTTTCTTTATTATGATTTTTATGTTGATGAGTGGATTATTTACTTCACTTGACGGAATGCCTCGTTGGGCTTATATTATTGCCAGAAGTAATCCTGTTACCTATTTCATTGAAGTAGTGCGTATGGTAATTTTAAAAGGAAGTGGTTTTTCCGATATTAAAAATCACTTTTTAATTATGATAGGTTTTGCCGGATTACTGAATGGATTGGCGATTTGGAATTATAGGAAAACGAGTTGAAAATAATTATTTCATCCAATATTTTGCAAATTTTAATCGTTAGAAACAACTGCGTACTGTCTGCCCTATTCCTATTTTAAAATCAGAGCATTGATTGATAACATAGTCATATCATTTATTCCATTTTTTTTGCGATGCTTCTTTTGTTTGCTTTTTACAAAACATATCATTTTTACTACTACCCAATCCTGTCAGGATAATCGGTAATAATTCCCTTTACACCTATTGCTTTAAGTTTTCTTGCTTCGGATTCATTATTTACTGTCCATGCCAATACTTCCATTTTTCTTTCTTTACAGTATTGCATCATCTCATCATTAATAAATCCGAAATAAGGACTATAGCATGGTGTATGAAATCCCAACTTAGTAAAAAACGCTGAAGCATCCTCAATCGTTTCATTCAATGCAGATAAAACCACTTCAGGAAATTTTTGATCTACTGCTTTCAGAATATTCAAATCGAACGACTGTATCAAATACTGTGAGGCGTTGAGATGTTGCTTTAAAACCTGCATCACGAGAGCTACAAATTCATCAGGTTCAGGCTGCGAGATTCCATACAGTGTTTCATCACTTTTTATCTCAATACAAAAAAACGGCATATTGAGTTGATGTTGCTTACAGTAATTTTTTACCTGAATAATCATTTCGTCAAGCAAAGGTTTTTCGGCTTTCAATTTCTGTTGCTCCGCAAATTCAGGATGAGCTTTTGTTCCACAATCGAACTTTTTTATTTTCTCATAATCCAATAGATACAAGTTAACTTTCTCTGCCTGTGCTTCTGTCAGTTCATTACCGTTTTCATCATAGCAAATTTGATGATTGAGCCAAGGTTCATGCGAAATGAGTACTTTTTTGTCGTGAGTAATAACCACATCGAGTTCTATTGCATCAACTTGTAATTGTATAGCTTTTATGAATGAAGGTACGGTATTTTCCGGCATTAAGCCACGGCAGCCGCGATGACCGATGATGAGAGTTTTCTTTGTATTAAAAAGCATGTTATAGTTGCATATATAATTGTCTTCGACAGACTACTCATATCGCAAAGCTTCTATCGGGTCAAGTTTAGATGCTTTCATGGCAGGATAAAATCCTGAAATAACTCCAATAATAAAACACAATGTCAATCCTGCTCCCATCCAGTTCCATGGTATTACAAACACGGCATTCATAGCCATACCCATTAAATTTCCGACAGCAACACCGAGTATCACTCCACATATTCCACCGAAAAGACAAATTACTATTGCTTCAATTAAAAACTGTTTCAGTATTACAAGGCTGGTGGCACCGAGTGATTTCCTGATTCCAATTTCGCGAGTTCGTTCAGTTACCGAAACCAGCATGATGTTCATCAGCGCTATGGCTGCACCAAGCAATGTGATTATACCAATAATAGTTGCAGCATAGCTCACATTTTTCAACTGGTCAATAACTATAGCAGCAATGCTATCGCTCTTGATAATTTCAAAAGACTTATCCTCACCTATTTTATCGTTTCTTATAATTCTGAAAATGCCTATTGCTTCCTCCACTGCCGTTTCAAGTTGTGCTACGTTACCAACTTTTACACTAATGGTCCATGAACGCCCGTCATTGCCATAATTCTGTTTGCCGTTTATCAGTGGTATCAAACAAACTTTATCGCCACCAAAACCCATACTGCTGCCTTTCTCTTTGAGTACACCTATTATGCGGTATCTTCTGTTGTCAATTGAAATATCTTTTTCAACGGCATCAGCATTTTTAAATAATTTGTCTTTGATTTCTTTCCCAATCACTACCACATTGTCTCCACGCATAGCTTCGGTTTGTGTCATATTTCTTCCTGAAGCAATTTCATAACCACCTGTGAGCAGATAGTTCTCATCTACTCCTGTAACCATAATATTCGGATTGGTTTTTTCTGAACCGTAACGACAAACTGCTACTCCATTACAAAAAGTTGACAGCGATATTGTTCCGGGATATATCATTCTTTCCTTAAACTTGATAGCCTGCTGCAAAGTGATGGGTTGAAAACGTTTTGGTTTTTTTCCTGTGTTGCCAATTCTGATTCCAATTCCTGAGTTACGTATTGTAAATGTATTGGCACCCATACTGGTGAAATTATTGTTGATTGAAGCTTTCAATCCTTCAATTGCCGTAAGAATGCCCACTAATGCCATGATACCGATTGCGATGATAAGCACCGTTAATATAGTACGCAGCATCTGACCTTTGATGGCGTGAAATGCTATACGCAGATTTTCTAGTAATGGCATGGTGCGAAATTACTATTCTTAAGATTAAAAGAGACCGTATGAATGTTGTTGTTCTGTTAAAGTAACGGATTTTTGCGGATAAAAAATATATCGGTCACAAAATAACTATTGACGAAAAGTTTTAAAGTCAATAGAAAGCTGATGCGCGCTGAATAATTACGCTCAGAAAAACCATAAGAAAGGAAAAAAATGTCGGTTTATTTGATCCAGTTAAAAAACAAAAATACAGCGTATCCATCTTCATTCAGAAGTAAACTATCCGGATAAGGATTCTCCACCAGTGAGTCACCCGGATGAATATTCACAATGAAAGATTTCATAAGTGTAGAATCCACAAATGAGCTGTCGGGACTTTTCTCGAAATCGTAGATGTCTAATTTAAGGTTGCTTCCAAAGGCGCGTACTTTGTAAGGTGTAGTAAGAAAATAAGGTACAGGCAAACTATCGGCATTCAGATTTTCAAAATGGAATGGCTGTGCAAACACAGGATAGTCGCTGGAGTCATTGTCTGACATGCGATAGAAAACATCAGGTAACCCTAAAGTGTCAATAGTGTCGGCAACATCCCATGGTTGACCTGCAGGATCTGTATGCGGCATCTGAGCAAGTATGATGGCACGAACGGCTACTCCTGACCGGCTTCCGTAGTATTGCGACTCGGCAGCTCCCGGATCATTGTAATCTTTCTGGCATGAATACATACTTAGAAGGAATAGAAACAGGAATGATACAGGAAATATTTTTTTAATAATTGAAAACATGTGCAAGTATTAAGGGTGCTAAATTAAAAAAGCTGCCCGATTAAGAGCAGCTTTTAACGTTTTTATATGCTTAGATATTATTTCCCTCTGGTTCTGCCTTCGTCAGAAACGGTTAATTTTTTACGACCCTTGCGTCTGCGAGCAGCTAATACTCTGCGTCCATTAGCAGTAGCCATACGCTCACGAAATCCATGCTTATTTTTTCTTTTACGTTTTGACGGTTGATATGTCCTTACCATAATAATGCGTTTTTAATTAAATAGCTCTCACTTTTAGAGGCGGCAAATATAGAATATTTTTACTTACCAAAAGGCAGGTAAACTATTTTTTTTTCATTAAAGGCTTCATGGTCAATAAATGCTCTTACAGGTTCCGTAAACACCTTATTTCCAAAGGGTTTGAGCTCTTCTGCCAAATCACCTCCTTTAAGGCAGATGATACCGTTAGGGATGGTAGCCTTGCCGGTTTTGTTAATATGTGCTTGGCTCCATTTCACCAAATCGGCAAGAGGTGCTGTGGCTCTTGACACTACAAAATCTACCTGTACGGAAGTTTTCTCTGCTCGTTCATTCAATACAGCCACGTTCTGAAGCCCCAGATCGAGAGCCATTTGTTTCACTGCTTCTGTTTTTTTGCGGATAGAATCCACCAGATAAAAATCGGTTTCGGGAAAATAAATTGCCAGTGGCAATCCCGGAAGACCTCCACCGGTGCCTATATCCATAACCTTGGTAGCTGTAGGAAAAGAAATAAAACGTGCTATTGAAAGTGAATGCAGCAGATGGTTGACATAAAAATTTTCAATGTCCTTACGCGAAACAAGGTTTATTTTTTCATTCCATTGACAAAACAATTCGGCAAACTTTGAAAACAATTCAGTCTGCTGAGCGGAAATTTCGGGAAAATAATGCTGAATAACAGCAATTGAATCTTTCATGTCGCTATTAAGGACGATGTTCAGAACTTTTCATTATCTGATATAAGAACTCACGGGCACGAAACAATTGTGCCTTAACAGTTCCTAATGGGAGCGACATTTCTTCAGATATTTCTTCATAACTCAACTCACGGAAGTAGCGCAACTCCACCAAAGTTTTATAACGTGGTTTCAGTTTATCCACAACTTCACGCATGGTTTCCATTTTTTGCTTTTTCATCATGCGTTCTTCCGGATCTATTCCATCAGATTTAACTTCCAATGCAATGTCTTCACCATTATCGTTTTCAAAACCTTTATCTATACTTAAGGTGTTTTTTCTCTTCTTGCGGATATAATCAATACAGTTGTTGGTAGCAATCTTGAAAAGCCAGGTGCTGAAAGCGTAATCGGGAGTGTACTGATGAATATTTTTAAATGCTTTACCGAAGGCTTCAATAGTTAAATCATCAGCATCATCACGATTATTAACCATTTTCAGCAACATAAAATAGATAGAATCCTTGTAGCGAGCCATCAATTCAGCATAAGCCTTCTGGTTGCCTTTGTCAACGGCTTCTCTCACCAGGTAGTAGTCTTTAACTGCTTTATCACTCAGATTGGGATTCATTACGCTAACTTCAGAATTTGACAGTTTTTTTTGGGCACTCTTTACTTCCATGTTTTGTTTTTAACGAAAAGGTTTGATAATGCTACTAACGGATATATAAAAGCTACAAAAACATCGTAAACGGGTATTAACGGTATCAGATCGGTTTCCTTCAGTTTTTTTAAGCATGAGCCAAATATAGCCATTTGTATAACCAAACGTAGTCCAAAGGCTGAAGCTACCCACACAATTTTAAACTTACTTATTAACAATGCGATGAGCAAAGCATAAAAAAGAATAGTTGAAAGTATAAATAAACCAAGACTCATTTTATGTTTGAAACGATATAAACCTGATGCACTTACATGTCGTTTTTTCTGCCTGAACCAATCTGTAAAATTAGTCTTAGGCTTTGAGTAAGTAAAAGCATCCGGATGAAGTTGCACTGCCGTATTGGAGGCTCTTGCAGTTTCATTAACAAATAAATCATCATCGCCCGACATAATATGCTGATGGCTTGCAAATCCTTTATTGGCAAAAAATAACGAACGCAGATAAGATAAATTGCGGCCAACACCCATGTATGTATTTCGGCCTAATGCATACGATAAATATTGCATGGCATTGAAAGCGGTATCAAAACGAATCCAACTGTTGATAAAAGATTTTTCTCTGATATAAGCCCCGTAACCAACTACAATTTTTATGTCGCGGTCGTACTTATTCATCATTTTTCTAATCCATTGGTTGGTCGCAGGGTAACAGTCGGCATCTGTAAGAAGGAGATGTTCATATTGGGCTGACTTAATTCCTATGGTAAGTGCGAACTTTTTGCCATGCTCATAGCGTTCCTGTTCCTTAATAGAAACAATCTTCAGATGGCTGTATTTTTCAGCTAATTCTTCGAGGTACTTTTCGGATTCGTCCCATGAACAGTCGTTTACCACAATAACCTGAAACGTGCGATAATCCTGCTCGAGAATGGAAACAAGGTTTGCTTTAAGATTTTTCAGTTCGTTGCGTGCACAAATGATTACTGAAACCGAAGGTTCTGCAGAATCTGTATCTGAAGGTTTATGGAATGATAACCTTGAAAAAACAAATAGGTAATAGATTATCTGAATCACTACTATAAGTGCGAATAATCCTAGTAGGGTCCAGCAAACATTTTCAGCTGTAAGGTAACTCAGTATCCGGTCCACAAAAAAATTTCTGTCATCAGTCGGCAAATGTATGAAGTAGTTATGCTACCTCTATTTCTATCTTTGCACAAAATATTAACATTCTTTTTTCACAAATATATTTTTCAGCACATGCAATTTGCAGTACACGCTATTGATAAACAGTCAAAAGCCAGAGCAGGAGAAGTTTCTACTGCTCACGGCACTATAAAAACCCCCATATTTATGCCTGTAGGCACTGCCGGAACGGTAAAAAGTGTCAATCAGCGTGATTTAAAAAACGATGTAAAAGCTCAAATTATTCTTGGTAACACTTATCATTTGAATCTGCGACCCGGAACTTCCATACTTGAACAGGCTGGAGGCCTTCATAAGTTTATGAACTGGGATGGTCCAATTCTTACTGATAGTGGTGGTTATCAGGTTTATTCACTGACCGATGTAAGAAAACTTACCGAAGAAGGTGTTAAATTTCAATCACACATTGATGGAAGCAGACATTTTATTTCGCCTGAAATAAGTATGGACATTCAACGCAGCATTGGAGCCGATATCATTATGGCTTTTGACGAATGTACGCCCTACCCATGTGAATATAAAACTGCTAAAAAATCCATGGAGATGACACATCGCTGGCTAAAACGCTGTGTTGATCATCTGAAAAAATCACCTGCAAAATATGGTTATGAACAAACGTTGTTTCCAATTGTGCAGGGTTCGGTATATAAAGACCTCCGAATACTAAGTGCTGAAGTAATTGCTGCTGCCGGAGCCGAAGGAAATGCCATTGGCGGACTATCTGTTGGCGAGCCGGCTGATGTAATGTATGAAATTACGGATGCAGTGACTGCAGTATTGCCGCTTGACAAACCTCGTTATCTGATGGGTGTAGGCACACCGGCCAATATACTTGAATGTATTGCTTTGGGAATTGACATGTTTGACTGCGTAATGCCTACACGTAATGCTCGCAATGGCATGTTGTTTACTTCCGAAGGAATTATAAATATGCGCAATGAAAAATGGAAAGCTGACTTCTCTCCTGTTGACCCTAATGGAAAATGTTTTGTTGACAGCAATTATTCAAAAGCCTATCTAAGGCACCTTTTTATAAGCAAAGAAATGCTTGCGGCACAAATTGCTACGCTTCATAATCTGTCATTCTATCTATGGCTTGTGGGCGAAGCACGCGAAAAAATCATAGATGGCACTTTCAGTGAATGGAAAAATAGGATGGTGAAGAAACTAATGGTACGTCTATAACCGATGTTTGGAGGTTATTCACAAACTACTATTCATAAAACCGAAACAACACAATAAATTCCCATAAAGTAACTTTATATTTTTATATCATGAAAAAATTCTGGGACAAAGTACCTCATTGGCTCAAAAACAAATATGCTGTATGCATTATTGCTTTTGTGGTATGGGTAGCATTTTTTGACAGAAATGATTTTTATGCTCAATACCGCTTCAGGCAGCAACTTAAAACATTGCAGAAGGATAAAGCCTTTTATACTCAGGAGTTGGCAAAAACAGAAAACGACCTGAACGAACTGATTTCGTCACCTGCTAATCTCGAAAAATTTGCCAGAGAAAAATATATGATGAAAAAAGATGATGAAGACATTTTTGTTTTCATAAACGAATAAAAAAAAGGGCTGCTTAGCAGCCCTTTTTTAGTCATTAAACATTATTATTTCACTTCTTCAGCAATTTTCTCATTGATAAAAACAAAGTTCTTTTTCTTGTCTATATCAATGCATATTGCATCTTCCTTATTAACAGTTCCTGCAAGAATTTGCTTTGAAAGCTCATTGAAAATTTTCTTCTGCAGTACTCTCTTCAATGGTCGTGCACCAAATTGCGGATCGTAGCCTAATTCCGACAGCCATGCAATAGCCTTTTCGGTTATGCTAAGGTGTATGTCATTTTTAGCAAGCATTTCTTTGGCCTGATTAAACTGTATGCGAACAATATCTTCAATCTGTTCGCGTGTAAGCGGGTTGAACATAATCACTTCGTCAATACGGTTGAGAAACTCCGGACGAATGGATTTTTTCAGCAGGTCATACACTTCAGTTTTTGTTTTTGCAATAACGTCTTCGCGGTTTCCTTCATTTATATTTTCAAAATTCTCCTGAATCAGATGTGCTCCGATATTGGAAGTCATAATGATAATGGTGTTTTTGAAATTTGCTGTTCTACCTTTATTATCTGTCAAACGTCCGTCATCAAGTACCTGAAGTAAAATATTAAACACATCAGGATGTGCTTTTTCAATTTCATCCAGCAACACTACAGAATAAGGTCTTCTTCTCACTGCTTCGGTAAGTTGACCACCTTCGTCATAACCCACATATCCCGGAGGCGCACCTATCAGCCTCGATACGGTATGTTTTTCCTGATACTCACTCATGTCAATACGAGTCATATTGTTCTCGTCATTGAATAAATATGCAGCCAGTGCTTTGGCAAGTTCGGTTTTACCTACTCCTGTTGAGCCAAGAAATATAAAGGAGCCAATTGGTTTTCGCATATCCTGCAAGCCGGCCCTGCTTCGTCTTACGGCATCTGCCACTGCTTCAATGGCATCCTCCTGCCCTACTACACGTTTGTGCAATTCATCTTCAAGGTGGAGCAATTTTTCACGTTCGCTCTGCAACATTCGCGTCACGGGAATTCCTGTCCATCGCGAAACAACTTCTGCAATATCTTCACTGTCCACTTCCTCTTTCATCATAGCACCTTTATCGTGCATCTCGTTTAGTGTTGACATCAAAGTCTCAAGTTTTTGCTCCGTATCTTTTATTCTGCCATATCTTATTTCTGCTACCTTGCCATAGTCACCGGAACGTTCAGCCTGCTCAGCTTCCAGTTTAAGATTTTCAATCTGCTCTTTGGTTGACTGAATTTTTTCAACTACTTCCTTTTCACTCTGCCATTTTGCCTTCACCTGATTTCTTTGTTCGTTAAGCTGAGCCAGTTCTTCTGAAAGTTCATTCACTTTCTTTTCGTCATTTTCACGTTTGATAGCTTCACGCTCAATTTCGAGCTGCATGATTTTACGATTCAGTTCGTCTAACTCTTCGGGCACAGAATCCATTTCAAGTCTGAGTTTAGAAGAAGCCTCATCAATCAGGTCAATAGCTTTGTCAGGAAGATAGCGGTCATTGATATAACGCTGCGATAATTCAACAGCTGCAATGATGGCATCATCCTTAATACGCACTTTGTGGTGTGTTTCATATCGTTCTTTCAATCCGCGAAGAATTGAAATTGCAGATTCAGCATCCGGCTCTTCAACCATTACCTTCTGAAAACGTCTTTCAAGAGCTTTGTCTTTCTCTATATATTTCTGATATTCATTCAATGTGGTTGCTCCAATAGCTCTCAGTTCACCACGTGCAAGAGCGGGTTTTAAAATATTGGCAGCATCCATGGCACCTTCACCGGCACCTGCACCTACAAGGGTATGTATCTCGTCAATAAACAACACTATTTCTCCTTCGCCTGCTATCACCTCTTTCACTACGCTTTTCAGTCGCTCTTCAAATTCACCTTTGTACTTTGCTCCTGCAATCAAAGCTCCCATATCAAGCGAATAAATTATTTTCGACTTGAGATTTTCAGGAACGTCACCATTGACAATCCTGTGTGCAAGTCCTTCCGCAATGGCTGTTTTTCCCACACCGGGTTCACCTATCAGTATAGGATTATTTTTCGTTCTTCTTGATAAAATCTGTAACACCCTTCGTATTTCCTCATCGCGACCAATAACGGGGTCCAACTTTCCGTTGCGTGCAAGCTCGTTTAAGTTGCGTGCATACTTATTTAGTGAGTTGTACGTTTCTTCAGCACTTGCTGATGTTACCTTTTCACCTTTACGTAATTCGGCAATAGCCTCTTTCAAGTCTTTCTCATTGCAACCTTGCTCTTTGAGAAGTTGTGCTGTTGCATCCTTGCCGGCAAGCAAACCAAGCAAAATATGTTCGATAGAAACAAAATCATCCTTGTATAATTTCAGATAGCTGAATGCCTTTTGTAATGCTGCATTGGCATCGTTAGAGAAATACACCTGCCCTCCTGATACTTTAGGATATCGGCTTGTCAAATCCTTGAGTTTTGTAGTCAAGGTATTTATGTTGACATTTAACTTTTTCAATAAAAAGGGAACCACATTCTCGTCCACTTCCAAAAGTGCACTAAGGATATGTCCTGTTTCAACTGATTGTTGACCTGCAGAGGTAGCCAGAAACTGTGCTTGCTGGAGTGTTTCCTGCGATTTAATTGTTAATTTATTTAAGTCCATCGTTTTTCTTTTAGAACTTTATCTATCATAAATTTTACCATTCAAAAATATATGTATTTTAGCGTCAAATAGTCATAACAACTAAATTTAAACAGACATATTATCAGTAAAGTTTAAAACTATACGACAATTTTTCCGTAGAAAAATAGCAAACAATAGTTCTTTATGTGTTTCGATTTTAGCAGTGAAAACAAATTAAATTTATTAACCTTAAATATTATTCCATGATAAAACAGGATAAAATCCTGATGCCTCTTGACTTTTCGGATTGCACCTTAAATACGCTTTTATACGCTAAAGCGATTACGGAAACCAACGGGGCGCAATTGGAATTGTTGCATGTTAAAGAAAAGGATAGTGAAGCTAAAATACAAAAAGACTACAAAGAACGGTTGGCCGATATAATTGACAAAGACGCAAATATCAACAACTTCCCATTCACATTAAATGTATGTAAAGGAGATCGTGTAAAAGAAATTTACAAGTTCCATAAGCGCCATAAGAGTAACTTAATTATCATGGGTACTCAAGGAGTAAATAATCTGAGTCGTAAATTCTTTGGCACAAATACGCTTAATATCATTCAGCAGGCTGAATGTCCTGTGCTGGCAATTCCCTGCGGTCATCCATACAAGCCGATTAATAAAATAGTAATCAGCACCGATATGCATTCGAATTCGTTAAAATTATTGGATGAGTCTATGCGTTTTTTCACCGGTTTACATCCAGAAGTGTATATCCTGCATTTGAATAAAGAAAGTGATATATCCACTCAGACTGAGTTTCAGTTGAGTGATTTGCCAGGTAATGTAAAGAAAAGATTCAGCTACCCTGATGTAAAAATGTTCGTAAGCAGTTTTAAAGACTTTAATCAGGGATTAGATCATTTTCTGCAGAAACATCAGGCCGATATGCTGATTATGTTTACTAAGAGAAGAAAATTTTTTGAATCGTTTTACAATAAAAGCCTCACCCTAGCGCGGGTAGGAAATTTGTCGCTGCCGTTATTGGCATATCCCATGTAAAATTTATTAGTATTGCCTGGCTACACAGCGTAGCTTTCATTGGTACGAAGCCAATCACCACAAAAAAAAATTAACTGAAAATAAAAGACCACAAGGATTTAAAACTTGTGGTCTCTGTTTTCGTTTTGTGATCCCGCTGGGGCTCGAACCCAGGACCCCTACATTAAAAGTGTAATGCTCTACCAACTGAGCTACGGAATCGAAATACTTTTCTTAAAACGAGGGCGCAAAATTATACTTCTGATTTTAATTAACAAAACTATTTTGCTTTTTTATTAACAAAATCAACCCAACACCGGATGTCGCTTAAATTCCTTATCAGAATCAAATAGTTTGCGGTATGTTACCAGTGTCCTACTTTTCCAGGTGCCAAGCCCTTCGGCAACGCTAATCATTTTAGGATTAAAATCGCCAATCCATTGCATTTCAAAATCTTTATAAGAAGTTTTCTTCTTAATTAAATCGGCTCCCTCTACAATCATATAGCTATCTATCCCTTTACCTTGATGCTCAGGAATGACACCGAATACGAGTCCGATAAATCGATTGACTTTTAAAGTATGCAACAGCAATAAAAACCTTAACTTTTGAATCCATCCGAATTTGCCGTTAAATCGTTTAAAAATCTGGTTTATATCAGGCAAATTGACCCAACAGGCAACTGGTTCCCCTTTATAATAAACATACCAAATCAATTTTTCATCAATAACCGTTTTCATTTTTTTAAAAAACTGTAAAGTCTGCTTTTGCTCCAGTTCTTTTCCGCTTCCGTGCTTTACCCAGGCTTTATTATATACGGTTCTGAAATCTTCAGCATATTTTTCCAAACGGCTTTTTTCAATATGACAACTAGTGTAGTTCTTATCTGCTGCAACAATGGCGTGTCGCTCATAAAATTTATCCTGAAGTTTAGCATGCACTTTCAATCCATAACAGAATTGTTGGAAATAAATTTTAAATCCATAATCTTCAAAAAACTGCTGATAATAACGCGGATTATAATTCATCTTATATACCGGAGGAGTAAACCCTTCTACCATAAGCCCCCACCAACTGTCGCGCTCGCCAAAATTCACCGGACCATCCATTGCTTCCATACCTTTCTGCTTCAACCACTCTTTGGCAGTATCAAACAACAGAAATGCTACTGACTCACTGTTGATACATTCGAAAAAACCCATACCACCTGTTGGCTGGTCGTTGTTTTTAGTTGCCGTACGCTTGTCAACAAAAGCAGCTACTCTTCCAACAACCTTTCCTGTTTCATCTTTTACAATCCATCGGACACACTCGCCATGTCTGAAAAACTTATTTTTTGATGGCTCAAATACAGACTCAATATCAGCATCAAGTGGTCGTATCCAGTTCGGATCATCAGCATAAATTGTGAGAGGCAATTCAAGAAAAGCCTTTTTGTGCTGAGGTGTATTAACTTCAATAACTTGCATAGGCTACAAAACTATTTAATTTTGCCGAGAGCATTTTTCTAATAAAATCAATAAGTTGAAAGACAAAGTTGTAATCATCACCGGTGCATCATCAGGAATAGGAAAAGCATGCGCAAAATATTTTGCACAGCAAGGATGTAAAATAGCGATTGCCGCCCGTAATAAGGAGCAGCTACAGGCAATAGCAGATGAATTAAAACAACATTACGGAAATTGCATAGCCATACCTACTGATGTGTCCTTAGAATCAGATTGTAAACATCTTATTGATGCAACCATTGAAGCCTATGGAAACATTGATGTGCTGATAAATAATGCAGGCATCTCTATGCGGGCATTGTTTCACGATCTTTCTCTTGAGGTAATGCATCAGGTGATGAATATAAATTTCTGGGGTACAGTTTACTGTACAAAATATGCACTACCCTACCTCTTGAAATCTCATGGCTCGGTGGTAGGAGTATCATCCATTGCGGGAAAAAAAGGTCTTCCCGGACGTTGTGCTTACAGTGCAAGCAAATTTGCAATGGAAGGTTTTTTGGAAACTCTTCGTACTGAAAACAGGAAAAACAATTTGCACGTGCTGGTTGCCTGTCCCGGATATACTTCGAGTAACATACGAAAAACTGCCTTAAATAAAGACGGGAAATCTCAGCAGGAAACTCCATTAGATGAATCTAAACTGATGAAAGCTGAAGAAGTTGCCTTTCACATTTATAATGCCGTTTTGAAACGTAAACGCGACCTTATACTTACAACAAACGGAAAGCTTACCGTTATGCTGAATAAATTATTCCCATCGTGGATGGATAAAATTGTATATAACTTTGTAGCACGTGAACCTGACTCGCCCTTTACTTGACAGAAACATTCAATCAAATTATCATGAACATAAAAAAAATTACATTTCTTATTGCAATGGTTATTGCCATTTCTTCCTGTGTTAACACCAAAGAGAAATTAAAATCAGAAATCAATGATAAAGAAAATGCACTCTTCGCTGAAAAAGATCATTCGATAAATCCTAATAAAGCAAGGGAAGTAATTACGCTGTATCGGTATTACGCTGAGAAATTTCCTGACGACACCATTTCTGCTGACTATCTTTTCAAAGCGGGTGATGTTTCTTCCGGTATCAATGCCTTTCAAAATTCACTTGAATTTTTCCATATTGTTTCTGAAAAATATCCGAATAGCAGCCGTGCAGGATATGCTTTGTTTCTGCAAGGATTTATTAATGAAAACAGCCTGGGAGATACTGCAAGTGCAAGAAAATATTATGAAGAATTCATTCAACGATATCCTAATCATGAGATGAAAGAAAGTGCCCTGTTTTCACTTCAGCATTTGGGAAAAAGTGCAGAAGATATTATAAAAGATGTGTCTGTGGAACCAGATAGCTCAAAAACTTCTTCAAGCAAATAACGGATATGGCAGGAGCCGGAAAGAAAGACAAGAAAATTGCCGAAAGCCGTCAGGCGCAACAACAGATTAAAGCCGAAAAAGAGAAGAAGGCTTCCATTGTCAGAACCAATACCTTGCTTGCTTGTATTGTAGCATTGGTAGGATTGGTACTTTATGCTAATACTTTAAATCATGGTTTTGTATTGGATGATTATTCAGTAATACTCGAAAACAATGTTACCAAACAAGGAGTTAAAGCTATTCCTGAAATTTTCACAAGCTCCTACAGAAGTGGATACACTCTTTCAACGGATGAATTATATCGTCCACTGCCTAAATCCATATTTGCATTGTCATGGCAGCTGTTTGGCGACAATCCGATGCCGCTGCACTTGTTGAACATATTGTTATATGCTTTAACAGGTTTCCTGCTGTTCAGATTTTGTATGCTGCTATTCAATAATCAACTTTTTGCATTCGTTACCTCCTTGTTGTTTATTGCGCATCCCATCCACACCGAAGTGGTTGCCAATATCAAGAGTATGGATGAGATTTTATCATTTTTATTCTGCATTATTGCAGCGCAACAATTGCTCAGGTATTTCAGCAATGGCAACATCACGACTTTGTTGTCAGGAGCACTTTCTTTTCTGATTGCTTTTTTCAGCAAAGAATCTTCCATCACCTTTCTGGCTGTTTTTCCACTGCTCATAATTTCATTTAAACCGGAAAATTCCGGACAGGCTAAAAAACCATCTTCCGGATTAAGCATTGCCTTGTTTCTGGGTGTTACATTGTTTTTTCTCCTTGTACGATATTCCATCCTCAGCAAAATTCCACATGGAGACCCTTCCGTAGCCGATAATCTGCTGATGGCAGCTAAATCATTTGATCAGCGTTTTGCAACAGCAGTGCTCATCTTAGGCATGTACCTTAAGCTGATATTCCTTCCACATCCTTTAATTTTTGATTACTCCTACAATCAGATTCCTCTTACTGATTTATCCGATTTTCGTTTTATTATTTCCTTTTTGATTTATGCTGCCATGCTGATTTATGCAATATGGGCATTCAGAAAAAACAAATTGATTGCTTTCGGAATTCTTTTCTACCTGATTTCAATGAGTCTTTATTCAAATATATTCTACATCATAGGTTCTTCTTTTGGCGAACGCTTTCTATACACAGCAGTTTTTGGTATTTGCATTGTTGCAGGTTATGTAGGCACTATGTTGGTATCATCATCATGGAGTGTTTCTCTCAAAGAGTTTATGAGTAAGAATAGTAAAGTACTCCTACCACTGTTAATCATCATCCTGTTATTCAGTATTAAAACCATAGCAAGAAATACCGTTTGGAAAAGTAATTACAGTCTTTATTCCAATGATGTGTTGTTGGCGCCAAACAGTACACGAACTCATTATTACCTTGGAAATTATTTATCGAAAAGTGAAAACACAAAAGGCAAAAGCCCGAAGGAAATAGATTCATTACAACTGCTTGCTTTAAGTGAACTTAAGAAATCTGTTGCCATCTATCCATTCGGTGATGCCTATAATCAGATGGGAATTATCTACGACAAAAGAAAAGATTACAAAAACTCTTTAGAGAGTTATCAGAAAGCTATTGAAGCCAATCCTTCGGATGCAGTGGTGTACAACAATTTGGGTTCGCTATATTTCAATTCCGGAAAAGTTAAGGAAGCACAGGATGTTTATCAAAAAGCTATTAAATACAATCCAAATTATCCGGAAGCTTATATGAACTTAGGCAGTACGTATGGCATGCTTCAACAATACGATACGGCATTGAATTATTTTTTTAAAGCAATTAAGCTGAACCCAAATCTTGCTCAAGCCTACTATTATATCGGATTAACCTATCGTTTCAAGGGAGACGAAAACAATGCCCAATCTTATCTGGCAAAAGCCTCACAACTTGATCCGGAGAAATTCGGCTCGGCTAAATAAAAAAAGCTGCCTTTGATGGGCAGCTTTTTTTTTCACTTAAAAATCTGTGATTACTTTTTATCTATTGAAAGAAGTTCCACTTCAAAAATCAATGTTTCATTAGGTCCTATTACGCCACCGGCACCATGCTCGCCATAAGCAAGATTTGCGGGAACAAATAATTTCCATTTCGACCCAACAGGCATAAGTTGCAGTGCTTCTGTCCATGCGGGGATAACCTGATTTAAAGCAAACTGAGCCGGCTGACCACGCTCAACTGAACTGTCGAACACTTTACCGTCAATTAGCGTTCCGTGATAGTGAGTAGTCACCATGTCATCAGCTTTAGGTTTTGGACCGTTACCTTCTTTGATGATTTCATACTCCAATCCGCTTGGTAAAGTAACTACACCTTGGCGTTTACCATTTTCTTCAAGGAATTTTTTACCTTTTTCAAGGTTTGCAGCGCCTTTAGCCTGAGCTTCGGCATCTTTCACCTTTTGCTTCTCACCCATGTAAGAATCAATTACGGATTTTATCTGCTCCATGCTCAGTTCCGTTTTTTCACCTTTCATAGCTTCAGAAATTCCGCGTGCCATTACATCAATGTTCATGTCTGTAAGCCCTTCTTTCTTGAAGTTTTCGCCTATGGAAACCCCAATGCCGTAGCTTACCGAGTCAACGGTGGTTTTAATTGCAGAGCCACCTTTGTTTTTTTGCCCACATGCACTGAATGCAGATGCCAGAAAACATAAAACTGCCAATTTACTTTTGTTCATTTTAACTTTTTTGAAAATTCGCGCAAAGATAATTTTCCTGGCGGATACGAAACGAAGATTTTATGAATTTGTACTTTGTTCTTTCAGCGTAAGCACTTATGAACAATTAATATGAAATTGTTAATAACTCTGCATTTTCCTCTCACAAAGACATGGGTTTGTTTATAATTTTATTCTTTGTGAACCTTAACGCATGTTACCTTTGCGTTTTGTTAAATTTTTGTAGGAAAGGTGATGAAGATTACATATTACGGACATGCATGTTTTGCCGTTGAAGTTAATGGCAAAACCATTGTTTTTGACCCGTTTATAACCGGAAATCCGCTGGCAAAAGATATACAGCTAAAGAACATTAAAGCTGATTATATCCTAATATCTCATGGACATGAAGATCATACGGCCGATGCAGTTGCTCTGGCACATCAAACCAATGCGCTTGTTGTCAGCAACTTCGAAATTTGTAACTGGGTGCAGGAAAAGGGTATCAACCGTGTGCATGCTATGAATATTGGCGGACATTATTTTTTCGATTTCGGTAAGCTGAAGTGTGTAAATGCCATTCACAGCAGTTCCATGCCTGATGGCTCGTATGGCGGCAGTGCAATGGGATTTTTAATCGAAACTTCTCACCGGAACGTTTATTACTCCGGTGACACAGCTCTTACCTATGACATGAAACTGATTGGTGATTACAAGCGAATTGACATCTGCATGTTACCGATAGGAAGTAATTTCACTATGGGGATTGATAATGCAATTATTGCCTCTGAGTTTGTAAATTGCGACAAGGTTATTGGTATGCATTACGACACCTTCCCTCCTATCAAAATTGACCATCAAGAGGCAAAAGAAAAATTTACCAATGCAGGAAAAGAATTATTATTAATGAATATCGGAGAATCTATAACCATTTAACAGCTTTCTCAAAAACAATCAGAAAATGGCAAAAACTATTGCAATAGCGAATCAGAAAGGCGGAGTTGGAAAAACAACTACTGCCATCAATCTGGCTGCAAGTCTGGCAGTACTGGAATATAAAACCCTTTTAATAGATGCCGACCCTCAGGCTAACAGCACCAGTGGCGTAGGCTTCGACCCACGAATTATTAAAAGCAGTATTTACGAATGTATCATCAATGAGGAAAATCCTGCTGATGTGATTCTGGAAACAAAAACTCCTTATCTGAATTTGCTGCCTGCCCATATAGACCTTGTAGGTGCCGAAATTGAAATGATAAACCTCTCCAACAGAGAGTATATGATGAAACAGGCCATCAAGAAAATTGAAGCTGATTATGACTTCATCATTATTGACTGTTCTCCTTCATTGGGTCTAATTACTATCAATGCTCTTTGTGCTGCCGATAGTGTAATTATTCCCGTGCAATGTGAGTATTTCGCATTAGAAGGTTTAGGCAAATTGCTTAACACTATCAATATCGTTCAAACACGCCTGAATCCTGAGTTGAACATTGAAGGTATTCTGCTTACCATGTATGATTCACGCCTCCGTTTGAGTAATCAAGTGGTGGAAGAAGTAAAAACACATTTTCAGCAAATGGTATTTAACACCATCATACAACGAAATACCAAGTTAGGTGAAGCTCCAAGTTTTGGTGAAACCATAATCATGCATGATGCCAACAGCAAGGGGGCAATCAATTATTTGAACCTTGCACGCGAAATTCTTCAGAAAAATAATATTACCGGTGTTCCTCCTCGTGACAAAGTGTTCAAGTCTGACGACACTAAAATAAAAATGAATTAAAACCTGCCGGAGCTAAACCTACCGGATTAAAATCAATTTTCGAATGACACAAAAGAAATCAGGACTTGGCAAAGGTCTGAGTGCATTGCTTGACAACAGTGTGCCGGTAACAGAGCCAAAAGAATTTACATCCATACAACCCGGAAACATTACTACACTTACCGTGGAAATGATTGAACCCAATCCATTTCAACCACGAAATGAATTTAAGGAAGAAGAGCTTTTAAACCTCGCTGACTCCATTCGTGTACATGGCATTATTCAACCTATCACCGTAAGAAAAGTAAATGCTGAACGATACCAAATCATTTCAGGCGAAAGACGATTCAGGGCTTCGCAGTTAGCAGGATTAAAAAGTGTACCTGTTTACATTCGTGTGGCTAACGACCAAAGCATGCTGGAGATGGCTCTGGTAGAAAATATTCAACGCGAAAATCTCAACGCCATTGAAATTGCCATCAGTTACAAACGTTTGATTGACGAATGTAAACTTACACAAGAGGACCTTGGACTGCGTGTAGGCAAAGACCGCTCAACAGTAAACAACTATCTGCGGTTATTGAAATTGCCACCGCAAATACAAGCTGCATTGCGCGATGATAAAATCAGCATGGGACATGCACGTGCCATTATCAACATCAGCGACCCTATGATGCAATTGAAAATTTTCAACGATATTGTAGAAAATGATTTAAGTGTGCGCTCTGTTGAAGAGATTGCAAGAGGCTCAGTGAAACCTGCAAAGAAAGAAAGTTCCATCAGCGAAAAATTTTTGAAAGGGCTTGAGTTCAAGCAAATTCAGAAACGACTGGAAGATAAGTTTGAAACTAAAATAGAAGTAAAACATAGAAAAAACGGATCAGGACAAATTCACTTTACTTATTTTTCTACTGACGACCTTAACCGTTTGCTCGATTTGCTGGATGCCTGATACAATGGTATGAAGTATAAAATAATCAGTTTCCTTCTGCTTTTTATTTGCTGTGTACACTGGGCTTTGGCTCAAACTGACAGCACGAAAAAAAAACTGGCAGATAAACTGGTTGAAGCACCGGTGATAGTAACTGACACCACCGTTTCGGTTGCAGTGAAGGATACACTTTCAATTATTCACTCACCCAGAAAAGCAACTATTTATTCCGCTATACTTCCCGGACTCGGCCAAGCTTATAATCGCAAATACTGGAAGATACCGGTTATTTATGGTTTGGGCGGATTACTGACCTACTTTGTTGTGGATAACAACAAACAGTATGTGATTTATAAAAATGCTTTTAAAGACCGATTGGACGGGGACCCTTCTACGGTTGACCCATATGTAAATATTTATTCTGATGACGACCTGCGGGTTTTAAAAAACTATTATCGAAGAAATCGTGACCTTGCATATATTGGAATGGGAGTCACTTATATTTTGAACATTATTGACGCTGCTGTGGATGCTCATTTATTTTACTTTGATGTGAGTGATGATTTAACCCTCAAAGCAGAACCCGCAGTGGCACCGATTCATAATACAGCATTTGCTGGCGTGCGTTTAACCTTACAAATAAAATAGTTTTCCGAATGAAAATAGCACTGTTGGGTTATGGGAAAATGGGAAAAGAAATTGAAGCTGCCGCTTTAATCCGCAACCATGAAATTGTATTACGCATTACCTCTGAAAATATTGCTCAGCTCAACAGGGAATTACTACAGCAAGCTGATGTTGCCATAGAATTTTCAAAACCCGACTGTGCACTGATAAATGCAAAACATTGTATTGATGCCGGAGTTCCTGTAGTGATTGGAACCACAGGTTGGTACGATAAACTCACCAGCCTCAAAGCATATTCCGAAGAAAAAAATGCTTCCGTAATTTTCGGCTCCAACTTCAGCATTGGGGTGAATGCATTTTTTCTGGTAAATGAACTCCTTGCAAAGTTAATGGCAAATAAACCTTACAGTGTGTGGCTTGAAGAAACACATCATACGCAAAAGAAGGATAAACCCAGTGGTACTGCTCTCACTCTTGCAGGCGATATTCTGAAATACAATAAAAATTATGACGGATGGTCATTGGAGGAAAAAGAAAATAAATTACCTATCTACTGTGAACGCATTGACGAAGTAACAGGAACCCATCTTGTAAATTACCGCAGCGAAGAAGATACTATTGAAATCATGCATCATGCATTCAACCGAAGAGGTTTTGCTGCAGGAGCAGTTACTGCAGCTGAATGGATTGTGGGTAAGACGGGATTTTTCGAGTTCAGAGATATTCTCCGAAAGGAGCTTTAATTTTATCGGCATGACCATAGCAGAACGATACAAAGCTGTATTGGATTATTTCAGCGAAAAAATGCCTGTTGCTGAAACTGAACTACACTACAAGAATCCGTATCAGTTGCTGGTGGCAGTTATTCTTTCAGCACAATGCACGGATAAACGCGTAAACCTGACAACACCTGCCTTGTTTAAAGCATTTCCCAATGCCAAAGCGCTTGCAGCTGCATCGAGTGACGAAGTGTTTACTTATATCCGAAGTATAAGTTATCCCAACAATAAGGCAAAACATCTGACTGCAATGGCCAAAATGCTGACAGAAGATTTTAAAGGAAAGGTTCCTTCTGAAGTTGATGATTTGATAAAATTGCCCGGAGTGGGACGCAAAACAGCTAATGTAATAGCATCCGTTGTGTACAATAAGGCAACCATGGCTGTTGACACCCATGTGTTTCGTGTAGCTGCCCGCATAGGACTTACACGCAATGCAAAAACTCCATTAGCTGCAGAAAAACAATTGATAAAACATATCCCGGAAGAATTAATTCCAAAAGCTCATCATTGGCTGATTCTCCATGGCCGATATACTTGTGTTGCACGCAAACCTAAATGCTCCGAGTGTGGTTTGCAGCATTGCTGTATTTATTTCAAAAAAAATGTACGTTAACTGAGAATACCTTTTCCTTCTCTCAACACCACAACCTCATTCCCTGTAAGATCCACCACCGTACTGGCCTTGTTGCCTCCTACTCCACAATCAACAAATGCATCCGTAATGCTTTCAAATTTTTCGAAAATCTCATTCGGATCAGTAAGATATTCCATAATTGGGTCATCGGAATCGTGCAGAGAAGCAGCAATAAGTGGATGTCCGATTTTTTCAATAATTGCAAGTGCTACCGGATGATCGGGAATACGAATACCGATTGTTTTTTTCCTGGAGCGAAAAATAGCAGGAATTTTGGATGATGCCTCGAGAATAAATGTGAAAGGACCGGGCAAGGAACGATTCAGAAGTTTATAAACGCTTCTGTCAAATGGTTTGGTGTATTCCGAAATATTCTTGAGATTATTAAACAGAAAAGAAAGGTTGGCTTTTTCAACTTTTACTTGTTTAAACCTGCAGATTTTTTCAATAGCCTTTTCGCTATAAATGCTGCAAGCAAATGCATAAACTGTATCTGTAGGAAGAATAATTACTCCATCCTGTTTCAGAATTCTTACAACAGCATCTGTTTTTCTGTCGTCAATATTATCGGGATTGATTTCGAATTGCATCCTGCAAAGGTATGCACTGAAGGGCTAATATCAATCTTTCCAGTCGGCAATAAACACATTGGTATCATGCGTGCCTCCATTATTGCGATTACTGGAAAACACCAATTTTTTACCATCAGGTGAAAACATTGGAAAAGCATTAAACACGCTTTCATTGGTAATTTGTTCCAATCCTGTTCCGTCCAGATTTATCATATACAACTGAAAATAAAATCCTGACTTGGAAGCATGATTAGAAGAGAAAATAATTTTGTTTCCTGAAGGAAGGAAAAATGGAGCCCAGTTGGCTTTTCCAAGATGTGTTATTTGTTTTAAATCACTGCCATCAACATTGCAGGTATAAATTTCCATGTTGGTAGGTGCCACAAGTCCGTTCTTCAGCAACTGTTTGTATTCGGCAATATCTTCAGGTGTCTGCGGACGTGAAGCTCTAAATACTAACTTCTTGCTATCTGGTGAGAAAAACGCTCCCCCGTCATACCCTAAACCAAAAGTTATTTGCTTCTGATCAGAGCCATCAATATTCATAGTCCATAATTCCAAATCACCTGTACGGTCGCTGGTAAAAACTATTTTCTTTCCGTCAGGCGAAACGGTGGCTTCTGCATCGTAACCCGGTGAATTAGTCAACTGTTTTACAATTTTACCATTGAGATCGGCAACATAAATGTCGTAAGAGCTGAATACAGGCCATAGATATTTTCCGTCTTTATGCAGGTCTCCTGTTTCAGGGCAATTGTCGCCACCTTTATGAGTGCTGGCATATAAAATCTGCTTATTTCCCGGCATAAAATAGGCGCAGGTAGTTCGTCCTTTACCGGTACTTAACATAGGAGGCTTTTGCTTTGCTGTACCTTCGTTCACATCCATATAAAAAATCTGATCGCAGCCTACACCCCACTGTTTGTAGTTGGACTGAAACACCAAATGTTTATTGTCGAAACTGAAATAAGCTTCAGCATTATCACCACCAAAAGTTAATTGACGGATGTTGCTTAAATGTCGGCTTTCGATTGAATCGGTAGTTTGAGCCTGACTGTGGTAACTTAAACCTACAGCTATAGCAAGAATGAAAATATGACGCATAACAAAATTTTCTGCGAAATTATTCTTTCCTACCCTATTCAAAGGGTGAGAAACCTCATCTGATGTCCATTATGACAAAATCATTACAAATGTTCACTTTCGACAAATTTCTACGAAATAGTTCTTTTTTACGATTAATATGTATAATTTTGAAAAAACGAATAAAATTAAAATATATGAAAAAGTTTTTATCTCTACTTTTTTTAATTTTACCGTACTTAAGCTCCCATGCGCAGAATGTCGGTATTGGCACATCAGCACCTTTACAGAAATTACATGTTGCCGGTTCCGGTCAGACAATTCGTATTGACGGATTATCAGGAGTAGCCACCCGAAATGTTTATGTCAACAATTTTGGTGACCTTACTACCACCCCGGGTACTCCATCAGATGTTTGGCTTACCAGAGGC
The DNA here is from genome assembly GCA_018268195.1 of Bacteroidota bacterium. GTDB lineage: Bacteria > Bacteroidota > Bacteroidia > AKYH767-A > OLB10 > OLB10. The sequence goes on along the minus strand of JAFDWZ010000018.1, from coordinate 34,437 downwards.
AATGCCGGACTCAGCAGTACTCTTGATTTTTTGGGAACAACCGACAATATTGATTTAAGATTCAGAACGAATAATTCAGAACAAATAACCATAAAGAATACCGGCAGCATTGGTCTTTGGACCAACAATCCGGTAACTACATGGCTGCATGCTATACCGCGTACTTTAATCAATGACTGGCAATTTAAATGGGACAATTTATTGACCAGCGATGCACCTGCACGATTTCAAAATTCAAGTGCGAGTAATAACAACCGTGTGCTCATGGGTGCAACAAATTTCAGCGGAACAGGCTATAATGCTTCTGCTGTGATAGGTATAGCTTTGAACAATACAAATACAGCTCCCACTTTAGCCGGTGCTGAAGGTGTAAGAGGACACTCTAACAGCACAGCAGGGATTGGCGTTTACGGTGCATTTGTAGGAGGTAATCAACCAACGGCTATTGGCTGGGCTGTTTATGGCAGTGGTTGGGCAGGAGGTTTAACTAACTGGTTAAATGTTTCAGATGAAAAATTAAAAACAAATATCAAGACCATTCCTAATGCATTACAAATGGTTCAGAAAATGCGTGGAGTTTTTTATAACTATCGCACAGAAGAATACAAACCCTTAAATTTAAGTGCAACAACTCAAACAGGTTTTATTGCTCAGGAATTGGAAAAAGTTCTTCCTTCTGCTGTGAGAAATACAGCAATACCTTACGACATAGATCCGGTGACTACAGAAAAAGAAGGTAGAAGTGGTTCATATAGTGTAAAAGCAGTTTCCTATGCTGATGTAATTCCGGTTCTTGTAGAAGCAATAAAAGAACAACAGGCACAGATAGAACAGTTAAAAACGAAAGTGAACCAATTGGAAAAATTAGTTAAATAATTAAAGAGAATGTAGTATTAATATTCATTTCAATGTCTATTCAATCAGTATCTATAAATTTAATTCGTAATTTCGAAATATTTAATATGATAATAAATTTTAAAATGTTTACAAGAAAAAAGATTTCATTATTAATCCTCTTATTGACCGGCATGATTGCCGAAGCTCAAAATGTTGGAATTGGCACATCTACTCCAATACAGAAATTAGATGTCATAGGCAATATCCGTTCCTCCACTCTTACCGGTGTAGGCAACAGGCTGGTAATGGCCGATCCTACAGGAACGCTCAATGTTACTACCTCAGGACTTTTGGATTCTGTGGCATGGCTTACTTTGGGTAATAGTTCCATTGATTCGACAAAAAACTTTCTGGGAACATTGAATTCGCGACCTGTAATATTTAAAACTAACGGTAATGCCGCTGCCAATGAAAGGATGCGAATAATGAGTACCGGTCAAATACTAATTAATCGGGCTACGCCTCTTACAGGTGATGTGTTTACTGTTTTCGGGAGTGGATTAGTAGGTGCAACCAACTCATTAGGAAATTATGCAGTAAACGGTTATGTAGGCCAAATTGGAGCCGGTGTTTATGGCGAAAATGCAGAGCCTACCAATATTAACTCTCATGGTGTATTAGGCATAAACTCTGGATTGGGGAATGGGGTTGCAGGTATTAACAGCGGTACAGGCGCTGGTGTGCGTGGGCAAGCAACCAATGCCTCAGGAGGTATTGGCGTTATTGGATTTACCTCTGTTCAAGCAGGAGTTCAGGGACAAGCATCCACAACTGGCGATGGTGTTAGAGGATATAATACACAAACAACAGCAGGTGCCGGAGATGGTATTTACGGGCAGGCCGCATGGGGAGGAAATAGCCTTAATTTTTCTAGTAGTGGTGTAGTAGGTTTTAATAGCTCAACAACAGGCATAGGAGTATTAGGTGCTTCCGGAAACGGTGGCATATATGCATTAAACAACGGGCAAGGAGGAGCTTTTTCAGGAAATAAAAATGGAGTATGCGGATTTGTTGGTAAAGATTCAACAATTAACAGTGCTACACCGTCAGCTGGAGGGTATTTCTATTGCAATAACAGTGCTTTCGCTTATGTGGGTGCCAGAATCAGTGGAACAAATTATAAGGTAACCGGCACAGGTTCCGCTGGAACTTTTGTGAAAGATTTGAATGACCAGTATCGTATTATGGTATGTCCTGAAGCACCTGAAATTTTATTTCAGGATTATGGTTCAGGACAATTAAGCAATGGAGAAACCTATATAACCCTCGACCCTATTCTCGTAAAAAATATTCTAGTTGACTCACAACATCCACTACGAGTTTTTATCCAACTCGAAGATGATTGCAACGGAGTTTTTGTAACTCAAAAAACTATTAATGGATTCAAAGTTAAAGAACTTGCCAACGGAAGTTCCAATGCAAAGTTTTCGTGGAGCATAGTAGCAAATCGTGCAGATGAAAAAGATGCAAATGGGAACATTGTTTCTATTAATGCCAATAACCGTTTTGTACCGGCACCCGGTGCTCAAGGCATGAATAAGAAAACAACAATTTTAAGAGATTCAGGCGCTGAACCTATTGATGGAACTAAACCTAAATTGCATAGCAATGATTAACGGTAATTTTCAAAATTGAATTTCTGACATTATAAAATCTTGCTTATGAAAAAGTTAAACCGAATATTGTTTTTTTTGCTTCTCATATTATCCTCCGATTCCTTCTCCCAATGTATGATGTTTCCCATATCCTTACAGGATAGAGTGAGTAATTCATCAGTAGTAGTTGAAGCGAAAGTTATTCAGCAAAATTCCTTCTGGAACAGCAGCAACGATTTCATTTATACCTCCTCCTCATTAGAAGTATTATCGGTTTACAAAGGAACCGTCAATACCAGTTATATAAATCTGATAACAGAAGGTGGCACTATCGGGAATACAAAAATAATTGCTGAACCTTCATTGGATGTTAAACAAAATGAAACAGGAATATATTTCTTAATCCCTGCAGGAAATTATTTTGCAGTTAAATTGTCTGATGCTTTTGAAGGGTATGCTTCTGCCCAAAGTTTTATCCGTTTCGATTTTAAGAATAACAAAGCAAGTGATCCATTTAATCAGTACAGCGATATCAATCAACTGCGAGGTCTGATAGAAAATTTAACCGGAAGCATTCAGAGAAAAGCTATACTTACACAACCTCTGCCCTCTTCTACTCTAAAGATGATGGTACCACCAACTATTTCATCCATTGCTCCCACAACAACTACTGCAGGAACTTTTTCAACCATCACCATTAACGGTAGCAATTTTGGTGCAAGTTATGTCAGCGGTATAAGTAATGTTGAATTTCCTGATGCCAATAGTGGCGGTGCAAGTTATCTTTCAGCACCTGCTAACCATATTGTTTCATGGAACAATACACAAATACAAGTGTGGGTTCCTTCGCAGGGCGGAAGCGGAAATATTCGTATAACCAATAATCTGGGAGAAACAACCACTTCTGCAATTGCAATAACCGTCAATTACAATGAATCGAATGTTGTTTCAGGTGGAGTTTATTATCAACCTGATTTAATAAATAATAACGGAACCAATGGCTACACATGGAAGTACAACACCACTTTCAATGGTAATGCAGCGGCAGTAGCAGCATTTGAGCGTGCTTTGCAAACATGGCGTTGTGGAACCTTTGTGAATTTTAACAGATCGGGAACAACAGGAACTTCCTGTCAGGCGCTTGATGGTGCTAACATTGTAACCTTCGATGGCTCATGTGCACTCCCGTCAGGTGTATTAGGAATTTCGTATAGCTACTACAGTGCATGTGCTGCAGGCGTTTGGTATCTCAACGAAAACGATTTAAAGTTTCGTACAAACGGCACCGGAGGAATCAACTGGAATTATGGACCCGGTGCTACTACAGGCGGATTGTTCGATTTTGAATCCGTATGTCTGCATGAGTTGGGACACAGTCATCAGTTAGGTCATACCATATTGCCGGTAACTGTCATGAATTATGCAATAGGACCAAACACTGACAGAAGAACGCTTACACCTGTGAGTGAAACTGCAGGAGGTAACGACATCATGAGCCGCAGTATTATAACAAATGCATGTGGACCTACAGCAATGGTAGCGCTCAATGCATCGAACTGTGCCATCAATGCACCTATTGCTGATTTTACCGGAACACCTCTTACAGGATGTAACACTTTAAATGTAACTTTTACTGACGCATCACTTAATGCTCCTACATCATGGACCTGGTCTTTTCCGGGTGGTACGCCCAATACTTTTTCCGGTGCATCACCACCAGCAATTTTTTATGGCGCTCCGGGTACTTATTCGGTTACACTCACGGTATCAAATGCATTTGGTTCCAATAGCATTACCAAAACCAATTATATTACTGTAAACAACTGCCCTCCTCCGGTAGCAGATTTTTCTGCAAATCCTTTAACCGTTTGCGAAGGTAGTACGGTACAGTTTGTAGATATGAGTACGAATACGCCTACAAGTTGGAGCTGGACTTTTCCGGGAGGAACACCTGCAACATCCACCGCACAAAACCCGGTAGTGGCTTATGCTACAGGTGGTGTGTATAACGTAACGTTAACAGCTACCAACGCTTATGGGAATAATACCATTACTAAAAATAATTACATCACTGTAAATGCTTGTCCGCCTGCTCCGGTAGCTGCATTTTCAGCTACACCAACAACGCTTTGTGCCGGCAATTCTGTTGCATTTACCGATTTATCTACCAATAGCCCAACCTCATGGTCGTGGACATTTACCGGGGGAACACCATTATCATCCGTATTACAAAATCCAACTGTAGTTTATAACACACCCGGCACTTACGCAGTATCGCTTACTGCAATAAACAGTGGCGGGTCTAATACAATTACTATTTCAGGTTACATCACTGTAAACCTATGCTCAGCACCAACAGTTACTTTTGCGGGATACCCTACCACCGTGTGTGCCGGTCAATCTGTGACCTTTGTTGATCTGTCCACCAATGTACCCTCATCATGGTCGTGGACATTTACAGGAGGAACACCTGCTGCTTCAGCTTTGCAAAATCCTATAGTGAGTTATGCAACTGCAGGAACCTACACCGTTTCGCTCACTGCAGGAAATGCTTTCGGCAGTAATTCTTTTACGCGTACCAATTACATCAACGTTGTTACATGCCCTTCAGCAGGTACAGGATTAATAGTAAATGATGGTTCATTAATTTTTACTCAGCCCGGGGCTTTAATACATGTTCAAGGAGGTGTTATCAATCAGGATAACATGAGTAATATAGGCACATGGGACAACAGAGGACAAGTAAGCATACAGGGCGACTGGACTAACAATTCATCAGGCAATGCATTTATAAATTCCAGTCCGGGCGTTGTGGAACTCTTCGGAGCTAACCAAACTATCAGAGGTACAACTCCTACTTACTTCTATACACTTAATCTCACAGGCACCGGAATAAAAACTCAAAATGTTGATGCACGTGTTCTTGGATTCCTCAACCTTAATGACCGAGAGCTTGCAACACAAGGCAACGTAATGTATGTAACCAATACGGCTCCGGGAGCAATCACGCGAACAGGTGGACTCAATTCAACTCCTGTGCAAGGATTTGTAAGCAGCACCGGCAATGGCCGACTGTGGCGCGACATGTCATCTGTATCTAATTATCTTTTCCCTGTAGGTTCGTCTATCATCACTCCACGTTTCAGGCCGGTAGTCATTAAACCACTTTCAGCATCGCCTAACACTTTCGGAGTAAGAATGGTGAATAACGACCCTAACGTAGATGGGTTCAACCGTGCTTTGCGTGACCCGTTACTGGGGCCTATCAATCCGGGATGGTATCAGAAAATAAATCATGTTTCCGGAAGCTCCTTTGCTGAATTTTCACTTTATGCTGACGATGCACAGGATATAATAACTTCATGGGCGCTGCTCAAACTCACACAATGGGGACATTCAGCACCTCCGGTGTGGTGGGAAGACATTGGTGGTGTGCCTACTGCTGCTGTATCACCTGTGTTAGGTTCTATTTTGAGAGGTAACTGGAGCGATTTTACTACTACTGAAAATTTCAATATTGCACCACAATCCAATCCGCTTCCGGTAGAGCTGTTATCTTTTAATGCTAAATGTCATCATGCTAAAGCTACACTCACCTGGATTACTGCATCGGAGGTAAATAATGACCATTTTGATGTACAGCAATCGTCAGATGGAATAGAGTTTAATACTGTGGGAAAAGTAAAAGGTAACGGAACTACTACTTCGCAAAGCCTATACACGTTTACTTCCGATATTGAAAATGAATTCAACTTTTTCAGACTTGTTCAGTATGATTATGACGGCAGTTACAAAGTGTTACCAATGGCCAGTGTAACTTGTGACAACAAGAATCCTTTGGTTACAGACTTCAACTTGTTTCCAAATCCTGCCGCAAATGAATTTATCAGTGAAATTTATCTTCCTGAAAGTTCAGAGGTTCAATTACAGGTTTATAATAATCTGGGGCAAATTGTATTAAGTAAAAGTAAATTCCTGGAAGCCGGTTATAATCAACTGATAACTGACATATCACTTCTGGCAAAAGATATTTATCACGTACATCTGATTACCAACAAAGATAAATTTGTGAAACAACTTGTTGTGATAAAATAAATATTTTGAAAAGCACTTTAAGAGAATTCACAAGTGAAGACTGGAAGAGCCTGCAGCAGCATGCCAACAATCCTGCTATTGCGAAATTCATGACTAATCAGTTTCCTTATCCTTATACGGAACAACATGCCAAAGAATTTATTTTTCGTATTTCAAAAATGCAACCGGCACAGGTTTTTGCCATTGATCATCAGGGCGAGTGCATTGGTGCTATTGGCATTCATCCGCAGGCGGATATCATGGAGAGAAATGCAGAATTGGGATATTGGTTGTCAGAGAATTTTTGGGGGAAAGGGATTGTTTCTGCTTGTATAAAAGAAATGTTAGAATATGGCTTTAATCAATTCCCTATAAACCGTATTTATGCGCGACCTTTCGGAAGTAATTTAGCCTCACAAAAAGTGCTGGAAAAATCGGGGTTTAAACTCGAAGCAAGATTAGAAAAAGTGATTTTCAAAAACGGGATTTACGAAGATGAATTAATTTATGCGGTGAGGAGATAATATTTACCCTGAACAACATTTCATCAGGTGTAATTAAAACGCACTATTTATCTTAATTCGATTTTTCGTGATACGGTCAAATCTACCAGCATGTTCAATTTGTCCTGATAATAATTTGAAATTTTCTCTCTCGAGTCGGATTCAAACAGGAAAGGTGTACTTACAGGAACATTATAAGGTACTGTCCATGCACGTAATGAATGAGCTATGACATTCATGGTATGTATTCCGTTTATTGCATGCGAACCATCGGCCCAACACACCATACCAACAATTTTATCGGTGAGATAAGGAGTAGATGATTTTGAAGTTATTTCCAGCCAGTCGAGGCAGTTTTTCATAATACCCGGAATGCTGCCATGGTACAATGGAGCAAGCCAGAAATGCAAATCTGCATCTTGCAAAACGCTGCACATCTCTTTCACCTCCGGTGGAACATTTCTCATTTTTGCAGGATGTAGCAATGGAATATCAGCCTTCCCTACATCAAAAATTTTAACATCTGCTTTTTGTTTTCTTAATTTCTCCTCAATAAAACCCGAAATCAATTTTCCTATTGAGTGAGCTCCTGCTTCCATGGAGCCGTTAAATATAACTACTTTCATTATTGTTCACTATTAATCCAAACTGCTTTGAGTTATTTTGCGAATACCTCTTTTAATTCACATCTCATTTGATGCGCGAAGATACGTTTCTGTAACATTTACAAATCGGCATTTTATGATGTTAATGTTCAAAAGAATCAATCCGCTGTTGGTACAAATAAAATTTAAAACTACAATCCTCTCCCCTACAATGTTTACTGTAGGTTGTTATAATTGAACATGATTTTTTTAGAAGAAATTAAAGCACACAACTGCTCAGGATTTCAGTTTTTCAAAATGCTTTTTTACCATTGGAATTACTTTTGTTCCATACAGTTCAATGGTTCGCATCAGTTGCATGTGCGATGGACCTCCTACATCCAGGTGCGCAACAAAACGTTTTAGTCCGAATAATTCTATTGCATGAATAATTTTTTCTGCAACTTCGTTCGCATCGCCCATAAAAAGTGCACCGTTTTTAATCATTCCGTCTTCAAATCTCGACTGTGTGAATTTTCCAACGCGCCAGTTTCTTTCTATAGCCAGCTTATCCATTTGTCGGGCATAAACCGGAAAATACTCTTCAATCACGGTGGTTCTTGTCGGAGCAATATACGTATGTGAATGTACACCCACTTCCATCTTACTTACATCATGACCAGAAGCAGTAAATTCTTCTTTATAAAAATCAAATAAGGGTTTAAACTGACGAATATCGCCACCGATTATTGCAAACATCACAGGCAAACCCAGATGAGCGGCACGTTCCACAGATTCGGGTGTACCGCCTACGGCTATCCATACCGGTATTTTTCGTTTGGGTCGAGGGTAAACTGTTTGATCTTCCAAGGCAGGACGATATTTTCCTTTCCAGTTTATTACTTCCTCCTTGTTTAGCTGCAAGAGCAACTTCAACTTTTCTTCAAACAACGAATCGTAATCTCTTAAATCCTGACCAAACAATGGAAACGATTCAATAAAGCTGCCTCTGCCTGCCATAATCTCTGCACGCTCACCCGAAAGTAAATCAATCATTGCAAAGTCCTGATAGAGCTTTACAGCATCAGCGGAGCTGATAACGTTTACCCCACTTGATAAAATAATGTTTTTAGTTACCGTTGCTAATGCTGCCAACATAATTTCAGGAGCAGAAACCACATAATCCTCCCGATGATGTTCGCCCATTGCCAACAAATCTATTCCCACTTCATCTGCCAGCTTTACTTCTTCAACAATTTCTTTTAACCGCAGGTCAGCGCTTCTGTATTTGTTTTTTTCAATATCAAAGCCTGAGTCACCGAATAACCCAATTCCAAATTTCATATCTTTATTTTACTTGATTCAACTTCTGCCAGTTTTGTTCATTCAGGTTTTCGTCAAGATTGGGGTTATATGTGTTGGAAGGTGTACCTATGTATTCACCATCGTTATTCATCCAGTACTGATTGTAACCTTGTTGCACCTTGTATGCTTTACCAGTTTCCTCGTTTACCACATTTTGGTTTTCATAAACATAGTCAATAAACTGTTCCTGATTTTTGTCGCTTGCTGCATTGGATGATCGCCAGTTGCTCATAATGGCATCATTAATGGCATTGGTTCTGTTGATATGCGCTCTTTGACTTGCTTCAAACGCAGCTTGATTGGCTGCCATCCTTTTATTAAACGCATCCCAACTTTGACCAATGCGTTGCGCCTCGGCCTGATTGTATGCCATAATGGGTTCTAAATTATATCTCATGTTCGCCAATGAAAAAACATATTGTTTCCTGGCAAGCTTAAACACAGATGGTTCAGCTTCCAGAAGAGATACCCTATAACTCCACACTTCAGAATACTGCCCTTTGGAAGATGAAACATGTAAAACTGAAAACACTTCATTCCCATTATTATCTTGCCAATCAATACCGAAAACTTTAATGTATTTAGTAAGCGGTGTGATGCTATAAAGCTGATCGGAATACCATTTGTCCATTTTTGAAACTTCAGGCAACTCATAGTTTTTGATGTAGCGAAGCCCAATACTTGCAGCCGAAGGAATAACATCTTGCTGTATCAATTCGTCAATGTGAGGCATTGCACGGTTAGGCATACTGCTCTGTCCAAACATACCGGAATAATCATGCATGTAACTCTGTAAAGGATAATCGGTTACTTTGATTCCATGAGGCCCTCTTATAGTAACACCATCAGCCGGATGCGAATTAAACTTCCAGTCGGAAGGCAACGGTTGCCAGAAAAGTATTGTTCCTTTATTATCACGAACTTCATGCATCATCATTTTTTGCCAGTAATTTCCATTGGAAACAGATACAGACGAAGATTTTTTGTGCTTTATTAACTCTTCTTCATCTGCTGTGAACTCCATCGCATTTTCTGAATCGTTATTTTCAATTCCACTGCATGCACTAAACCCGGAGACTACTATAACACTAAATAAAAATGACTGAATATTCATAATGACTGATTTATAGGTGAGCAACGAATATAGTCATTATAACACTGACAGTAAAAACCACACAACAAATAACCTCTTGCGGGGCAAAAAGTTTTCAGAATAAAAATGTAATCCGGAAGAAGATTATTTATTCTTACGACCAAATACCGATATGCTTACATAGCGTTTTGGATTTGCCTTCAGGTCAATTAATAACTTGTCGAGATTGGCAGAGGCATTATTAAGGTTCATGTAGAGACTATCGTTATTAACCAGTTTTCCAAGGCTTCCCTGTCCGTTATCAATTTTTGTCAAGACACTGTTCAGTTCAGTAATTGCTTTGTTCAATCTTTCAACAGTTGCATTAAGCTGCAACTTGTTTAATGAATCGCTTAGAGAATTTACATTCCCCAAAATTTCATTAATGTTTCCTTTGTTGTTATTAAGGTTGGCTGCAACACCATCGGCATTGGAAATTAATGAACGCAAACGACTGTTGTCTGCATTTACCAACTGATCCAAACCGGATGAAATCCGTTCAAGATTTGTAAATGTTTTATTAAGGCTGTTGCGCGAATTATCATTGAGTAATTGTGAAAGAGCAAGCGACAAAGAATCAAGAGAGGTCACCAATCCTTCGGCTTTATTCTTTAGTGGTTTGATTTGTTCGGTTAATCCCGACTCTACATTACCCATCAGGGTATCGCCATTTTTTGCAGGAGCGCTGCCTTCTCCAAACTCCAGTTCAATAGCTTTTGAACCCAGCAAATCACTTGAAACAATAACTGCACTGCTTGACCTTGGCACAAAAATATCTGCATCTATTTTCAGTGTCACAATTAATTTACCGCTTTTATCTGCTGTGTAAACAATGTTATCAACCTTCCCTATTTTAAAACCATTCATGATAACGGGGTTTGTTTTAACGATTCCATTAATATCGCTATAAACAACATAGTATTTATTGGTAGATGCAAACAAATCTGTACCTTTCAGGTAATTGAGCCCCCAGATAAAACCTGCTATCGTAACAATAACAGCTATGCCAACTTTAACTTCATTAGATATTTTCACGTTGTGTTACTTTTTAATTGTTGTTGCTTCCTTTACAGATATTCTTTTTCCTTTATAGTAGGGTGTAACAAAAGCATCTGAAAAGCCCTTTTTCCTCACAGCCATTTGAGCCTCTATAGCTTTATTATAATTGGTGTAAACACCATTACAAATTCTTATCATACCATTTTCTGCTTTGAATGTTTGCACATCAAGCATGCTGAATTTTTTAATTTCACTCTCCAAAACCTCAGGCTGAACGGCTGCAACCTGAACGGTATAAAACAAATCAGGATAACTTTTCACACTTGATTTCTCAGGTGTTGGCGGCTGTTCTGTTTTTACTTCAGTTTTTGGTGTTGTATTCTTCACATCGGCAGCCTTAACCGGTTGTATTTTAGGTTCTGTTTCCTTTTTAATAACACTTGAACTACCATTTTTAGCGCTGTCCTTAGCAATAGGATTACTTTTTTCAGAATTTTTATTGTTTACAGGTGTGCCGGATGGGGTATCATTTTTAGTTTCCTGTGATTTGGTTTTAGTATTATCATTATCGTCCGGGGTTATAGCTATCGGTTGTTCTTTTTTCAAGTCAATATCGGCAGTTGCATTTTCCTTTTCTTTACTGCCGGGATGTTCCATATCAATTTTATAAGCCATAAAAGCTCTGAAAATACTGCCGGCAACGGCTTGTTGTCCTTTTTCGGATAATAAATATTTTTCATCTGTCTTATTAGTCAGAAAACCGGTTTCAATCAAAACACTGGGCATGGCAGTACGATAAAGCACCAGAAAACCTGCCTGCTTAACACCACGATTATATCGTCCTGCATATTCCTCAAACTGCCTCTGTACGGCCGAAGCAAACTTCAGACTTTGAGTAAGATAAGCGTTCTGGTAAAGTGTAAAAATGATATTTGCTTCGGGTGAGTTGGGGTCAAAACCATCATATTTCTGTTTGTAATCCTTTTCATAGAGCACGGAAGAGTTTTCACGTTTTGCTACGTTGAGGTTATCTTCGGTTTTATGCAAACCCATGACGTAGGTTTCAGCACCAAAAGCAGCGGGAGCGCCTGAGTTACAATGAATACATATAAAAAGATCAGCATGGTTGCGGTTGGCAATAGCGGCACGTTCATGCAATTCAATAAATTCGTCCGTTTTGCGGGTGTAAATAACATTCACATCTGGATATTTCTTAGAAATCAAATCTCCAAGTTTAAGAGCTACCTCAAGGGCAATTTGCTTTTCTTTGGAAGATGAACCAAGGCAGCCGGAATCATGACCTCCATGACCGGGGTCAATGACAACAGTTTTTACGCGGTAGGGTTCCTTATATGTACCTAAAGTAGCTGATGTACAGAGGAAAGTTAGCATTAAAAGTACAATAAATCCTCCGGCACCCGAAAGCTTAGTAGAAAACAACATCTGTTTCAGTAAATTCGTTAATGTGGTATGTTTCTGTTCAATTACCTTTGCGGCTCAAAAATATAGGTTTTCTCTCCAAGTATAACAATTCGAATGACCGTTTTTAAAAACTTATTAACGCCTGTTTTCCTGATGTATATAGCGGTATTCGTTTTTTCATCACTTTTTGTTCATGCTCAAAACAAGCCTGTTACCTCTACAGATTCTACTTTGACCGTGCAAAACGATTCGTTGAAGACGGATTCTATTCATGCTGGAATCAGCAATGAAATAAAGTCTAAAGTGCATTATACTGCTGATGACACCATTGAATTTGATATTTCGGACGAAAAAGTTTATCTGTATAAGAAAGCTCAGGTAAACTATGAAAACATTGAATTAAAAGCCGCCTACATCACCGTTGATTGGAACTCTAAAAATGTGTTTTCGTCAGGACTGCGTGACAGCAGCGGGAAAATTTATGACAAACCCGTTTTCAAGGAAGGAAGTGATGAATTTAAAGCTGACACCATGCGTTACAACTTCGATTCGAAAAAAGGCAAGGTTTATAATGTGACTACACAGCAAGGCGAAGGATATATTCATGGTGAAATTGTAAAGAAGGCTGACGAGAGCAGTTATATAAGCCACGGGCGCTACACTACTTGTAATCTGGACACCCCACATTATTACATTGCCGCCAATAAGCTTAAAGTAATTCCTAATAATAAAATTATTACCGGACCTGCCTACCTGGTAATTGCTGATATGCCAACACCTGCAGCTATACCTTTCGGGCTTTTCCCAAACACCAAAGGACGCAGTTCAGGAATACTGTTTCCGGCTTACGGAGAAAGTAACACTCTTGGATTTTTCTTCAAAAACGGAGGATATTATTTCGGCATCAGCGACCATGTTGACTTATCGCTTACGGGCGATATTTATACCCTTGGAAGTTGGGCTGTAAGAGCGGCATCACGTTATAACAACCGATATCATTATACCGGAAATTTATCCTTTCTATATTCTATTATCAAAGTCAGTGAAAAAGATTTGCCTGACTACAGCAGGTCAAAAGAGTTTTTCATTAACTGGTCGCATCAGCAGGATGCCAAAGCACGCCCCAACGGAATTTTTTCAGCATCGGTAAGAGCAGGATCCAATGATTATTACACCCGCAATATTTCTTCAGCATCCAACTACCTTACCAATACTTTTAATTCATCCATTTCATACTCCACATCATTGTTCAACAAGAAGTTCAATGTTTCATCAGCTATTACACACTCGCAGAACACCCAAACCAGGATGGTTTACCTCACCGCTCCTACCGTAAATATGAGCATGGCAACCTGGTATCCTTTCCGTAGAAAAGATGCGGAAGGCACTCCTCTTTGGTATGAGAAAATTGGTGTTGGCTACAGTAGTACACTTCAAAATCAGCTTCAAAATCCTGACAGTGTGTTCTTCACCAATTCAACGGTCAGACAAATGAAAAACGGTATGCAACATAATATCCCGATTAGTACTTCCTTTCGCATACTGAAATTTTTCAACCTCACACCTTCAGCAAATTTCAGCGAGAGATGGTATCTGCAAACTTATCGCCTACATTACGATGCTGCCAATAACTGGCTTGTAACAGACACGGTAAAAACCTTTAGTGCAGCTCATGAATACAGCACTTCGGCTTCACTCAATACACGTATTTACGGAACCTTTCAGTTCAAAAAAGGGAAAATTGCCGCATTCAGGCATGTGCTTACCCCTAACCTGAGCTACTCATGGAGGCCAGATTTTTCTGAAAATAAATATGGTTACTATAAAACTGTTCAGGTAGATTCTATTGGAAATACCAGAAAATATTCCATCTACGACAATACGCTGTACGGTGGTCCCGGTCAAGGGAAATCAAGTATTCTTTCTTTCAGCTTAGACAATAATCTGGAAATGAAAGTTAGACAGTACACTGATACTGCTACCAATCTGAAAAAAATAAAACTTTTGGAGAGTTTCAGCATTGCTGCCTCATATAATATGGCTGTGGATTCTTTCAATCTTTCGCCAATAGGAATGAGTGCCCGCACTACTCTATTTGATAAAATTAATCTTACCGCATCAGGAACTTTCGATCCTTATTATATCAATGAATCAGGAATCCGTACCAAGGAATATTTGCTGTCTGCAAACGGCAAACTTGCACGTTTGTCTTCAGCAAGCAGCAGTGTAAGTTTCAATCTGAATCAGAATAAAGGGAAGAAAAAAAGCCTGAAAGGAACACCGGATCAGCTCAAAGCAATAAATGACCACCCCGAGGATTATGTTGACTTCACTATTCCTTATAATCTGGCAGTAAATTACAGTATAAATTATTCACGCCCCGGACTGACCAAAGGTATTATCACACAGATTTTAGGATTTAATGGCGATGTTTCACTTACTCAAAACTGGAAAGTTACTTTCAACTCGGGATATGATTTTCAGAGTAAGAAATTGTCATACACTTCACTGGGATTTTATCGTGATTTGCATTGTTGGGAGATGCGACTTAACTGGGTACCTTTCGGCTATCAGGCCAATTACTATTTCCAGATTAATGTAAAGTCAAGCATTCTGCAAGATCTGAAACTTACACGCAAGAATGACCGATACGACAATTATTAAAACAAGGAATTAATCTAACGAAAATCTGGTGCCTTCAATTGCCAGTTCCGTGTTTTCGAAGACAGTTTTTGCTTCATCAAGCAATGGTTGCAACTCACGGTAACGTGCAGAAAAATGACCGATGATGAGTTTTTGTACTTCTGCTTTCTTGGCAATAGTTGCTGCTTGTATGCTGGTAGTATGATATGTGGCTTGTGCCCGATCTGCCATATCGTGCATAAAAGTAGCTTCATGATAAAGCAAGTTCACTCCTTTGATATCTTCAATAATAGATTCATCGTAGATGGTGTCGCTACAAAAAGCATAAGAGCGTGGAGAACGTGCTGCAATTGTGAGTTCGGTATTGGCAATTACATTTCCGTCCACATCCTTAAAATCAAATCCATCTTTCAACTTTCCATAATACGAAAACGGTATGTTATACTGCTGAAGTTTGTTGACTAATAATTTTCGGGGTTTAGGTTTTTCTTTAAATATAAATCCGGTACACGGAACACGATGATTGAGAATGATGGTTTTAACTATCATATCTTCATCCTCCATGATAATGGCAGGCGCAAAGTGTTTGACGGGGTAAAAAATTATCTGATAGCGCAGTCGTGTCATTGAAAGCCTTAGTTGCAGTTCAATCACATCCATAAGTTCGGCCTGTCCGTAGATATGAATCTCTGTTGTGCGTCCCTGTAGATGCATTGTTGACAACAAACCCACCAGCCCCAGGTAATGGTCGCCATGCAGGTGCGAAATAAAAATGTGTGTGATTTTACTAAGACGGACTTTGTATTTCAAAAACTGCGACTGTGTGCCTTCACCGCAATCAATTAAAAAAAACCGCTCACGTATGTTTAATACCTGAGCGGTGGGATGTCGTTGAAAGATAGGAGTAGCTGAACTGCTTCCTAAAATCGTTACTTCAAAATTCATTATTTAGCAACAACCATTCTACGCGTTACTGTGGCATTACCCGAAGTTAAGGAATACATATAAATACCTGAAGCAAATTTAGTTGCATCGAGGGTATAAGTATTCACTCCTCTTTTCGAATTAATTGTTTCGCCATACACCACTTTACCAAGAATATTGTACACTTTGAAATCTAATTTCCCTCCTGAAGGAGTGTTAAAATATATCACCGATTTATCATGAAACGGGTTAGGCAAATTCTGCGACATGCTTAACTTATCCTTCGGCAGGAGCTCCATAATTCCTGAATTGGTGTCAATGGTTATGGTATAGTAAGTTACCGATTGAGGTTGTGAGAATGGAATGTTGCCTAAACTGGATAATTTTCCTTTAGCAGTAACATCTACAGTGATTGGGTAAATGCCGGCAGTAACAGGTGTACCTGATAAAAGCAGGCATCCATTGCTACTTGTTAAAAACTTACAAGTACCGGGGTTGCAGGCATAAGTTAACCCGGGAGGTAAACCGCTAACACCGTTAATGGTAATTGAATCTAAATGGAAAGTTACTGTACCAAATGGTGCAATAGTTACCACAGTATCCATAAAGGTTCGAACCTGAATAACCTGATTATAGGGAACACCAACCGTTCCAACAGCAAGTCCTGTAGCACTGTCAGGGTAAACTCCGGGGTCAATAATACTCGGATCGGGGGTGCATTGCGCCTGAGCATAAAAGCCGGCAACATCGATTGAAGCAGTAATAAGTAGTTTTTTAAGCATATAATTTCTTTTTAAAATTCAATTAACTAACAGATGCCGATTTTACAATTTGTTCCATTGCATCATCCAGTGCAGGAACAATATTCAGTACTGAATCGAGTTGCGAAATGGAAATGAGCTTTTTTACAGGCTCACTGATTTCTGTAACTATAAAATTGCCATTGGCATTACGGCAAATGCGGTTACCTACCAATATGGCACTCAACCCTGACGAATCGCAATAATTCGTGTCAGATAGGTCAAGCAAAATATTCACATAACCCTGACTGTTCAGGATTAATAATTCAGACTTCAGTTCTGCGGAAATGAGTGTATTGAGTTTTTGTTCATGCAGTTTCAATACAGCGTATTTTTCTTTCATGTCTAAGGTGTAATGCATATCAGTGATTTAAAGTTATAACAAATATAAAGAACTTGTTTTGAATATTGCAAATCAATTGTTTTGTTGTCCGCCAAGTAAATATAAAACAGCCATTCTGACGGCTACCCCGTTTTCAACCTGATCGAGGATAATAGACTGTTTTCCGTCTGCCACATCGCTGGTAATTTCAACTCCGCGGTTGATTGGACCGGGATGCATTATGGTAATTTTCTTATTGAGTTTATTAAGGATTTCGGCATTAATCCCATACTGCAGTACGTAATCTCTCACAGAAGGGAAATAACGTATGTCCTGTCTTTCTAATTGAATGCGCAAAACGTTGGCTACATCACACCATGATAGTGCTTTCAGCAAATTGGTTTCTACTTTCACACCCAGTTGCTCAATAAATTTAGGAATGAGTGTAGGTGGACCGCATACCATAACCTCTGCACCCATTTTCTGCAGGCAATAAATATTTGAAAGAGCAACGCGTGAATGCAGTATATCGCCTACGATGACTACTTTTTTACCTTTTAAAGCTCCTAATGCTTCGCGTATGGAAAATGCATCCAGCAATGCCTGTGTAGGGTGCTCATGTGTGCCATCACCTGCGTTTACAATGATGGAATCCACTTTCTGAGAGAGAAATAATGCTGCACCGGGTTTGGGGTGTCGCATAATCACCATGTCCACCTTCATGGCAAGTATGTTGTTTACCGTATCAATGAGTGTTTCGCCTTTGCTTACAGATGAAGAAGATGCTGTGAAATTGAGCACATCAGCAGACAATCGTTTTTCTGCCAGTTCAAATGATAACCTTGTGCGTGTAGAGTTTTCGAAAAACAGATTCACCACCGTTACATCACGCATGGATGGCACTTTTTTTATGGGGCGGTTGATGACTTCTTTAAAGGTTTGAGCTGTTTCAAATATCATTTCGATATCAGAAGGCAAAAGTCCTTTTATTCCTATCAGATGTTTAACGCTTAGTTTTCTTTGCATTGGATTTTGTTTTTGAAACTAACCACACACCATCTTCTTTACCATTTTCTTCCCATTCCACATTTACTTTATCACTGTCTATCGAGTCAATCGCATCGCCTGTATAATCAGGTTCAATAGGAAGTTCCCTACTGAATTTTCTGTCTATCAACACCAACAACTCCACCTTTGCAGGACGACCAAAAGCCAGTAATGCATCCATTGCTGCACGTATGGTACGTCCCGTAAAAAGCACATCATCAACCAGAATTACGTTTTTCCCTTCCACCACAAAATCAATTTCAGTGCGTGAGGGTACAATCAGTTTTTCGTTTCGCCTGTAATCATCACGGTAAAAGGTAATATCCAATGCACCGTGTAACAGTTTTTTCTTTGGCATCCACTGATGCAATTGCTTAACGATGCGATTGGACAGGAAAACCCCTCTGGGTTGCAAACCAATTATGCAACTGTTCGAAAAATCATCGTGATTCTCAACTAATTGATGACACATACGCTGTATGGTAATGCCCATTTGTTTTTCGGAGAGAATTAACCGTGTCATAGTGCGCAAATGTAATACTTGAATTGCTGTCTTAAAATTTATTAGCTGACTTTTATATTGATTTTTATCCACATTAAAAGATGTACAAAAGCCTCAATTCATTTTTTCAATTGCAAAGCCCTCATTTTTCACTCATCAAACTTCTGTTGTGTTAATAAAGATTTTATAATATCTTAGCATCATAATTAATTTATGAATTTCAGGAGATAGTTTTGTAGATTGTAAGTTTTTAAATAAAAATAACGAAACTGCGTTGGTATTTTTACGTTGTTAGGTAGAGATTATGAAATTAAAAGCAATAAACACCATACTTCTTTTGGCAGGGGCCTATAGCAGTTTAACTGCTTCCACCCCATTGGTTAGCCGAACTGTTTGCGGCCTGAGCGACACTTCAAAAATGAGTTTTGTGTCTAATTCTATTTTATTTAAAGAAAGATGGGATACACTCCAGCAAGTGAAATTCTGGCAACAGGTAATCAACCTCAATGCCGATACCGCACTTATAAATATAGCCGCTAATCGTCAGATTTTACACAAAATACCTTTTGCAGACTGGTCATGCCAGAGTGAAGCAGAAAAATCTGATTATAAAAAGTTTATTAATCTGGCTAATGGTATTGACACCAACACTTCGCTCTATGTAACTTTTGGAAAGAAAGAGTTTTATGAATATAAAAGGGTAATTCCAACCATCAACACTGCAATAAGAGTGTTTAACGCCAATTCTGTTGACCCTTGGTATGCACAAACAATATTGCTGATAGAAAATCCGGGGAAAAATCACAACAAATCTTATGTAGGTGCTAACGGTCCCTTTCAACTCATGAAGAGTGTTGCACTCAAATATGGTTTGAAAGTAAACTCTAAAATTGACGAGCGTACAGATTTGAACAAGGCCGCAATGGCAGCTTCGCAACTGCTGAAGTATGCCTGTATTCCCAAAATTAAAGCATTACTTGAATCTAACAACATTGCTTATAATGAGGAAGACCTTTGGTTTAGATTATTAGTGTTGCATGCTTACCATGCAGGACCCGGCAATGTGGCATGTGTCATCAATGAACTTAAGCCTAAAAAAGGAGGCATTGATTTATTTACAAAAATCTGGCAAACGGAATGTGGCGGTTTTAAGAATGAATCACAGAATTATTCTCAGATAGCATTAGCCAACATCGTAATTTTCGAAAACTTCCTGAACGCAGACAAAGACACCATGTGGCTGGTACAGGGAGAAAAACTTTTTTCAGAGTACAAGAAAAACAAGAAAGGCAACAGCTCTGATATCAATGCCCTTAAACAATGTATGGAATCGTACAGCGATGATTTAATGGATGGTACTATACCCGCAGATTTCTTTATTTCAAGAATGGAAAAAATACAGAAAGAAATTACTGCAATGCGAGTTAAAAAACCTGAAGAAGATACAGGAGTAAGCATGAATAAACTTCTTGCTGTTGGCAACAATCTAATCCGTAAACGTCAGTTGGATGATGCTATTAAAATTTTGAAGTTAAACATCACCCACTACCCCAACTGTGTAACTGCTTACGACAGCCTTAGCAGAATTTATAAGCAAAAAGGTGACAAGCAAATGTCGCTTCTGTACACTCAAAAAGGTGCTGCTATTAAAAACCCCGTTTATTAATTTACTTCTCGTACTGTGATGGCTCCATAGCTGCAGGACTCCACTGCAACAGAAACTCCATAACTTTTTGTTTGCTATAACCGTCACCTGATTCCAAATATCCTGAATTTTGAGTATGGATGCGTTTTCCATTTTCATCCAGAATAACGAATACAGGGAAGCCAAAACGTTGAGGAAAATCCAGATCTTTCATCACCGGTAAATTTCGGTTTTCTTTGCTGAAATTAATATGTTCTACAACAAAATCAGCCTTCATCAGAGAATCAATCTGATAATCTTCTTTGCTGAAATTGTAAAATTTCCGACACCATCCGCACCAGTTCCCTCCGATAAACAGAAACACATTTTTATGCTCAGCTGCCGCTTTTGATACAGCGTCAGATACTTGCTGTTTTGCATCCGCTTCGGGATTATATACAGCAAACTTTGCCTGCGCAAATGCACCGTTGGCAGCGAAAAAAAATATCGCTATAATGAAAAGTCTATTAAATTTCATACTTGTATCTTTTAATCATCTCTTTTTAAATGTTCAGTAATAACCAAATGAGATTTCAGGGGTTAAAAATATAACTTAAATCAGTAAAAGTAAAACATGTATTACCTACTTTTACACTGAAATAAAGAATGTATGAAAAAGTTAATTCTTCCTTTACTCTTTGTTGCAGCTGCGTGCCAAAACAAACCACAGGAACCTCAGGTTTTGACGGCACCCGCTTTGGAGCAAAAAGCAGAATCCGAAAAACCTCAGATTGTACTTGCTTCAGATATTGACCCTGTTTGCATGATGTCGGTAAAAGAAGAATATGCAGATACGGCAATGGTTGATGGAAAAATATATGCTTTCTGTGGTGCGTCCTGTAAAGAAGATTTTTTAAAAAATCCATCAGAATATCTGAAAGATAAATGAGTTGTATTTCCTGCAAACGATTATGGGCTGTGCCCGCTATGGAGTGGGTAATCATTTTATTTCTTCTCGCGCTTTCATTTTTATGGACTTCCTGCAACGATGGTCCGTTGCGCACTTTACCAATTTATGGCCCAACCAATGAAGAAACCAAAGCATCACATCATGTGTCACCATTCAGCCTGATTGACCAGAATGGCGACACCATTACCAATCATACTTTTGACGGAAAAATTTATGTGGCCGATTTTTTCTTTACCACCTGTCGCAGTATTTGCCCGGTGATGTCAACACAAATGGAAAGAGTGGCTGCAAAATATGCCAACAACCCCAATGTACTTATTATTTCACATTCGGTAAATCCGGAATACGATACTCCTGCCGTACTGAAAGAATATGCCAATATGCATCATGCAGTTTCAGGAAAATGGTTTTTTGTTACGGGAGATAAGAAACAAATTTACGATCTGGCACGCACCTCCTATCTTTCCATTGCTTCCAAAGGCGATGGAGGGCCTGACGACTTTATTCATACACAGAATTTTGCTTTAGTAGATAAAGAAAAAAGATTAAGAGGTTACTATGATGGTACAGACTCAACAGATGTTAGCCGATTGTTGACTGATATTGATTTATTATTACAGGAAAACAAATAAAATTTTTATTAATGAAAAAAACAGCCTTGATATTACTTGCTGTTTTTGGTTTCGTCAAAACAAATGCACAAAATGAATTGTGCAAACGAAGCCATGCTGCTGCTTTTTTGCTGAACAATCCGCATAAAATACTTACTACAGGAAGCGATTTTGATATAAAATATTTTCGCTGTAACTGGCAGATTGACCCAACACAGTTATACATATCCGGTTCGGTGATGACATTATTTGAACCAAAAAGCACACTCAGTCAAATTCAGTTTGATCTGGTATCCGCCTTAACGGTAGATTCCGTTATTTATCATTCTGCTAACACAACTTTTTCGCACACTAACGATATTTTAACAGTGATGCTTCCTGCTACCATCAGCAATGGAATTCACGATAGTGTTGAAGTATTTTATCATGGTGTACCTCCGGGTTCAGGTTTTGGCTCTTTCAACATCAGTACGCACAACGGCTCTCCCGTTTTATGGACATTGTCAGAGCCATTTTTTGCCAGCGACTGGTGGCCATGTAAAAATTCTCTTACTGATAAAGCTGATAGTTTGGATGTGTTTGTAACAACGGATACAATTTATCGTGTAGCATCCAATGGCAAACTTATTAATGAAATATTTAATGGTGCACATAAAACCGTTCACTGGAAAAGTACTTATCCTATTTCATCATATCTCGTAGCAATTGCTGTTACCAATTATGCAGTTTACTCCGATTACGTGCCTTTGGCAGGTGGCGACAGTTTGCAGGTACTTAACTATGTTTATCCTGAAAATTTAACTACGGCACAATTACAAACAACACAAATTATTCCTATCATTCAACTCTACGACAGCCTGGCTATTGAATATCCTTTTAAAAATGAAAAGTATGGTCACGCACAGTTTAACTGGGGTGGCGGTATGGAACATCAGACCATGAGTTTTGTGATAAATTTTGGGCAGAGTTTAATAGCTCATGAATGTGCTCATCAGTGGTTTGGTGATTTGGTAACTTGTGGAAGTTGGGAAGATATTTGGCTGAATGAAGGCTTTGCTACTTATTTTGAAGGATTAACCAAGGAGCGATATTTCCCGGCACAATGGTACAGTTGGAAACAACAGAAAATAAGCAATATCACATCCCAACCCAATGGCTCTGTGAAATGTACAGACACTACTGATGTAAGCAGAATTTTTAATGGCCGACTTACTTATGACAAGGGTAGCTATTTACTTCACATGCTTCGGTGGCAGTTGGGCGATAATATTTTTTTTAATGCCATCAGAAATTATCTGAATGATCCTGCACTTAAATTCGGTTATGCCAAAACGCCTGACCTCATACAACATTTGCAAACAGCGAGCGGACAAAACCTGAGTGTGTTTTTTAATCAATGGTATTACAAACAAGGCTTTCCCTCCTATCAGGTTAGCTGGTCGCAGAACAATCAGCAGGTTTATGTGCAAATTAATCAAACTACATCCGATCCATCAGTAACATTTTTTGAGATGCCTGTGCCTATTCATTTTAGCGGAGCAGGTTATGACACTACATTGGTGTTTAATCATACTTTCTCAGGACAATTGTTTACTGCGACAATCCCATGGCAGGTGTCAACTGTTGATTTTGATCCTGATTTATGGATTCTGTCGGCAAACAATCAGGTAACTACGGGCATAGCTTCACTAAAGCGCAATACTGCGAGCAACCTGAGCATTTCACCTAATCCGGCAGGGGAAAATATTACAGTAAGCATACTTTATCCGTCTAAAGGAAAGTTATTAATTACGGATGCTGCCGGAAAAATTGTACTTAAAGAAGAAGTGATGAATGAAAAAACAAAAACTATAAGAGTGAGTGATTGGAAAAAGGGCACCTACATCATATCTTGGTATGCCGAAGGAAAATACGATAGCAAACCTGTAGTTATTGAATAACGAATAATAAAACAGAAACATGAAACGCATCCTCTCATTACTACTGTTCGTGCTGTTGATTCAACGACCTGCACAGTCAGCTCAAATACTCATACCAATGGATGATACACAAACCAATCATCTGAAAGCGTATGGTATTGCTTACTGGGTATTGCAGGGTGGCATTGAGATAAACTGGTTGCTCAACTATAGGGGCGGAAGTTTTATGTTTCCTCAAAGCCCAAAATTTGAGTCGGAAATGAAAATACGCGGAGTAAGTTATACTGTAATTTCTGAAGCACAAGCAGGCCAGATTGTGAACGATATTCTGGACCCACAGGTAAATCAGGATGTAGTAAAACTGGAAAAAGTCCCTAAAATATGTGTGTATTCCCCAAAAGATAAACGCCCCTGGGATGATGCGGTAACGTTGGCACTTACGTATGCCGAGATTCCGTATGATGTAATTTATGACGAAGAAATTTTACAAGGCAAACTGAATCTTTACGACTGGATGCACCTGCACCATGAGGACTTTACAGGGCAATATGGGAAATTTTACAGCATGTACAGAAATGCTCCTTGGTATCAGGAACAACAACACAGTATGGAAAGCATGGCACATAAATTAGGATTTACAAAAGTGTCGCAGATGAAACTTGCTGTTGCCAAAAGCATTAAAGAATTTGTTTCAGGTGGAGGTTTCCTATTTACGATGTGCTCCGGTACGGACACTTATGATATCGCTCTGTCAGCCGAAGGATTAGACATTTGCGAAAGCATGTATGATGGTGACGGCACTACACCCAACTACAATTCAAAACTCGATTTTTCTAAAACTTTTGCTTTCAGAGATTATGTTTTAAGTACCAATCCTCTTGAATATCGTTTCTCAAACATTGATGTAACTACTACGAGAAGAGTCCCTCGTGATGAAGATGTTTTTACTTTATTTGATTTTTCAGCAAAATGGGATCCTGTTCCAACTATGTTATGTCAAAATCATATGCAGGTAATTAAAGGATTCATGGGTCAAACCACAGCATTCAATAAAAATCTCATTAAGCCCGATGTGGTAATCATGGGCGAAAACAAAGCCGCCAATGAAGCGAAATACATTCACGGTGATTTTGGTAAAGGTACATGGACATTTTATGGTGGCCACGACCCCGAAGATTATCAGCACTTAGTTGGTGACCCTCCTACCGATTTGAACCTGCATCCCAACAGTCCGGGCTATAGACTTATACTGAACAATGTGCTTTTTCCTGCAGCTAAAAAGAAAAAACAAAAAACCTGAAATTGCTGCTGAAATAACCTCTGTCAAACAAATTTTTATTCGAAATTTTTCTGAATAAAATCCGCCACACAACTATTGAACACTTCTGTTGCTTCAAGGTTGCTCACATGACCTGATTGTGGGATTAACTGCAATGTACTTCCTTCAATTTGCTGATGCATATATTCGGCTTTAGCTACCGGAGTCATGGTATCTTCCATACCGCAGATAATGAGTGCAGGTACTTTAATTTGCGAAAGTGACGAACAGGTTTCATGGCGTGATGCCAGCGCTCTTAGTGTGTTACAAATAATTTCCGATTCGGCCTTTTGCATCATGTGGCGGACATATTCCACTGTTTCAGGATGACTATGGAATGTGTGCTGTGAGAATAAATTATTAATTGAGGTCTGAATATAGGCACTCTTGCCTCCCTTTTGCAAAATGTCAATGGCATGAAATCTTTTCTCTCTGGCTTCATCAGTATCAGCGTTACATTGTGTGTCGCAAAGAATAATTCCTGCTACTTTTTCGGGATAGCGGCTCACAACATTCAAGGAAATGTATCCACCCATAGACAATCCACAAAGGATTACGTTATTCAACTGTAATGTATTTATCAACTGCACCAAATCATCCCCTAAATCATCGAGAGTATAATCCTTTGCAACCAATGAACTACATCCATAACCTCTTACATCATAGGCAATCACTCTGCAATAAGCAGAAAAATAACTAAGTTGGGGTTGCCACAAATCTTTATTAAAAGGAAATCCATGAATAAACAATAAGGTTACATCTCCATATTCGCTATCGGTATAAGAAACTACTTTTTCTCCTGAAAGTAAGAGCTGACGTGTTGTTAAATCTCCTTGTTTTTTCTTTCTGTAAATCATTGCCTTCCCGTATTACCTAATTACTCCACAGCATAAATCTTGTCGTATTGCTCTTTGAAATTATCAAGTATTATTTTTCTCCGGAGGCTTAACTTAGGAGTCAATTCATTGCGCTCCACACTGAATTCGCGACTGAGCAATTCAAAACGCTTGATGGTTTCAAAGTGCCCAAGTGTTGAATTGATTGTTTCAACTTCTTCTGAAATACGTTTTTTCACATCTGCATTGGCAGCTATTTCTTCATTGCTGCCAAGCTGAATATTTTTACGGCTTGCCCAATCGCGTAGAAAAGCAAAATTCGGGACAATAAAAGCAGATGCAAATTTCTGATTCTCTCCAATTACCATTGCCTGCTCAATAAAGCGCGACTCTTTAAGTTTGTTTTCAATCATCTGCGGCACGATGTATTTACCTCCTGAAGTCTTGAAAATTTCCTTTTTTCTGTCTGTGATTTTAAGAAATTTTCCATCTTCAATAACGCCAATATCACCTGTATGAAACCAACCATCGGTATCAATCATTTCAGCAGTTTGCTCCGGGCTTTGAAAATATCCCAGCATCACGTTTGGGCCCTTACACAATATCTCTCCATCATCTGCAATTTTTACTTTCACATTTTCAATCACGGTGCCTACGGTTCCGAATTTTATACAATCGGGCTGAAAATTATTTACTGCAATAACAGGGCTTGTTTCGGTAAGTCCATAACCTTCAAGAACAGGAATACGCGCAGCATGAAACACCCTGGCCAATCGAGGTTGTAGGGCTGCACCACCTGAAGCTATGGCAACGATATTATTTCCCAGTGCCTCACGCCATTTGCTGAAGACTAATTTATTGGCAATTTTAAGTTGAAACTCATACCACCATCCGTTTGCACCATGTAATTCATAACGCAACCCGAGATTTAATGCCCAATAAAACATTGCTTTTTTTATTCCTGTCAGTTCAGCGCCTTTGCTAACAATTTTATCATAAACTTTTTCGAGTAGCCGTGGTACCGTAACAAATATTTCAGGTTTTATTTCTTTCAGATTATCTGCTATGGTATCAAGACTTTCAGCATAATAAATAGAAACCCCATAATACACATACAGATATGTCAACATGCGCTCATACACATGGTTGAGAGGTAAAAAACTCAATGCGCGCCACTTATTGTTAAACGGACACAACACTTTGCAGGCTTTAAAATTACTTACCAAATTATCATGCGAAAGCATTACACCCTTTGGATTTCCGGTGGTTCCGGAAGTATAAATAATGGTCGCCAAATCGGATGGCTTGATGCTGTCGCGAATGGCTTTAACCTTTTCAGCAGCCGGAGATTGCGTGCCAGCATTTGTTAATTCACTCCAGTGTGCTGCACCTTCAACCTTATTAAAGGTAAATATTTTTTCAAGAAAAGGAAGTTCTGATTTTAATACATTGATTTTATCATAAATAATCTTATCTGACACAAACATATAACGCACCTGGGATTGATGCAGTGTGAATTTCAGGTCATGCTCGCTGATAGTCGGATAAAGAGGAACATCGGCAACGGCAATTTGCAGGCAGGCATGATCAACAAAATTCCACTCCGGGCGATTGTTAGAAATGATGCCTATTTTATCTCCGGGTTTAATACCTGAATTCAGCAATCCATAACTCAGTTTATTGACTATATCAACAACCTCCGAGGTGCTATACTTCTTCCATACACCATTTTCCTTTGCTGCAAGAGCATCTTCCTTTGGAAATTTTTCTAACTGATACGGGAATAAATCTACTAGCCTTGTTACATCCATAACTCTGAAAATCTTTTTTAATGCACGCTAAAAATAACTAATTGAAAGAAACATTTGGTAATTTTGCATACTGAAAATACTGAAGGTTTTGAACAACATGCATGATACGAATTTATACGCCCAATCAGTGAAGAACAATACCTTGATTTTTGACGGTGATTGCTCTTTCTGTACACATTGCGTATTGCTCTTACATGCACTTGATAAACAACAGAAAATAACATTAGTTAGCAACGATATCCGGAATGATGACCGTTTATCGCCCAAAAAGCTGAACTCTGTAATTTACATCTCAGAAGGAAAAGTATTTACTAAAAGTGATGCTGTACTTCAGGCATTGTTTACATTGGGAGGATTAAATAAAGTTTTCTATATTTTAAAAATTATTCCTCCATTTATCCGTAACGGAATTTATAGTCTGATTGCTAACAACCGATATTTATTCGGTAATACCTGTCATGTTAAATGATAATAAAAACCGAGTTTACACAACAACTGAATCTGGAGTTTCCGGTTATTATGGCGCCAATGTTTTTGGTGAGTAATGAAGCAATGATAGAATCAGCCATGCGCAGTGGTATTGCAGGAGTATTTCCATCACTCAATTATCGTAAAGAAAATGAGTTGGGAGATTTATTAAAACGACTGAACAGTTATAAAAATAATACTTCCGGCACGTATGGTGTAAATCTCATTGTGCAAAAAACCAATCCGCTTTATGAAAAACATCTGGAAGTATGTGTGATGCATAAAGTGCCATTTTATATCACTTCGCTTGGCAGCCCCAAACAGGTTGTAAAAGAAGCTCACCGCTACGGTGCAAAAGTGTATTGTGATGTAACCAATACTGAGCATGCTGCAAAAGCAGCTGAAGCTGGATGTGATGGTTTTATAGCAGTAGGTCAGGGTGCGGGAGGTCATGCAGGTCCCTACCCCAATTCGCTGCTAATCCCTACTCTTAAAAAGCAATTTCCTGAGATGCCGGTAATAGCAGCAGGAACCGTTACTACGGGAAGTGGAATTTTAAGTATGTTATCATTGGGAGCAGCAGGCATAAGCATTGGAACAAGATTTATTGCATCTAAAGAAGCTACTGTTACAGAAGCGTACAAAAACAGTGTGCTGAATTCAGGAATGAAAGATGTGGTGCTTACAGAACGGTTATCGGGTACTCCATGTAATATCATCAATACTCCTTATGCCAAAAAAATTGGTTACCATCAAAACTTCTTAGAACGCTGGTTAAGCAATAACGCTACTACAAAAAGATATTTTAAAATGCTGATTCAGTTTCGTGGGTTGAAAAAACTGGAAGATGCGGTAAAACCGGGTAATTACAACAACCTGTGGTGCGCGGGACAAACTGTGGAACTTATTGATGATATCCTAACGTGTGATGAAATAATCAAAAGGCTGAAAGACGAAACCCTTCAGGCAAAAACCGAACTCGACAAAATTTTTCATTAATGACATTGCAACAACTGATAAACAAAGCTGGCAGTTCAGGAATTTATCTGCGTTTATTAAATATCATGTTATGGCAAAAAATTCCATTTAATGCACCGCATCGTTTCAAAATCACAAAAATCAGTCCCGGAAAAATTGAAATTAAAATACCCTTTCGCAGAAGTAACCTCAATCACATTAACAGTATTCATGCCTGTGCATTAGCCACAGCTTCGGAATATGCTTCAGGATTTTGCCTTACCACATTGCTGCCGGAGAAAGAATATCGTCTGATACTGAAAAGCCTTAATACCGAGTATTTTTTTCAGGGCAAGAAAGATATTTTCATTCAACATGAAATGGATAAAAACAGCTTTAACGAAATACTTGCCGGCATACCCGAAGAAACAGGTGCTGCACTTTTACACATGGAAGTGGAAGCTTTTGATACAGACAAAAACCACATCAGTACCAGCCGTGTTGAATGGCAGATAAAAAAATGGAGTCACGTTAAAACTAAAGTTTGACTAAATTTTTATTTGTTGTTTCATCATAATTTCCGGATTGAAGCGTTGAATAGTTACTTTTGAAGAAAAATTACATGTCAGTTCAACATCGAATATTTTATCCTTTTTTACTCCTGCTGATACCCTTATTTGCTGCATCTCAGAAAGTTATTTACTCCAAGCAGGAAATTGACGCTTATAACTATGATTATATAAAAATTGCCGGCTATAACGACAACGAATTTTTTCTTTTTCAGAGCAATCTACCCTTTGAAAATGACCGTGACCGAATTGGTTTTAAGTCTAGAAAATATCAGGTAACCTGCTATAATAATAACCTTACTGTTAAATGGTCAAAAAAAATTAATCCCGGTAATGAAAACGAAAAGACAGAAACCATGGCTGTCATCAATGGCAAGGTAGTGCTAATTAAATCAGCCTTTGCCGATAAAGAAAACAAGTTAAATGTATTTGCATCAGTACTTGACGATAATGGCAAAGAACCAGAAACTGCCATACCTCTGGGAAGTATAGTTTTTGACAAAACAAGCAACTTAGATAAAATTAAAATCATAGCCTCGCAGCGAAATAATCTTTTCGGTATTATTCAGAATGAAAAAAAACAAAATGGAATGCAGAAACTGCATTGCATTGTTATCAACACCGAAATACAACCTGTTCGGCAACTTCAGTTTGATGTGCCTTATCCTGAAAAAAACTTCAGCTATGAGAACTGGCTACTGACAGAAGCAGGTGATTTTATTCTTGAGGGAAGTTTTTATTCAAAAGAAAACAATGAGAAACGCAAACGCTGGGATGCCTATAAACTTTTTGTTTCATTAAATGGCAATGAGGGAGCTGTGGAATATGCAGTAAACAGAAGTGAGGTAGAACTCAACGGTAGCGCCATTGCTTATGATATTACAAATAAGCAGTTGGTATTGGCAGGCTTCTATAACGATAAAACAACAAATTAATCAGGAATCATTTATGCAACTCTTAAAACAACTAGTAATGATTCATTGAAAATATTCAGGCAGCCAATTGGTGAAAGCACCCAAGCACGTATGTTTTCCGGTTTGACTATTGACAAGAGCAAGTCGGGAATGGAAAATCTGAATATCGAAAAAATTATTTTACGTAATGATGGCGGTGCTGTCCTTATTACGGAAATGTCGTATGTAACCGATTACTCCTATTACGATTATTTCACTCAGAATTATATCCGTAGCTATGAATATCATTTTAATAATGCAGTGGCACTCTCAGTTAATGCGGACGGAAGCATAGATTGGGATGCTGTGTTGCGAAAAGATCAGGTTTCTACCAATGATTTTGGCAAATACTCTTCGTTCACGATTGCGCAAACCGAAAGCGAGATTAACCTCATTTACAACACCCGCATTGATAGAAATAATTCTGTAGCTATTTTCAGGATTAACAATAACGGCACTTCTGATACCAAAGAAATTATTCAGCCCGAAGATAGAATTATGCTGATACCTTTTGCCGCCAGGCAGATAAGTGCTGATGAACTTGTTGTACCCTGCTGGAACAGAAAAAAACTGTTGATGGCAAAATTTTTATTTAATGAATAAACTGCTGATGGCAATGCGTTATGCAGGATATTATTTTTCCTCGCATAATGCTCATTACATTCACTCGCCATTTGTTTACCAGCTTTACACAAAGGTTATCTCACCTGACAAAAAACAACATGTTTTTCAGGAGATAGAAACAATTCGCAACAATTTTCTGAAAGACGAAACCAAAATTCCTGTCATCAACACCTCTGACGGAACAACGGAAAAAAGTATTTCACAAATTGCGCGAAATACGCTTAAAGGAAAACGCTATGCCCGATTATTGTATCGGCTGGCAACACATTTTAAGCCACGAGTGTGCATAGAAATCGGAACTTCACTTGGCATCAGCACCCTCTATCTTGCTGCAGCTACCAAAGGTAAAGTTATCACGCTGGAAGGTAATGACATTTTATTGCAACATGCACGTAAACAATTTGACAAAACAGAATTTGGCAACCGTATTGAATCAGTGCAAGGAATGTTTGATGATACGTTACCCAAGGTGTTATCAGAATTGACAGAGGTTGACTTTGTTTTTTTTGATGGCAATCATCATTACGAACCTACTATGAATTATTTCAATCATTGTTTGGGAAAAGCACATGCACAAAGTGTTTTTATTTTTGATGACATTAACTGGAGTACAGGGATGAAACAAGCATGGGATGATATCAGACAACATCCAAAAGTGTCAGTATCTATAGATTTGTTTATGATGGGAATCGTCTTTTTTGACCCCGATTTAAGCAAGCAGGATTTTCTACTTCGCTATTAACACTTGAATAACATATTACTTTAGGGTTAATTAACTATTTTTACGTCATAAAATTTAGATATGCAACCGGTCATCATCCGATTAGAAAAAATTTCGAGAGAATATAAAGTAGGAACTGAAACGATTCATGCTTTGCGTTCCATTACAATGGATATCTCTAAGAATGAGTATGTGGCATTAATGGGAAGTTCGGGGTCGGGAAAATCTACACTCATGAATATTCTCGGATGTCTTGACACCCCATCATCAGGGCAATATGAATTAAACGGCACTGCCGTTTCGGGAATGACAGACAATGAACTTGCAGAAGTGCGTAATAAACAAATCGGGTTTGTGTTTCAAACATTCAACCTGCTACCCAGGAGTACCGCTCTCGAAAACGTAGCATTACCTTTGGTATATGCCGGAGTACCTAAAGAAGAAAGATTAGAACGTGCTGAAAAAGCTCTAAGAAATGTTGGCCTTGGCGACAGAATACATCACAAACCCAATGAATTATCAGGAGGTCAAAGGCAACGTGTAGCTGTGGCCAGAGCATTGGTTAATAATCCTTCCATCATCCTTGCTGATGAACCTACAGGAAATCTCGACTCAAAAACATCTGTAGAAATAATGGCTCTGTTTGAAGAAATTCATAGCAACGGTAACACCATTATCGTAGTAACTCACGAAGAAGATATTGCAAGATATGCTCATCGTATTGTCAGAATAAAAGACGGGTTGATAGAAAATGATGCTGTTAACAATGAAATCATTAAAGTAAACACCTTAATATAGTAAGATGAAGAATTTAATTTTAATAGTACTGTTGATGGCAAGTTGTGGAATTGCCAACTGCCAAACTAATGAACTTTTGACACCGGAAGCATTTGCCAAAAGGCTGAGCGAAGCAAAGGATGCACAATTGGTAGATGTGCGTACACCTGAAGAATTTCAGAAAGGACATCTTAAAAATGCGCTGAATATGAATGTCAACAGCAGCGATTTAGAAAAGCGTGCCCCGTATCTGGATAAGGAAAAACCGTTATTTGTTTATTGCTATATGGGCGGACGCAGTGCCAAAGCCTGTGAGTATTTTAAGAAAATGGGATTTAAGATTATTTATGATATGCAAGGCGGATACAGTGCATGGACCGATGCCAGTCTTCCGGTAGAAAATCGTAAAACTTTGAATACAGGTATTAATATGGAGCAGTTTAATCAGCTTACTGCAAAAGGGAAAGTTTTGGTTGACATAAATGCACCTTGGTGTGCTCCATGTGTAAAAATGAAACCCATGCTTGACTCTCTTGAAACTGCATGGAAAGGTGATGTAAAAATTCTTCGTTTTAATAAAGACGATAATCAGCAATTAGCAAAAACTCTTGAAGTATCCGAATTGCCATCATTATACTTTTTCAATGATGGAAAATTAGTGCGTAAAGTGGCCGGATATAAAGATGCAGCAGCATTGACAGAACTGGTGAAATAAAAGATTCTGCTCTGCACCGATAGATTCGGGATAAAAAATTATTGGTACAGATAATAAAACGAGAGCGGCAGCTGAAATTTCAGCTGCCGCTCTCGTTTTATTGGTAATAGTATTATCTTCTTTGTGATGAAATATACTGATTCAATTCATCAATAGATGACTCAAACGTAAACATATCATTTACTTTGAAATAATTTCCTATATCATAAGTATAGCCATAGGCGTATTTAGCAAAATCGAGTTTACTTTGCTCATAGGTAAACAATCCCATAATTTGTTTTACCTGTGATGTTAACAGACAATTGTTCTGCAACACTTGTTTGGCAATGGTCATCTTGCTGTCTTCAAATGATTTTGATGAAATTGATTGCTTTAACGATTCAAAATCCTGAGGTGCCATTGGAGCCGGACAACCATAAGGACCATTGTAACCGGGAAGGTATGATGGTGGTGGAGGTGGTGGCGTTACCGGCTGATCATAAGTATGCGAATGACTTACAGAAGTTGTTGTGGTAGTAGTTTGCGTGGTGGTATGTGTGGCACCTCCCGAAACATTTACATTAATTCCACCTCCCATATCGCCCATATTAACCCCAACAGACATATTTACATTATCATTGGGGTCACCACTGGTGGTAGTAGTTGTTTGTGTTACGGTAGTAGAAACAGGTGCTGCCGGATGTGGGGTGGCTGAATAAACAACAATTGTTTGATTGGGTGCTGGAGGCAATGCCTCAGCTATAGGTGTCTCACTT
>JAFDWZ010000017.1 GCA_018268195.1 Bacteroidota bacterium | reverse complement strand
GCATGCTCCCGATGAATTATTACGCAATACCTTGTTAGCGGCTGACATACTTTTCCCGTTTGTGGTGTAGTCTATTTTTTATTCCGAAAAATTGGTAAAGGTTTTTCCGTCATAGCGATACACTCCGTCTTTGTGGGAAATAAACCAAATGTCGCCTGACTTGTCCTGCAACATTGCACTGCTCATTTTCGGATGTCCGCTTTCTTGTGGTGAATTTGTCCTGACTTGTCCGTTGCAGGAAGTAAAGAGCATAAACACTAATAGCAGTGAATAAATCGGATTGAGTAAAAATTTCCTTGTATTTTGTCGTTCGGTTTCTTTGTCAAAGATAAGTTTTGTTCTATGCAAAAATGTGCAGGTTAGGACACTGTCCGAAATGGTTGCTGCTAACAGCAGTCCGTCTAAAAACTTCCATTGCCCTTCAAAAGTAATTATTTTTCGGGTTCAGAAAGTCATTAGAAGGCTTTTAAGCAACTTTTAAAAAAGTAAATTTCGGAAGTGCAAAGTGAGTTGTGAAATTTATAGTGCGGTAGTTTTAAGATAAATGTTGTAAACAATACTGCTTATGTACGATTTGTTCCTTGTTTGTATTGCATGCAATAAATATACATCAACACATGCGTTCGTGGCTACCTTCTTTTAAAAAGTATTCAACAAACTCATTCAGAGTTTTTAGACAGTTTGACGGTTTGCGGCTTGGCGAAGTGGCGTGGATTCAGCACTAAACTGTCTTAGAAGTACTTAACCCGCCATTTTGCAAAACCGATGTTAGCCGATCGCCCTTCTTTTTCGTCAAGTTTAGTTCTGTCTTATATTCTTCTTTTGGTTCTTCAAATAAAAATAATTCAAGTTCTTTCTTGTCATTGAAGCCACCAATTTTTTGAATGTATGTTGCTGCTATTCTAGGGTTTTCAATTTCAAGTTTTCTGTTTTTGCTTATTGTCAAAAATTCTTCTTCTTGGTCAATTCCTAAAAATCGTCTGTTTGCCAAATTAGCTGCAATTCCTGTTGTCGAACTACCTGCAAATGGGTCTAAAATCCAAGCGTTTGGCTTTGTCGAAGCCAAAATAAGTCTTGTCAAAACTGAAAGTGGTTTTTGTGTCGGGTGTTTGCCACACGATTTTTCCCAAGGTGCTATTGCTGGCAATTTCCAAACGTCTTTCATCTGTTTGTCGCCATTAAGTTGCTTCATTAATTCGTAGTTGAAATAATGAGGAATTTTTTCGCTTTTTCTTGCCCAAATTATTTGTTCTGTAGAGTAAGTAAAATATCGGCAAGAAAAATTCGGTGGGGGATTGGTTTTTTCCCAAGTGATTATGTTTAAAATCTTAAAGCCTAATTCTGTCAAGATTTGCCCAACTGAAAATATATTGTGGATTGTACCACTTATCCAAATGGTTGCATCATCTTTCATTTTGTCACGAACTAATGAAAGCCATTTGCGATTGAAGTTATTTATAAATTCAAAACCTTCTGATTTGTCCCATTTGCCTTTGTTTACGCTTACAATTTGTCCGTTTTGAATTGAAAGTCCGTTGTTTGATAAAAAATAAGGTGGGTCGGCAAAAACCATATCGAACTTATGATCAAATTCCGGCAATAGCTCCATTGTATCTCCTTTTAATAGATAGAAGTTTTTGTCTTCGGATTTGAAAAATGGTTCTAAGCTCATAAATTATGACCAATAATTCTATATCTCTCGGATTTAATTAATTGAATACTATTGTAGTCGTTTTCGTTAGTAAAACCATACTGCCAAATATTAAAAACTTCACCACGCTTTTCAAAGAAAAGCAGGAAAACGTCCTTTTGAGTGTGAAGTTTCCATTGCTTATAAGGATAAAAAAGCTGCCTAATAATTGTATTATTAGTTGTTGAATTCTTTGCTTCAATTAGAACAATTTTATCTCGTCCTTCATATCCTGCATCAACTTCTGTTTGGACACTTTGAGTTTCAATTGTTTGGTTCCCTACATTAAAGCTAAATGCTGGTGTATATTTTCTTCCTCGAATCGTTAAAACTAAGCTTTCATCATTCATAAAAGTTCTAATTAGGCTTGATGCGTATGCAAAATCTAAATGTTGCATTTCTGAGTTGCCAATTTCAGAAGTATCAAGTTTAAAATCTAATTTTGAGTTATACTCTTTTATTTCAGATGTGATTGGAGGAATATCAACATACCCTTCGCCCTTTACAATTATGTAGTTCCCATTTTTGATGGGTAAAAGAAATAAATCATTGTCGATAAATACTTGCGGTCTGTCTGACCTTGTATCTTGTTTACAAAGTACACGAACTTCTTTTTTATTTACTTCAGTGAAATTCTGACAAGCGGTCTTTATGTTTTGAGCTGATAATTCATAAGGAGATTCATCAAAATTGTGGGACAGAATATCATAGTCATTAAATATCTTAGCCCAGGATTCATTGTTAGCCATAAATGTTTTCTACAGAATTGGTTTCAAAATGGTTTGTGATTAATAACTCTTTTAATGCACCCCTTTTTTCTGGATTGGCATTTATGCTTCTACGAGCATCAACTCTTTGTATGTTGAAGTCAGAATATAAGTCGTCAAAGAAACTATTGTTTTCATCTTTGCATTTAACATCTGAATTACTCAATATCCAATTATGATTTAATGTATCAAGTCTGTGGCAAAAATTTCTTAATCTGATTTGCTCTTGATCGTTGAATTCATCTTTTGCATAAGAGTTAAAACTGGAAGTTTCACTCAATGGCTTGTAAGGTGGATCAAAATAAAATAGAGAATTGTTGTCTGTATAATTTAAAGTTTGCTCAAAATCTCCACACAAAATTTCTACTTTCTGTAATGCTTCGCTGACAGCCAAAATATTTTCTTTGTCACAGATTGTCGGTTGTTTATAGCTGCCCATTGGCACGTTGTATTCGTTTTTACGATTTACTCGGTAAAGTCCATTAAAGCAAGTCCGATTGAGAAATATAAACAAAGCGGCTTGTCCGCTTTGTTCTTCTTTTCTTTTGTTATAAAGCTCTCTTTTTGAGTAGTAATATTCTTTTTTAGCCTCGTCTTGTCCTTCAAGACCGTGAAATTCGTTTTGCAATATTTGAAGTATTGAAATCAGTTCTTTTGGTCTTAAAGTTATTGTCTTGTAAGTATTTATAAGGTCTTCGTTAATGTCGTTAATAACTGCTTTTTGTAAGTTTTGAAAGTTATTCAGCATCCAAAACAAAACAGCGCCACTTCCAACAAATGGCTCTATGTAAGTGAATTTGTCCTTAGAAATATCTTTGGGCAAAGCCTTTTCAATGTCGTTAATGAGCTGTGTTTTACCACCTGCCCACTTTAGAAACGGTTTTGCTGTTCTGTCTGTCATTAGTCCTTAATATTATTTTTTTGTGTCAAGCAAATTTACAATTTTTCATCCTTCTTATTCTTCGTTTCGGACAGTTAATTGTCAACCATCTTTGCTTGCACGGTCGTTTTTTAGAGTGTCGGTTAACGGCAGTCCGTCTAAAAACTTCCATTGCCCTTCAAAAGTAATTATTTTTCGGGTTCAGAAAGCTATTAGAAGGCTTTTAAGCAACTTTTAAAAAAAGTAAATTTCGGAAGGGCAAAGTGAGTTGTGAAATTTATAGTGCGGTAGTTTTAAGATAAATGTTGTAAACAATACTGCTTGTGTACGATTTGTTCCTTGTTTGTANNTGCAATAAATATACATCAACACATGCGTTCGTGGCTACCTTCTTTTAAAAAGTATTCAACAAATTCATTCAGTGTCTCGTCCTATAAAAAGTTTACAGGTCTAAGGTTCAATTCTACTTATAAAATTTTTATCGTACACTACGCACTTTTATGGTTTCAGCGCATTTCCTGATATCCGACAGTACCGATGCTGATGTTTTTTTATCAATGTCCATTGCCACATAACCAATCTCTGAGTTGGTCTGAAGATACTGCCCTACAATATTCACCTTATTCTTATTCATAATGGTATTTATCTGCGACAACACTCCCGGAACGTTTTTATGAATATGCAGAATGCGATATGCATTTTGCTGTACAGGTAAATTGAGTGGCGGCACAGAAACACTTCCCATGCTATTGCCGGTTTCGAGGTAGTGCAACAGTTTGCCTGCTACATCAAGCCCTATATTTTCCTGAGCTTCCATAGTTGATCCGCCAATGTGCGGTGTAAGCAAAACATTTTCGAGATTTTGCAACGGTGAAACGAATGCATCGCCTGCACCTTCAGGTTCAGAAGGAAAAACATCTGCTGCCAATCCTCCAAGTTGTTTTTGTTTGATGGCTTTTGCAACAGCGTTAACATCCATTACTTCGCCACGGCTCAGGTTGATAAGCATACTGCCTTTTTTCATTTTTCTTAAAAAGGTTTCATTCACCATATTGTGAGTAGCGGCACCTCCCGGAACATGCAAGGTTACAATATCAGAGAGTGCGAGTAACTCATTCAGTTGCTTGCTTGCTTGTGCATTACCCAAGCTTAGTTTCGGTTCAGTATCAAAAAATATCACCTTCATGCCCAAAGCTTCGGCCAGCACCGATACCTGGCTGCCTATGTGGCCGTAGCCAATGATGCCTAGCGTTTTGCCACGCACTTCGTAGCATCCTTTGCTGTCCTTGAGCCATCGCCCATCATGTGTAGCTTTATTTTTTTCGGGTATCCTTCGCATCAGCATTATACAGGCTGCAATCACCAATTCGGCTACTGAGCGCGTATTGCTGAAAGGCGAATTAAAAACGGCTACACCTTTATTCATTGCCTGCAAAATATTTACCTGATTTACTCCGATACAAAAACACCCTGTAGCAATCAACTTATCGGAGTGATTTAATACTGCCTGAGTAAGTTTTGTCTTGGAGCGAATGCCCAGCACATGCACCTGTTTGATTTTTTGTATCAACTCTTCTTCGGTAAGTGCTTTGTTTATCTGTTCTATCTGATGATATCCATGCTCTTTAAATAATTTTACAGCGGCAGGATGAATTCCTTCGAGCAACAATATCTTTATTTTCTCTCTCGGATAACTGGTTTTAGTCATTTCAATTATTTTCAGTACTGAACTTTTATTTATTATTTTTCTCTTCTAACCCTTCGACATAGGGCATATAACGTTTAATCCATTCTGTTCTTTTCATCACACGTGCATTAGGTTTTACGGGCGACCACTTAAGCGGCAATGGCAATATTGCCGCCAGTGATGCTGCCTGTTGCATGCTTAATTTTGATGCCGGTTTGTTGAAGTAGTATTGCGAAGCTGCTTCAGCACCATAAATTCCATTTCCAAGTTCAATCACATTCAGATAAACTTCCATGATGCGCTGCTTGCTCCAGAAAATTTCTATCAGAAAAGTAAAATACACTTCGAAACCTTTGCGCAGCCAGGTACGCGAAGGAAATAGAAATACATTTTTTGCTGTTTGCTGCGAGATGGTGCTTGCTCCTCGTTTTTTGTTTTGATGTTTCTCATTATACTCCGCTGCTTTTTGTATAGCTTCCATATCCAAACCGAAATGTTCGTTAAAACGCTGGTCTTCGCTTGTCATAACAGCCTTTACCAATAAAGGTGAAATATTGCTGATGGGTTCCCAGTCCTTCTTAAACTGAATATCGCGTTCGGAATCGAACACCTGTTCAACAAAACGAATAGCCATTAACGGTGTAAAAAAAACCGGCACAAAACGGAATAATATTACCGATGCTATACTCACTATAAAAAACCATTTAACAACTTTAAATGCAATGGTTTTAATTTTCTTCAGCACATCATTCATGGATGCAATACTTGAGTGTTAATTAAAAATCGGTAAGGAAGCAATGCATCATCACCTGCATAATCCACTCCTATACGAGGGGTTGTCATAACGTTTTTATCCGCCACCTGTTCAGCATCTTCTATCCAGATGTTGTTGCCCAAAAGACTCAACCCCGATACGCTGTAATGAATGCCCAGAACCTTAGAAACATTTCCCGGGCCGGAAATAATTTTTGCAAAATCCTTTTTTGTGCCTATACGTTGCTTCATATATCCCTTTCCTTCTGCCGGC
This sequence comes from Bacteroidota bacterium, assembly GCA_018268195.1. Lineage (GTDB taxonomy): Bacteria > Bacteroidota > Bacteroidia > AKYH767-A > OLB10 > OLB10. The sequence goes on along the minus strand of JAFDWZ010000017.1, from coordinate 47,958 downwards.
ATTATACCTCTTATAAGTACAGCATGCGGAATATTTTCTTCGTTTGTTACCACATTAAACAATGAGTGAATGCCGTAGCAAAGATATACATAAGCAACACCACCTTGATGATACATTACTTCCGTACGTTTGGTTCTTCGGTTACCATAAGCATGTGAAGCTTTGTCAATAATTCCGTTATATGCTTCTGTTTCAGTAATAATTCCCGATGTGAGTTTATTGTTGATTCGGGTTACCAGCAATTTTCCCAACAGTTCACGCGCTATCATAATCACGTCATGTCTCAGATAAAACTCCTTTTTAAGTTTATTCATTCCACATCAAATGTTGGCTTTCGTCAAATACAATAACTTCGGTGTCCATCAGCCATTGTAGCGTGTGCAAATAGTTGTTTTGTTGCGCTGTCGGAAATTTATTATTCAATTCAGAATAGGTTAAACTTTCTGCCATTACCCATTCTTTGATGATTTGTCGTATTCGTTCAAATTCCAAATCGTTCAGTTCAAGTTTATTTCTGTTGCGACAATAGTCACAAGTTCCACAGCGTCCAGAAACTTTTTCACCAAAATAATCTAGTAACATCATACTACGGCAGGCAGCATTATTCTCAGCATAGTTTAAAATTGCCGATACTCGCTCTCTGAAACGATTTTTACGGAATTCCAGCAATTTCATATCAGGCAGCACATCATCAGGTCGCAGTCGCGGAATCAAAAATGTAAGTTGAGGTTTATCTGTTTGAGGCAGGTATTCAAGAATCTCACATTTATCAAGATAGTTGAGTTGTTTCAAAATAAAAGGAACGTCCACATTCATTCGTCTTGCAAGATCGCTCTCACTGACTTTTACATACTGATCAAACAATCCACCATAGGAGCGCAGAAGCATTTTTATAATTTTATCGGCTGCGGGATTCTGCACCTGAAAATTATATAAATCGGCAGGCCCTACCGTCATCTTTATCCGCGCGGGAATAAACACTGCTTCCGAAAGAGAAATATATTCGGCTTCTGCCAGTATGCGCAGTGCGTTATATGTGAGTACCGGATTAAGATTAAAATATGAAGCAAAGGCAGAAATATCGAATTCAAAACTAATTCCCTTTCCGCTATTCAATGCCACCTTGCAATAATTACCCAATGCATTGTAAACAGTACGGATAAATTTTATTTCAGGAAAAGTATGTTCGAAAATCTGTTCTATGTCCAAACGGTCAGCAGTTTGATAAAGCAGCACAGCAAAAGCAGCTTTTTCATCGCGGCCAGCGCGTCCTGCTTCCTGATAATAGGCTTCCGGGCTTTCCGGCAAATCAAGATGTATGACAGTGCGCACATCAGGCTTATCAATACCCATTCCGAAAGCATTGGTTGCAACAATAACCTGTGTTTTATTCAGCATCCACTCCTGTTGTCTTTTATTTCTCTCAGCTTGCTCCAAACCTGCATGATAAAAATTTGATTTGATGCCATTTGCTATCAGGTAATCGGAAACATCTTTTGTTCGCTTTCTGCTCCTGACATAAATAATTGCACTGCCTTTAACTCCTCTTAAAATATTTACTGCCTTATTCAGTTTATCGGCATTGTGATAAACAAGATAACTCAGGTTTCCACGGGCAAAACTTTTTACAAATACTTGCCCATTCTTAAAATCAAGTTTGCTCATGATGTCAGCGCGCACTTGCGGTGTTGCAGTGGCAGTAAGTGCCAGCACAGGCACCTCAGGGAACTCTTTTCTCAAATCGGCAATGTGCATATAGGATGGTCTGAAATCATAACCCCACTGCGAAATACAATGCGCTTCATCCACTGCAATAAGATTAATTTTCATTTGCCTCAACCTTATCAATGCAATATCTGTCTGTAATCTCTCGGGAGAGAGATACAGAAATTTTACATTCCCATAAATGCAATTGTCGAATGTTATATCAATTTCTCTCCGGCTCATTCCGGAAACTATTGCTACAGCTTTTATATTTCTTTTACGTAGATTATCCACCTGATCTTTCATCAGTGAGATTAAAGGTGAAACAACTACGCAAATGCCGTCACGGTAGAGTGCAGGCACCTGAAAACATATTGATTTTCCTCCACCGGTAGGTAATAATGCAAGGGTATCTCTTCCGCCTAACACCGATTGGATAATATCAGCCTGTAAAGGGCGAAAGTGCGAATAGCCCCAGTACTTTAATAATATTTCCTGCAATTCGGTTTCGAGCGACATACAACAAAGATAATTAAACCACCATTGAGAATCAGCAATTCAGATTATGCGAAGTGAATAAAAAATCAGGTATGCGAATAATTTATTTCCTCATTATCAGCAGCTGTATGCGACTCAACGGTATGGTGTTTACCTCGTACAGAAAGAAACCAGATATAACTCATCCAAAGGATTGGAAACACAGCCATACGATAACGGCTGCAACCAACCACACCGGTGAAGATAACTATGTAGGCAATTAATATAAGAAAAACGATTCTGTCAGGCATTGCAATGTTTCTGGCAAATAAAAATCTGACCAGACAATAGATAATAAAAATATTGAAAAGACCTGTTAAACCCAGATAAATAACAACAAATGGATTAAATGTTTTTATGTAATCTATAGCTCCCGATATTCCATTCTGAGCGTAATAATATTTCCATCCTTTTTCCTGCATGTAGTCAGGGTTTACAAAAAAAGCCATCAGGTCGAAACGGCCATGATCAGTAAAAAAATAAATCATCCCTTTGAATTGAGCCCAAACAAATCTTGCCTTATTTTCTTTCACCAATTTAAAACTCTCCCGCATCAGCATATCGCTGTAGCTTTTCAAATCGGGTTGTTGCTTTGCTACCTCAATCACACTATCCACTTTAGCTTGTGCTTCGGGATTGCCCCTCTCTCCTACTGCCAAATAGGCTCCGTATTCAGAAAAATATTTTTCGTTAACAGTGCTGTAATGAAAATAACCCGTTTCATAATAGTTATATGTTGACATAGAAATAACAACAGCCAACGGCAACAGCGAAACAAAAACTTCGCGCAGATGAAACATTTTTTTGGAATAAAATAAAAGTGCGATAACAGGCACTGCTATGCTGAATAAATACAATACCGGTTTGGTAAGTATGGCCAGAGCTATACAAATGCAGAATCCTAAAAATGCTCTTGCATCGCGGATGGAATGATGAAAGAATATGAGTGACAGAATTATAAAAAACTGAAACAGTACATCGGCCATAATCATATTGGCATAGATAAACTGTGTAGGAAAAAACAATAGCGGTAATAAGGCCAACCATTTCTTCACCGGGCGTACACCGGTAAGTTGCCAGAATAAAAAGCAACTCAGCACCAGCGAAAAAATGCTAATCACATTCTGTATGGCAAGCGCAAAATAATTATTGGTCGAAACAAACTGAATCAAGAATAAAAACAAAGCATATAAAGGAGGCCTTCTTGAATACATGGTTTCATCATGCGGCTGATCCCAGATACCTGCATACCATGAACCATGTTCTTTGAGGTTTGCAGCCTGATTAAGATAATCGGTACTATCTACCGAAAAAGCAATGTGATTAAACTTCATTGCCAAAAGCAAAAACAACAAATGCAAAGCCACCAGCACTATTACCAGAAAAGTATTTCTGGAGAGCCAAATTTTAAAATGTGTTATTAATGATTGCATAGGCAGGTTTTTAAGTATTCGTTATTTCAGCAAATACATTTTCCCCCATCCTTTACCAATAAACTTATCGGCAGATGTGGCTCGGTGATCAATATCATCACCATTAATTTTTGTTATTACACGATAAAGATAAACGCCTTTTGCCAGGCGATCGCCAAATTCATCCTTTCCATCCCATGCATACTCAGAAATGTTTCTGCCGATATGCATTGGCCCCAGCTCATTTTGTGTTATTTCTCTTACCACCTTACCACTGATGTTGATGATTTGTATTTTAAAGTACGTTGGAATTTGTGATCCGGTTAGTGTAAACACAAATCGTGTGCTTGTGGTAAACGGATTAGGATAATTAAACACATTTGTGATGGAGCTTTTTGTAATAACTTCAAAAGATATCCGGTAATCATAATTTCCGCTGAGGTTCCCTGATTCATCACGAGCCTGAGCGCGAAGTTCGTAAATGCCGTCCACGGTAAATATGGGGTGATACTCAATCCTGAAAACATTATCAGGCAGCTGAGCGGGTGTCCATTGCAGCAAGTTGGACGATAATGAAGTATTGGCCGTTGGTTCAAAATACAATTGTTGCTCACTACCGTCAGGTGTTTTGAGATACACTTTATATTTAGCCGTATCGTTAAGAGCGAGATATTTGTTTTCGTCTTTCAGTCTGATTGCAATAAGTGGTTTTGCAGATACAATATCACCATTGAGGATATGTTGCCCGTCAAAGGTAACATCCAGAATAGGATTGGTAATATCGCGGTTGACATTGAAGCCGATTTTTGCAAAGTTATTGAAGTGATATTGCTCCGGCTGATCGTTTCGCGGATTCACTTCCATCCACAAGGTATTTATTCCCGGATAATTCTGTGTACTGAATTTTACGAAAGCATTCAAAGTGTCACCATGCAACAGTGGGTGAAAGCGTGGTGATGCTATATTTTTTCTGACATTATCTTTATCGTACAGGTAATAATCCACCAGAAGGTTAGTCATGTCGGAAGTGCTCACATTTTCCACAGGCATTTTCCAGTAAATGGTATCGCCCTGTTCAACATCAGCAGAAACAAACTCAGAGCCTACCGGATTGAGTACTGCTTCGGGTACTTCCTGATAATAAATCTGCCAGCGATTGAGTTGAGGAGGTGTACGGAAAACAGAATCTTCCATATAACATCGCAGATACAATTTCGGATAGATATAAGGGCTGATGTTTAAGTTGAAATCCATTTGCGATGGCTGAATAGCAGAATAGATAACGTGTTCAGTTCCTACGGTATCAATACCTACAACATCAAGTGAAAGCGTGTCTGTATGAGTTGGCTCCACACTGTTATTTGCCCAGTGAAGTGAATTCCACTGCAGAGCGGGACCAATAACTTCAGAAGTAACATATCCTTTGTACCAGTTTCCGCCAATGAGCGTGGTAAAGGTGATATTCTGAACGGTATCGTTAGCAGCTACTACTGTTTGTGCCGATGATGGAATACCTTTTCTGAAAAAGAAAATAAAATGTTTGCTGTTGGGAATGGTATCCACATTATTGATTCCGTTTTGTGAGAGAGCAAAGCGAAACTGCCCTGACCATGAGCTACTCATAAAATGCTCGGTAACACTGTATAGTAACACATAATTTCCTGTAGGAATACGATTGATAAAATTCGCAAGGCTGTCGAGATTGCGATAAATTAAATGTCCTTTAACGGAGAATACCGAATCCGTTGCGAAAGCAAAAAATGGTTGTGCACCATTCACTACTGCCTGGCAAGAATCATTATATGGCGGTTGATTGATATTTCCAAACTGTCCTGCATAAGTATTGGTATTCCAGTTTTGGAGCGAAATAGAATCGAGCACTACAGCATAAATGGCACGGTAATTACATCCTCCGGTAGCAATAAGCTGATTGTTGAGTTGAACGTTATCAGATGTGAGCCCCTGACCCGGAACTTTCCAGGTAGATACACGAAGTTCGGCCTGCGTATTGTCGAAGTCCCATTTACGTTGTGGTTTGTTATACACAATATTGGCATAACCATCATTCTTAAACTGAAAGTAATGCGCCTGACTCCATCCGGTTTTTTGCGGAATATAAATAAATGAACTTTCTTTCCACCGGTAACTATTTGGATACAACGAAGGGTCAAGGCTTACGCGCCAGTAATATACTCTTCCGCTATCGCAGGTAAAAGGCAAAGGCCACTTCACTACTCCACCTGTTTGAGTAATTGTTTTGGTTCGCAGAAAAGGCGAGCTAAAAGCATCTGTGGTATCCAACTCAAAACGATAAGTTTTTGAAGGAGCATAAATATTATCGGTAGTAGCTTTAAGAATTACGGAAGCGTCAGGAACTATAGCATATTTAAAAGGAAAAACGGGTGTGATATCCGTAGAAATTATCTGTAAGGGAATATTCAGCACATTATTATTAGCCTCATTACATTCGGCAATTGTTCCAGTGTAATCTACAGTAACATCAAAGTAATTAAATCCTGCACCACGATTTAAGTCGGTGTTAAAAGTAACGCGCAGAGTATCGGTATAAGGAATATATTTCAAGAGTGTATCAACCGTGAATGTCGAATTATCGGGAAACTTTCGTACGATATGTACCGATACGGAATCAGTAGTTACCTTACCAAGATTTTTTATGATTACATTTAAATCAAATGTCGGAAGATCTGTGGTTACTTCAGTAGGGTTGAAAATTACCGATGATTGTTTTATCTCGTAATCGGGTTGCATGGAAGGCGCAAGTTTCAGAGCAGGGTCGCCATGCCACAACATTCCGAGCGCTGTAGATTTATACACTATTCCTGCATTATTATAATACATCAATATCAGCGAGTCGAGTGCATTCTTTATAGCAATTCCAACCGGTTGACTGTAGTTACGGTAAGCCACATTTCTGTAAAGTTGTAAGGAGTAATCGCCTAGTTCCTGAATATTTCCAAGACGTGGTTTAGCAAGAAATCCCACTGAGCCTTTTTGTGGCAGCAATACAAAATCCTCGTTCAGCAATCGTGATGGCGAATATATATCTCCCACATTACATGACTGTGCAAACACTACAGGATACCTTCCTGCATTGTGCCAGTTTTGGGGAATGTCGGTTGCAATATCAAAAGTTGAGCCTGCAGCATGTCCGAAAAATGTCATGATGTTGACACCGCTGTCAATCCTTGCCTGCAATTCAAGAGCTTGAATATATTCAATGGGATCAGTAGAAATTTTATAATAACTGGTAACCGTTGCACCCATGAGGGTATCGCTTATTGCAGCTCGGTTCTGGTCCATATAATTTTTGATGCTCTGCTGCTCGTAACCGGTATTACCTCCCACAAAATGCAGAACATGTTTAAGCCAGTCTTCAGGGCATACCTGCCTTGCGGCTTCATGCGATTGTGCTTTTTCGAGATAGCTCGATACATCGGCTGTGTTTTGTGCTGCAAGCCTTCCGGTTGCTAAATGCGGTACATAGGTTGTATCTGTAATTTTATTGCTGAACATATAATCCGATGGTGGATTACCATAGGTAGGAACCAGGCATAAATCGTTATAAGCAATATTCAACCTTACAGCTTCGGGATATATGGCTTTGCCAATCAGAAATAAATATTCAGGTTTGTGGTTAAATACATTGATGGCATAAGCACAAAAGTTTTTAATAGAAAGAGGATGCTTTCCAATTCCATAAGCAAACTGATCATACAGCTCATCAATATCAACTAGCAAAGGATTGTACCCGGTAGCTAATCTGAAATTAGAATAATTCACCGCTTCTGACCACAACTTTTTATGTGACACTATGAGGTAATCATATTGTGGCTGGTTATAAGAGTAATTAATAAATCTTGCATACTTCTGTGGGTCTGCATCCGTGTTAACGGGAACAATAATAAAATCTGATGCGGTGCTATAAGAAGATGACTCCGTTGCAAGCAAACATTCCTTTTCTACTCCGCCTGCAGGTATCAATGCCTGGAGCAAATTACCTGTACGTACTGTAGTAATTTTACTAATCGTATCACCACTCAGCATATACATGTAACGGGAAGTGTTGTCGTTGTTTAAATAATCATTCAGGTCAACACGGAGTTTGTTACTGTTTCCGCTTACAGAAAAAAACTGAAATGGATTACTTTCTCCCGCGAAAGAATTAGCATGTGCATATTTCAGATTATAAAACGTTACGGACATACGGTTGGAACCACTCGTGTTTACCGAACCTGAAAACTGTAATGTGTTATTGGCAGTTAAAGCAGCAAGTGACAATGTAAAATTAAAATCGTAGCGTGTATAGCCGAAAATATTATTATCCGTAAAAACCTGATTGCCATTCAATGTTACATTAAAAGTGTGAAAGTATCCGTCATAATTAGCATTCACCATGCGCACATCCATTACCGGTGGTGGTGCATTTACGGAAGCAGATAAATTGGGTGTATCAAATGTTTCAGAAGGTGTGTTTACGCTGAATGGTGTTCCTGAAAAGCCTTCAGGGCCAGAGTAAGAAGGATCAATATCGCCCTGCGAATCACCTTTCAGATATTCAGTAGAATAATTTTTCCGGATGGTTTTTGTGATAAAATCAAGAGGAGTGTAGGCGTTGAAGTTGACATCATTTTCAAGAATCATTCTCTTTACGGGTGTGCCCGGCAATATGGCTGCCGTTAAAAAATACACCGCTGTATCGCTAAATAAACTGTAGTCGGGGTTTAGCTGATCCGAAGGATTTTCATAGAGGGGTTTATCCGCCCATCCGTCATTGGGTTTTCCGTAAAACTCTATATAATCAGTTGGGTCAAAAGAATTATCGGCTTCTCCTGCTACGAAAATGTATTGTTCAGTACCGTTATGAAATATCTGAAAATTATGCGGGTTCTGAGATACGTTGAAACCTGCCTGCTGCAGCATTGCATAGTCGAGGCGGTAGATTCCTTTTTTCCAGACTTTAATTTTAAAATATTGCTGTGCAGAATAAGGTTGCGAACCGTTGAAGTTAATCCAACTGTTGGCATACTGTGCATTCAACACAAAGGGGCACAGAAACAGAATAAAAATAATCGAGTAAAATTTCCTCATGTTTTTTTCTGCTTGTAAATGTTCAGTCTAATAGAAAAAACATTAGAATAAAGATTGTTGCTATTGCCAATATTGGTTAATGCATAATCTATAGATAAACTTTTGAGTCGAATGCCCACACCGAGGTTTGGCTGAACGGTAGTTTTCTTTTTATCATCCATATCGGTTACCTGCTGAAAATTGCTGATGCCCATGCGAAGAAAAACCAAATGGTTGTAACCTGCTTCAACACCTACGCGAGGATCAATACTGGCAAAATTTGTTTTTATGAGCGTATTTCTTTTTCCGTCAAAGGTCATTTCTAAATCCACAGCAGGAGTGATGGTGAATTTTTTCAGGATAAACTCTCTCGACACACCCGGAATCAGACGCGGAAGAGTTAATTCAAGTCCATTCTCAGGAATTTCATTTCCTGTTTCAATAAACACTTCTTTGGTACGGTCATTAAGCGTATAGCTCCATGCATTGAAGGTAGAAGTTACATCTTTAAGCATTGCACCAACACGCCATCTGCCAGTGGTATATTGCATACCTGCATCAAGCCCAAAGCCCCATGCTTTGGCAAAGTCTCCTACTTTGCGATGAATGATTTTTACATTGGCACCGTAATGAAGTCCTGTGATGCGAGTTTTAGAAGCAAACGAAACAAGAAAAGCATAATCAGCAGCTGAAAATCCTGTTATTCTATCGTAATTAATATTTCCATCTTTATCCTTTAGGTCAATTGTATTGGCAATATCATCAATGCCAAAGCGCAATATGGAAAAACCGATATGTCTCATGGAATCAATAGGAGCTGCCAGTCCCAAGTAATCGTATTTTGCAATTCCTGCAAAATATTCATTATGCATAAAGGCTAACTGTATATCGCCTTTGGCCATTACTAAACCGGCAGGGTTCCAATAACCTGCGGTCACATCATTCACCAGCGAAACCTGTGCGCCTCCCATTCCGAGAGCACGACCACCCACACCGAGTGATAAAAATTCATTGCTGTATTTAGGTGCTGTTTGTCCCCATGCCTGCACACTTATGCCTGTGACCAAAGCCAGAAGGGCTGCTCTTATCATACTTTGTTTAAGTTGGTTGAAAAATTTAAACGTCAAAAGACATGAAATATTTCCATTGCCCTGACTCCGTTTTTTATAAAAATTCATCTGAAAAATTACCTCCTCAAATGTATAGTTTCCCGATAAATTTCAATAATAAAGTTACTTTTATTTTCTAACAATACGTTCAGGGAAAAATGTTGCTGAAATATTGGAAAACTAATGAGTTTTAAAAAAGTATTGACCTGCAAGTATGAATATATTTTCCTGCAGTCATTTTGCAGATCCGGCTTTAAAGGGTTTCACTATCGTTAAATCTTCAATAATTACATTAAATAAGGCTACTTATAATTTCTAACAATACATTTGCAGCATGTCAGTAAAAAAACATATCCCCAACCTAATCACATGTTGCAATCTGTTATGCGGCTGCGTTGGCATTGTACTTAGTTTCAATGGCCACCTTGCCGGTGCAGGAATGATGATTATGGCAGCCGCGCTTTTTGATTTCTTTGATGGTTTTGCAGCACGTGCATTACATGCTTATTCTGCAATTGGGAAAGACCTTGATTCATTAGCTGATGTGGTATCCTTTGGAGTGCTGCCCGGGGTTATTGTCATGCAGGTTTTCATTGCCGTGAATCCGGATTATCATCTCAACAGTGATATGCCTTTTCCGCAGGCATTGTTACCATGGATTCCTTGCCTGATACCGGTATTTTCCGCTCTGCGTCTGGCAAAATTCAATAACGACCCCAGGCAGACAGAAAATTTTATCGGACTTCCTGTACCCGCCAATGGCCTGATGGTTGCATCGTTGCCGTTTATAGTTCAGGCTTATTTGGTAAATGCCAGCGGAGGTACGGTATCTTTTGTTGAACAAACGGCTTTTGCCATGTTTCAAAAACCATTGCTACTTTCAGCATTTGTACTTATTATGTGCTTTCTGTTGGTCAGTGAGTTGCCTTTGTTTTCACTCAAGTTCAAATCTTTTGAATTAAAACAGAATATTTTTCCCTATCTGCTTATAGTCACCTCGGCATTATTGCTGTTGATGTTTCGGATTGAAGCATTGCCACTGATAATCATTTTGTATGTACTTTTGTCGGCAGTAAAACATTTTATTCCAACATCTGAAAAGCAATGAAGTTTACAGCTAAAATAAACGTGATGCCATTAAAAGCTTTGCTCGATCCGCAGGGCAAAACCGTAACTGCAAGCATGAAAAGAATCAATCTGCCCGAAATAGAAAACGTGCGTATTGGCAAACATATCACTCTTGAATTAGAAGCTGCTGATCAGGCTGCTGCAGAACAAAAAGTGGAAGAAGCCTGCAAGAAACTTCTTGCCAACCCCATTATGGAGTTTTACGAATTTAGTGTAACAAAGGACTGATATTTTTTTTGTCAATGATTTGCTCTGCTGTTTGTAGGGCAGGTGTTTTTTGTCGTAAGAAATAAATTTTTCAATCTCTATTTCTTATTCTGTAGCAACCGAAAAAACAGTTTATAAAAGAGTAAATAATTCCCAAGCAAATCAAACTACTATCCTATCTTCGCGCATCAATTTTTAAAATATGCGCAAGAAAATAATTCTACTATTTTTTTTTATAAATATTAATGGATTGCTCAAGGCACAGATGATGCAGGTGGAGCACGATTCTGTAGTAATTAAAGACAACAGAATGCAGATGCCTTTATTTATGCAAAACCGTGATGTCACTATTCTCGACAGCAAACAAATTGAATCAATGCCTGTAAAATCAGTAAACGAACTTCTTGCAAGCATCAGCGGGATTGACCTTCGGCAACGAGGTCCGTGGGGAGGCCAGGCCGATGTCAGCATGGATGGAAGCACTTTCGATCAGGTGCTTGTACTGATTAACGGCATTAAACTTTCTGACTCACAAACAGGGCATAATATGCTCAACCTTTCTCTTCCGTTAAGTGTCATCGATCATATTGAAATACTTCGTGGTCCTGCAGCAAGAGTTTATGGCGTAAATGCCTTAGCCGGTGCCATCAATATAGTTACCCGTATTCCTAATGACAATGAAGCGTTTGTTCAGATAAATAGCGGAAGCAGTTTTCAGAAAGACACTTCTGATGGAAAAATGTTTATGAATGCAGGAGTGCAACCTACGCTTACTTTAATTACAGGCAAAACAGCACAAACACTGAGTGCAGAATTCAACACCGGTAACGGCTACCGATATAATACCGGTTTTAATAACAATAAGTTTTTTTATCAGAACCAAACAACTATTGGAACTAACGGCAAACTGAATGCAATGGGTGCTTATTCCGAAAATCATTTTGGTGCTAATGGCTATTACAGCGCTCCACGGGATGTTGAATCAGAAGAAACCGTGCAGACGGTACTTGGTAGTCTGGACTATAGTTACAGACATGAGCGATGGAAAATAATGCCTCGATTATCTTATCGTTACAACAAGGATCATTATATTTTTATTCGTCAAAGACCGGAAGTATATCAAAACATTCATGAGAGCAATACGGTAACAGGCGAATTGCATAGCTCGTATAGTCTGCGAAACGGAAAATTAGGTGCCGGTGCCGAATGGCGAAGTGAGCAAATCAACAGCAGCAATCTCGGTAATCATAACAGAAATAATATTGGACTATATGCAGAATATCGTCATCTGCTTTTTCAGAAACTAAGCGTAAGCGGTGGTGCTTATGTTAATTATAACTCGGATTATAGCTGGCAGTTTTTTCCCGGAATAGATGCCGGTTACTGGCTCACCAAAAACATTAAATTATTTTCGTCATTCAACACCGGACAACGCCTCCCCACCTACACCGACTTGTATTATCGCGGACCACTGAACATTGGCAATAGTAATCTTAAACCCGAACTTTCAAATTATTTTGAAGCAGGGGTAAATTTCTCCCGACACTTTTATTCTGTGAAAGGAAGTTATTTCTATCGTCACACTTCAGAATTTATTGATTGGGTGCGGGCAGCAGATACTTTACCGTGGCAACCACAAAATTTTCAAGTGCTGAATACAAGCGGATGGACGCTGCAAACATCATGGCATAGTCCTTCAGGATGGCTTGCTGCACACCATGCTGGAATAAACCTGTCTTACACCTACCTCAATCAAAATGTGCAGGCATCGGATGATATGATATCGAAATATGCAATTGAAATTTTACGTCATCAACTTATAGGCAACATCAATATTTCCTTTGTAAAGATGTTGGACTTATCATTGTCGGGAAAATATCAGAAACGCGTGAATGGCAATGAATACACGATAGCAGATTTACGATTGAGTTATCAGTGGAAGGTATTTCAGATTTATGCTGACTGTAATAACATTTTCGACACGCAATATAAAGAGATTGGAACCATACAAATGCCGGGACGATGGATGAGTTTAGGTGTCAGGTTTAACAGTAAATTTAGTTTTAAAAGTAAGGCATCTGAAAATTGATTTTGCAGTTGTGTTAATTGCTCTTCTTGGTTACAGTTTCAATTTCAGTATTCTTCTTCAACTCTTAGAAAATACAAGAGCAAGTACCAACACCGTTGTTTATCGGCATTAATACCTGCACTTATAATATATCACGGTTTATTTATCGGAGCAATTCAACCAGTTAATAACGGTAGTTTATTTTTCATCTTCAGTTTTCACATGCACTCCGCTTTTATCAATCTTGACATCTACATTTTTATTATTGTTCTTGGCATCTTTACCCTGAATTCTTATTCCTTGTTTATCAATATTAATATCCATATTATCAGAGTCAGAATCATTAGTCTTAGTTTTTTGGGTAGTAAAATCAAAATCGGTACACATTAATCCTGCATCGGTCATTTTCCAGGTATGTCCTCCCATATCGCCATCCCATGTATTGGTCAGGTTATCTATATCGTGCAAAATATCAACCATTGATTCATCAATATAAATACTCTTGCCCACAGGAACTTTCAATATAAGTCTCACCTTCTGATTGCGGAACTTAACTCCTTTTGGGATAGGGAAATGATCACTTAACATTAGTGTAGAGTCTTTCTGTTCAAAGTTATATTTTATACCTTTTATATTATCCATTGCGTCTTTTTCTGTTCTTCCTTTAGAAGAAACTATCTGAATAAGTTCAAAATTATTGTTCGGTGATTTCTCTATTTCAAATTGTACATTGTCCTGATTGAATTCAAAATCCGACCCTGTTTTGATACTAAACTTAGTTCCGCCTGCACTGAAATTTGTGTTGTTTTTTTCATCGTCATACTTGGGGTCATCCATCAACCGAAGTGAAAGAGTTTCAGCTGAAGGCGTAAGTATTTCAACACTGTTACGAGTTTTAACTTCTTGTGAAAATTCACGTGCTATATCATAACCATTGAAAAACGTTACAGCTAATCCCAATAGGAACAAGACACCAACCACCACATTCAGCTTATGAGTATTATATTTGATGTTAAACATCCATTTCACCAGGCGAATGATCAACCATATTGCAGGAATAGCTATGAGGAGAATGAATGAAACAGTTGCCCACATCTGCTGGTCGCGTGATAAAAACTGATCAGAAATAAAAACAGGGATGGTAAATCCGCCAAAACCCAACATTGCCATAACTGCCATTCCTAATGCAAACAATACCATCAGTGCAGCGAAAGCAAATATTGCAGAAACGAAATAAACTATTCCTTTGAGAACAATTTTGATAAAGCGAATTATCAGGTCAAAAAAGTTTGATATGCCTGAAGGTTCACGCCTTGTAGCAGGCGATTCTGTTTCTTTACGAATGGTGCTGATGTTTACAGGGTCGCCACGCATCTCCAGTTTCTGAGTGGATGTAACCGCTTTGGGCAGAATGATGGCAAGAATGATATAAACCAGCAGACCACTTAAACCCATGAAGAATATCACAATAAAAAGAATTCGCAGCCATACTGCGTCAATGCCGAAATAGTGTCCCATACCTGAGCACACACCTGCAATCACACGGTCTTCGCTATCACGATACAGTCTGCGCTTAATGTTTGTTGCCGGTGAGGGAGATTCTGCTGTTGCCTGCGAAGCATTTTCTGCAGTTTCCTCTGCACCTGCAAAATCTTCGGGCTTGCCCATTACGGACATCACCTGATCCACATCGTCCAAAGTAACTACCTGACGTGATTTCCCAAGAAGCTGCTGAAGTATTTCTGCAATGCGACTTTCTATATCTTCTATAATTTCATCACGTCCATCGCTGATGCTGAAATGACTGCGTATGGTTTGCAAATAATTTTTCAATTTGTCATAGGCTAGCTCTTCAATGTGAAAAACCATGCCTCCAATGTTTACTGTTACTGTCTTGTTCATTTTTCAGTGGATTTTTGGTATGTCTGGCTGACAGCGTCAACCAATTCATCCCATGTTTTTTTTAATTCTTTTAAATGTTCCTGGCCTAACGGGGTCAGCTTATAATATTTGCGGGGAGGACCTGCATTACTTTCCACCCATGTGTATGCAAGCAAACCTGCATTTTTCAGACGGGTGAGTAATGGGTATAAGGTTCCCTCCACAACTATGAGCTTAGCTTCTTTCATCTCCTCTATAATGTCGCTGGGATAAACTTCGCCCTTTGAAATAATAGACAAAATGCAGAACTCTAAAACTCCTTTTCGCATTTGCGACTGCGTGTTTTCGAGATTACCCACGATTTTGATTTTTAATTGTTCGACTTATTGAATTAACGATGCAAAGATATATTTAAAAGATAGTACCATGCAACACATAGTACTAAATTATTTTGTTTTTATCTGATTTACAGATTATTAAATTTTAGTTAGGTGGGAATATTTTACTGAAAAACCTTTAAAATTAATTTAAATGACTCCACTGAAATGTTAAAAAAAGCTGATTTCAGGGTACAAAAAAATCCGGTAATTTTAAAACTACCGGATTCTTGAACTTGAATTTTATGCTATCAAATTAGTCTGCTTTATCGTGCAGAAACTTATTGTTGTTTCGCAAATCGGGACCTTGTTGTCCATCATCATTAAGACTAAGACGAGAGTAGTGCGTATCATCAGAAGAAAGCACATTTGCCAACTTCACATTCTTACGTTTGTAGGCGGGCTCCTTCTCCATATCACTCAACACTTGTGGGCTGGATATACGCGGCATTTGTTTCATTTTTTCCAAACGTGCTCTTGTGCGACTGTAAATATCATCCGGCTTCTCATCTATCTCATTTTGTTGAGATTTATTTGTAATAAAAGGTTCCGGTTGCTCTTTCTCTATAAGTTTCATTTGTTCACTCATAGGAGTTTGTTCCTGGCTGTCTTCTATCATGTCAACATCCAAATCATGTGCAACCACATTGGGAAAATCAGTAAAAGTGTATTCATTAGAAATCACTTCCGGTTCTTGTTTGTTTTCGGGAGTGAAATAATCAACCGATGTGATAGGAGTTTCTTCCTCTATAGTTCTTAAGAACGGTTCATTTACAACCTCGGGAGTTTTCTCCTCTATTTGATTCGTGATATCTGAAATTTCAGGTACAGGAGTTTTATAAATATCAAATACTTTTTTCTCCGGTTGCTTCACATTTTCCTGACGTTTTGTTTCTGAAGTTTTAAATCCTGTGGCGATTATGGTAACAGCAATCTTATCACCCAGCGATTCATCCTGACCTACGCCCATAATAATCTCTGCCGTTTGACCTGCTTTTTGTTGGATGTATTCAGTAATATCACTCATTTCGTCCATAGTAATTTCATCGGTGCCACTGGTTATATTCAACAGGATGTAACGTGCTCCTTCAATATTGTTATCGTTAAGCAATGGCGAATCCAATGATTGTTCTGCTGCATGTATTGCACGATTTTCTCCTGATGACAAAGCTGATCCCATAATAGCAACTCCGCTGTTGCGCATCACCGTTTCAACATCAGCAAAATCTACGTTGATGTGGAGAGTTACACTGATTACTTCGGCAATACTTTTTGCTGCTGTTGCCAATACATTATCAGCAAATCCAAATGCATTGGTAAGTTTAAGATTGCCATGTATCTCACGTAATTTATCGTTGCAGATGATGAGCAACGTGTCAACGCTATTTTTAAATTCTTCAATACCAAGGTCTGCTTGTTGTTTGCGTTTGCGTCCTTCAAAAGCAAATGGAATGGTTGCAATACCTACGGTGAGTATTCCCATTTCTTTAGCAACTCCGGCAATGATAGGCGCTGCACCGGTGCCGGTGCCACCACCCATACCTGCTGTGATAAATACCATTTTAGTATTATCTTTTAAGATTGCTTTAATTTCTTCAATCGTTTCAATTGCGGCCTGCTTACCTACTTCAGGTATTGAACCTGCGCCACGACCTTTAGTGAGGCTCAACCCCAATTGCACCTTACGCGGAACTGGGCTCATCTCCAGTGCTTGCGAGTCAGTGTTGCACACTACAAAATCAACACCTTTGATTCCTAGTTTGTACATATAGTTCACAGCGTTGCTGCCACCACCACCAACTCCAATAACTTTTATAATGGAGGGCTCTTCATTAGGCATAAATTCAAAATTCATCATTGTATTTTTTTTAATGGTTATGGGAATAATTTTCTATTAAATTTCTTTATCACTACTATCATCTGTAAACATATCTCTGGTATTAGCGAAAATATCTTTAAACCAGCCGCCTTTATGCTTCGGTGCTTTACCTGATGGCTTATGTTCTCCGGCTAATTTGCGTGCTCCAAGTTCCTGAAAACCTTTAATTACCAAACCCACACCTGTTGCATACATTGGGCTTTTTACTTCATCAGGTGATTTTGCAAGATGTTCATTAGGGAATCCGATTCGGGCATCCATACCTGTAATATATTCAAACAACTGTATGATATGTTTTAGCTGTGCTCCTCCTCCGGTAATCACAAGTCCTGCAATCAGTTTACGTTCAAATCCTGATGACTTAATTTCGTAATACACCTGCTCAATAATTTCTTCTGCACGTGCCTGAATAATGCTGGCGAGATTTTTCACTGATATTTCTTTAGGCTCACGTCCGCGAAGTCCGGGAATAGAAACAATTTCGTTGTCTTTCATCTGACTGGCAAGAGCTGACCCGAATTTAATTTTCAGCAATTCGGCTTGATTGCGAATAATGCTGCAACCTTCTTTGATATCATCGGTAATTGCATTTCCACCAAAAGGAATCACAGCCGTATGACGAATAATTTTATCCTGAAAAATAGCAATATCAGTTGTACCTCCTCCAATATCTACCAACACCACACCGGCTTCTTTTTCTTCTTCGGTGAGCACTGCTTCAGCACTTGCCAGTGGTTCAAGAATTACATCAACGGGACTAAGGTTTGCTTTGTCAACACATTTTTTAATGTTGTTGGCGGCAGTAATTAAACCTGTTATGATGTGGCAGTTGGCTTCCAGTCTTATGCCCGACATACCGATAGGTTCTCTTATTCCCTGCTCGTTATCAATAATAAATTCCTGAGGAATTACGTCAATAATTTCTTCTCCCGGAGGCATTGCCAGTTTATACATATCATCCACCAGCAAATCAATATCTTTCTGACTGATTTCGGAATTGGTATCGTTACGTGTAATCATTCCGCGGTGTTGCAGACTTTTGATATGCTGACCTGCAATACCTACATGTACACTTTTAATATTAACACCACTTTTGTTTTCAGCTTCAGCAACAGCCTGCCTGATGCTTGCAACTGTTTTTTCAATATTAGCTACCACACCTCTCGAAACTCCAACGGATTCCGCTTTTCCGGTGCCGAGGATTTCTATTTTTCCAAATTCATTTTTTCGACCTACGATAGCAGCAATTTTTGATGTACCTATATCGAGACCAACTATTATTTCGTTTTCTATACGTTGTTCTGCCACAAACTGTCAGTTTAAGATTGTTTACTATTTCTTTTTTTACACACTACCTGATTTTTATATTTCAGGTTAATCAATTCATATTGCTCCCATCCTGTTGAAGAGAGACCGTGTTTATACAGATTATCCAGTTTCTCCAATTTTTCATTCAGATTGGTAACATCACCCAGCAATATAATTTGATTTCCCAAACGTGGAATCAACTCAATTTCTTTGTTCTCATTCACATAAATCTGCTCAAACATTGCATCCCATGACGAGTCACTTTTCAGCTTTTCGGCCAGTAAAAATACCTGCGTCAGCACGGGAAGTTTTTGCAGAGAGTCATTTTCCAACGTCATTTCTTCGTCAAAAGGTGCCAGTTGTTGCTGCACATACGTATCCGTAAGGTTGCCAGTGGCAACTATAACCGGTTCCGAATATTTTTCAGCTAATGGCATAAATTTCCCTCTGTCGTCAATATAAAAACTCTCTTCTTTTGAATTAATAATTCTTAGAATCGGGCTGCGTTGTTTGATGTCAACATGCACCCATCCATCAATCGTTGAATATACCTCAGACTTAAAAACGTAAGGGTTTGAATCCATGATTTTTTCCAACACATTTGTGTTAATATCAACCAACGGTGCTCCGATGATTTTTTTGCCTTTGGACATGAGCATTTCCATCACTTCGCTGCGGTCAACAAAGCCTTTAATATTTTCATCCTGAATGTTAATAATCACGCCTTCGCAGGTCAACTTTTCACTTCTACGGTTTGCAAAACTCATCAATGCAAGAACCACTCCTGCCATAGCTACATATCCGCTGACAGTGAGAATATACTTTGTTTTTTTGTTCAGATTGATTTTCATTTCATTCGTTTTTTAGTTAGGTACAATATGAAATTTATTCTCCAGCATTTTTTTCAGAGGCACGATGCAGGTGTCAATATCACCGGCTCCCATAGTAAGCAAAACCTCAGGGGTATGTTGCTCCATATAAGCTACCAACTCACTTTTATGCATCATTATTTTTTGTTTTGCATTTATTTTATCAAAAATAATTTCAGAGGTAACGCCTTCAATCGGTAATTCGCGAGCCGGATAAATATCCAGCAGTATTACTTCATCAAGCAACGAAAGGCTTTGTGCAAACTCATCAGCAAAATCGCGTGTGCGTGTGAACAAATGTGGTTGGAACACTCCGGTAATTTTTTTATCGCTGTAAAGTTCTTTAACGGATGAAATCACTGCATGTAATTCCTCAGGATGATGTGCATAATCATCAATAAAAACTATACGGTCAGATTTTATCTGATAGTCAAATCTTCTGTTTACTCCTGAATATGTAGCTAATGCCTTGCGTATAATTTCTTCGGAAATATGGAGCTTGCTTGCCACTGCAACTGCTGCCACCGCATTTTCAATATTATGTCTTCCGGGAATACCCAACACAAGGTTTTCTATTAATTTGTTTCCGGCCTGCACATTAAAACGATAGGAGCGATTGGCAATGATGATGTCGCGCGCAAAAAAATCAGAACCGGCATTCAGTGAATAAGTTGTTATATCTGCTTTCACATCTTTCACCTTCAGTTCTTGCTTTAATATCAGATGCCCGCCTTGCTTAACCTGTGTTGCAAAAGCGTTGTATGAATTTACCAACTCATCGTGTGTACCGTAAATATCCAAATGATCTGCCGACATGCTGCTGATTACTGCTATGTCAGGAAATAAAGTAAGGAACGAGCGGTCAAACTCATCCGCTTCAACTACATTAATAATATTTTTATCTCCTGAAGGGAGTACAAAATTACTGTTGAAATTTTTTGCAATACCTCCAAGAAAGGCAGCTAAATTAAGCCCTGCAGTTTGCAGGAGGTGCGCTATCATGCTTGATGTAGTTGTCTTGCCATGTGTGCCTGCTACTGCAACCGTGAAATTAGAAGCTGCAATGAGTCCCAGAACTTTTGACCTTTTTACTACAGTGTAATTTTGTTCAATAAAGTAATTTAATTCTTTATGTGATTTCGGAATTGCAGGGGTATAAATCACAAGTGTTTTTTCTTTATCAGCATCATTAATAAATGCCGGTGGAATAAGGCTGATATCGTCATCAAAATGCACCTTCATCCCTTCGGATTCCAATTGCGATGTGAGTACGGTAGGTGTGCGGTCATATCCTGCAACATCCTTACCAATGGTTTTGAAATAACGTGCAAGCGCACTCATGCCAATTCCGCCAATGCCGATGAAATAAAAACGTGATATTTGATTCAGGTTCATACAGGCTGTGAAGTTATTTTGTTGGCTGAATTTTTTGAATTTTCTTTTCGTGCAAGAGATATCACCTCTTGTGCAATTTTTTCTGCCGAATCAGGAAGTGCCATTGCCCGTGCATTGTCAGCAAGAGACTTTAGCAGTGATTCATCTTTAAGCGTTGTGAGCGCTGTTGAAACTAGTGTAGCAGCTGCTGCGCTATCATGCACCATTAATGCTGCTTGCTTACGAACTAATGATTCTATGTTTTTAGTCTGATGATCTTCTGCTGCTGTTGGTAACGGAACCATCACACAAGGTTTGCCTATCAAAGTAATTTCTGATACGGTGCTTGCTCCTGCACGCGACACAATTAAATCAGCTATAGCATAAGCGAAATCCATTTGAGAAATAAAATCAAATACTCTCACATTGTCCATTCCCGCAGAGGTAACGGCATTTTGCGCTTCCTCATAAAACAATTTACCGGTTTGCCATACCAACTGCACACCTGCTTGTTCAATTTCTTTCAAACCGGCAAGAATACTTCTGTTAATGGAGCGTGCACCTTGGCTGCCACCCACAACAAGCAATGTTTTTTTATCAGGATTCAGTCTGAAAAAAGAAAAAGCTTCCTGACGTTTACCTTCTATCCGTAACACATTTTCCCTTACAGGATTTCCGGTGAGTAAAATTTTTTCTTTCGGGAAATAAGTCTCCATTCCGTCATAGGCTACACATATTTTCTGAACACGTTTTGCCAATATTTTATTGGTAATTCCCGGATATGAATTTTGTTCTTGAATCAGGCAAGGAATATTTTTTAGAGAAGCTGCATACAGCAATGGTCCGCTTGCATATCCGCCTACTCCCACTGCCACATCAGGCTTAAACTCACGTATGATGCGCAATGCTTTGCTTACACTCGACAACACTTTAAAAGGAAAAGAAAGATTATCTACCGTTAACTCTCGTTTAATTCCACTTATCCATAATCCTTCAATTTTGTAACCTGCAGCCGGCACTTTTTCCATTTCCATTTTTCCCTGTGCACCCACAAATAAAAATTCAGTATCGGGTGCCAACTTGCGTATAGCATTGGCAATGGCCAGAGCAGGAAAGATATGACCTCCTGTGCCGCCTCCACTGATAATGACTTTTAATTTATGCTGTTGCATGTGCCATTTTCTTTTGTTGCTCCTGTTCTATATTTCTGCTTACACTAAGAATAATACCAATAGCTGCACTGGTAAACCATATAGACGTTCCGCCCATACTTAACATTGGCAAAGGCTGACCCGTAACCGGAAATAAATTGACAGCAACAGCCATATTTATCATTGCCTGAAACACCAGGCTGAAAGCGCAACCTATGGCCAGCAACGTAGCAAATGCAAACGGACTTTGCCGGACTATGACGACTGCCCTGTACAACAGTAGCAGATATAGTAACACTACTACAGCACCACCGAACAATCCATATTCTTCAACAATGATGGCAAAAATAAAATCGGAATAAGGGTGCGGAAGAAAATTACGCTGTGTACTGTTTCCTGGTCCTTTTCCAAATACACCTCCTGAAGCAATTGCAATTTTAGCCTGTTGTGTCTGATAATTTCCGTTGTCATCACCACTCTTGAAATTTTCGATACGCTTTTTCCAAGTACCGATACGTCCTTCATAGCCGGAGTATAATGCAATAGAAATAAACAACCCCAGCCCTACAATTCCAATTCCGATAAGAGATGCAATATATTTAAGTTTTATACGACCGAAAAACATCAGTATAAGACAGGTAGCAAACAATACTGCTGCCGTTGAAAAATTAGCAGGAAGAATTAATCCACAAACCACACATACCGGTAAAATGATTGGCAAGAAAGCCGACTTGAAATCTTTAATATTATCCTGTTTCTTAGAGAGCGAACGTGCTACGAATAACAGTAGTGCAATTTTCGCAAGGTCAGATGTTTGAAACGACAAATTAATTACAGGCAAAGTAAGCCAGCGCGAAGCTTCATTAAGATGAGTTCCTGTAACAAGTGTCAGAAGCAGAAGCGGAATAGCAACAATGATGGCAATTTTTGAAATACGGGCATAGAAAGTATATTTAGCAAGATGCGTAAAATACATTATCCCAAATCCCAAAAGCATGATAATGCCATGCTTGAATAAATAATACTCTGTATTTCCCGACTGATACTTATATGCCAGCGTACCTGTTGAACTATACACTGCAAGTAATGAAACCAGTGATAGCATAATAACTACTATCCAAATGGTGCGGTCGCCTTTAAAATATGTTTCCAGCCAATTCATCTTCTAACTATTAATGATAAAAATTATAGTGAACGCACAGCAGCCTTAAACTGACGTCCGCGATCTTCGTAATTTTTAAATAAATCAAAACTTGCACAACATGGCGACAAGAGAACTACATCACCCTTCTTGCCTAATTTGTAAGCTTGTGCCACCGCTTCTTGTGCTGAGTCTGCATCAACTATATCTTTAATTATACTTCCAAATGCATCATGGATTTTTTTATTATCAGTACCCAGACATACAATTGCTCTTACTTTTTCTTTTACAAGGTCAAACAACATGGAGTAATCGTTGCCTTTATCAATACCACCTAAAATCCAAACCACAGGTTTTTGCATACTCTCCAGAGCAAACCATGCACTATTTACATTGGTAGCTTTTGAGTCATTTATAAATTCTATGCCATGCACGGTATTTACAAATTCCATTCTGTGTTCTGCATTCCTGAAATCAGCAAAACTATCGCGGATTACTTCTTTGCGAATGTCGAGAATACGTGCCGCAACTCCTGCAGCCATGCTGTTGTAGAGGTTGTGTTTGCCCTGTAAGGCGAGTTCGAAGATTGACATAGTAAATAAGTTGTTTTGAATATTAAGTTGAATTTGATTGTCTTTTACATAAGCACTCATTCCTTCTTCCTTCTGAATAGAAAAAGGGTAGCACTGTGCTAGGGGTTTGCGTTTTTGAATTTCATCACTGATGAGTGAGTCATCAGCGCAATAAATGAAAGCATCTGCTGCAGTTTGATTTTGCAGGATACGGAATTTGGCATCTACATAATTCTGTAGTTTATATTCATATCTGTCAAGATGATCGGGGGTGATGTTCAGCAGAATGCCTATATCAGCTTTGAAGGAATACATATTATCCAGCTGGAAACTGCTGAGTTCAATAACATAATGATCGAAATTTTCTTCAGCAACCTGCCATGCAAAACTTTTTCCAACATTGCCTGCAAGCCCTACATTTAATCCGGCCTTGGATAAAACATGATAGGTAAGTAAGGTAGTGGTAGTTTTACCGTTGGTTCCGGTGATGCATATTTTTTTTGCATTGGTGTATCTTCCGGCAAATTCAATTTCGGAGATTACCGGTGTGCCCTGTGCAATAATTTTCTGCATTATTTCTGCCTTGTCGGGAATGCCCGGGCTCTTTATAATTTCATCGGCATTGCCAATAAGCGACCACGTATGATGCCCTTCTTCAAAAAGTATTCTGCGTTGTGATAACTGATGACGATATACATCAGCTATACGTCCGGCATCAGAAACAAAAACATCATATCCCTGCTTGAGTGCAAGAATGGCAGCGCCAACACCGCTTTCGGCAGCTCCAAGAATGACTATGCGTTTTTGTTTACTCATCAGGTTATCGCAGTTTTAAGGTTACTAAACTTATAACCGCCAGCATGATTCCCACAATCCAAAAACGCGTAACAATTTTTGATTCGTGATATCCCAATCGCTGATAGTGATGATGCAAAGGCGACATTTTAAAAACCCGTCTTCCTTCACCATATTTTTTCTTGGTGTATTTAAAATAGCTTACCTGAATCATCACCGATAAATTTTCAATCAGAAAAATTCCGCAGATGACAGGTATCATTAATTCCTTACGAATGGCAATTGCAAAAACTGCGATGATACCTCCCAGTGCAAGACTTCCTGTATCGCCCATAAACACCTGTGCAGGGTAAGCGTTGTACCAAAGAAATCCAACACATGCACCGATGAACGCTGCCATGAAAACCATTAGCTCACCGGCATTGGGAATGTACATTATGTTCAAGTAGTTTGCAAATACCGTGTTACCTGATACATAAGCAAACACTGCAAGCGTTAACCCGATTATACCCGAACTTCCTGCTGCAAGACCATCAATACCATCTGTTATGTTAGCACCGTTTGATACAGCGGTTATTATAAGAATAACAACAGGAATAAAGATGAGCCATGCAAAACTTTTATAGTTATCGCCCATCCATGACAGCAGTGATGCATAATCAAACTCATTGTTTTTGAAAAATGGAATTGTTGTAATGGTAGATTTAATATTGGTGGATGAGAATAATACTCCTTCCTGAGTTTGCAAATCATCAACAAGTGTTTTATCGTGATGTAAGGTCACAGCACCACGCGCTGCTTTCTCTCTAACAACAACATGGCTGTTAAAATAAAGTACACCTCCAACAATTAATCCTAATCCAACCTGACCTACAACTTTAAATTTCCCGGCAAGACCTTTTTTATTTTTCTTAAATACTTTAATGTAATCATCCAGAAAGCCGATTAATCCAAGCCATATAGTAGTAATGATCATCAGAATTACATACACGTTTTGCAGCTTAGCAAGTAATAAAGTAGGAATCAGAATTGCTGAAAGAATAATCAATCCTCCCATAGTGGGTGTTCCCTGTTTTTCTTTCTGACCTTCTAATCCCAGATCGCGAATAGTTTCTCCTACTTGCTTTTTCATGAGATAATTAATCAGCCTACGGCCTGTAAAAAACGAAAACATCAAAGACATGATGATGGCAAGCGCAGCCCGGAAGGATATATACTTAAATACACCTGCTCCCGGGAAGTGATAATGTTTATCAAGAAATTCGAACAGATAGTACAGCATCAGGCATTGAGGGATTTAAAAGATTCGTTCAATATTTTTTTATCATCGAAGGGATGTTTCACACCATTAATTTCCTGATATGTTTCATGACCTTTTCCGGCAATCAGAATAATATCACCACTCTTTGCAAGATTGCAAGCTACACGTATAGCTTCTTTGCGATCGGTAATAGCCATAACCTTTGCAGTTAAATGAGCAGGCACACCTTTACGCATCTCTTCAATGATTAACTGTGGATCTTCATTACGCGGATTATCAGAGGTAAGAATTACTTTATCACTGTTTTCTGCAGCTATTTTTGCCATTACGGGGCGCTTGGCACTGTCTCTGTTGCCTCCACATCCTACAACGGTAATCACTGATTCGTTGCGGGTTCTGATATCATTAATGGTAGATAATACATTTTGCAATGCATCAGGAGTATGAGCATAATCTACTATTCCCATAATCTTATTGGATGAAATCTGATAATCAAATCGTCCGCTAACGGACTCGAGTGTGCTGAGGGTAGTCAGCGCATGTTGTTTATCTATTCCAAGCAATGTGGCTACTGCGTAAATAGCCAACAGGTTATAAGCATTAAAACTACCAATCAGTTTGCATAACACTTCCGTATTATCAATCTGCAGCAGCAATCCATTGAAATTATTCTCTATGATTTTACATCTGAAATCAGACATAGATCGAAGTCCGTATGTTTTAATTGCTGCTTGAGTATTTTGCACCATAACACTTCCGTTACGGTCGTCTGCATTAACTAATGCAAATGCAGTATCAGGCAACATATCAAAGAAATTTTTCTTTGCTTTAAGATATGCATCAAATGTTTTATGATAATCGAGATGGTCATGCGTAATATTGGTAAAAACACCTCCTGCAAATTGCAATGCATCAATGCGATGCTGAACCACGGCATGTGAACTTACTTCCATAAAACAATACTCGCATCCTTCCAATACCATTCGGGAGAGTAACCTGTTCAGTTGAATTGGATCAGGAGTGGTGTGTGTAGATGGAATAACGGTATCATTAATTCTGTTTTCTACTGTTGATATCAGACCACATTTAAAACCCAACTGCAAAAACATTTTATAAAGCAGCGTAGCTGTGGTGGTCTTACCATTGGTACCGGTAATTCCTACCAGTTTGATATAGGATGACGGTTGGTTGAAAAAATTAGAACTTACTTCGGCAAGTGCTATATGCGTATTCTTTACTCTTATATAATTGATTCCGGCCTGAATGACAGCAGGCATTTCTTCGCAAAGAATAGCTACCGCACCTTTTTCAATTGCACTCTGTATAAAGTTATGTCCGTCAACTTTAGTACCTCTCAACGCAACATACATTTCCTGAGCGCGCACTTCATTGGAGTTGATGCTAATGCCATTTACAGAAGTGTTGGTATTACCAATCACCTCTTCAATTCCGGCTTTATATAATATTTCCTTTAACAGTGGCATCAGCTGAGTTCGATTGTTATAAGTTGTCCTTTACTAATTTTTGTTCCCGGTGGAACGGATTGTTTATTCACAGCACCGCGTCCTGATACTTTTACCTGGAGTCCGCTGCTTTCCAATAAATAGATGGCGTCACGTAAACCCATACCCGTTACGTTTGGAACAACTCCGTTTTTAACCTGTAAATCTTTAAGCGTCTCAGTGGTTTCACGTTTTTCCGCTGCTGCCCATTTACCTGTTTCTCCTAAAGTTTTAACAGGAACACTTGCCTTATTACAAGCGGCTATGGTAGCTTTTGCATTACCGGGTTTTGCCAATGGAATATTCGCAAGCTGAACATCCAACTCTTTATGCATTTCGAGGTTGGTTGCATAAACTTTATCGGCAATATCTTTAAAAACAGGAAGTGCAACTTCACCGCCATAATATCCGGCAACTGAAGGATTATACACTACCACTATGCACGAATATGCAGGCTTGTCAGCAGGAAAATAACCACAGAAAGAAGCCTGATATTTTATTTTACCTGACTTATAACCGCCTTTACTATTGGCCATCTGTGCCGTTCCGGTTTTTCCGGCAACACTATACAAGCATTCTTTCAGCTTTTTACCTGTACCATTTATTACTACACCCTCAAGAAGTTCTTTTGCTTTTGCAATGGTGCGTGACGAGCAAATTGAGTCAGCAATGATACTGGTATTAAAAGATTGAATGGTTTTACCTCTGTATTTAATTTCTTTTACAAACAGCGGCTTAACCATTTTTCCGTTATTAGCAACTGCATTATAAAAAGTAAGCGTATGTAAAGGCGTTACTGTTGATTCATAGCCTATAGATATATATGGCAATGAAATTTTACTCCAGTCTTTATCTTTTGTTGATTTAATCCTTGGTGTGCCTTCGCCTTCAATCTGAAGGTTCAGTTTTTTACCGAAACTCATTTTATTGATACGGTCAATAAACTGCTGCGGGTTTTTCCGGTAGTATTTATAAATAAGTTTTGATACTCCGACATTTGATGAAACTTCAAAAGCATGTTTAGCAGTAATTTCTTGTAACCCTTCATGTGAGTCACGCATAATAATTCCGGGAGCATAACTTGTTCGTCCATTGGTGGCATCCAGTGTATCTTCCAAATCAATGTAACCATCCTCTATACCCGCCATCATACTGGCTAACTTAAAGGTAGAACCGGGTTCTGTAGAATAACCGATTGCATAATTGAAATCTTCGCGATAGTAACCGGAGTCAACTCGTGAAAGATTTACAATGGCTTTAATTTCACCTGTAGCAACTTCCATTAACACTGCGCACCCGGCTTCAGCATTGTTTTTAACCAACTGATTGTAGAGTGATTGTTGTGCAACATCCTGAATATTTAAATCAATGGTTGTGTAAACATCGCTTCCGTCTTTGGCTTCAATTTCATTATCAATATTTACAGGCATCCAGATGTTTCCCGAAATTTTTTGCATCAGTCGTCTTCCGCTTTCTCCTCTTAAACTCTCATCAAATCCACCTTCAATACCGACAGGTGTAACATTACCTACTTTAAATCCTATAGTTCGTGAAGCTAATTCCTTAAAAGGTTTTTGCCTCATGTTCTTTTGTTCTACAATAAGCCCACCTTTGTAACGACCTTTATTAATAATCGGGAATGCTTTTACTTTTTTCAACTCTGCATACGATACGTTGCGCTTAAGCAGAAAATAGCGTTCACCATCGCGTCTTGCTTCACGAAGCATACGCTTATATTCCTCTTTGGATTTATCTTTAAATAATCCTGATAAACACAATGCCAGTGAGTCCACTTTTTCATTGAACAACTCCTTGGTAATACCATCGGATTTCATATCCATTCGTAAATCGTAAAACGGAACGGATGTGGCAAGCAAACTACCATCAGAGCTGAAAATATTTCCGCGTGATGGTTCAATGGTGCGATATGCAAGAGTGATGCTGTCTGCTTTCTCGCGCCAGTAGTCACCTTCAACAAACTGAAGTTGAAATACACGACCAATAATTGCAAGAGCAAACACGCACATCAATGCGTACATAATATAAACCCTGGCAAGTATGCCTTTCCTGATATCAGACATTATTTCTCAGTTGAATTTTTTAATACTATTTTTTTAGGAGGAACCGTAAGTTGTTTTATCCCCTGCGCCTCCACTTCCTTTGCTACCTGCGATTGTCTGCTTTTAAACATCAAATCAGATTTCACGGAGATATACTCTGAACGCAACTCCTTAATTTCCTTCGCTGTCTTATCTATTTCTCGTATGTTTTTTTCTGCTACATAGCTGTTGGCAATATATACCAATGACAACCCCATCAGGAAGAATGCAAAAGGCAACATCTTAATCATGATTTTCTTATCAATCAGCCCGATTACATTCAGCATACTTAAGTACTTGCGTGCTGCGGATACTCTTTTAGCTCCTTCAGACACACCTTTAGATTTTGTTTCTTTTTCCTGCTTCTTATAAGTATTCATGTCCTTATATTTTTTGAGCTATGCGTAAACGGGCACTTCTCGAACGGGGGTTATTTTGTTGTTCTTCCGCGTCCGCTTCCATAGGTTTTTTATTAATTGCCGTAAAGGTTCTGGAGATTACATTGCCGTAAAAATCTTTTTCCACCACACCGTTGATATTACCTGAGGCTATAAAATTTTTCACCATACGGTCTTCCAGTGAATGATAGCTCATAAAACAAATACGGCCACCACTTTTAATAATTCCCGGCAATTGCAAAAGCAAGGTTTCTAACTCCTGCATTTCTTTGTTCACCACTATGCGCAAGGCTTGAAACAACTGAGCAAAAAAGCGACTTTCCTCTTTTTTAGGCACCAAGTGTGCAACAGCATCTTTCAGATTGAAAGTGGTTTTTATAATTGCTTTAGTGCGATAATGTACAATTGCCCTTGCTACCGATTTTGAATTTCGCAATTCTCCATAAAGAGAAAAGAGTTTCCATAAATCTTCCTCCGAAAAAGTATTTACAACATCTGCTGCCGTAAGGTTATCGGCAACATTCATGCGCATATCAAGTGAACTGTCGAAACGAAAAGAAAAACCACGCTCAGGCTCATCAAACTGATGAGATGACACACCCAAATCAGCGAGGAGACCGTCAACAGTTGTCACTCCTCTTTCAGCGAGTTCCGCTGTGATTGCTGAAAAATTATTGTGTATCACAATCAGATTTTTGGTGGTTATACTATTTTTTATTGCATCGGCATCTCTGTCAAATGCTATTACTTTTCCTGTTGTAAGCTTCGCAGCTATTTTTTTTGAATGTCCCCCTCCCCCATACGTTACATCTACATAAATTCCATCTTCTCTAATATTCAATCCTTCCACGCATTGGTCCGGCATCACCGGCACATGGTAATCGTCATTGCCCATCCGATGGAATTTTACCTCCTAATTTCTCCTCTACCAACTGTTCCAGATTAGCGCTGTGCTCCTTGATAAATTTATGATAAGCACGTTTGTCCCAAATTTCAATCCTGTCGTTAGCACCGGCCAGTACGATATCTTTTTTAATACCTGCATACAACAAATGATCTTTCACTATCAGAAATCTTCCGTTGCTATCCAACTCCACATTGCGCACACCGTAATAAAACAGTGTTATCAATTCCTGATTGGACTTAAGAAACGTGTTTAGTTTTCCTACATCCTGCGCCAATGTATTCCAGGTTTGCAGAGGAAAAAACTCAAGCGACTTTCTGAAAATATTTTGTTTAATAACAAATCCGTCATCAAGCACCTTCTCAAGATTTTTCTTGTAAGGCGCTGGAAGCATCACACGGCCTTTGGCATCTACCGTGCTTTCATATACTCCAAACAGATTTATTACCTCATTCACAATTGCAGAAATTGATGCGCGAATATAAAAGGAATTTTACCACGAAATCCCACTTTTTACCATTTTTGTTGAAAACTTTCGGTTTTACAGGTAATTACATCCCACCAAACCCCTTTTTTTGGCGTTCGGGCAGCCTGTGGCAGTTTTGACGCAGATGCACGACTTTTGTCATGCCAATACCACTGAAATCAGCATTTCAAAGAATTATGAATGAGGAGAAAAAGAAATTAATTGATGTAGCAGAGGTTATCCGTAGTAAAAATCCGCAGCTGTATAAAGTGCTGCCGGGTTTTGTTACACGATATATTAAAAGAATAGTCCATGAGGATGAAGTCAACGATTTCATTGCAAGACATGGCCACAAAACTTCGTTTGAATTTGTAGATGCCATTATTGAAGAATTTCAGATAGACATAAAAATTTACGGAGAAGAAAATATCATCAGCAAAGGCAGATGCATTTATGCAGGCAATCATCCCATAGGAGGATTGGATGCCATGGCATTGATTCATCACATAAGTTTGCACAGGCACGACCTGATGTTTATCGTAAACGATATTTTGCTTCAGATAAAAAATCTGAAAGACATTTTCATTGGCGTAAACAAACATGGAAAAAATTCCATTCAGTCGTTTAAAGCCATTGATGCCTTATATGCTTCGGATAAAGCTACTCTGATTTTTCCTGCAGGATTGGTATCGCGTAAGCAAGGCAACATTATTAAAGACCTTCAGTGGAAAAAAAGTTTCATCATCAAATCAAAGCAATATAACAGCCCCGTTGTGCCGGTATATATTGACGGAAGAAATTCCAACTGGTTTTACAATCTTGCCAACTGGCGCAAACGGTTAGGTATACAGGCAAATATTGAAATGCTTTATCTGATGGATGAAATGTACTATCAACGCGGAAAAACCGTAAGTCTCACCTTTGGAAAACCGGTAGAAGCATCTGTATTTGACAACCGACACAATGATGGAAAATGGGCTGAGATGATGAAGGAACATGTTTACAGTTTAAAATCCACTCCAAATAAAATATTTCATGCCGGCTGATAAGAAAAACGTCATACGTACCACAGAGAAAGAATCACGCTACCATCATCTGGAGAAAATGAAAGTGACCGACCTGTTGAGTAACATCAACAGAGAAGACCATACCGTGCCTCGTATTATCAAAAAAAACATTCCGGCTATTGAAGCGCTCACCAAGGCAGTAATCAGAAAAATGAAATTGGGAGGGCGATTGTTTTATATAGGTGCCGGAACGAGTGGGCGGCTGGGTATTGTAGATGCTTCAGAATGCCCGCCTACTTATGGCATTGAACACGGAAAAGTTATAGGACTTATTGCAGGTGGCGACAGTGCCATTCGGAAAGCTGTGGAATTTGCCGAAGACAGTGAACTGCAAGGTTGGCTCGATCTGAAAAAACATAAAGTCAGCAGAAAAGATGTAGTTATTGGAATTGCTGCTTCGGGAACTACACCGTATGTGGTAGGTGCTTTAAAAAAATGTACTGAACAGAACATTACCACAGGATGTATTGTATGCAATCAACACTCTCCGGTAGCTGCTTATGCAGATTATCCAGTTGAAATAATTACAGGCCCTGAATTTGTTACAGGAAGCACACGCATGAAAGCAGGCACTGCGCAGAAATTAGTTTTGAATATGATTAGCACTGCTGTAATGATTAAACTCGGCCGAGTGAAAGACAATAAAATGGTAGATATGCAGCTTACCAACAACAAGCTGGTGAGCCGTGGTGAACGTATGATTATGGACGAACTGAACATTACTGCAAATGAAGCAGGTGCTCTTCTAAAAAAATATGGAAGTGTGCGAAATGTCATAAAAAATTACCGCCCCTGATTGGTGCATTTAT
Source organism: Bacteroidota bacterium (assembly GCA_018268195.1). Taxonomy (GTDB): domain Bacteria; phylum Bacteroidota; class Bacteroidia; order AKYH767-A; family OLB10; genus OLB10. Next base: position 14,852 of record JAFDWZ010000017.1, on the reverse strand, counting down.
ATTTTTCTGATATACTTTTGCAGTAAATAAAGTGAAGTAGAAAAATGCAGGACATTGAGCCTTTTTATAACTGGATGGATTTATACTTGGCTTCGGAAGATGAGTTAAGTCCTTTTTACGGAAAAGTGTATAACGAGTTTGAATACAGTAATACGATTTATAATTATTTTATTCATCCGCAGTGGGACGACTTTGGATCTTCAACTCTTTATCTGAAAGTAATTTTCTGCGATTACGAAAAATCTTTTGCCATAATAGAACTGATGGGCGAATGGAATGATGCCATCAGCAACGACATCATGATGCTAAAACGTGATGTGATTGAAAATATGATGGAGAATGGTATAAACAAATTTATCCTCATTGGCGAAAATGTGCTCAACTTTCATGCTTCGGACGATTGTTACTATGAAGAATGGTTCGAAGAAATTAATGAAACCGGATGGATTGCTGCAATCAACTTCAGAGAGCATGTGCTTACCGAAATGCAAAAAGCAAACATTGATTATTACATACTTTTTGGAGGAGAACTAGACGACCTTAGCTGGCGTACCTATCGCCCCGGACATTTAGTCAATAAAGTAAACGACATCATCCGTCACAGATTGGGTTAGTAGTTTTTTTCAGCAACCAGTTTAACTATTGCTGCTGCAAGTTGATGGTCTTTATCGGTAACCTTATTACCGGCATCGTGTGTTGAAAGTTTTATTTCAACAGTGTTATATACATTTCTCCAGTCAGGGTGATGATTCATTTTTTCGGCAATAAAAGCTACTTCTGTCATAAAAGTAAAAGCCTGAACAAAGTCTTTAAACCTGAAAACTTTTTGAAGTGTATTATCTTTCTCTGTCCACATTTAATTTCAATTCAACGTTGTCATTGCAAATTTATCTACATCAAACAATCCTTTGTCGCCAATTTTAAAATGTGGAATTACCAGCAGCGCCATAAATGATAAAGTCATAAAAGGTGCCTTCAGTTTCGAGCCTAATTGTTTGGCCATGTGGTCCAGTTCACTGTAAGCATTTCCTGTTTTTTCACAGCTTTCAGTGCTCATCAGTCCGGCCACCGGTAGCGCTATACTTTTCTGCTCACTGCCATTCACTGCGCAAAGTCCACCACCGCATTTCATCAGCACATTTATGGCAGCGGCCAATTCTTCGTCAGTTACTCCTACTGCAATAATATTATGTGAATCATGTGCCACTGTTGAAGCTATGGCACCGCTCTTAAAACCGAAATTTTTGACAAAACCTACAACAGGTGGAGCCTTTTGATAACGATTCACTACTACAATTTTCAAAATATCCTTTGCAGTATCACTCACGAAGCAATTATTTTTTACAGCCGGTGCATCAAACAAGCAATTGGTTATTAACTGCCCGTCTAACGCTTCAATAATTTTTATATTACCATCAGTTGCCTTCACCATCAAATCGTCAACTTGAATCGGTGATGATTTAAATTGATTAATGGCAATATGATTTTTGTCATCCATCTTTGCCTTTCCGCCTTCGGCCAAACAAACACCATCAATCCAGGTTTGTAACACATTGAAATCATTAAGATTATCCACCACTATAAAGTCAGCTGCATCGCCTTGGCGAAGCAACCCCGTATTCAGCTTGTAATGTAGCACCGGATTCACACAGGCGCATTGCAGTACATCAAACAACTGATGCCCTTTTTGCAAAGCACGTTTTACCAACTCATTGATATGCCCTTTGAGCAAGTCATCGGGATGTTTATCATCACTGCACAACATGGTAACCGATGGATGTGTGGAAATAAGTGAATGTAAAGCTTCAAAATTTTTGGCAGCCGATCCTTCACGGATAAGAATTTTCATTCCGAAATTTATCTTATCGAGTGCTTCATCCAGAGTGAAACATTCATGGTCGGTACTGATGCCGGCTTGAATATATTTTTTTGCCTGTTCGCCCCGCAAACCCGGAGCATGTCCATCCACGGGCTTATTATACTTCTTTGCGGCAGCAATTTTTTTCATCACTTCGGCATCCTCCATCAACACACCCGGATAATTCATCATTTCACTGAGGTATTTGATTTCGCTACGTTTCAGCAACTGCTCTGTCATCTCAGCATCTATAACCGCCCCTGCGGTTTCAAAACCGGTAGCCGGCACACATGAGGGCGCTCCGAAATTAATTTTAAGACCTGCTTGACGTGCATTTTCTATCATATAATCTATTCCGGCCAGACCGCATACATTGGCTATTTCGTGAGGGTCGCTTACGGTTGACACAGTGCCATGAGTGAGTGCAATACGGGCAAATTCATACGGAACCAGCATACTGCTCTCAATATGTATGTGAGCATCGGTAAAACCCGGTAAAATATAATTAGAAAATGGAGTGTCGACAGGGGTTATTTTCATGATTTTTCCCTCATGAATCAGTATCTCACCGGAGTAAATATTCCGGTTAAGCACATCCACGATATTACCCTTTACCTTAATCTGATGTAAATTATTCATCTAAAAAACTTCCGGAATTAACTTGTTTGTTATTAAATAGTTTATCTTTGGCGCATTAATTCACAAATTTAATTATTTATTTAATGAAAACCGGTAAAGTAAAATTCTTCAACAGCTCTAAAGGCTTTGGATTTATTGTTGAAGATGATGGCGGAAGAGAACTGTTTGTACATCAAACAGGATTAGTTGACCGCATCACGGACAATGACCTTGTAACTTATGAAGTAGTACAAGGCAAAAAAGGCTTAAATGCCGTTAATGTTAAAAAGCAACAGTAAAAAGATATTTTACTAGTAATTTTTTAATGTTATATCCCCGATTGTTCATTCAGTCGGGGATTTAAATTTTCAGGTGGTTGATGATTATATAATCCGGTAATCTATCACACTCGCTTTGTACACACATCAAAGAATTCTACTTTTGCATTCATAATTTTCGGGAAGTAGCGCAGCCCGGTAGCGCACCACGTTCGGGACGTGGGGGTCGCAGGTTCGAATCCTGTCTTCCCGACCAATCTACATCTGCTTATATTTTTAGCTTTAAAAGTACTGCATTGATTGATTAACCCGATTTTTAACTTTGCAAATCATAAATCTTTTTTATTAATGATAAGCAAATAAAATTCGTGAGCGAGTATCTTCAAAAAGACATAGAATTTGTAAAAACAGTAGGGCCGCAACGTGCGCAGGTGTTTCGCAATGAGCTTGGCATTTTTACGGTTGAAGATTTATTGCATCATTTCCCCTTTCGCTATGTGGATCGCTCCCGGTTTTATAACATATCGGAACTGAATGCAGATTTACCCTATGTGCAACTGAAAGGCATCATTACTTCCATAAGCGGTTTCGGAAACAAACGCACTACCCGCTTGCAGGCTGTTTTTAAAGATGAAACAGGAAGTATGGATTTGGTTTGGTTTCAGGGAATAAAATGGATTCGCGAATCGGTAAAAGCTGGAATACCTTATATCATTTTTGGTAAACCCACATTATTCAACGGTGTCTGGAACATGGTTCATCCCGAACTGGAAACTCAGGAAAAGTTTAACGAAAATCCAATTAAAGGATTTCAACCCGTGTATGCAACAACTGAAAAAAGTAAAACCAAAGGACTCGACAGCAAAGGAATCATGCGTGCCATGCGCTCAGCCGTGAAGGACCTGCCGTTACACATTAACGAAACACTTCCATCGGCAGTTATAGAACAACATAAACTACTGAATATTCACGAAGCTTATAAACAGATACATTTCCCTTCCGACACAGAATTACTTCGTAAATCCCGTCAGCGTTTTAAGTTTGAAGAACTGTTTTACATTCAACTCAAGTTGCTTCAGAACAAACAGGTAAGAATGGAAGCACATAAAGGAAGAACTTTCAGCGAAGTAGGTTTTCTGTTTAACACCTTCTACAAAGATTATCTTCCCTTTGAACTTACAGAAGCACAAAAACGTGTACTCAAAGAGATACGAAAAGATACCATAAGCGGCAATCAGATGAACAGGCTGTTGCAAGGCGATGTAGGTAGCGGTAAAACTGTGGTAGCACTTCTTTCCATGCTGCTGGCGCTCGACAATAAACAACAAGCTTGCATGATGGCTCCCACAGAAATTTTAGCCAATCAGCACTACAATTCTATTAAAGAATTATTGAAGGATCTTCCGGTGAATGTGGGTTTGCTTACCGGCTCTGTACCTGAATCCAAAAAGAAGGAATTAATCGGTAAACTTTCAGATAAAGAAATACATATACTCATTGGCACACATGCGCTCATTGAAGACCGTGTAAAATTTGCTGATTTGGGAATGGTAGTTATTGATGAGCAACATCGCTTTGGAGTAGAACAGCGTGCAAGGTTATGGATGAAAGAAAATCCGCCCCATGTGTTGGTGATGACAGCAACACCAATACCACGAACACTTGCCATGACCCTTTATGGCGATTTGGATATTTCGGCAATTGATGAAATGCCTGCAGGAAGAAAACCCATAAAAACCCTGCACAAATTTGAGTCTTCGCGATTGAGGGTAAACGGTTTTATGAAAGAGCAAATCGGTTTGGGAAGGCAGATATATATTGTATATCCGTTGATTGAAGAATCAGAAAAAATGGATTACCAAAACCTGATGGACGGATACGATATACTGCGAAGGGAATTCCCACTGCCGGATTATTTCATCAGCATTGTTCATGGAAAAATGAAACCGAAAGACAAAGATTTTGAGATGGAACAGTTTGTAAAAGGCCGCACACATATTATGATTGCCACTACAGTAATTGAAGTAGGTGTAAATGTTCCGAATGCTTCGGTAATGATTATTGAAAGTGCAGAGCGTTTCGGGTTATCGCAGTTGCATCAGTTGCGAGGTCGTGTGGGTAGGGGTGCTGAGCAATCATACTGTATTTTAATGACCGGTGATAAACTTTCAACCGTAGCACGCATGCGTATGCAAACCATGGTGAAAACCAACAATGGATTTGAAATTGCTGAAACAGACTTGAAACTACGTGGCCCGGGCGATATTACCGGAACACAACAAAGCGGATTGCTGGATTTGAAAATTGCCGACATTGCAAAAGACGGAGCTATCCTTGAAGCTGCAAGAAAATGTGCTATTGAAATATTAACTCATGATCCACATCTCATGTTTCCGGAAAATCAGATATGCAAAGCTCAGTTTATTAAAAAGCGAAAAGGGCAGCCCAACTGGAGTAAAGTAAGCTGAAAATTTATACGCAATTATTGCGTTTCGTCATGCAGATAGTTTATCAACTCTGCTGAATTGATGTTTTTATTTTTGATTTGAGAACGTTTTTTCCAGATAGTCTCCTGTTTTCGGTGAGCACGCGACTGGCGGGCTGGTCGGGAAGCAATAAGAAATGCAATACTAAAACAAAGTAATGCTCCTCCTAATAAAACAATATCTATTGCGTGCATAAAAGTTATTTTCTGAGTGGTTATACTTTTACACGACATTTTGGTTACATCATTTAACACGGTTATCCTTACATCGGAAAACACACCTACTGTACATTTACGTCCCTGTTTTTTGAGTCTTAAAATCATCTTCCCTTTTTCAAACCCGTAGCTAATTATCGCAGTTGCCATCAAAAATGTTTTTGATTAACCTGTAACTTTTGATGTTTTCAGGCCGTCTTATTCTTGAATTCCGGTTATCAGATTCTGTACTTCAATATAAAAACTTCATAATTTTAAAAATTTTATAATATGACAATCAATGAATTATACGTTATTTTAGTACTATGTGTTGCATAGTACTATCTTTTAGATATATCTTTGCATCGTCAAATCAATCAAACAATCAATCACTAATAAAAACACACACAATGAAAAAGCTACTCATCACCATCATCGCCATCGGCACATTGGTAATTCCTAATTTCGGATTTACACAAATCAACAACCATCAATTAGTAACTCCTGCATATATTAAGGATGGCAACGTTATGCCAATAGTAACCTTACCTGAAGTTACTATCCATGCCACAAATAACAAAGAAGAGGTTTCGGGATATAGTTTACCTGAAGTAACTATAACAGCCGAACGCAATGTGAATCATGTTTATCCTGCTGTAATGCATGATACAGAATATATAGCATTAGTGAATCTTAAGCCTGTTGACATAATTGCTAAGCAAAAAAAGATTACACTTGCTTCTTTGTTTTCATTCCTTTGGCTGTTTAGCAAATATTAATCCCCAAATTAACGAATATGCAACTTTCCATTCGCGGGCTAACAAAGACCTATCCTAACGGAGTTCGGGCATTAAACAACATCAACCTCACCATCAACAATGGTTTATTCGGATTACTTGGTCCTAATGGCGCAGGCAAATCTTCACTGATGAGAACCATTGCTACCTTGCAGGACGCTGATACAGGAAATATTTTCCTTGATGAGTTGAATGTGCTGGAACAAAAAGAGGAAGTAAAAAAAATACTCGGTTACTTGCCTCAGGAGTTTGGTGTTTATCCGAATATTACTGCAGAAGAATTGCTCAACCACATTGCATTGCTGAAAGGTATTGCTATCACCAAAGAAAGAAACGAGCGGGTAAAAAATTTACTCGTACAAACCAACCTCTATGATGTGAAAAATAAAAAACTTGGTGGTTTCAGCGGTGGAATGAAACAACGATTCGGAATAGCACAGGCATTAATCGGGAATCCCAAAATAATTATTGTGGATGAACCTACTGCAGGTCTGGATCCAACTGAGCGCAACCGGTTTTTAAACTTACTGAGTGAAATAAGTGAACAGGTAATTGTTATTCTTTCCACACATATAGTGGAAGATGTGAAAGAGCTTTGCTCTCAAATGGCTATTATCAACAAAGGCGAAGTACTGTTCAGTGGACATCCTGTAGAAGCTCTTCAGCAGGTTAAAGGAAAAATATGGTCGTGTCAGGTATCCAAACAGGAAGCTAGAGAACTGATGCAACAACATCAGGTAATTTCACAAAAATTCAATACCGGACAAATTGAACTACATATATGGAGTGATAGCAATCTTCAGAATTTTTCTTCTGCAACTCCGGCATTGGAAGATGTTTATTTTTCAGTATTAAATGGTTTTCTGAATAAAAATTAAGAGCCTACTATGTTTTCAATTCTGAAATTTGAACTATCGTATCGTTTTCGCAGACCTGCCACCTACATATATTTTGCTATCCTCTTTTTATTATGTTTTTTATTTGTCACCACCGATGCCATTACCATTGGAGGCGCAGTAGGAAATGTAAATATAAACTCACCCTTTACCATCACTCAGGTAGTGATGTTGCTCACGTTAATAGGTGCGCTTATCATTTCAGCGGTAATGGGCACACCTGTATTCCGCGACTTTGAACATAACATTCATGAAATTATGTTCACAACACCGGTTACAAAATTTCAGTATCTCGGTGGAAGGTTTGCAGGCTCCTACATCACTGCACTATTTATTTTTTCAGGCATTCTTCTCGGAATATTTACAGGATTGTATATGCCATGGATTGATAAGGAACAAATTGGCCCTTTCATGCTCAGAGCATACACATTCCCGTTTTTTGAATTTATAGTCCCTAATTTATTCATTCTGGGTGTTTTCTTTTTTGCTACGGGTACTCTTATGAGAAATCAACTTGCCATCTATGTTCAAGGAATGGCATTTCTGATTATTTATCTCGTACTTACATCGCTGTCAGTAGATGTTGAAACCAATCCGACATCTTCGCTTTTTGACCCTTTCGGAATCAATGCCGCTTTTTACATTACACGTTACTGGACACCTGCCGAAAAAAATATTCTTGTTGTACCATTTGAAAGTTATCTGCTTTGGAACCGCCTGATATGGTTAGGTGCAGCATGCATCATCGCCATTATTACTTATCAGGTTTTTACTTTCAGCAAAACTGCTTCGCTGAAAAAATTCCGTAAAAAGAAATTACAGGAAACAGAAAATAAATCACATTCCGGTGTATTGATTTTGCCTCCGGCAACATTATCCTTCTCAGATAAAACAAAATGGAAGCAGTGGTGGCATCAGGTACGCTTTGATTTTACGGGTGTCATACGGTCAGTAACTTTTCTCGCTATAGTCTTTTGCGGAGTGTTACTGTTGCTTGGACAAATACCCAATGCAGGTAAAATGTATGGCACTACAGTTTATCCTGTTACTTACGCTTTAGTAGATGACCTGTCAGGAAATTTTTTCCTTTTTATTGTAATTGTCATAACATTTTTTTCCGGTGAACTTGTATGGAAAGAAAGAGAAAGCCGAATTAACAACCTGACTGATGCCTTACCTGTTCCCAAATGGCTGACCATGACTGCACGCTTTTTCGCTCTTTGCCTTATAGTTGCACTCATGCAATTGATGGTAATAGGTATCGGTGTGCTTACGCAAACAATTAAAGGTTATTACAGATATGACTTTGCTGTGTATTTCAAATATCTTTTTGTAAGCCAGTATCCGGTAATGGTTTTACTTATTCTGCTTGCATTTTTCATTCACAACATCGTCAACAATAAATTTCTTGGGCACACGCTGATGATTGTTTACTTCATTGGAAGGATTGCAGCATCTGCCATGGGATTCACTCATCACATGCTTTGGTATGGAGTAACACCATCAGCACCTTACTCCGACATGAATGCATTCGGGCATTTTCTTTTTCCTAAATACATGCTTGTGATTTACTGGGGTAGCCTCGGTGTCATTTTGTTTGCAATAGGCATACTCCTGTCCAGACATGGAAGTGAAATTAATTTCTCGAACAGGTGGCAACAAATGAAAAGGAAATGGAAAGCAGGTGAAGGCAAGGCCGTTGTGCTGATTTGTTTGGTAATATTTTTAGTAAGCGGAAGTTTCATTTTTTATAACACCAATATTCTTCATTCTTATAAAACGGATAAAACCCTCAGGCATGAACAGGCACTCTATGAAAAAACTTATCGAAAGTACTTAGACTATAATCAACCACGCATCACGGAAGTAAATCTGCACGTTGACTTGATTCCTGAAAAACGTTATGCTCACATTCAAGGATTTTATTTTATTAAAAACAAATCCGCATTGCCCATTGACACTTTGCTGGTAACCTGGAATGATGATGAGGTAAAAATCAATAAACTGAATTTCGGGATTCTTTCAGAAGAAGTTGAAAACTTCAATCACCATTTTACAATTCACAAACTTGCGCATCCTTTGATGCCTGGCGATTCATCAAAAGTAGAATTCGATATCGAATACATTCATAAAGGGTTCGCAAACAACGATGATGAAACAGGTCTGGTATATAACGGCACCTTCATCAACAATAGCTATTTACCCGCTTTCGGATATTCTGAAGATGGCGAACTAAATGATAACAGTGACCGGAGAAAAGAAAATTTGCCTCCTAAACGTCATACCATGCGTTTGATGTCTGACAGTGCTGCCGTAATGAACACCTATCTTTCATCTGATGCTGATTGGATACGTTATAATTGTGTAATCAGTACTTCGCCTGATCAGATTGCAATATCTCCCGGTTATCTGCAAAAAGAGTGGACTGCTGATAACAAACGTTATTTCCATTATAAAATGGATGCACCTATTCTTAATTTTTATTCCTTCCTGAGTGCGCGTTATGCTGTTTTCAGAGATCAGTATAAAGGTATAAACATAGAAATATACTACCACCCTACTCACCACTGGAATATTGAGAAAATGAATCAAGCCATCAGAAAAACTTTGGATTATTGTCAGAAGAATTTCTCTCCATATCAGTTTCATCAGGTTCGCATTATTGAATTTCCAAGGTATGCATCGTTTGCACAATCTTTTCCAAACACCATTCCTTTCAGTGAGTCCATTGGATTTATTTATCATGTGGAAAAGGAAGATGATATAGACAATGCGTTTTATGTTACTTCACATGAAGTTGCTCATCAATGGTGGGGGCATCAGGTAACAGGAGCCAACACACAAGGTTCAACCATGATGGTAGAAAGTATGGCACAATACACTGCATTGATGGTGATGGAAAAAGAATTCGGCAAGGCCTCCATGCAAAAATTTCTGAAATATGAATTGGATGAATATTTAATGGGGCGCTCAGGAGAAAGAATTGCTGAACAGCCATTGGCTTATAATGATGGACAGGGATATATTCATTATCAGAAAGGAAGTTTAGTAATGTATGCTATGCGCGACTATATTGGAGAAGATACTTTAAATAAAGCCTTCCGAGACTTTATTAGAAATTATGGATTTCAACAAGCCCCCTATGTTCAGTCACCCGAAATGGTGCGTTATATTAAAGCGGTAACTCCTGATTCGCTAAAGAGCGTTGTTGATGATATGTTTAATAAAATCACTCTCTACGATTTAAAATGTAATTCAGTGGATTGTATTAAAAAAGATAATCAATACATTGTAAACATGGAGCTTGAAGCTACCAAGTTTTATGCTGACAGCTCAGGCAATCAAAAGCCTGTCGAAATCAATGATTGGATAGATGTAGGGATACTTAAGAAAAACGACAAGGGCAAACCGGATTATCTTTATTTGAAAAAACATAAATTTACCGGAGGAAAAACCAAACTTCAGATAACCGTGGACCAACTTCCATCGGAAGCAGGTATTGATCCGCTGCACAAACTCATTGACAGAAACTCTGAAGACAACACCAAAACTATTACTGTTAAGAGCTGAAGAGAATTCCCGGGTGTTAAGTTTTAGTTTAAACTTAACACCTTAAGCAAATTCAGCATAATAGCTGCTGAAATTTTGCTGCTGAAAAAATTGGGTTTATCTTCACAGCCATGTTAGCCGTCAAAAATCTTACTGTTGCTTTAGGTGATGAAAATAATTTTTCAGAAATAGTTAAAGACTTTTCATTTAACATTGCTAAAGGCGAAACGCTCGGTTTATCGGGAGAGTCCGGTTGTGGAAAAACAATTACCTCCTTAGCAATAATGCAATTGCTTAATAAAACGAAATCAAAGGTTAAAGGCGATATCCTATTTACCAATGGCAATTCAGTAATTAACCTAAATGATACTCCTGAAAAATCACTTAACCGTATCAGAGGTAAAGATATAGCCATGATATTTCAGGAGCCTATGTCGGCATTAAATCCTGTAATCAAATGCGGCAACCAAATTGCAGAAGTTCTAATAAAACATGAAGGGCTATCATTTAAAGAATCTTACGAAAAAACTCTGGTGCTTTTGGATAAAGTAAATATACAAAGCCCAAAAGAACTATTTCAAAGATATCCTCATGAACTATCCGGAGGTCAGTTACAACGAATGGTAATCGCAATGGCCATCAGTTGCAACCCAAAACTGCTTATTGCCGATGAACCGACTACAGCACTTGATGTCACCACACAAAAAGTTGTTCTGAAACTTCTTAAAAATATTCAAGAGGAATATCAAACAGCTATGCTATTCATCAGCCATGACCTTAAAGTAATTGAGCGCATGACAGACCGTGTTGTAGTAATGCAAAAAGGCAGGCTGGTGGAAGAAAACACAACTGCAGCATTATTTAAGAACCCTGTAAATGAATACACGCAAATGTTAATTGCTGCTCAGCCTACTGAATTAAAAATTTCTACTAAAAGCAAATCGGAGAAAGAGCCACATGAAAACAAACTTGTTATCAAAACAAAAAGCTTGACCAAACGCTATCCCTACTACAAATCAGTTTGGGAATTTAAGACCAACTATTTTGATGCTGTAAAAAATATCAGCTTCGAATTACGTCAGGGTGAAACTCTTGGAATTGCAGGGGAATCGGGCAGTGGAAAATCAACTCTTGCAAGATTGCTGCTGCAGTTAATTCCTTCAGATTGTGGAGAAATATATTTTCAGAATCAGAAAATTCATTTCTATAATCAATCAAATAAAATTTCCTGGCGAAAAAACATACAGATTGTATTTCAGCATCCTCACCATGCACTTGACCCGTTGATGCCCATTGGCAAAGTGATTGAAGAACCTTTAATAGCCTTTTCTAATTTGTCAACAACAGAAAGAAAAACGAAGGTGATGAACTGGCTGACAAAAGTAGGCCTTACCGAAAAGCATTTTCACAGCTTACCATCGGAATTAAGTACGGGACAAAAACAAAGAGTATGTATTGCGAAAGCATTGATTATTCAACCCGAAGTAGTAGTGTTTGATGAAGCAGTAAGTGCTTTGGATGTTACCGTGCAATCACAAATACTGAAACTTATTTCACAGTTGAAGGAATACACACCTTTCAGCAGTATTTTTATTTCACACAACATGGAAGTTCTGAAGTTAGTGTGCGATCGAATACTAATCATGCAAAATGGTGAAATCATTGAACAAGGCGAGACAGAAAAAATATTTACACATCCTGAAGAACCCTACACCCGTCAACTAATTGATTCCATAATTTAATTCTTAAAAACATGCTAATAAGAAAAGGCAAAACCGAAGATGTACCTGCTGCATTACAATTGATAAAAGAGCTTGCCGAATTTGAAAAAGCTCCTGAACAAGTCATCAACACCGAAGCAAAGATGCTTGAAGATGGATTCGGGAAAAACCCGGTTTACAGAATGTTGGTAGCTGAATCAGAAGGAAAAGTAATAGGAATTGCAATATATTTTCTGAAATATTCTACCTGGAAAGGGAAGGGCATCTATTTGGATGACATTGTAGTGAACGAAAACTTTCGTGGGCAAGGCACAGGCATGAAACTTTTTGAAGCAGTAAGAAAAGAAGCCATTGAGGAAGGTTGCAGGCAATTGCACTGGCAGGTATTGGACTGGAATGAGCGAGCTATTGATTTTTATAAAAAATTCAATGCCGAATTTGATGCTGAATGGATTAACTGCAAATTACATTTTAACTGACAAAATGATGGTACCTCTTTGCCATATATATGCAATAAAGTCATCATTGCAGTTGAAATTGTTTGTGGCAATAAAATTGTTGTTAGCAGATGATGTCGTCAGAGTTTAAAAAATTATCTCACAGTTTTATTGTACCATCAATTATTGTTGCATTGATGTTTGCAGTAAAAATTTTTGAAGTAAGCACTAAAACATCATTTGCCGAGTATGGCATTCTGCCTAGACATATACAGGGATTGCGTGGAATTTTTTTCATTCCTTTTCTACATGCCGACTGGGAGCATCTTTTAAGTAATGCAGCACCCATGTTATTCTGTGGAGCAGCATTGTTTTATTTTTATAAAGAAATTGCATGGAAAGTATTATTGATAGTTTACTTAGCCAGCGGATTGTGGCTTTGGTTAGGAGGCAGAGAAAGTTTTCATATAGGTGCAAGTAATATAGTTTATGGACTAGCCGCCTTCTTATTTTTAAGTGGTATCATACGTAAAAACACGAGCTTGATTGCAGTATCGCTGCTTATTGTATTTTTATATGGAAGTATGATTTGGGGATTGTTGCCTATCTTGCAGAAAGTTTCATGGGAAGGTCATTTGTTTGGTTCATTTGCGGGAATACTTTGTGCAATAGCATTCAGAAAAGAAGGTTTGCAGCGCGAACAATACGAATGGGAAAATGATGATGATACGGACGATATAATTCCCGATGATACATCTTCAGAAAATAAAACAGAAAATAATTCACCACTGAAAATTATATATACGTACAAAAAAACCGAAGAAGAAAATCATGGCCTTTAAAAAAGTTGAACATATAGGAATAGCTGTTAAGCATTTAAAAGAATCTAATTTATTATTTGAAAAACTTTTAGGAACAGCTCCCTACAAAGAAGAAACTGTTTCATCTGAAAATGTTATCACCTCATTTTTCAAAACCGGTGAAACAAAAATTGAATTACTCGAATCTTCGCATCCTGACAGCGCAATATCAAAATTTATTGAGAAACGTGGCGAAGGGATACATCATATTGCATTTGAAGTAGAAGATATTTTTGCAGAAATGAACCGCCTTGAAAAAGAAGGTTTTTTACTCTTGAATAAAGAGCCTAAGAAAGGTGCAGATAATAAATTAGTCTGTTTTCTTCACCCTAAAAGCAGCAATGGAGTACTTATAGAATTATGTCAGGAAATAAAAAATTAGAAAGCTGACAACATCGCTGTCAGTTCTTTTTCTATCTCCATTCCTTCGTCATGGATGGCATTTAAACCGGTAACCTGTGCAGTAAGTGCATTATTCAGATTATCATCAATAAAAACTGTTTCCTGCGGATTAACACCACTGTCTTTAATAACCATATTAAAAATCTTTTTATCCGGTTTACGGGCACCCATCTGAAAAGAATAATAGGTTTTTACAAAAAGATTTTCAAACTGATCTTTTCCAAAAGTGTGATTCAAGGCTTTAATAAAAGCTGCATGATGAATGCTGTTGGTATTACTTAACAGGTAGAGATTATATTTCTCACCCAGTTCCTTTAAAAAACTGAAACGCTCAGGAGGCAATTCTCCTAACAATGCATTCCATGCATAGTCAATTTCCTCATCAGCCAGCGGACGTTTATAATGTTTCCGAATTTCACTTCTGAAACTTGAAGCAGGAATGATTCCCTTCTCGAAATCATCAAAAAAGCGAATCTGCTTTTTCATGCTGTAAATACTCTCAAAATCAGCCAATCCTAATCTCTCAAATTCTAATGCGGTTTTGCTAATATCTATAGGCAGCAACACACCCCCAAAGTCAAAAATTATATTTTTTATCATTCCCTTCGAATCTTTTGTTAATTGGCTGCAAAAATATACTTTTGCAGCCCCTAAAGTTCTTTTTCTTATTAAATTAATCAAATAGTAATAAATCTCTCAAAGAACAACCATTACTGTGAATGATTTTTGATTTAGCTCATCCCGATGTGTCGGGAG
>JAFDWZ010000016.1:37399-38915 GCA_018268195.1 Bacteroidota bacterium | reverse complement strand
TTTGGCAAATTGGCGATGGAGCCGCTTTTAGCACAAAAGTTGAATAGAATTACTACTCTTCAATCTTGCACAAAAGCTCAATAGAAGCACTTCACCGGCTCTATTGCCAATTTGTTTGTTAGGCGTTTGTGCTTTTTATTTTGGTGTTACTTGCCAAGTTATAGTATCAAAGTTGAAATTAGTAAATAGTTCATTTTGAGTTATTATTGTAACATCTCCACGTCTTGTTTCTCTGTTAAAATTGTAAACTCGATATATAAATGCAGAATCTCCATATTCCTCGAAAAAGTTCTTTTCATTTTTACTCATATAAAATGGTTGATTGAAACCTCCACTCGTAGTTTTCACTTCTATATAACGAGGTGAACCATCGTTATTTATTGAGGAAATGTCATAACCTAAACCATCACCTTGCAATCGGCTCAAATGTTGAACATTTTGTATAGCACTTGTTCTGTCTATTGAAAGCACTTCAATTAAACGGTCAATTTCAAACTCTAATACAAATTCTTCGCCCTGGTCGCCAATTTCATTATTTCTATCTCTTGCTTTTTCCCAATCAACTTTACGAGCAATGAAGCGTCTTGTTTTTTCCTTTATTGTTGTAACTTCCGCAGTTGGAATAACTGCTTGCGAAATAGGATTTAATAAAGAAAATTTTGCAGGACGCGAACTCTTGTCAAGTACAAAACCCTCATCATATATTTTCCTTGTTTCCTGTTGATGAGCAACAATATTTCCTATTCGTTGAATAATAAGAACTTCGTTTCGTGTTGTTGAAGGTATATTATCCTCTTCACTAAATTCTAAAACTGTATGCAGAAGTTTTTTTACTTCAGATGTGTTTAATTCGCCATAAACAGTTAATAATGGCTTTATTGCTCGTCTTATTTGTGCTTCTGTATGTGCTGCCATTAGTATTTTAATAATTTGTAATTAAAAGATGTTCTACATTTTTGTCGTTCCTATTCATAAAGCTAACTAAATATGTTTTGTCGAACGATTGAATGTTTAGTCCTTTGTTATCATACAATCCAAAAATAAAATCAGTATTCTTAATTATCATCATCCACTTTGCTTTGCATTTATTGATTAAATAATTTGCCAATCTTTCTTGGTCTTTTTTGGTAAATTCGTTTTTTGCATAAGTGCTAAACTCACTGTCATAAGGTGGGTCGAGAAAAATGAAGTCATTTTTTGATGGTATATGCTTTTCAAAAAACTTTTCAAAATCTTCATTCTCAATTATTGTATTTTCGAGCAAAGATTTTAATTCTTCTGTTCTCAAATAGTCAACTTTCTTTTGAAAGTTTTTTCTATTGTAAGCTATTCCGCCATAGGGTACATTAAACTCTCCTTTTGCGTTGTAGCGAAACATACCACTATATGCAAAGTTTCTTATAAATAGAAAAATTGCAGATTTGAAAGCATTGTTGATTTTATATTTTTTGGTGTTATTGTAAATATGTCGGAAGTGCATATAAAATGCACTTTTTAATGCAGTTTCGATGTTATC
>JAFDWZ010000016.1:0-37329 GCA_018268195.1 Bacteroidota bacterium | reverse complement strand
CGTTTGATTTTACGAATGAGGTTTATTTTAATTTCTTTGATAAAATTTTCAATATTGAAGTTGAAAATGGTTGAAAACATTCCATTGAATTGGTCAGAGTGTGTCAAAATAAATTCAAATAAAATGTCTTTGAGTTTATTATCGTCTATTTTGTCAGTTGAGTATTTTTTATACGTCTGAATAAAAAACTTTTCGTTGTTTTGAATTACAGTTGTTAGTAAATCCCAATTATGAATTATTTCGTCAAGAGCTTTGAAAAATAATTGTCTGTCGCTGTTCGTGAAACTTCGATACAAAGTTATTAACTCGTCTGATTTGTCATTTATGAAATATTTGTCTGCTTGAACTGCTGTATAAACAGCACCACCACCCACAAAAGGCTCGTAATAATCGTTGAATTTTTCTTGTGGTAAATTGGGTAGAATGTATTTCAACTCTTGTTCTTTTCCTCCTGCCCACTTTAAGATTGGGGAAAGTCTTCTCGTGTCTACATAGTTTGTCAAACCAAGTCCAACTTGATTGTACGTTTCTACTGGTTCTGCTACAATATTATTCATTTTGCTAATTTACTAAATATTTTGTCATTTGAGGTTATCTGTCAAAGTTTGCACTGTCGTTGTAGCATAACGCCTAACTCACAAATATACGCAATTCCCACAACTCACCCCGTTTGATTTTCAATTACTTATCGAAAATTATCTGAAAAACGCTGGCGGTTACATATACAAAATACGCAAGTGGATTATAGGCTGTCTAACGGACTTTATAGTTTCTGCAAATACCTTTTGTGGACATGCTTATTGATTTTCGCTTTTTGCAAAAAGTTCCCCAACTGGCTCAATTCTTATTTCTGACAAACACGTTCTTGTCATTAAAAAAAAGCAAACTATATATGAGTCACATCCCGATAATTATCGGGAGAAAACTTATGTCAGAGTGTTTATACTTTCTCTTCAGGGATTATGAAAGATTACCGAATAAACTACCCACACACAGTTTCTCGATGGAGCGCAAATTCATGCCGGAAATCCTAAGATTAATAGAACAGCATTGCAAAGTCCTGCCATACATAAGCCATAATAAACCGGATTACAACCACTGCCCTGCCATGTAAGAAATTATAAATAAATCACTGCTTCGGCATATAAATCAGGCAACTCTATGACTCGGTTATACGTATCAATAAGCTGATATTTTATGACAGGTATTGCCTGTTTGGTTAAATTATATTATTTTGCACCATTAAAATTTTGTAAGTCACAGAATGGAAGACTCAAACAATGAATTTGCACGGGCCGACAAGCGCGAACAGAACTCACGCAGGGCGTTGGTTTTTGTGGTAATTGCCATATTATTAGGTGTTAACGGTTTGCTCTTATGGCAGTTTTTTGATAAAAAGAGCCATTTGGAAGAGGTTTCACGCAGTTTAGAAAGTACTTCGGCAGAGCGCGATGCCCTTTCGGCAGAATTGCAACGGGTGAAAGCAGAGTTTGAGAAAATTAATCAGGAGAATTCAAGTCTGCAGTCGCAATTGCTTAGCAAGGACGAGGAGATAAAAAGCAAAATGGCGCAAATCAGACGTATGATAGAATCGGGCGATGCCGTTCAACTGAAAGCAGCACGCCAGGAGTTAGAAAGGCTGAAGTCTATGAACCAGTTGTACGTGTTACAACTCGACTCACTTAAAGGTGCAAACGAACAACTGCTGTCGCAAAACGAATCGCTTAACAACATGATTACCGTTGAGAAAAATAAATCCTCAACACTTGAAATGGAAAATACCGTTCTGTCCAAACGGGTAGCAGCTGCATCAGTATTAAAGACTACCTCAGTTAAATCTTCGGGAGTGAGATATAAAAACAGCGGAAGAGAAACGGAAACCAACAAGGCATCGTCAGTTCAAAAAATTAAGACTTGCTTTACCATTCTTGAAAATACGGTAACTACTGCAGGGTCAAAAGATGTTTTTGTAAAAATAACTGCACCTGACGGTTCGGTAATGACAAATAACTCCGAAACGTTTACCGTTGGCGGACAGGCTTCTCTTTACACCGTAAAGGATTCGTTTGATTATGACAATAAAGAAACCAATATGTGTATTTACTGGGAAAAAGGTTCTCCTTTTGCTCAGGGAAAATATACCATTGAAGTTTATTGCGAAGGCACTATGATAGCGGGCACCTCTGTTGAATTAAAATAACAGCGTTTTTCAAAGGTCGCTTATTACATGGTAGGTTATTCACTTTGAGTATTTCTTTTTTAACAAACAGGATTGCTTTTGCTATTAGCATATAGTATTGCGTAAGCTTAAGCAAAAAGATTATCCTATTGTCTTCATTAACTAAGGCTATTTTAGTGATTAAAATTTACTGTCATCAACAGGATATGTACCGCTTGCGATTGAATTTATCGCAGGAGTAAACATCAGAACGTTATTTTATAGAGCATCAAAATGTGTGGCTCTTACACAACATATCGCTGACTGTAAGGCAAGAAAAAAGCGGAGCATTTCTGCTCCGCTACCCAACCTAAAACCAAAGAATTATTTTCTGTTCTTACTTAGTCATTACTACTAAATATTTTGAAGCACTCCAGAATTTTTCAGGATCAGTGATAACGATATCACTTACTTTGTCATTCTCTTTTTCTATTTTGTAAGACCCTTCAGGATGTGTGGTCACCAACTCAGCTTTTTTGCTATTCACCGGAATAGTGTTCACCTGAGTGTAATCAATGCGGGTAAAGTTATCATCTTTAATTGCAGGTACAACAGAAGGTGTTTTACCCAGACCTAACAAACCACCTCTTTTAGAAAGAACTTGTTTGTCGCGCAATTTTTTATAGTTGCCAACAGTGTAATAGGCTGTATGTATTTTAGTAGTCTGATCGGCAATAGTAGTTGCCTGGCTCTGATTCATGGTTGATACAGAGTCGAAACTGGTTTTCAGTGTAGCAAGTTCAATGTTCAGCGAACCTAATTTTTCGTTCAATGTAGCAAGTTCCTGCTCTTTTTGAGTAAGTTGCTCCTGGAGCGATTTTACCATTTTTTCAAATTTTGCAGCATGAGCACTTGAGCCACGGAGTTTTTTATTCAACTCTTCAATTTTGGCTTTGTTTTCCGTCATCAGGTTGTTAATCTCTTCAATCTGAGCATTCAGTCTTTCGCGAGATGAACGTGCACCTTCAGGATTACGGTCAGCAGCCATAGCTACAGCATTTTGTTTTTCAGTTATCTTGCCGAGGTTGTTTTCAACTTCAGTAAGTGTGCTTACAAACTCATCAATAGTTTGTGTGCCGGCATTGTTTAATGCCATAAGTGAGTCACGCTCTTTAGCCAACTGTGTAGCTTGTTCTTTGTAGTTTTCGCATCCGAATAATGACATTCCTATTACCGGGAGTGCTATTAAAATTAACTTTTTCATCTTGTTTGAAATTTGAATTTATATACCCCGATACTATACAACAACGTGCCAAAGCAAGTCAGCTCTCCCAATCAGTGGCGTTGTAAACACCTCAATATTTTACATATCAGCAGTTTGCAAAGTTTTACACAGTAGCATTTATTCCTTTTGATTGTTCAATATTTGTTTCAAAATGGGAAAAACATTTTCTGTTTGAGACAAAACAGGGTTGTATTTTTGAAACCGATATGCAAAAACGCTTTTACATAGTGTTGCTGATGATTGTGGCATTGGCAGTAGCTATTTTTCTTACTTGGTATAATTACCGAATAACAACGGCACTGAGTCACACCATTCATACGCTGCAACAACCCGATACCCGTATTTCGGATTTAAACCAAATGGTGCTTAATGTTAACAATGCCGAAAGCGATGTAAGGTCGTTTGCAATCACACGCAACAAGGATTATCTCTCCAGCTATTACCAAATAGTTTCGGCCACCGACTCACAATTGGTTAACTTGAAAAACAGGTTTGCCGGAAATGAGAGAGCGTTTGACGATATATCAGAATCAGTAAAAAAGAAATTTGCGTTGTATGATGAGCTTATTGACTTGCGATACCGTCAGCTTATAAATGATGCAATGAATAAAATATCAGGCAATGTGAATGATATTGTCGTTCCTGCCGACAGTGACACTGTTGCCGAAGCCAGGCCCGGATTTTTCAAACGATTATTTTCTTCAGGCAAGCGTCTTCGCGACCTGGAAGAGAAAGCGTCTTTTCTCGACTCACTGAATAATTTACAGGCAGAGAAACTCAGCAGCATTAAAAAAACGGTAACAGCAGCCAAAGAAAATGAAGTAAAGAAAATTTCTATACTCAGCGAGAAAGAATTGCTGATGCTTGACCTGGATAAAGAACTTAAAAAGCAATTGCAGCAGCAAGTTGACAATCTCGAACAAAAAATCAGAATTAACAACGAGCTTCAGTCGCAGCGTGTTGTTGCCGACTCTAACAGGCAGATGCAAACGGTGATGGTAGTTACGCTGTTGGCAGCAGTTTTGATTTTACTGTTGTCGGTAATGATTCTAACCGGAATTAGCCGCGCTAATCGTTATAAGACCGAACTTGAAAAAGCAAAGGCCAAATCGGAGCAGCTTGCCCGTTTCAAAGAAGATTTTCTTGCAAGCATGAGCCATGAAATACGAACTCCGCTAAGTGCTATCACAGGTTTTACCAAACGACTGCTGAATACTTCGGCTACTACTGAACAAAAACAATACATACGTACCATTGACAAGGCAGGTGATCATCTGCTCAATATTGTGAATGATGTATTGGATTTATCGCGGATAGAAACGGGAAAACTTCAGTTGAAGAACGAACCGTTTTCAATAGCAGCATTGGTGAAAGATGTTCACTCCATGCTGTTGCAGAAAGCCACTGAAAAGAACATTCATTTCACGGCAGACACTACATCAGTAAGCCGTGATGTGGTGGAGGGCGACCCGTTGCGTCTGCGACAAATACTGATTAACGTGGCTGCCAATGCCATCAAGTTTACCAATGAAGGAACCGTGCATCTGTACGTGTTTAAACCGGAAGAAGGAAAATATTCTTTTAAAGTATCAGATACGGGCATCGGCATTCCCGAAGAAAAACTTCAACGCATTTTTAATCCGTATGAGCAAGCTGATAATATTGAAAAAAATTACGGAGGCACCGGGTTGGGTCTTGCCATAACAGGAAAAATTACCGATTTGCTGAAAGGGGAGATAACTATAGAAAGCCGTTTGCAGAAAGGTACCGTCATCACCATTACCATACCCTATCAGCAGGTAACCTCCGCTGATGCGCAACAAGCTGTAACAGATGATGACAAAGAATTATTCAGCAATGAAAGAATTTTAATAGCGGAAGATGATGACCTCAATCTCGAGCTGGCAACAGCATCGCTGAAGGAGGCAGGAGCAAGTGTGAGTATAGCACACAATGGTAAAGAGGCAATAGAAAAAATATTACTTGAAAATCCTGATGCTGTACTTATGGATGTGCAGATGCCGGAGATGAACGGCAGACAGGCTGTACTGTTTATCCGTGAACATATCAGCAAAACACTTCCTGTTATTGGTATCACAGCCAACATGATGAATGATGCACGACAAGAGTGTGCAGAGGCAGGAATGAACGAAGTGCTGCTAAAGCCTTTTGACTCACTTCAGCTTGCGCGAATGCTGAAACCATTAATAAGGCAACACAGGGAGCTGTCATCTGCAACGACAGATATGTTTTCGTTCAACCTAAGCAGTCTTTTTAAAACATCAAACGGCAAGAGTGATTTTGTAATCAAGATGCTCAAAATATTTGTGAGCAGTAACACCAAACTATTAGACCACGCTTTGCATTTTTCAGAGGAAGGTAACTACGAACAGGCAGCAGCAAACCTGCATCGCATGATTCCTTCATTCCGACAATTAGAGCTGGATAATTTTGCACGTATATTTAAAAATTTAGAATGGCTGCTTCAGGAAGGCCATGATAAAAAATCAGCAGTTGTAGTTTTATATGAATGTAAAAAGGCATTCGACAGACTCATTCAGCTAATTGAAAAAAGAATTACAGAGTTGGAGGCAACGGTTTAATAGACTGTTGCCGGTTCAATGAAATAAATTTACCATCCCGGGAATTTTTCTTTCAGCCAGGAGGGGTAATGAATCAACCCCTGCATATCTTCTTCTTCATTGTCAGCATCAGCAATTGCTTTTACTTTGTTGAGCAGCGATTTGCTTTTTGATTTACTTCTGTCGGTCATGAGATAAAGCACTTCGGCCATAGCTTTTTCAGTTTCATTAGCAGGGTCGGATAGCTCTTTGTTAAAATCTTTTTTAAAGAGTTTGTATTTGTAGCCGAAATTATCGGAGTCGTTCATCTCATACCTAATCATCAACTCGGCAACAGCAATTCTCAGTCGCAGTGCAGCATCAGTATCTTTAAAACCGGGGAGCAGTTGCAACTTTGTAAGATAGCGTGCGGCTTTGTTAAACTCTTTAAGGTCGAACCATGCCAGCGACATATTCAGTAAAATAAACTGCCTGTGAAAGGGATTGGAATTAATCTTTTGATTTTTCTCCATTTCTGAAAGCACTTCCAACTCTTTTCGTTTGTTGGTTTTTGAATAGTTTATCACCAGCGTGTTGTAGTAATAAAACAAATATTTGTCATAAAGCATGCTGCTGTATTCTTTCATTGCACGGTGCAACTCTTCTGCGTATTCAAGTGATTTTTTTTGCTTGCCATTTTTGTATAATGAGTTGACGAGATAAATCAGCATCTGAAGTTTGCTTTCATGGTTGTTTTTATTAAACAGTTTTTCCTCGGTGAAAGAAGTGTAGGTTTTAAGCAGGTAATCTTCCAGCAACACATACTGATGAGACTGCAGCAACACCTGACTTATTCCCTGATAAATTTTAAACCTGAACAGCGGGCTCGATGAAAGGGATTTATCATCAAAGTCGTCAATGGTTTTTTGAAGCAAATGAATGATACCACTGTCAGTAGAACCAAGATTCTGTGTCATCTTCAATCGGTAAATAACGGCAGCAAGAATATCGTCCATGGTTCGCAGACGATTCAGGTTAATGAGGTTTTGTTTTCTTTTCAGAATATATTCTTCCGGATTGATAGACACCTGCTCACGCGCCATTTTGATAAATTCACCATAGATGATATCCAACAGCTCAAGATTTTCAATAGACTTTGCTTTTTGTTCGGCCTTACGCAAAAAATAATGTGCCGGTTTCAGCGCATTTTTGTTAAGATAAAATTTTACCAGCGCCAGCAATCTGAAAATATACACCACCGGCTCATCGTCAAAATGCTGAAGTGTGAGACTTTTATTTACCTCACGCATAAGTCGGTTTTTTAGCCGGTAAAAAGAGTTCTTGTCGCTGTTGTCATACAGTCGGTTGAAAATTTTATCATCATTGTATTTTTCACCGCTCTTGCGTATGTAATCAAACAACAGCACATCTTTGCGGTCATCTTCGGTTTCAATTCTGCTCAGATACATTTTAAAAAAACGTACCTGTTCCTTGTTTAACCCTCCGACTATCTGATTAAGTATATCCATTTTACATACCTTAAACGGGTAAGAAAAATCAAAATTAACAAATACTATTATTATTGCAATAAGTATTTTTAGTGTAAACTTTAAATATGTAAGTAAACAGCGATGAAAAAACAACTACTCACAATCATTGCCGGCATGTTGTTGCTGGTAGCAAATGCTTCAGCACAGTCAGACTCACTTGGTGTTGTAGCTATCTCGCCCGACTATCCTCAATGTCCGGATACCGCTTTTGGAAATCAGCCCTATTTAAACATTCAGGTTACCATTCATAATTACAACCCGAATAATGCATTTACAGGAATAATTTACGTCTGTTTTAAGTCGGACACTATATACCCTGCAGATTCCATTATTCTCAATGCAGGTGCCACTTTCACCATTTTAGCTAATAGCAATTTAACAGTTTCAACACAGGTTCCTTATTTTTTCTCCTCCGCCAATTACAAGTTGGGAAGCAATGTTATTGTGGTGTGGCCTGTTGCCGGACCCGGAACTGCACCTATTAAATACAATCCGTTTTATACTTGCGTTAACTTCCAATTATCATCAGGAATAAATAATGTTAACGATAATAAGCTATCAATAGCTCCTAATCCGGCACAGGAATATCTGGAAATAATCACACCTCCAGAAAATAGCGTTAAAGACGTAAGAATTTTTGATGCTGCAGGCAGACAGGTCTTATGGAATACGGATGTGCGTAACAAGAGTGTTTCTGTACAGCAACTTAGCAAAGGAATTTACGTGATGCAAATGCGTATGCAGAACGACAAAGTGATTTATCACCGATTTGTTAAGCAGTAATCAGTTAAGAACGCTTATTTTTGAAGCATATAAACAGATATGCTTTACTTAGTTCCCACTCCGGTAGGTAATCTTGAGGACATTACACTTCGCACACTATCGGTGTTGAAGTTGGCCGACATCATTCTTGCAGAAGACACAAGGAATGCTTCGGTGTTGCTGCGCCATTTTGGAATAGACAAAAAAGTGTATGCACATCATCAGCATAATGAACATGCTGCAGTTGCTGAAATTATCCGATGGCTCAAAGAGCAAAAAAATATTGCACTCATAAGCGATGCAGGTACACCCGGAATTTCCGACCCAGGATTTTTACTCACACGAGCCTGCATTGAAAACGAAATTGAACTTACTTGTCTGCCCGGAGCTACTGCATTTGTTCCGGCACTGGTAATGTCGGGAATACCGTGTAACAGTTTTGTTTTTGAAGGATTTCTTCCTGTGAAAAAAGGTCGCCAAACGAAATTGAAATTGCTAAGTTCAGAAACACGCACCATGGTTTTTTATGAATCGCCTCACAAACTAATTAAAACACTGGAAGATTTTATCTCCAATTTCGGGCCTGAGCGCAGAGGTTGTGTGGTGAGGGAAATATCGAAAATATTTGAAGAAAAAATGCGCGGAAATATGAGTGAATTACTTCAGTATTATACGGCACATCCGCCTAAGGGTGAGATAGTGATAGTGGTGGAAGGTTTTTCGGAATAGCATTAAACGTGTATCCTCTTTTTGAAAGTTGCTCAAGAACAACAGGAAGCGATGCCGACATGTTTTTAAAAGCTTTAATGCTATCGTGATAAACAATGATGGAACCATCCGTGGTGTTTTGCAAAACATTTTCGGTACACTCGTCAGGAGTTAAATCTTGCTTGAAATCATAACTCAGCACATCCCACATGATGATTTGCATGTTTTTTTTCAGATGCTTTATCTGGCTGCTGCGTATTTTGCCGTAAGGCGGCCTGAACAGATTTGAATTTGCAAGTGCTTTGCACTTTTCAATGTCGGAAAGATAAATTGTTAATTTAGTTTCCCAGCCGTTGAGATGATGATAAGTATGATTTCCTGTGTGATGACCTTCGTCCAAAATACGCTGGTATAATGCAGGGTTGGAGGCAATATTTTTGCCGAGACAAAAAAAAGTGGCTTTGGCATGGAATGATTTCAGCACATCAAGCACAAAAGGTGTGGCTTCCGGTACTGGACCATCATCAAAGGTCAGATATACCGTGTTTTTTTCTGCAGGCAATTTCCAGATAAGGCTTGGGTATAACCTGCGAAGCAATGAAGGAGGATGTACGAGCGACAGCGGCAAAATTCAAAAGATATTTATCAAAAATAAATAATGTACTGACATCCGAAGTTTTGTTGCCGAAATAAATGTGAAACTTAATAGTCTGCCTTTGAAACATTGATTTTTTGACCTGCGGGCGTGCAATAGCCACGCGTGTTGGAAGCGGATTATAGACGTTTAATCAAAAAAATTGGTTGTATTAAAAAAGGTTTCAACGGTTGTTTTTATTTTCTTTGGCATTATGTCGTTTCAGGCTACTCTCATAAAATGGTATCAGAAAAACAAACGCGAATTGCCATTTCGTGATACCGTGGATGCTTATAAAATATGGCTTAGTGAAGTTATTCTGCAACAGACGCGCGTAGAGCAGGGTTTGCCTTACTATCAAAAATTTATCATGCATTATCCTGATGTGTTTGCTTTGGCTTCAGCATCAGAAGATGAAGTGCTGAAGTTGTGGCAAGGTTTAGGATATTATTCGCGAGGAAGAAACCTGCTGGCAACAGCAAGAGAGGTTGTGAAAAAGTATAATGGCGTTTTTCCGGATGAATATCACGAGTTGTTACAACTTAAAGGAGTTGGACCCTATACGGCTGCTGCTATTGCATCATTTGCTTATGGCAGGAAGGTGTATGTTGTTGACGGAAACGTGAGTCGTGTGTTGTCGCGTTTGTTTGAAGTTAAAGCGGCCATTAACACTTCGCAAGGCAAAAATATTATTGAACTACTTGCTGAAGAAAATGGAGATAAAAAACATTCGGCACTTTATAACTATGCCATGATGGAATTAGGTGCACTGGTGTGCACTCCTGCAAATCCTGCCTGTGATGTATGTCCCGTAAGCGAGTATTGTTTGGCTTATGCACATCATACACAAAAACTGTTGCCTCATAAAATTCGTAACCGAAAAATTACTCACCGGTGGTTTTATTATCTGATGATTATTCATAACGATAGTATTTATATTCAACAGCGATGTGAGAATGATATCTGGAAAAGCCTTTACGAATTTCCATTAATAGAAAGCAAGAAAGTAATTTCGAAAAATCAACTTCAGAAGCAGCTTATGGAGTTTGACATCACAGAGTTTGAAATATCAAAGCCATATTTCCATCAGCTCACACATCAAAAAATTGAAGCCCGTTTTCTGATAGCCATCCTAAAACGAAAGCTAAAAAAAAATATTACAAAGAATTTTCTGGAGGTTTCAATGGATGAGTTTCAGAAAAAATATGCTCATCCGCGGCTTATTGAAAAATTTCTTAATGACTTTTTAAAGCAACACCAATAATTATTGTTGGTTCTCGTTCCAGTAATAGCTGTCGGGATAAATGCGTTTGCCGAATACTGCTGTTCCAACACGCACGATGGTTGAACCTTCTTCAATAGCCGTTTCCAGATCACCACTCATTCCCATTGACAATTCTTTCATCTCAATCTGCGGAATTTTAAGTGCGATAATTTGTTGCTGAATATGCTTTAGTAATCTGAAACACTGACGTACTTTTTCTGTCTCAGCACTGAATAACCCAATGGTCATTAGCCCTTTTATCTTCAGAGTTTCCAGTTCGGCTACTTGCTTTACCAGTTCAACAGCATGTTCAGGTTTTGCACCGAATTTACTTTCTTCGTCCGAAGTGTTTACTTGTATCAGCACGTCTATAGTTTTGTTTTCAGATAAAAGTCGCTGATGAAGCTTTTGTGCCAACTCAAGGCGGTCAATCGTTTCAATACAGGTTACACCATATTTTAAAACATCTTTTATTTTATTGGTTTGCAGATGTCCGATAAAATGATTCGAATGCGGAATGTTTTTTAATGCTTCATATTTTTCTTTAACCTCCTGCACTTTGTTTTCACCTATCAGTGTATATCCTGCTCCGAAAGCTTTTAAAATACGCTCAGGTGTAACGGTTTTGGTTGCCAGAAGAAGTTTAACATCTGACGTATTTCGGTTTGATTTTCTGCATGCAGTATCAATGCGGCTTTGAATAATCTGAAGGTTGTGGGTAATATCGTCCATTATAAAAATCGGGAGAGAGTAGTATGTTAACGATTATTTCATTTTTTGTAACACTTCTAACAGCACCACTGCCTGATTGTATTGTGTGTCTTTGGCCGAATAAAGCAGTGTAACATTTTTCTTTTTTGCAAGTGTATGTATTTTCTTCAGTGTTTCGTTTTGTGTTTTCAGTTCTTCTTTATAACGTTTCTTAAACTCCTGATATTTTTCAGGTTCATGGTTGAACCATTTTCTTAGCTCAGTTGAGGGTGCAATTTCTTTTAACCACTCATCTATTTCAGCCGTTGCTTTGCTGATACCACGCGGCCAAAGTCTGTCAACCAAAATTCTGTAACCATCATCTTTTTCAGGTTTGTCGTAAACTCTTTTAATTTTCATAAGCCAACTATTTAAGAGAACAAAATATCTAAAGCAAATCTCTCCTTTGATATTTACAAGAACAAAAGACAATTAAAATAGTTGTAAGTATCTGCATTATTTTTTTAGAGTAGAATTAATTTTAGAAATCATGATAAAAAAAAACGGGCAAGCATAATTATCAGCTTGCCCGTATGGTTTTTTGAAGTATCAGCTATGATACCTGAAATTTATTCCACAATAAATTTACCATGCATCATTGCATGATGACCCGGGAAAGAACACAGATAATCATAAGTTCCTTTTTCAGGAGCAGTAAATTCGATTTCTGTTGATTCGCCACCACCGATTAATTTGGTATGAGCAATGATATCATCTGCATGATCAGCAGGAATATAATCAGTGTCTTTTGCTTTAAGAGCAGCCTGAGCAAACTCATTTTCGTCAACACCTGAAGCTAACAACACAAAGTTGTGTCCCATTCCTGTAATAGGCAATTTACCGGTGTGGTGAAGTGTTAACTTCACAGTTTGTCCTGCTTTTACTTTTATTTCTGTAATGTCATACTTCATATCGTCACCGGCATTAAGTGTAACTATAGCAGGCTCGGTAGGAGCAGGTGCAGGGGCTGCTGCAGGAGTAGTGGTTTCTGCAGGAGCTGCAGGTTCAGAGCTTTTTTGCTCGGTAGATGAATTACAGGCAGCTAAGAACAATGCTGCAGAGGCAAGAACTAAAATTGATTTTTTCATTTTTAATTGAATTTTTAATTTGTTATAAATTGATTTTGATTAAACTGTCGCTAATTTTTCTTCCATTGCAATGGACTTTGGGAAAAGAATATTATTTTCCAAATGAATGTGCAAATGTAAGTCTTCTTCGAATTCTTTCAACATCGAAAAAGTTACCCTATAGGTATTACAGGCATCTGCCGGTGGATTATAGTCGTTTGCAAGTGAAGCTATTTTTCGGAAACGCTCACCTTCACCATCATGATCGTGCATCATGGCGTTTATTGGATTTTGTACCGACCCGAAGGGCGCTTGAACAGAAGTTCCGTTTTGCTGAGCTTGTACCATTCTGCGAATGAATGGAAAAAGCATTAGTTCTTCTTTTTTCATGTGCATTGCCAGTTCGCCTACCGACTCATTAAATAGTTTTCCTATTTCAATAAGCTCAGGATGCCTGTCACCATGCACGCGAATAATTTTCTCAAGAAAAGGTTTAATCTCCTGCGAACGTGATTCCACGTAGCGGTGATGCTTCTTTTCAATATAGTCTGCCAGCAGGTCCAGTGGCCAGGAATTATAGTCAACAGAAGAGGCACTGTTTACAGATGTTGCTTCCTCAAGCTGCTGAATTAGCTCTCCGCTGTCCATTTTCTTTTTCTCGCATGCTTCAGCAATGCTCCGGTTTCCATTGCAGCAGAAATCTATTTGATGTTTTTTAAACACCGGTGCCGTGCGATAATCATTCGCTACAAGCTCTCCGATGATACTGTCTTTTGTAATACTCATATCAGTCTTTTTTTAATAATTAATTTTTCTGTGCTACTATAACAATAGAGTTAATGTGTTTTTGATGTTTTCTGAATGATTTTCTCATTTCGGTAATTCGTTTTCTTGCTGAGGTGTTCACCATAATGTTGTATCCGATTTTCAACGTTCTGAAAAAACCTTCATCATCCAGAATTCTTTTAGTTTCCAGCAACAGCATTTCATTGGTATAGATTTTTCTCACCGTGAAACCTTCTTTTTCCAGCAGGCTTTTCCATTCTTCCTCTGTCAATGGTCGCGCATTTACTTTAATAGTCAGCGCCAGATCTCTTTGTATTTCACTTTTGAGGTTTTCGTCCACGTCCTTAAGCCCCAGTTCATGAATGGCATAAAGTCCTCCTTTTTTCAGGATACGATAAGCCTCTCTGATAATTTCAGCTTTTCGATGGTCGGCATGCATGGTAAGCATTGCTTCGCCCCATACCTTATCTTTAGAGTTATCACTAAGCTCAGTATGATTGGCATTGCCTAGCATAAAACGAACATTGTCTCCTTTGACTTTTTGTTTCAGCATTACAACAGCATCTTCATCGGCATCAACACCTGTGTAAGAGTGAGGATGTCCTTTCAGCGCAAGGGTGGCTGTATATCCTAATCCGGGAGCAAACTCCACCACATCATCCTTATCGGTGATATGCAATTCCGACACCAGTTTTTGAGTGAGCTCTTTCCCTCCGGGGCGTAAAACTTTTTTGCCCATGCGTGCAAGAATCCAGTGTCCTTGAGCTTTTTCAAAATCTTTAGTGTCCATGATGTTATTATTTTTTAATTGATTATTCTTCTCCCCATTTAGCTATTTCATCGGGCGACCATAGTTTTGGGAAAAATTTGCGTTGCTGATATTTCGGATGTAGGTATTTTTTCCACTCACTTCCTCCTGTTGCTGCTTTGTTTTCGCCTTTGCTGTCTAAGTAATGCTGTGCAGTTTCTAAATGTACAATCGGCCATTTAACATTATACATCCGGTCGAATTCTTTAAGTTTTTCGATAAACTCTTTTGATGGCGATGAAAACTTCTTTATTTTTTCTTCCAATGTATGTCCTTTTACTTTTTTAGCCAGCTCAATAAAACTATTCAGGTATTTATCTTCAAACAAACGCAGTGTAAGAGATTTTTTTCCTGTTTTTCTGTCGGTGCCTGCATCCTTCCAATACATGTTTTCAAAATAATCTTCTATGGTAGGATTTGCCGGAAGGCGTTTTTTTCCTGCTTCATTAATAAGATTTTCCAGAGGTGTGCAGTAAATTTCAAGATAGCGGAATGTGGCCGACTGAAAACCACTTGCCGGAGCAAGCGTACTTCTGAATGTATTATAGTCGTCATAGTTCATTCCGAATTTCATCACATCAAAAGAAGTGATGAGCATGGAAGTATAACGGTTCAGTCGGTTGAGTTTATCAATCCATACTTCTTCTTTTAAATCTTCGTGAACGAGTTGTTGCAGTTCGTGAACCATCATTTTTAGCACCAGTTCCGTAACCTGATGATACATCACAAAAATGGCTTCGTCTTTAAAATCGGTACGTGTTTTCTGTAGCGTGAACAAGGTATCCACTTGTATGTAATCCCAATAGGTGATAGGTTTTGCCTGAAGCAATCCCTTCAGATAGGTTTCTGAATTTTCTCCAAGATGCTCATATTTTGCATCAATGTCATTTAAGGTTTTTTCTTTACTCATAATTTTTAACAGGTTTGAAATGTGAGATACCAAATATAAATAAACACGTTGCCTTTATAACTTCAGCTCCGGCAAAATATATGTGTAAATAGGATGGTGGAACGGTTGCTCCTGATATTTGCAACTGTGCTCTTGCATCAAGTGCCGGCAACAACCAGAAAGTTTGAACAATTACTATAAACACAGGAATCAGAAGTGTGAGATAGTTGCTGTTGAAAATATTTTCGTGAGCCGTTAACAAACTGATTAAAATAAAAAGCAGCAGCAGCCATTCAACTTTGTTAAGTGCTCCGAAAACCAATTTCCCAATTCCCAAACCAAGCGGTATGGTAATACCCGGAGCAAGAAACTTAAGCCACGACTCCATAAAACTTATGGCGCTTACAAATCCTATCCATACAAACACGGCAACCACTACTCCGGGATTTTTAATCATTTTCATAGCAGCGGACTTGAAGTATTGTTTTTGTAGTACTGAATTTTCAGCTGAAACATTTCAGCCATTCTGTTACCTTGCCATTTTGCTCTTTCAGCTTTTTCTCCGCTGAAAAGTTCATCTACCGTTTCGGTGAAAAGGCTCACCCATCTGTCGAAATGGTTTTTTTCCACAGGTAATGTGGCATGCGGAACAAAGGGAGCTCCAAAATATGTGTGTTCATCAAACAGCACCGTTTGCCAGAAACGATACATTTTTTCAAGATGTTCAGGCCATCGGTCTTGAATCACATTATTAAAAATGTCTTTCAGCAAATCATCTTCGCGTATTCTGCCATAAAAAGTATCTACCAGAACTTTTATATCGTCAATGTTTGCTATGTCTTTTAATTCACTCATCTAAGTAGGCAGGTAATTCTCCGCCTTTATTTTTTTGAAAAATTATTTTTTCCAGTAATTGTTGGCAACTGCAATTGTTTGAAACTCCAAAGCTACCACATTAGCCGAAGCTATAAGTTGTGCAGTATCGTTAGCGTAATTATCGCGTAATTTTTTTCTTATATCGGGATTCGTCTGAATAGCAGCAATAGATTTTCTTGCCATTTTAATTGCTAACTCACGTCCTTCTTGAGGTGTAGCTGTAATGAGCGATGGGAGCCAGATTTCTTTATTTTCCATAATCTTATTGGTTTAATGAATGTTTTGAATATGAATTACTGTTTTGTTTTTTATGTTTAATCCTTATGTTAACAAATTTTTCAGGTGTGTGTTTCATTTCTACATTATCTTATCAATACCGTTTTACCTGATTGCAGCCCCAGTGCCAGATCGTAAACAGAGGTTTTGGTAAGCATTTCTTTAATTCCTTTTCTCACCTTGATAAACTTATCGTGCATAGGGCAGGGTTGTTCATTGTTACATTCACTCAGGCCTAATCCGCAGCCATTGTAGATGTTGTCGCCATCAATAGCATACACTATATCACTCATTTTTATTTGCCGCATCTGTTTCATTGACATATCAAATCCTCCTGTAGGGCCGGTGTAGGAATTAACGATATTGTGTTTGGTGAGTGTTCCTAAAACTTTAGCCGTAAATGCTCCCGGTGATCCTGAATTGATGGCTACATCTCCAATTTTTACTCTGTTACCTTGCAACGATTGTGTGGCAATGTAAATGATTGCCTTTATTCCGTGTTCACATGCTTTTGAAAACATCCTTATTTTAATTGGGAGCGCAAAGGTAAGACCTGTTTCATTTAGGACAAATTTATCCTAAATATTTTTTTAGAATAAAAAGAACAGAATTTATTATTTCAGATACCGATTACAGCATAAGGGTGCATAAGTGGTGTTAAATGGCATACTTTAAGTGGTTTTTTCAATCGTAAATCATGTTTCTGGCTTTTTTAACGATGCAAGGAGGGGCTTTTATCTGAAAAGGGATATAAAAAAATTACAAAAAACATGTAAAACCCTCATCATCGGAATGCCTTTAAACAAAAAAACCTGCATTCTATATGCAGGTTTTTGAAAAATCAATTTAGTTCAATATGATTTGCTTTACATCAGTTGCTTAACCAAATCCTCCTTCGAGATAAAGCCTTTGTTGGACCAGGTAAGCGCATTGTTTTTGTAAATCTGCAAAACAGGGATGGCATCAATCTTAAGCTCCTTACACAGTTCCAGATTTTTATCGGTATTAATTCGAACCAAAACCACCTTGTCTGCCATTTCCTGTGAAATTTCGTTGAGGAAAGGCTCCATTTTTTTACATGGGGCACACCAGTCAGCATAAAAATCAATCAGCACCATCTTATCTGATAGCGTAAGCTGTTTAAATTCTTCCACTGTCATTCCTGCAACCTGAGGTTTGCTACCGGTTGTTACAGGCAAATTGGCGCCATTCCATTTGATAATTCCGCCATCCATTTGATAAACGGTTTTAAAACCTTGCGAGCGCATCATTTTTGCTGCGGAGGCACTACGTGAGCCACTAAGACAATAAACAAAAACCGGTTTTGATTTATCAAGTTTGCTGATTTCTGTTTCAAAATTGTTTCCATTCCAGTCAATGTTTAAGGCGTTTTGCAGATGACCGCTTTCAAATTCTTCAGGGGTGCGCACATCAATAATGCTTGCTTCAGGCATTTCTTTAATTTTTTCTGAAAATAGCTGTGGCGATAAATCCGCACCTTCGTTGCTATGGGTTACGTTGTTATTACATCCACCTGCTATGAATGCTATTATTATTGCTAAAGAAAAAAAGTATTTCATCATATTTTATTATTGATACTGTTGAATTAAGTCTTCTAAATAATTTGCAGGTACCACACCGGATTGTCTCCATTTCACTTCTTTGTTTTTGAAGAGGATTAAAGTAGGTACACCCTGAATGTTATAACCTGATGCAACAAGAGGGTTTTTATCTACATCAATTTTAATGATGGTAGCTTTATCACCAATCTTTTGTTTCAGTTCTTCAAGTATGGGTTTCATCATTTTGCAGGGGCCACACCACTCAGCAAAAAAATCTACTAACACCGGTTTTTCCTGTGCTATAATTTCTGAAAAGGTCTTTTTTTCTGTTGTCATTGTTTAACTTGTTGAATTTCTTCTTTTGTTGCAGTAGTGTTGTTTGCATTGGTTGTACAGTTTCCGTTAAAACAATTTCCTGCTGCACAGCCAAAGGCAAACAATCCCATGGAAGCAAAATATCCTCCAATCAAAAGGCCAAACCACTCATGCTGCATTGCAGACTGTATGATAATGGTACCTCCTAAGAGTACATATATTGCTCTCTGAATATTCCAGCCCGTGAACAATCGCTCTTTCATTCAGGAAAGTTTGTTTTTAAGACTCATCCATCCACCTCCGTTATACACTTGCGAATATCCTTTAGACTGAAGAATGCCTTTTGCCGAAGCGCTGCGCATCCCGGAAGCACAACAAGTTATCACCGGTTTGTCTTTCTTAATTTTTGAAAGATTATCAGAAAGGTTCTGCAATGGAATATTTATAGAACCTTTGATATGTCCGCCCTGAAATTCGGCCTTAGTACGCACATCTATGAGTTGCGCACCATTTTTTACCAGCTCTTTGAAATCAGCTTTAGGCCCTATACCAAATAAATTTTTTATCAGTTGTAACATTTAATTATCGTTTTCGTGAATCATATAATTTACATCAAACCAACTTCCTCCATTTTCGCATTCAACACCTTGGCTGCGTAAGTAGGCTGTGGCCTGACCACTGCGATTGCCGCTTGCGCAACATAAAACAACAGGTTGAGGCATTAGTTTTATTTCCTCCAGGCGATTTTCAATTTCATTCAGCGGAATGTTGATACTTCCTGCAACACTTCCACCCATAAACTCTCCGGGAGTGCGCACATCAATAATAGTTTTTTGATTATTCATTTTTTGAATTTGTTTTATTTATTTCTCCCGACAACAAGGCTCCCATTACTGCTCCATAAATTGTACTGTTAAAGGGACTTGAGGTGATGGCACAGGTTCCGGTTTTGCATCCTACGAAAAAATAATAGGCATAACCGGCTATACTGCCCAAAAGTATTCCCAGTATCATTAATTTATGTTTTATCAAAAATTGCATCAGTTTACTTGTGCCGCTACTTTTTCCTGGTTATTAAATATTTCCTTGCCGTTATAAACCACTTCCCATGTTACGGGCATTATCTTCTTAAGCATACTGCTCACGCCACAAATTTTTTCCTGCGACACGGTAACTGCATCTAATGCTGCTTTTTCATCAGCTTCATCACCTTTCATCTCATAAACAATATGTGCTGCCACGTACTCTATAGGTTGTGTTTTGCTTATTTCTCCACTCACTTTCAGATTTAGTTCTGCAAGTTGTTTCCCTTGTTTGCGCAACAGAGCAATCACATCCATTCCGGTACATCCCGAAAGGGCTGTGAGTACAAATGGTTTTGGAATTGGACCCTGATCTTCGCCACCTACACGTTCGGGGGTATCCATTATTACAGTGTGTCCGTTGACCAATGCATTGAACTGCATTTTTCCCATCCATTGGGTTTCTATTTCATGTTTCATATTTGTGTAGATTTTTTAACTGTTGAAAGCCCGAATGGTAAATACAACGGACAAAAACTTATTAAACTCGTTGCCAAGAAAATAACAGCAAGTATTGCAAGAACAATAGCTGTTGTTCCACTGATTTGATGAGTGAAATAAAGAATTGCAATTAACAAGGCCGCTATTATTCTGATAATCCGGTCTGCATTTCCCATGTTCTTTTTCATTGTATAAACCTTTAAATTTTGTGCTACAAAGGTCTGACAAGGAAAATTTCTATTCAGTAACTTTTGTTACAAATCCTTAAGTAGTTTGATTTGGTTGCGATAGAGCAGCAGTTTATTATCATTTTCGAGTTTTTTCAGCAAGCGGGAAATAACCTCGCGCGATGATGCAAGTTCATTTGCAATTTCTTCATGCGAAAGGTTAATGAGTGCACTTCCTGTTGCCCGGGATTTTTCACGGAGGTAGGTTACCAAACGCTCGTCTAATTTCTGAAAGGCAAGCTGGTCAATTGTGCCAAGTAATTCATTGAAACGATTGCGGATGGTTCGCATAACAAAACTTTTCCAGGTGGGATATTTTGCCAGCCACTCATCCATCACTCCTATGGGTATTGAGAGAAATTCAACATCCGTTTCGGCAGTGGCTTTAATTTCGCTGGGGTATTGTTGCATGCAACAGGTAAAAGTCATTGCACAGCTTTCGTTGGCATGAACATAATACAGCAAAATTTCTTTACCATTATCATCAGCCCTTGAAATTTTAAGAACACCACTTATCAGCAGAGGTATAATTTTTACGGTTTGCCCGATATCAAGAATAGTATTCCCTTCTTTTACCTGAATAAATCTGGCCTTAGCGGCAATCTCACTCAGCAGTTCTGGTTCAAAAACCGATTTGAATTTTTCAACAATTTCCATAGGTCAAATTTAAAAAAAGCTTCTTAACTATTGTGACAGTTAAAACCTTTATACTTTTTTAAACTCTGAAATGAAAAATAATTGTTGATAATAGTTCGATTCATTCCTATTCATTACAGTGCAAAGAAGTGCAACCGGCAACGCTATTTAATTCATTTTAATTTTCCACACACCCCTCAGTTCGCCAATGCTGTATCCGGTGGCTTTGTCGTCAGGGTATTTTGAATTGATTGCCTGTTGTGTCTCAGGTAAAATGTTTTCACCTTTTACACCATGACATGAAAGGCATGCAGGCATACCCAGAGGAATAGCTTTGTAATAGTAAATAGAACTACCCTGCTGCAAAACCAGTTGTTTTTGTTTTACGGCAGTATCTTTCATCATTGTTTTAATCTGCAACCAGGCTTCTTTGTCTGTTTCTGAAATTATTGCATTCTCCGGATTGCGGTTTTTGTCGCTGAGGCGTTGTATGTTTACTTTGTGCATTGCAGAAACACTGTCGGTGAGTGGCATAGCATGCACATTACAAAAATCAACGGCACCTGCAGGTCCCGCATTCTGAATAGCCTGCGATACATTCATCAGTAGTATGCGTTGTGCTTCTGTAGCAATACTGTCACCTTCAGTGAGGTATTCCTGGCGCTGACTTTCGCTCATCAGCTCTGCATTGTTTTTGCAGGCAACGGTTGTTATCAGCAACGTGCCGATGACACTAAGCGTTATAAACCTTACTCTGACAGACATAATTGGTTTTTGGAACATTGGTTTTTGCAATAGCATTGAATCCACTTTCAATCTCCGTAAAATTGCGATAGCCTCTGGCTTGAAGAATACTTGCCGCTATCATACTGCGATATCCGCCTGCACAATGCAGATAAAAATGTTCTCCCGGGTTAATATCTTTTATCCAGTTATTAATATACGCTAATGGCTTGCTGTACGACTCTTCTATATGTTCTGCAGCGTACTCACTTTCTTTGCGCACGTCAATAATTTTATCGGTGCCGGGTTTTACTCTGGCAGCAAATTCTTCAGGAGTAATTCTTTGAACGGTATCGGTTTCATTACCTTCATTCTTCCATGCTTCGAAACCTCCTTTGAGGTGACCAAGAATATTATCAAACCCAACTCGGCTTAAACGGGTAACAGATTCTTCTTCTTTGCCTGCCTCCGTAACTAAAAGAAGTGGTTGTTTTACATCTGCAATTAAAGCACCCACCCATGGAGCAAAATCACCTCCCAGTCCGATATTTACCGACTGTGGAATAAATCCTTTAGCAAATACTTTATCGCTGCGTGAATCAAGAATCAGAGCACCGGTTTCTTCGGCAGCAGCTTTAAATTCGGCAGTTGTGAGAGCTCTCATACCTTGATTCAACACCTTTTCAAAACTGTCATAACCTTTTTTGTTCATTGCCACATTCATTCCGAAATAAGCAGGCGGAGGTAGCAGTCCGTCAGTAACAGCTTTCACAAATGATGCTTTGTCAGGTTGGTTAAGGGCATAATTCATTTTCTTCTGATTGCCCAGTGTGTCAACCGTTTCTTTCATCATGTTCTTACCACAAGCCGAACCGGCACCATGGGCAGGATATACAATAATATCATCAGAGAGCGGAAGAATTTTATTGTAAAGACTTTCGTAGAGTAAACCGGCAAGTTCTTCCTGCGTCATGTGTGTTGCTTTCTGTGCCAAATCAGGACGTCCTACATCACCCAAAAAGAGTGTATCACCACTGAACAATGCTTTTTCTTTTCCGCTTTCATCAATCAGCAGCAGACAGGCACTTTCCATTGTGTGACCGGGAGTGTGAAGTAGTTTCAACTGAATGTTACCTACGTTGAAAATCTGATTGTCTTTTGCAATGAGTGCATCAAACTCAGGTGTGGCAGTGGGGCCATAAACAATGCGAGCTCCGGTTTTATTACTTAAATCAATATGTCCGCTTACAAAGTCAGCATGAAAATGTGTTTCGAAAATATATTTGAGCTTTACACCATCTTTCTGAAGTCTTTCTATATAAGGCTGTGTCTCTCTCAGCGGATCAATAATTGCTGCTTCTCCGTTGGAGGTTATGTAGTATGCACCTTGTGCAAGACATCCTGTGTAAATTTGTTCTATATTCATATTCTTTAAATTTAATTATTCAACGATTAAGGTTTGAGACATACAAATTTCTGAAATATATCTTTTTGTGCCGAATTAATTATTGGAGTTAAAGTATTTATATGCCAAAGGTTATTTTATTAAAGTTTCTCTGATGATGATGTAAAATCCCATGGCAAGAACAAACCAACCGAATATTGGTTTAAGTTTTTTACCATCAATTTTTGAAGCCATGTAACTACCTATAAGAATTCCGGCAATGGCAATGGCAGTGATGCTCAACACCAGATTCCAGCGAACGGAAATGTAGGACAATGAAAAAAGAAAACCGGTTAAGGAATTAATGGAAATAATAATCAGCGAAGTACCTATAGCCGTTTTCATTGGTAATCGGAGCAGGTTTACCAAAGCAGGAATGATTAAAAATCCTCCTCCTGCACCTATCAGTCCTGTTATCATTCCGATAAATAATCCCCATGAAATTATTTTTATGTAGTTTGTTTTCCGGTTTTGATTTAAGTGCTCATCTGCAAATTTTCTCTTTCTTATCATGCTGTAAGAAGCAAATATCATCAGTATGGCGAAGAGCAGCAGTAATACAAGGTCTTTGGTGATAGTAAAATCCGTAGTGCTGAAAATTTGGTTAGGTATGGCAGGCAAAAGATATATACGAGTTAAAAAAACAGATAAAACGGATGGAATTCCAAAAAACACAGCTGTTTTTAAATCTACCAAACCTTTGTTGAAATAAGATACAGAGCCTACAACACTGGTTGCGCCCACAATAAAAAGTGAGTACGTGATGGCTGCAACAGCATCAATGGAAAAGAGATATACCAGCACCGGAACGGTAAGAATACTTCCACCACCACCAATAAGACCGAGTGTGATTCCGATAAACACAGAAGCTATGTAGCCGGCAATTTCCATTAACGATTATAAATGAGTTTGCAAAAATGCATCAATTTATTGAGCTGTTATGTTACTTTGGTTACACACAAATATAATGTTTGTGTGATAAAGGTATTTATCAATACCTACTCAGGAAATTATACAAAGGATGAAGTTGTCCTTTTACGAATGGATAATAAAAATATGTTGAGAGGAATGTTTTACAACTTTACTTTTAGTCGTATTTACGTTTGATAAACCACAGTTCGTTCGCGGTAATTCCTACATAAAAACGAACATATTGTTGCTTCACAAGATTGTTGGACGTTGTTCCCATTTGCCCTGCCTCAAGAGTAAAATGCAGCATGGTTTTATTATCGAAGGTTCTGCGTTCGGTGCTGGTAAGGCGAATTGGAACACCTGCACCCAACGAAAGCGCATAATCATTTACGGGAGTATTGTTCAGATTGATGTAAGTACGTTCGTAGCGAATGCCTGCACGGTACGAAAGTTTTGGTGTAGGCATATACTGTCCTCCGGCAGAAATACGCCAACTGTCCTTCAGTTTTTGATCTTGGTTAAAACTTCTATAGCGGCTCCATTGCTGGAAATTAAATTCAGCTCCGAGCATCCATTTTTCTGATTGTTGCAACATGAATCCAGCGGTAAAATCTGCAGGAATAAATATCTTACCTTTTTCGTTTTCGACCATGTAAACCGTGTCAATATTCGATTCAAAGCTGTTGGAAGCTACTAAGGTCTGAAGCACATCTCTTCGGCCTCTGATGTTGGTTCCACCTGCACCTGAAGCGCCAATGGTAAGGCGGTAATCATTCTTTAAATCGAAAAACCAAGTCAGTCCGTAATCGAAATAAAAATCATTAAAAGAAGTACTATTAGAGTTTTTAATGTTCATGAATGAAGGGTTATCAAATTTTACCCTACGCTCGTTCGTGAGTGTACCAAAAAGATATGATGCGTTAAAACCTACGGCCAGGCCTTTGAAAAAATTACGGCTTCGTTCGGCACGGTGTATGGCAACAGAGTCGCCTGCAGTGCGTAAATCCGCATACCGTTTTGAGGTATGGAAATTATCCAGACTTTTTGAAAACGGAGCAAAACCATTCCCTATATAAAACCGACTTAATCCGCCTTTGCCACTATACAAACGGGTAAAGGTAGAGGTTATGGTATCATTTGGATTCACGGTTGAACCATCATCTTTAAGGTTGTAACCCGATGAACTTACCGGGATAAGTCCGAAACTTGCTCCCCAATGATCTTTAATTACCGGAAAGCCAAGTGAGAGGTAATTTAACAAAACACCTTTTTTAGTCTGTGCATCACCTGATGAAGAAGTGCGAGCCAACTCCCCTCGAAGAGCGGTTTCAAAGGTGGTGATTCGAAGATGAGAATAGCTGGCAGGATTGCTGAAATTTACAGCAGACGAACTTTGATAAGCTGCGCCCAGACCTCCCATGGCAGTTTGTCGCGTGAAACCGTTATAAAACATTTCACCAATGCCGTAGCGGGAATAAGGTGTTTCTGTTCCTGTTTGTGCTGTTGCAACAGAAGAAACAAATAATAAAACAATAAAAAATACTATCGGAAATTTACGCATTGGCTTTATAATCGGTGATTGATTGTTTTGTTGTAATTAAGAATATGATTTAATCCGGTAAGCGTTAAATCAGGGGCTGCAAAGATGTAGCTTTTTGCGATATTGACAAAAAGTGTGGCATCTCCGCCTGTAACAACGGTTTTCAGTCGCTTATATTGGCTTTTATACTGTGAAATTATCTGTAGAACTTCTGCTTTTGCTCCATTAATTACCCCGCTGTTAATGGAAGTGTCGGTAGTGTTGCCGGTTAATGGTGCAGGATTTCTGGGTTTTACCAATGGCAGGCGCTTGGTAAAATGATGTAAAGCCTTAAAACGCATAGCCACCCCAGGAGAGATAGCGCCACCTAGATAATGACCTTTCTCAGAGATAAAATCATACTTAATACAAGTGCCGGCATCAATTACAAGGCAGTTTTTACCGCTGTAAAGGCATGCAGCACCGGCAGCATTTGCCAGTCTATCGGTGCCCAAAGTGTGTGGTGTATGATATTTGTTTTTAATAGGCAAAGGGGTTTTGTGGTCAAGGACAATAACGGCACAATGACTGCGTGCAAAAGCAATGGCGCTTTTGTTTACATGAGCTACAGATGAAAATAAGATGTTGTCAATGG
Organism: Bacteroidota bacterium; assembly: GCA_018268195.1. Lineage (GTDB taxonomy): Bacteria > Bacteroidota > Bacteroidia > AKYH767-A > OLB10 > OLB10. The sequence continues at coordinate 11,439 of JAFDWZ010000016.1, read as the reverse complement.
AATATTTTTTAAAAACACTTCTGAAGAAGGTTATATCAGCTTTTGGGGCAACTCCTTTTTTCAGCATAGTGTTATCATCAAACACTCCGTATTTAACTCTTGTATTGCCTATGTCTATTACCAGATTCATCCATGCAATGTTAGCGGTGTAAAAATAGCAAATCAATTCGCGTATCTTCGTTGCATAATTTCAGAGAATGAGAAAAATTGTTTTAGCTGTGCCGGCATTCGTTTTACTCACATCCTGTCATCGGGAGCAATTGCCCAACAGGCTCTCAGGCTTCGACTGGCTTGAAGGTGAGTGGGTAAACGATTCGGAGTTTCCACTTATTACCCGCGAAATTTGGCACCAAACTGCTGATGGCATGGCCGGTGTTAGCTTTACACTTGAAAACGGAGATACTATTTTTTTTGAAAGTATGGAGATAAAAAAATCCGGTAACACCACCGTATATATTCCTACCATTGGCAAATCAGAAAAAAATATTGCATTCACGTTAATCAGCAAAGACGATAGTGAATTTGTTTTTGAAAATAAAGAGAACGATTTCCCTCAGCGCATTCATTATCGCCCGGCAGGCGACAGTTTGATTGCATGGATTGAAGGAGGCAAGGATGGCAAAACTCTGAGAATGGATTTTCCTTATAAAAGAAAAAAATACGGAGACGTACCTTCTGAAAAATAATGACGTTAATAAAATATTACACAAATGAAAAATTATAAAATATTGTTCGTGCTGATGGCTGTTATGTTTTCGGCTTGCTTCCTCGGAAAAGTAGATAAACAAAAAGGAATTCAGTTTACCGAGCAACTTCTCAATGATTTAAAAAACGAAGACTACAGCAGAATTGATAGTTACTATGCAGCTTCGTTTTCGGAAAATGAACCCACGGAGAAGAAAATAGAAAAATTCAAAAAACTGCGAGAGGTGATGGGGCCTATGAAGAGTTATGAATTGCTGGAAGCAAAGGAAAAACACGACTCTGATACAAGCCTCAATCAGTTAGTCCTTAAATACAAAGTTGTGTGTGAAAAAGTAACTGCCCTTCAGACATTTGTTATTATAAATGACGAAGGGCAGCTAAAAATCATTTTTCAGAATGTGGAGAACTATAACTGATAAAATCAGTTTTCGCCAATCACCTTAAATAATTCATCCAATTTAGGAGTAAGAATAATTTCTATCCTTCTGTTTTTTCTGCGTGCTTCAGCGGTATTGGCGCTGTCAACAGGAAGGAATGGGCCTCGACCTGCAGGTGTAAGACGTGAGGGATCAATATTCTTGTTTTTTGTAAGAATACGCACTACACTGGTAGCTCTCAGAACACTTAAATCCCAGTTATCTTTCATCGTTCCTCCTGCAATTGGAACATTATCGGTATGTCCTTCAATAAGCACATTGATGTCTTTGTTTTTCTCAAGCACTTTTCCGAGTTCATTCAGCGCTTCCTCTCCTTTTTTGTCAACCACAGTACTTCCTGATGCAAAAAGAAGTTTTTCTTCCATGCTCACATACACTTTGCCGTTTTTGGTGGTTACGGTCAGTCCGTTGTTTTCAAAACCAACAAGCGCATCACTCACCATTTTTTTCAGGTTGTTTACGTCTTCGTCTTTTTTGCGCAACACGGTTTCAAGTTCGCTCACTCTTGCTTCGCGTTTTTTGAGTTCTTCGGTGAGGTCATTCAGTTTTTTCTCTTTTGCTGTAAGCTCATCTTGTTTTTTGATGAGTTCTTCCTGAGTCATCTGCAACTGATTGATAACTTTTTTGGTTTCATCATTTTTATCTTTCATCATGCGGTCGTTGTTGCGCAGCAGTTTCTCGTATGAGTCGTTAAGCTCATTATAAAGATTAGAAAGTCTGCGTTGTGCATTGCCCAATGTTGTGGTGTCGGTTTCAAGTTTCTCTTTTTCGCGTTTCAGGTCGGCAAGCGATGCTGTAAGCTCCTTGTTTTGTGTAGTGTAATTGGTGTTTTCAGCACGCAGTTTGCTGTTTTCTTCATCGCAGGTAGCTTTACGAACTTTCAGTTCATCGTACTGACGGGCAGGGACACACGATGCCAGAGTACCAATGACGGCAATGGCGTAAATGAAGTTTGAAAATTTGATGTTCATCTCTTATTTAATTAAATTTGTTGTAACATTTTCCGTTTTATGGAGTAATATTTTAATATTGGCCAAAATTAGGTCATTTGGAAAATGAATTTTAGCGTACAGGTATAGTTTTAGTACAATTTTTGAACAGTTGTTTTTTAAAGCAATAAACTCAATATGGATACATTAAGCGAAAACTGGATTACCGAAAATCACATTGACTTTGAATACAAAAAGTATATGCTGCTGGCCTATTTGCAGCATGTTTCAGGCAGCTTTACCGAGAATAAATTATATCCGCCACTGAGTGAGCTGATGAAGCACTACCGCAGCCTGACAGCATTGCGCGACAATAAGAAACTTTTTCAGGAGAGTGTTCCCGAGCGAATGACTTCAGTAGATTTCAGGAAGTTTAAAATCATGTATGAGAAAATGATGGAAGACGATATGCTCATGCAAGAAATCGAAAACATCATTCTGTTCAGCATTCCTCAGTTTGAAAAGCATCTTGCCGAAGGAAAAAAAATCTATGACTTTATTGAGTCGAAATTAAAAATCACTACCGTAGGCATCATGCCATTGCAGCAAAACGAAGGATATTTTTTTCTTTCCACCACACAAAGTTCCGATATGCGGGTGTATGAATATCAGGTAACGTTATTCGAAAATCCGGACGAAAAATACCGCGCCCTCTGTACTCAGTTTATCTGTATGTACGAAAAGACATTATCCAACAATTACGAATTCATAAAAAGCGATCTGGTGGCTCAGCGCAAGAACCTGCCCAATCCCGCCACCTACAGCATAGAAGCCGATTTAGCTCTTCCTCTGGAAGAAACATTTTTGCCTTTGGCCAAAAGAACACTGATGAAGTTTGTAAGCCATCAGATTTGATGTGGCTTTAGGCTCAATATAAACATTCCTTCAGCGTTTTGATAGTGCATTTGCTATTTTTAGCACATCAAAAGTATGATCCTTCGTCAACGGTTATGGATAGCTGTAATGCTATTTTGTTGTGGTATGAGTGCCAAGGCGCAATATTCCAACAGGCGTATGCATACACTCATACTAAAGAGTGACACCATCACATTAGATTCCCTTTCCATCGTTCCCGGTTCGCTGATGATTACGCATAACGGTTACACACTTGACACATCCTGCTATCACCTCGAACCATCGGCTGCAACCATAGTGTGGAGCAAAGGGTGTTCCGTTAAAAGGGGCGATACACTGAATGTGAGTTACAGAGTTTTTCCGGTATTTTTTTCGCAAGCGTATAAAAACCGTGACCGTGCGCTTATTAAAGAAAAATATGCCGGACAGTATAATCCTTTTAGCTATGATGAGTCATCAGGCAAGGCAATGCAGGTTTTCAATTTTGAGGGGCTGAATAAAAACGGAAGCATTTCGCGTGGAATCAGCTTTGGCAATAATCAGGATGTAATTGTAAACTCCGGATTAAATCTTCAGCTATCGGGGACGCTGAGCGACAGAGTAGAAATTATGGCAGCCATTACAGATAATAATATTCCTATTCAACCTGAAGGAAACACACAACAGCTGCAGGAATTCGACAAAGTGTTTGTGCAGCTCTCGCGCGACAGCACCCGCCTCGTTGCGGGCGACTTTGAGCTGATGCGTCCGCAAGGATATTTTATGAACTTTTTCAAAAAATCGCAGGGAGCCTTATTCAGCACTTCCTTTTATGCTGATGAAAAAAATCAATGGCTTGTTAGCACTACCGATGCTGCTGCCATCTCAAAAGGAAAATTTTCACGCAACACTTTTAATGGAACAGAAGCCAATCAGGGACCCTATATCCTTATTGGAGCCAATAACGAAACCTACATCATTGTACTCAGCGGATCCGAAAAAATTTATCTTGACGGAGTGTTGCTCACAAGAGGGAAAGACAATGATTATGTGATTGATTATAACACGGCACAGATAACGTTTTCAGCACGAAGACTCATCACCAAAGATTCGCGCATTGTTGCAGAGTTTCAGTATTCCGATAAAAATTATGTGCGTACACTTCTGCATTCAGCAAATACTTTTTCGCATAAGAACATTCGTTTGCATTTCAATTATTACTCGGAGCAGGACAGTAAAAATCAGCCGTTGTTTCAGGATTTGAATGCTGAAAAAAAGAAGACACTTGCAGCAGTAGGCGATAATATTCAGTCCGCTTTTTTTGAAAATGCTGATAGTGTAGGATTTAATCACAACGAAGTGTTGTATCAGAAAGATACGATAACTATCAATGGAGTATTTTATACTTATTACACATATTCTGTTGATTCCACAAAGGCTTTTTACCGTCTGGGATTTGCAAATGTTGGTGCGGGCAAAGGCAACTACAAGCAGCTCAGCAGTGTTGTCAATGGTAAAGTGTTTGAATGGATTCCTCCGGTAAACGGTGTTCCGCAAGGTGAATATGAGCCGGTGCAGCTACTCATTGCACCCAAACGCCAACAGATGCTTACAGCAGGAGCAGAGGTGGAGGTATCAAAAAATACAAATGTGATGGTGGAAGGTGTTTACAGTAATAACAACATCAATCTGTTTTCGAAAAAAGATAAAGGTAATGATTCGGGATATGGCGTAACTGCAGCATTTACCAACAGGCTTCCTCTGCATCTGAAAGACACATCATGGCATTTGATGTCGCAGGTGGCAATGGAATACACCTCCTCAAATTTTAAACCCGTAGAAAACTATCGTCCGGTGGAGTTTACACGCGACTGGAACTTACAGACGCAGACAGATACCACCGATGAAATACTTACAACCCTGCGCACAGGTTTAGAAAAAGGTCCTTCGCAGAGTTTTTTTTATCAGCTTAAAACGTTTAATCGCGGCAGCGCTTACAGAGGTTATATCAATCAGATTGATGTGAGATATACCTATGCTTCGTATTTCTTAAATCTGAAAACGAGTATTCTCAACACTTCAGGACAGAATAGCAAATCAGGTTTTTTCAGAAACTATGGTGATATAGGAAGACAGTTTAAAAAAATAAAAGCCGGATACAAGCAGGAAAACGAGAGAAATAAAATGTATCTGCCCGGAACAGATTCATTGCTTGGAGCAAGCCAGGGTTATGATAAAGGAGGGTTTTATATTGCATCCTCCGACACCGGAAAAATTCAGTATCGCGCTGAACTTTCGCAACGCATGGATTATGCACCGCAGCTGCAAAAACTTAAAAGAGCTACCACTGCCAATCAAGCCGATGCAGATTTCAGCTGGCAGCCGCGCTATGGTAAAAAAATTACTCTTGGCAGCACTTATCGCACCTTGCAGATTAACCGCCAAGATATCACCGCTCAGAAAAAAGATGAAAGTTTTCTCGGTCGTGCTGAGGCAACATTGCAGTTTTTGAACGGAGGCATTGCTTCCAACACTTATTATGAAATAGGTACAGGACAAGAGCAGAAGCAGGAATATTCCTATATCAAAGTAGCGGCAGGCACAGGAGTGTTTGAGTGGAACGACTATAATGGTAACGGAATTCAGGAGCTGAATGAGTTTGAAGTAGCTGAATATAATGACCGCGCTGAGTACATCAAAATATTTACACCTACCAATGAATTTATCCGCACTCAAACCAATCAACTGAGTCAGGTTTTATCGTTAAACCCAGCTGCTTTTATTAAAAACAAGGAAGGAAAAACAAAACTCATCAACCGCTTTGCATTGCAAACCTCTATCAGGTTTGATAATAAACTCCTTGCCGGAAAAATCAGTAAAGGATTAAATCCTTTTCAGAATACTGTTACCGACAGCAACCTTGTGGTCACGAACTCCACGTTTCGCAGCACATTATTTTTTAACCGCTCATCATCGGTATTTGCAGCCGATTTCAACTATGACAACAACAGAAACAAAAGCCTGCTTGCCAATGGAGCAGAGTCGCGCTATGTGCATACATGGCTTCTGAACACACGTTCTTACATCAGACGAATTTATGGGCTTACATTAGCTTTAAGAAACGGTAACAAAGAGAACTATTCCGCATTTGCGACACGCAATTACAACATTCGTTTTTATGAAACAGAACCAAGGTTCAGCATACAACCGGGAACGGTATTCCGCACCACATTTATTTACAAATATCAGGACAAACAAAATATTTATGGTGATGCTACGGAACATGCCACGCTTAGCACTTTTGGTGCAGAAGTAAAATACAGCAGTTTTAAAAACGGAGTAATATCGGCATCCTTCAACCTCATCAGCATAGGCTATAATGCAGATGCCAACAGCCCGATAGCTTTTGAAATGCTTGAAAGTCTGAAACGCGGAAAAAACTTAACATGGGAATTAAATATTCAGAAAAACCTGTCGGGAAATTTACAGATAAGCCTTGGATATCAGGGACGCAAACCACAAAGCGAGCGTATGATTCACACTGCAAGCGTACAGGCAAGAGCTGTTTTTTAAATAACATCCATTAAAACATAAATCGGCAAAGCAGATTATTTTAATACAGCGGAAATACAATTCCAGGTACATGCTGCGGTTTTATCCCATGAAAAAAATTGCTGTCGCACATTTCCTTTTTCGATAAGATTGTTTCTGTAATCATTATCGCTTATTACTTTTTCAATTGCTGAAGCAATAGCATTTTCGTCTTTCGGGTTAACGAGGCAAGCAGCATCATCAGCAATTTCAGGCAGGCATGTGGTATCAGATGTTATCACCGGAACATGGCATCGCATAGCTTCAATCAGCGGAATACCGAAACCTTCGAATAACGAAACATACATCATTGCATGAGCCGAAGCCATCACCACAGCAAGCTGTTCAGCATTTAACCTTCCGGTAAACAGGATATCGTTTTTATAATCACTTTCAGCAATTGCATCTTTCAAACCGGATTCCATTTTATTTTTATCCGACACAAAAAGAAATTTTATTTCACTTCCTGTTTTCTTTTTAAACATAGAAAAAGCTCTTACCATTGCAGCAGCATTTTTACGGTGATGCAGTGAGCCTACATAAATCAGGAAAGGATTACCATCTGTATATTGCCTGCATATTTCTTTTTTCGTGTTATCATCTACGGGTTTGTAAAGTTCATGAATGCCATTGTAAAGCACATCAATTTTATTTTCATCCACAGCGTAAGTTTTTGCAATATCCTGTTTTGAAAATTCTGAAACGGTAGCCAGGCGTGATGCCACAGTTGCCGTTTTGCGTGTCCATTGTTGATAATACCGGGCAACTTTGGCAGGTAGATATTCTGGGAAATGTTCAAAGTTGAGGTCGTGAATTACACTCACCTGCGGAATGGCTGACCGGGTGCAGATAAAATTTTCGGGGCTGAAAAAAATATCGGGTTGATATTTATTGAGAGCATAGTTGAGCGACTGTTCAAACCACAGATACCACAGCCAGGGATGGCGTGCCTGCGGAGGAAAAACCACCGGTGTAATATTGGAAGAAAAAATAAATTCATCTGAAAACTTTCTGTCGAAAAAAAAGATAAAACGATGCTCGGGATGCTCACGGGTGATGCGCTTAAGCGTTTCGCAGGCAAACCACCCCGTACCGTCTAATTTACCGGGAAGAAGCATACGAGTGTTAACTGCAATCAGCGCCATGGCTATTTTTTTAATTTTGTGCTGCAAAAGTATTTTAAAAATATTCGTTTTAACAGCCATAAAATAATTCTTTCTTTGTGGAGTTAATGATTTCTGTATTCCCTGAACAATATGCGTAAGCCATTTCTGTTGTTAATAGTTGCTTTACTGATTACGTCCTGCTTGGCAGAAGCTCAAAATTTGCCATTAGGTTCATGGCGCGAGCATTTATCTTATACCCATGCTTTGTTTGTGAACAACACTGCTGGAAGGATTTATTGCGGTACCGACCAGGCTTTGTTTTATATTGATAAGTCGGACAACAGCGTGCAGCGTTATTCCAAAATTAACGGCTTGTCGGATGTTGGAATTTCAAGAATGGACTACAGTGATGAACAGAAAGTGTTGGTAGTTTGCTATTCCAATTCAAATATTGATTTGATTTTCGACAATGGAATTATCAATGTGTCGGATATAGAACGCAGATCGGCAACTGGCGATAAAACTATTTATGATATATCATTTAATGGAAAGTTTGCTTACCTCGCTACAGGATTTGGTGTGCTTGCACTCGATTTGATAAAAGCAGAGATTAAAGAAACCTATGTTATCGGTTTAACGGGAAATGAAGTGCCGGTATATTCAGTTACCAATGATGGAACCTACATATATGCAACTACTGACAGTGGCATTATGAGAGGCGAAATTGCTAACCCCGACTTAAACAACTTTGCCGAATGGCAACCGGTTTTTCCTGACGGCAATCAGTCTGTGACTTATAATATGATTCGTTCATTAAACGGAAGGCTTGCCTTAAATTTTCATTCATCGTCAGCAGACACTGTGAAAATTATCAATGCAAGTTCGTTTGCTGAAGAGAAAAACCTTGTAGAAGGAAATTTTGCCACACGTCAACTGCGCATATCCGATAACCGTTTTTATTTTGTCAATAACTACACCATTCAGGAGTGGGATAGCGATTTTCAGAATAAACTACGTGAAGTTTTTGCCGGAAGTGTTTATACCAATGTGGATATGTTTGGCGTAAGTACCGGTAGCGGCTCTACACTTTACATAGCTGACGGAAATAATGGTTTGACAGAATATCGCAGCGATACCGATGTGTTATTCACTATTCCTAACTCACCGGCATCAAGCCGATGCAGTTATTTATATCATAATGGAAAAACACTTTACGTAACACATGGCGTAAACCGATGGAGCGACAGCTATGATACCGATGGCTACTCCACTTTTGATGGAGTGCAGTGGAAAACATGGAATCAGAAAACTATTTCATCATCGGTTGACCTTGGCCAATTTATGGATGTACAAACGGTCATTAGCGAACCCGGTAATCCCGATCATATTTATTGCGGGTCGCGTATCAACGGAGTGTTTGAGTTCGACAACAACAATCCCGTTGTTCAGTACAACAAAACCAACAGCAGTTTGCAAGGAGCTTTTGGAAATACCGGACAGGTAAAAATTGGAGGAATGTGTTTCGATACGGACGGAAATCTGTGGATTGTAAATTCAGGAGTGAATACACCACTGAACAAAAAAGGTAAAGACGGATCGTGGCAACCGGTTAGTTTGCAAGCCAGTATTCCGGGAGGTGTGAATTTGTTTTTTGGTGACGTGCTTTACGACAACTACGGGCAATTTTGGGTAACCCTTCTCGGCAGCGGACTCATTGTATATGACCCTTCCGCACAAAAATCAGTTCGTGTTTCGCAGGAAACAGGCAGCCTTCCTGTAAATGATGTGCGTTGTATGGTGCAGGATAATGACGGACAAATATGGCTTGGCACTTCTGAGGGTATTGCCGTTATTTACTCTCCGGGCAACGCTACCGGATCAACACCGGTGCAAGCACAGAAAATACTTATCACCATCAATGGAATAACGCAATATCTGCTCGATAAAGAAATTATTACGGCCCTGGCAGTAGATGGTGCCAACCGTAAATGGGTAGGTACCAATGGAGGAGGTGTTTTTCTGCTCTCTGCTGATGGCACAAAACAAATTGCCAACTTCAATACATCCAACAGTCCGCTGTTTTCAAACACCATCACATCCATTGCCATAGACCCCACAACCGGAGAAGTGTATATCGGTACGGACAAGGGATTGATTTCTTATGTTGGTGATGCTACAAAAGGAGAAACAGGATGTAAAGACGTGTTGGTATTTCCAAATCCTGTAAAAGAAAACTATACAGGACCCATTGCAATAAGAGGTATTACTGCCAACGGCAGCGTAAAAATTACTGATGTTGCGGGTAATGTGGTTTATGAAACCAAGGCAAAAGGCGGAATGGCTACCTGGGATGGCAATAATTTTTCAGGAAAGCGTGTACAAACCGGAGTTTATCTGGTGTTTGCTACCGATACCAATGGCGATAATACCTGCGTTACCAAGTTGTTTCTTGTAAACTGATGTTGTAGGAGGAATATTTACTCTGAACCAAATAAATTATCCAACGGGCTTTTTATTTTTCTTTTTGTTTGATCAGTAAGTTGTGTATAAATCATGGTGGTTTTAATGTCTTTATGACCGAGTAACTCCTGTACAAATCTGATATCCGTACCTTGCTCTATCAGATGTGTGGCATAGGAATGTCTAAGACTGTGTACTCCTATTTTTTTATTGATTTTTACTTTTTTCATTGCATTTTTAAACACTTGTTGCACCGAACGAACAGCATACCGGCCTCCATAATGTCCTTCAAAAAGAAATTTCTTTGGCTTATATTCCTTATAATATTCCCTTAATTGCTTCAATAGTGTTTCAGGCAGATTCACATAACGGTCTTTTTTGCCTTTACCCCGACAAACCAAAACCTGCATTCGGTTACTGTCTATATCTGTAATTTTCAGGTTTACAAGTTCGCTTACCCTAAGACCCATTCCGTAGCACATTTTGAGTAACAGCTGATGCTTCTTATTTTCAATATTACTCAACATTTTTTTTACATCATTTGTTGAAAGTGCTTTAGGTAGAGTGCTGGGTTTTTTAGGGCGAGGAATCTGAATGAAAAAATTTTCTCTTTTCAGGACCTGTTCAAAATAAAACTTGATTGCATTCATTCTGCTGTGCAAAGCATTTTCTGACATTTTGAGGTTCTTTATACAAAAAAGGAAATAACTTCGTAGTCTTTCAGCGTTAAGTTCATCAACCGAAAAAGATTTAATAGTTATAAGCAATTGGGCAAATTCAGAAACATAAGTCCGGATGGTATTGGGGCTATATGCTTTCAACTGTAATTGCTCTGTAAATCGCTCTAAGGAAGGCAGGTTTACAGGATGGATTCCGGATAACGCACTTTTTCCTAAAGATTTTGGCTCTAATCCGAATAGTTTTCTGTAAAACGTATTATCAGGCACATACCAATTTTTGTTAGAACTGCTCCATTTGGCTTTTGAGAATTTTTTTAAATGCTCAATGAGTTTCAAGTCATACGGAAATATAATCCGGATAATTTCCTGATTACGGTGTTGCCCTATTTCAAAAGAATAAAGCTGTTTATTAAAAAAGTCTTTTGTGTTGCTCATAATAAAGTGCGCATTTTGTATAGGAAAACACAAACATGCGAAATGTTTTTGAAAAAAATGAAATACAAAATACGCAATATTGTTTTTAATCTGATTACCTGATTATCATGAGCATAATACTGTATGTTTGGCAATTTGATATTTGAAATAAATAGTGTATTATTGCGTATATTTCTGAGTTGGTGGCAATGCTAACGGACGA
>JAFDWZ010000015.1 GCA_018268195.1 Bacteroidota bacterium | reverse complement strand
ACAATTACTTTTGAAGGGCAATGGTAGTTTTTAGACGGACTGCCGTTACCAGCAAGCGTAAAAAGACAAGGACACAGCAGACAAACACGAACTTAAACGAGAAAAACGTAAACCATTTTGACAGGTGAACACAGACATAAAAACGATACAACAAACGGACAGCGAGTAAGCCGACACTCATTGCCGACCCTTCTGTATTTTTTATTTTCCCCACCGCACATTTTTTTTAATTCAATTTTATGGCCGACTCACAATTGGCACATTTGCAAGCCACACAAGCCGACACACAAACCCAAGCTTGCAAAAGAGCCAATTCTCCCTCCCGCCATTGATGAAGGACGACATATTTTAACTATTTTAGAAGCCAAATGAAAGAAGCAACAATTAAGAAAAATATAAAGAGTATCAGAGACAACTTTTCCAACGGCAGTGTTGGAGATTTCCTCGTTGAACATATTGAAAATAACACCAATCTTTCTTTTGTTACTGCCTATTTCACCATTTACGCATACGAAAAACTAAAGCCTCAACTTGACAATGTAAATTCATTAAGACTTCTTTTCGGTGAACCTCGTTTTATTAAAAGTGTTGCTTCCTCGACAGATGCAAAGAATTATCAAATTGAGGATGACAAATTGGTTATACCAGTTGAGAACAGACTGCAACAAAAAGTACTAGCGAAGCAATGTGCAAACTGGATAAGAGATAAGGTTGAAATCAAATCAATGGTTCGACCCGACTTTTTACACGGCAAACTTTACCATATCGAAAAACCAAATGGAGTTGAAGATGCCGTAACCGGCAGCTCCAACTTCACGGTTAATGGTCTTGGTTTGGGCTCACGCCCAAACATAGAACTTAACCTTGTTGTAAATGACCGTAGAGATTTGTCTGACCTGAAAGAGTGGTTTGACAAGCTTTGGAATAATGAAATGGAAGATGTGGAAGTAGAAGATGTAAAAGACCAAGTGCTGAAATACATTGAACTGCTTCATCGCGACAACAGCCCTGAATTTGTTTATTACAAAACACTGTTTCATATTTTTGAGCAATACCTCAATGAAACTGATGCTTCAGGCCTTTCAGACATCAAAGCCAATCTTTACGATTCAGAAATTTGGAAAACGCTTTTTACTTTCCAACAACACGGTGTTAGAGGAGCAATAAACAAGATTTTAAAATACAATGGTTGCATCATTGCCGACAGTGTAGGATTGGGTAAAACCTATGAAGCATTAGCTGTAATCAAGTATTTCGAAATGCTTAATTATCGCATCTTGGTTTTAACACCCAAAAAATTGCGAGACAACTGGACAGTTTATCAGGCACACAAAGGGCATACATTAAATCCTTTTCCTAAAGACCGATTCTCTTATACGGTTATGTATCATACCGACTTGAGCCGTGAGAAAGGACACACAGAAGCCGACAATATTGATTTATCAAATTTCAATTGGGGTGCTTATGACTTGGTAGTTATTGATGAAAGCCACAATTTCAGAAACAATAAAAAAGGAAAGAAAGACGAAGAAGGAAATACCATTCGTAAAAGTCGTTACGAAAGGTTGATGCAAGACATCATTCTTGGTGGAAAAATAACAAAAGTGCTTTTGTTAAGTGCAACTCCTGTAAACAACGAATTGAAAGACCTTCGTAATCAGTTAATGTATATCACAGCAGAAAATGATAATGCCTTTGCTGGAGATGATGAAGGGAAATTGGGAATTGAAAGTATTGCAGAATTATTGAAACAATCGCAACTGCGATTTACCAATTGGGCAAAGGCAAGAATGAAAGAAGAACGAACAACTAGAGATTTGTTGAATGATTTAGATTCTGCTTTCTTCAAATTATTAGATGCTTTAACAATTGCCCGTTCACGAAAACACATTACCAAATATTACAAATCGGAAATGGAACGCATCGGTGGTTTTCCCGACCACGAACCGGTTCATTCTATTTATCCTGAAATTGACACTGAACATAAATTTCTTTCATACGATAAGCTGAACGAGAAAATAAGCAAGTACAAACTGGTTCACTTTACACCTAGTTCTTTTGTATTGCCAGAACACAAGGCATTGTATGAAGAAAAGGTAATGAAGAAATCAGGTCCTGCTGCTGTTAAAATGTTTTCGCAGGAGTTACGTGAAAGTTACTTAATCGGAATGATGAAAGTAAACTTTATGAAACGTTTGGAGAGTTCCATTTATTCATTCCGTGAAACTTTACAGCGAACTATAAACCGTATAGAAAATTTAGAAAAACGAATTGACCGTTTTCAAAAATACAAGGGCGAAAATCCAGACTTGGAATTGGAAGATATAGACATTGATGCTATTGAAGATGATGATTTAAGAGAAGCATTGGAAGTGGGTGAAAAACTAACTTTCAAAATGAATCATTTGCGATTGGATGATTGGAAAGCCGCAATGCAGGAAGATAAAGACCAGTTGTATGAATTGTTGCTAAGAGCCAAAGATGTAGATGCAAAGCGTGACGCAAAATTGAAAGAGCTGAAAAGCTTAATCAAAAAGAAAGTCAACAATCCAACAATTACCAAAACCGGAACAGAAAACAAGAAAGTAATTGTTTTTACCGCCTTTGCCGACACAGCCAAATATTTATACGAGCACTTGGAGCAGTGGGCTAAAGACGAATTGAGGGTAAACATTGCTCTTGTTACGGGTGGTTCTGAAAACAAAACAACATTCAAACCAAAGGGCTTTTCAGAAAACACAGAGTTCAATCACATACTCACTAATTTTTCTCCAATCAGCAAAAGACGGAGTTCCCAAAAAACAATGCCTAAGGATGAAGATGGGGAAATTGATATTCTGATTGCAACTGATTGTATCAGCGAAGGTCAAAACTTGCAGGATTGCGATTACTTGGTAAACTATGACATTCACTGGAATCCTGTTCGTATCATTCAACGTTTCGGACGTATTGACCGAATCGGTTCTATCAACAACAAAGTGCATTTGGTAAATTTTTGGCCTACCAAAGACCTTGACAATTACATCAAACTAAAATCAAGGGTTGAGGCAAGAATGGCACTGGTAGATATTAGCGGAACAAACGAAGACAATCTTTTGAACAAAGAACAAATTCAGGAACTGGTAGAAGATGATTTGAAATTCCGTGACAAACAATTGAAACGCTTGCAGGATGAAGTGCTGGATATGGACGAACTGAATGAAGGTGGCGTTTCGTTAAGCAACTTTTCTTTGGACGATTTCCGTATGGATTTGCTCAACTTTATTGAAGCAAACCGTAAAGAATTAGAAGCAGCACCACTCGGTATATATGCTTTAGTTCCTTACAAATTAGATTCAACACTTTTCAATCCCGATGCTTCGGAAGTGGTAAAGCCCGGTGTAATATTTTGCTTGCGTCAAATAGGCGATAGTGCCGGAAACGAAAAAGTGAATCCGTTGCAGCCCTACTTCTTGGTGTATGTTCGCAATGATGGAACCGTGCGTTACAACTTTACGCATCCAAAGCAAATACTCGACATTTACCGTTTGTTGTGCACAGGCAAGAGTGAGCCGATTCAAGAATTGTGCGACTTGTTCAACGAAGAAACAAACAATGGCTTAGACACAAGCCAGTATGCCGCTTTGCTTGTTGAATCTGTGAAAGCTATCACTGGCACATTCAAGAAAAAGAATTTGGGAATGTTATCGGGTAGCCGAAATGCTACCATTATTCCACAGGAAAAACAAGTGGACGGTGCTAATAAATTTGAACTAATTACCTGGTTAGTATTAAAATAACAATGACAGAAAAAGATTACGATAAGCTCAAACAGATTGAAGAAGCCATTCAGTCTTTCAACAGCAAAAAACTGTATGAAAGCAGTTTGACTTTATTCAAAGCTTTGGACTATCAGAGCAATAAAACCGAACGTATAAGCCCCAATAACTTTGAGGGTTTTATTGACAGTTTTAATCTTCCGAAAAACGCTATTAATAAAGACAAAGCTTTTGTAAGCCACTGGAAGCACATTGAATTTATTTTTCAGGTTGCAGATTCAGAAATTACCCGTGTGCAATCGTTATTTGATACTGGTGAAGTGGATAGAAACGAATACCAAAGTTTCTTGTTTTTTACCATTCAACTCAAAGAAGAAAGCTATAAGCGTAGCGAACTGGTAAAGATTACACGGGAACTGAATGTGCCTTTTAAGATGCCTGTAATTGTGTTATTTCATTATGGGAACAAGCTTACATTATCCATTATTGACCGTAGGTTACACAAGAAGGACACCAGCAAAGATGTATTAGAGAAAGTAACCTTAATCAAAGACATTGACATTACCAATCCGCAACGGGCACACAAAGAAATACTGAAAGACTTAAGTCTAAATGAGCTTTACAAGAAATTTGAATTTCACAGTTTTGTAAAACTTCACGAAGCGTGGAAAGCCACACTCAATATTTCAGAACTCAACAAGAAGTTTTACAAAGAGCTTGCCTATTGGTATTTCTGGGCATTACAGGAAGTAGAGTTTCCGGATGATGAACTAAAAGATGATAAAACCCGAAACCCTGTAAATGTTATTCGTCTAATTACTCGATTGATTTTTGTGTGGTTTTTGAAAGAGAAAAATTTAATTCCTGATGACCTTTTCAATAAAAGGGAACTGGATAAAATACTCGACTACAAAGACAAAACAGGCAGCACCTATTACAAAGCCATTTTACAAAACCTGTTCTTTGCTACGCTGAATACAGAGATGAACAAGGATGTGAAGGACAAAAACAAAATCAGCAGAACCTTTGTAAACCGCAATACTGGTGTTCCGCACTATTTCCGTTACAGTCGCTTTATCAAAGACCAGGACAAGTTTGCTAAATGGATGGACAATATTCCCTTCCTGAATGGTGGCTTGTTTGAGTGTTTGGATAAACGCACCAAAGACAAAAGCACTTATATTGATGGATTTTCGCAACAGGTAAAAAATGAAAGTTTGGTTACCGTTCCCGATTACTTGTTTTTTAGCGATGCACCACGGAACATTGACCTGAACAGCACCTTCCACACAAAAGGAAAGAAATACGAAGTGCGGGGATTGATTGATATTTTGAGCCGTTACAAGTTTACTATTGAAGAAAATACTCCGGTAGAAGAAGAAGTTGCCCTTGACCCCGAATTGCTGGGCAAAGTGTTTGAAAATCTGCTGGCAAGCTACAACGAAGAAACAGAAACCACAGCACGCAAACTCACAGGGTCGTTTTATACACCAAGAGAGATTGTAAACTATATGGTAGACGAAAGCCTGATTACCTACTTGTGTAATAGCTTATTGAAAGAAGATGATGAAAATAAGCGTGAAGAACTGAATGCAAGGCTACATCACCTGTTTTCATACACAGCCGAAGAACCGCAATTTACCGATGCTGAAAAGAAAGAGTTGATTGATGCCATTGATACTTGTAAAATATTGGACCCTGCCTGTGGTTCGGGGGCTTTCCCTATGGGTATTTTGCACAAGCTTGTTTTTATACTCGGCAAACTTGACCCCAACAACAAGCGCTGGAAACAAAAGCAGCAGGACAAAGCCAAACGGGATAAGGCACTGGCTGAGAAAATGGAAGACGAAAAGAACCGTGATGCTGCCATTAAGGAAATTGACAAACGCATTGAAGATATTGAAAAAGCCTTTAACCAAAACAACCACGAATTAGACTTTGCCCGAAAGCTTTACCTGATTGAGAACTGCATTTATGGAGTGGACAAGCAACCCGTAGCGATACAAATTTCAAAACTCCGCTTTTTTATTGCCCTGATTGTTGACCAAAAAACAGAAAATGATTCTGAACCCAACAGAGGTATAAGACCTTTGCCGAATTTGGAAACTAAATTTGTGGCTGCTGACACATTAGTAAGTATAGAAAAACCAGATGGACTGTTGGTCAACCTCCTTCTTGATAAGGAAATAAAAGAAAAGGAAGAAGAAATACATCGAGTAAGAGAAAAACACTTTAGAGCAAGAACACCTGATACAAAAGAAAAATATCGTGCATTAGATTCTCAACTTCGTGATGAATTAGCATTATTACTTGAACAAGATGGATTTCCTAAAGATGCTACAAAAAAGTTGGCTGGCTGGAATCCTTATGACCAAAACAAATATGCTGATTTCTTTGACCCAATGTGGATGTTTGAAATTGAAGATGGCTTTGATATTTTAATTGGAAATCCCCCTTATGTATTGCTTCAAGATAAGGTTAGAGATAATACAGCCTTGGCATATTTTAAAAGAGTTTACAAGGTAGCTGTGTATAAGGTTGATCTTTATCATTTATTCATTGAGAGAGGGTTAAAACTTTTAAAGACAGGCGGGAATTTGACGTATATAAATCCGGCTAACTTCTTGACAAATAACTACACAATTGCACTCCGTAATATGTTGCTTAAAGAGACACAGTTTCTGCAAGTAGTAAATTTAACTGAGAATGTTTTCACCGCAAGTGTCAACACCTGTATAATCCATAATCGTAAATCAACTGTTAACGAAACAAATCTCAAATATTACCAAGCGAATATTATTGATGACCAACTAAGTCTTGAACTTCTTAACTCTCAAAAACAACAGGAATACATTACCGACCAATCCATTATTGTTCCACCTGGCACAGCTAAGGAGGTAAATCTTTTAGCAATTATTGACAAAAAAAGCAAGCATCTTAAAGAGTTCGCCAAGGTTAATTTTGGAATGCAGCTACGAGATAGAAAAGAACACACAAGTGATGTTTTGCAAAATCCCAAAAAATCGGAATTAACTAAATATCATAGAAAGTGTTATACAGGCAAGGACATTCATAGATTTACGGTTGCGTATAATGACCGCTATTGCTATTTTAATGAAGTAGCGAAAAGGGGCGGCTGTTGGGATGAAAGTATTCATACACTAAAGAACAAAATCTTAATTCGACAAATTGGTGCATATCCAATAGCAGGTATGGACAAATTAGGTTATGCGGTTCTAAATAGTGCTTTTATGATTTCTTCAAAGGGAATTAATTCTAATTTTCTATTATCACAGATAAACTCCAAGTTAACCCAATTTTATTGGCTGAATAAATTCGCAGACAAAAGGAAGGATTTTCCAAAAATAAAAGGGGGCTATTTAGAATTACTACCAATCATTAAAAGTAATTCTGAAAATATTTATTCCACATTAATTGACTTTACTATATCCAGCTTAAAAGAGGAAGAAACCGAAAATAAATTCGCTGCAAATTTATTTGAAAATGTAATTAACGGTTGTGTTTACGAACTCTATTTTGGGGAAGAAATGAAGAAAGCTGGAGTAGATATTTTGGCTTTGGTGGAGAAGGATTTGGAAACCGTCAAAAAACTAAGCCCCGAAAAAGCCATAGCCAAACTGTATGAGAAATGGCAGGAGCCTAAAAATGAAGTCCGCAACCGCTTATTATTAATGGCTACCCGTTGCCCTGATACCATTGGGGTAATAGAAGCAAGTGTAATTTAATATGAAAGGCATCGAGAAAATAACCATACAGAACTTTAAGGCTTTCGGTGCTGAAAAAACTTTTAACCTGAGAGGGAAACATCTGTTGGTGTATGGTCCGAATGGCAGTGGCAAATCCAGTTTGTATTTTGCACTTTACACCATTTTGCAATGCGATACCAAACCTACTGCAAAAATTGTAAAATACTTTAACCGGAAAGAAGATGAAAACCTATTGAATGTTCACGAACCTTGGAACAAATCTTCTTACATAAAATTGGTTCTTACTGATAACAAGAAGAAAATTTATACACTCAACAACAAAGGACTTTCTCCAACAGATGTAAGGCAAAGACCTGTTTTAAGTGAAATGAATTTAGCCAGTGAGTTTATCAGTCACCGCTTACTGATTAACTTTTATAATTTTCGTAACTCAAAAGAAATAGACTTATATCAAGTTTTTGAACGTGATATTTTCCCATTTGTGCAACGAGAAACAGGAAGAAAGATACTATTTGAGGAAATCATAAAAGAATTAAAAACCAAAGGTGAAAATGGTTTAAAAGGGAAAAAGCAGTTTGACAATTGGAAAGCAGAAATTACAGCCCTTAATGCAGAACTCGAAAAACTTATTACTTATATCGATAAAAACGCAACAACCTTTTTGCACACCCATTTTCAATTCAAGAATTTAAAGATTGTTGTAAAAGTCAAGAAGGGTTTTGATTTTCGTAAAATCGGCACAACTGCAAACTATGAATTACTCCCTCCATTCATAAAACTTTCAATTCAGCAATTAAAGCCGCCTGCAAAGCCTAAAGATATTGACAGACCGCAATCCTTTTTAAATGAAGCAAAACTCACAGCGATAGCGTTAGCGATACGTTTTACCATTTTGGAAAAGCGACCCAAGAAACCGGAAATCAAAATTCTGGCATTAGACGATTTGCTTATCAGTTTGGATATGAGCAACCGAATGGATGTATTGAAAATGATTTTCAAACTCTATGAGAAAGATTATCAGCTATTCTTCTTCACACACGAAAGAGGTTTCTATAACGAAATAAAACGATGGACAGAAGGAAACGACACCGCTTGGAATTATGTAGTTTTCAAAGACCCGGTTGACAATAAAATTCAAACAGAAAACGACAAAGAAGATATTGACAAAGCAAAGCAATTCCTGAGAGACAATGATTATGATTCCTGTGCACTGACCTTGCGAAAGGCTGTTGAAGGTTCAATTAAAGAATTTCTAATCAAGCAAAAGCAATATCAAGATGGGAAGTTTGTTGAACTAAGTAAACAAATCAACTCTGCAAGAAACATAATACTGAATAAGACACATCAGGATTTCAAACAAATAATTGATGCATTCGACCTTCCTCATGACATTTTGAAAAAATTTCCGATTCCAAATAATGCGGACATTGAAGCACTAACAGGTGTGACACGAGGGCAAAAGTCAAAGCTTAAAGCAATCAGAAATTCAATTTCAAAACTTGTCGTTAAGCATCACAAAGAACATTTAAAAATGGTAGACACACTTAATGATGCAGAGCACTTTGTTGAAAGGGCATTAAATCTTGGTGCACATACAACAGTAGCACCAATTTATAAGACCGAACTTGAAGCTGCATTAGTGATTGTTAAAGATTTAAAAAAGAAACTTAAGGAGATACAACTATGAGCCAACGCACAGGTGTAAGCACATTTACTCACGTATTTATATTTTGTTTTTGGAGTTCGTGATTTGAAAATTGCAAGCCGCACAAGCCACCACACAAGCCAAAGCTTGCAAAAGAGTGTGCCTGTTCCCACGCAGAAAGAATTTCAAAATATTTTTCCCAACGCTTTAAAAAAAATAAAACACCCGACACACAACCCGACAATGGACACAAACTCAACAAGAACAATGGTTTACAGACACGTTGGACAAGAACGCCAGCTGGTAACAGCGGTTTTGCAAAAAAGCGGGTTCAGTGGTTAATTGAACATTCTACTTCGCATCAACTTTTGTGGTATATTGACAATCTTGAGCTCCGAAATCCGCCACTTCGCTAAGCCGAGAACCGTCAAACTGTCTAAAAACTCTGAATGTATTTGTTGAATACTTTTAAAAAGAAGGAAACCATTAACGTATGTATTGATGTACCTTTACTTCAAGCTATACATACAACGAACATACCGTGCACAGATGGAAGTTTTTAAACGGACTGCCGTTAGTGGCAAGTGTATATTCCTGAAAAAAGTGAATAAGTCAACTTATTTCAGGACGAGACATTTTTAGCCCCGCCCCTATCATTTCTTTCGCTATCTTTACGCTTCACGTTGGCTTGTTAGGCCATATCCTGAAACCCTTGAGCTTATGCTGTCGCATCTTCTCAATTTGTTTTTCCCTAATAACTGCCCCGGCTGCGGTTATAATTTCCTGCATGGCGAAAGCATTATCTGCAACCGTTGCCTGCATACGCTTCCACGAACCAACTATCATCGGTTTCCTGACAACCCCATTGCAAAAAATTTCTGGGGCAAAGCAAATATCTATGCTGCCACTTCTGCCTTCTTTTTTGACAAAGGCGAAACTCTTCAACATTTGCTGCATCAGCTCAAATACAGAGGCAACAGTAAAATAGGTGTGGTCCTGGGCAGACAGGTTGCTTTAGAGTTGCAACATGCTCCCGAGTTCAGCCATGCCGATGTGATTATACCTGTGCCTTTGCATCCTAAAAAGCTTTTGATGAGGGGCTACAACCAAAGCGAAGTTATTGCAAAAGGTATTTCTGAAAATTGGAATATTCCCGTGCAACCTGCCCTGCTCATTCGCACCAAACACACCCAAACTCAAACTCACAAATCACGTTTCCAGCGATTTGAAAATGTTAAAGACGTATTTCATCTGCAAGACAAACAATCCTATGCCGGCAAACATATTCTCATCATAGACGATGTTATAACCACAGGCTCAACCATCCTTTCCTGTGCCCAAGCATTTGCCGAAGTTCCCCACTGCAAAATTTCAGTGGCCTCAGTTGCGGCTGCCCATCATTGAATTTCGGATATTTGCCACACTTTTATTATGGCCGAACAAATTTTCATCAACAATTCTCTTCCGCTGAAGGAACGCTACGAAGATCTTATTCCTCAGCTCAAGGCTCTCGTTTCCGGTGAAGACGATATGGTTGCCAACGCTGCCAACATTTGCGCTGCTCTCAAAGAAACTTTCGGATGGCTATGGATAGGTTTTTATTTTGTAAAAAATACCGAGGCCGCTCGGCAGCTGGTACTCGGGCCTTTTCAGGGGCCGGTGGCATGTACTCGCATTGATTTTAACAAAGGTGTTTGCGGAACGGCATGGGCCAACAGAGAAACTTTAATTGTTGATAATGTTGATTTATTTCCGGGACATATTGCATGCAACAGCCTTTCCAGATCAGAAATTGTAGTGCCTGTAATACAACACAACAGTGTGATAGCTGTTTTGGATATTGACAGCCACAAGCTCTCTGCATTCACTGAAACTGATGCTCATTATCTCGAAAAAATTGTAAACCTCCTTACTGATGGCCTTCGCTGATATCCGGTTCATACCAAAATTTGTTTTTAACCTGCTGCTGTTGGCTGTGCTGTTGTTGGTAGGAGGATGTGCTTCGGTGGTTGCTCCATCAGGAGGTCCTAAAGATGTTGCGCCTCCCAAAATGTTGAGCGAAACACCTCCGGCCCTCACCACTCATTTTTCCGAAAAAACCATTGTGTTTACATTCGATGAATTTATTCAGATTAAAGACAAAGACAAGCAGGTTGTTATCTCTCCCATTATGAAACCTGCTCCCGAAATGACCGTGAAAGGAAAAAAACTGATTGTTACCCTGAAGTCGCCATTGAAAGATTCTTCTACCTATACCATTAACTTCGGCAATGCCATCTGCGACTTGCACGAAGGCAATGCACTGTCCGGTTTTTCGTATGTGTTTTCTACAGGTGATTATGTTGATACTCTTTCGCTGCGCGGAAATGTATTGTTTGCCGAAACCAATAATCCTGAAAAAGATGTGCTGGTAATGCTTTATACTACTTTTGACGATTCGTTGCCTTATCTTTCCACTCCTTCATTTATTACCCGTACTGACGATAAAGGTAATTTCAAAATTAATAACATCAATCACGGGCCTTTTAAAATTTTTGCGCTGAAGGATGCTGATAATAATTACAAATTCAATTCTTCGGATGAGTCTGTTGCTTTTTTGCCCACACCTGTAACAGCTGGCGACAGCACACCTATTCAGTTACGGCTTTTTAAAGAAGAAGAAACTAAACTTTACGTCAAAGAATCTAAACCCTTATCTCCTTTATCAGCCCGCATCATTCTTAACAAACCTTCCTCCGCAGTTATTCTACCCCTCGACAGTTCATCAAAGGCCATACGATATACCGATTATGGTTTAAATCGCGATACCGTAATTCTTTGGTTTAATGATACGCTTAAGGATACCTTAAAAGTTGTGGTTAAAAATAATGGTGTTGTATTTGATACTTTATCATTAAATAAAAGTGTTTCGTCCAAACGTACAGCAGGCAAGCTGACGGTTGCCATGCCACAATCTACACAGCATATTCCAGGAAGCTTGTGGCAGTTGCAAAGTTCTCTGCCTTTGGATTCCATCCGTCACGACAAAATAACCATCATGCTTGATAGTGTTAAATATGTTGCATTCACCGATTCTTTCAGTGCCGCTTCACCGCAATATTTTTATCTGAATGCAGGCTCCAAAGAAAAAACCAAATACCGTCTTACTTTATTGCCGGGAGCTTTAAAAAGTATTTATCAAACCACTAATGATACAACAATTATTGACGTAACCACTGCTGCATTTACTGATTTGGGGAGTATAAAAATAAAACTGAGCGGTTTGAAAAACGGAAAATATGTGCTGCAACTCGTTGACGAAAAAGATAATGCATTAACCGAAAAAATAATTACATCGGACGGAATATATCTGTTCGAAAATTTATCACCTGTTAAATGTCGTATCAAACTTATTGACGATACGGACGGAAACGGAAAATTCACAACAGGAAATTATCTGAAATCCATTCAGCCGGAGAAATGTTATTACTATGGCGAAACTATTACCGTTCGCGCCAATTGGGATATTGAAACCGACTGGAATGTTAAAATGCAATAAACATGCAACAAGAAAAATTTGAATCCGGAAAAGCTCCCGAACCCGTAGGGCTTTATCCTCATGCAAGAAAAGTTGGTAACCTGCTGTTTTTATCGGGTGTCGGCCCGCGCGAACGCGGAACAAAAATAATTCCCGGTGTTACGCTGGATGATAAAGGCAACATTCAGTCTTATGATATTGCACAACAGTGTCATTCTGTTTTTCGCAATGTCAAATATATTCTGGAAGATGCAGGAAGCAGTTGGGATAAAATAATTGATGTAACTGTTTTTCTCACCAACATGAAAGATGATTTTCAGAGTTACAATAAATTGTGGGCCGAATATTTTAAAGACAATCCTCCCTGCCGCACTACGGTAGAAATTAATTGTCTGCCCACTCCAATTGCTATTGAACTCAAGGTTATAGCAACCGTTTAACTCGTCAGTTTATAACCACCATTTAATGTATCTAGTTACAGGCGCCACCGGACTTCTCGGCTCACAGCTCACTCTCGATCTTGTGCAGCAGGGAAAAAAAGTGCGTGTGCTGATGCGAAAAAATTCAAACCTTGATTTGCTGAAGAAAAAATTCAGCAATCAAAAATTGTTTGATACCATTGAATTTGCCGAAGGCGATATACTTGATTCTTTCAGCATAGAAGAAGCTTTGGAAGGTGTATCACATGTTTATCACTGTGCTGCTTTGGTAAATTTCGCCCCCGGAAAAAGAAAAGAACTTTTTAAAACCAATGCTGGCGGAACAGAAAACATAGTGAACCTTTGTCTGGAAAAATCATCCATACGCTTAGGTTATGTGAGTTCTGTGGCAACACTCGGCAGAGGAATTTCATCAGATGAAACAGATGAAAATACGCTATGGGACAGCTCGCAGTCGAACAGCGCTTATGCCGAAAGCAAATATGCAGCCGAGCGCGAAGTGTGGAGAGGAATTACCGAAGGACTGAATGCCGTTATCATCAACCCCTCCGTAATTATTGGCGAAGGCAACTGGCGCAACGACTCCTCTTCGCTTATCAGAAAAGTTTTTGAAGGCATGCCTTTTTACACAAAAGGTGTTTCTGGTTTTGTGGATGTGAAAGATGTAAGCAGGTGTTTGATAAAATTAATGGATGGAAATTTCACTGCTGAAAAATATATCGTCAGCTCCGAAAACAAAAGTTACGAATGGCTGCTGAAAACTATTGCAAAAAACCTGAATGTAAAACCTCCGCAATTTCATGCATCACCGTTTTTAAGTTCATTGGCTTGGCGAATGGAAAAACTGCGTTCGCTCATTTCCGGTAAGCCTTCACTCATTACACGCGAAACAACATTCAGTGCGCAGCAAAAATACTATTACAGCAATTTGAAAATTGTAAAAGCACTCAACTACTCTTTTATTCCTGTTGAGAAAACGCTTGAAGATGTTTGCTCCGCATTTCTGCAGCAACAGCCTTATCGCAAATAAGCAATGTAATCCATCTGCTCAAAGGCGGTGTGACCTGCACCTCTCATCATGGTAACCAGTTGTCCGCGATGATATGATTCATGATTGACAAGATGCATAATAATTTCCTGTATGCTGTTGGAATATTCCACACCCTTAGTATTGCGATATGTTATTTTTCGCTGCAAAGCTTCTTCTGTAAGAGCAGAAACGTAATCTCTGATAGATGCATTGTTTTCTTTCAGTAATCTGCATAGCTCCGAAATTTTTTCAGGAAATCCTCCTTGGGGTTGTTCATGAAAAACATCGTTGTTCAGTCGCGATTGCCACACTTTTTCCGAGGTATAAATATGCTGTAGTGTTTTTCTGATGGTGCTGAAACTGCTTTTCTGTTCCATATCTGCTGCCGCATCACCTGCTTGAAGTATGGCGTTTGTCAATCGCTCATTTGCCCATACGTTATACGAAACGTAACTGAGCAACATTTCTTTAATCATTGTCCAAAATTTTTGTCCCTCTAAAATACAGATATTGTTTATACAATTATCTTTATGGCAAAATTTCAATATGCAGGTACTTCCCCCATTACCCGAAAACCTTTCAACATATTACCGCTCCTATGTGCGCTACATGAAGGAGGTAGATTTGTTGCAGGCATTACAAAATGCATCGGATGAAATTGAATTTTTTCTCAGGTCGGTGCCTCCTGAAAAAGAAAACTTTATTTACGCTCCCGGCAAATGGATGCTGAAAGAAGTTATTGGTCACCTTTGCGACACAGAGCGCATCTTGACTTACCGCGCATTGAGGTTTGCTCGCAACGACAAAGCTCCGTTACAGGGTTTTGAAGAAAATGATTATGTGGCTAATTCCAATTTTAAATCACGCACCTTGCAAAGTATGGGCATCGAATTTTTAATCATCAGAGAATCTTCCATTGCCTTTTTTAATTCGTTAGACGAAACAGATTTTGACAGAACAGGTGAGGCAAATAAGAGTTTGGTCAGTGTAAGAGATTTGTTGTTCTTTATTATTACACATCAGCGCCATCACTTTGCTATAATTAAAGAACGCTATCTGAGTCATTGATAATTTCATGATTCTGTTTAATCATAACGGTCAGCAGTGAAATTTAACAAACAGTTTTTATACGGTTTTCTCCTCCTCATCATTGCCTGGCTGGGTTACTATGAAATTTCATTTTTCCGCCACACCCTTAAATGGGATGTGATAGACCAATATTACCCTTGGCGTATGTATGTGGTGCAATGTCTGCGCAACGGTTTTTGGCCTTTATGGAATCCGTTTGAACAGTTTGGTTATCCCATGCATGCCGACCCTCAAAGTGGTGTGTGGTATCCTGTAGTGTGGTTGTTCTCGTTGTTTGGCCCTTATACTTTGTATAGTGTTCAGATGGAATTTATGCTGCATGTTACACTCGGAAGCATCGGCATGATGTTGTTTCTTCAAAAAGCAGGCAACCGTCAGGCTGTAAGTTTTTTTCTTGCTGTTTGCTATTTGTTCTGCGGACTATTTATCGGCAATGCGCAGCATATCACCTTTACGATAGCGGCTTGCTGGATTCCGTTCATTCTCTATAGTTTTATTCGCCTTTACCAATCGCCCGGAATAAAAAGCGCCCTCCGATTTGCTTTATTCGGTTATCTGTTGTTATCGGGAGGCTATCCGGCTTTTACCATCATTTTGTTTTATGTGTTGATGATTTGTTCTCTCCTTTTGTTGGTGAACAATAGAAATAATTCTATCTGGATAAGACAATTTCTTACTTATTCATTGGCTGCAGTTGTATTGTTGGTTCTTGCTTCGTCAGCGCTTCTTTACAGTGTTTGGCAAAGTTCAGATTATCTGTCACGTGCTGAAGGTCTGAGTTATAAAGTGGCTTCCTTCGGACCTTATTCACCACAGTCGTTGCTTTCGTTTTTGTTTCCTCTTGCTTCGGCCAAAGAGTTTGCTTTTTTTGATACCGACATCAGCATGTCGTCCACCTACATCGGCATTATTGCTTTTGCAGGGTTCATCGCTTTTTTATTTATCAGGAAATCGCCTATGCAGTGGCTATTACTTGCAGCTACCTTGCTTATAACCCTTATCTCCTTCGGAAAATATACCCCATTTCACAAAGTGGTTTATTCATTGGTACCAATGATGGATCTTTTTCGTTTTCCATCGGTTTTCAGGTTGTACATCATCATTGGTGTGCTTATGATGGCAGGAATTTATTTCTCAAATAATTTTCGCATTGCCGATTTCAGAAACACGCTCATAGTATTGCTGCTTTTTGCTGCCGGAGTGTCTTTTTATCTGTTAGGCGCTGCTGGACGTTTCCCTGATTTTTCCGGATGGAACTCTTTCATCAATGCTTTGTCGCTCAAACAGGCTTTTGTTTTTCAAGGATTTTTTCAGTCTGCTGCCATTGCACTGCTCCTGCTGTTGCTCTTGGTGATAAAAGATGTTAACACTGCAAAAAAGTGGCTGCTTATAGCAGGCATTGCCGAAGTGATGATAGCAGCACAGTTTAATATTCCGATAACTGCCATCAATGAAAATAAAACACGGCAAACGGCTGAAGAGTTGAAAACAAAAGCTATTGAAGATTTTCCGCTACCCGAAATCAGACCTATGATTTTAAATAACGATTCGGGAGCTTTTATGTCGCCCTTCTGGCGCAATCTGAATTTGTTTAAAAAACAACCTGCCTGGGATGGGTATAATTCCTTTCAATTGAAAAATTATATCCGTTTTGTTGATGATGAAAAACTGCGTAACTCACAGCTGCAAAACAACTGGATTTATTTTGCCGACTCGGTAATTTTCTTTCATGATTCAATAAACACTGATGTCAGTCGCAAAAATGTGGTTTACATCAGCGACATGAATCGAAATAATTTTCCTTTACCCTCTCCGGGGAATAATAAGTTTTCGCTTGTTGCTTTCAACCCCGAAATCATTGAAATGAATACAGAAATTAGCGGAAACATTATGCTCACTCTTATGCAGCAATATTATCACGGGTGGAAAGTTTATGTAAACGGTGAAGAAAGAAAACCCATTGTTGGTGATTACTTATTCATGTGTGTTCCGCTACATGAAGGCGATAAAAATGTTCAGTTTCGATATGAAAACAAACCTGTGAAAAATGCAGCTCGTGTTTCGGCAATTACATTGTTGTTGATGGCAGGACTCTGGATAAGTCTTTCGGTAAAACGTAAAAACAACTGAGTGTTCTGTTGCTCAATAATAGTTTCTTAATAAAAACCACATTCAGCCTTATTGCAATGTTGCATTATATTTGTCCACTGTAATCATCATCAAATGAAAAAATTTATCTTGTTAATGTGTATGATGTCCGGCAATTTTGTTTTTGCGCAAAGTGAAAAAACATCTCCGGCCGAGCCTGAATCATTAGTAAAATGGATGACGCTGAAAGAAGCAGAAGCACATTACAAAGAAGCTCCAAAACCTATTATCATTGATTTTTATACCGAATGGTGCGGTTGGTGCAAGGTGATGATGAAAAACACGTATTCCAATCCCGGAATTGCTTCCTACATCAACGCTAATTTTTATCCTGTTAAATTTGATGCTGAAACAAAGGACACGGTTGAATATGATGGTGTAAAATATGGCCCTACAGGAAAAGAAAAACGCGACCCTAATGAGTTTGCCGTAAAAATGCTGAATGGTCAGATGGTATATCCTTCCACTTTGTTTCTCAACAAGGCGGCTAACTTCAACATGTCGGCACAGGGTTACCTCGAACCTCAGAAAATGGAACCCATGCTGGTGTTTGTTCTCGAAAATGCCTTTCGCAGTTCTGCCTATGAAGATTTTAAAAGCAATTTCGAAAAAGCTTTTTATGATTCCACACAACAAGTATTGTATAACAAAGTAAAATGGAAAACACCTGTGGAATCATTTGCTGAAAATCAGAAACCTTCAGGAAAAAAGCGAATTGTTTTTATTCATACGGAATGGTGTAACACCTGTCGTGTGATGTACCGAACCACTTTTGCTGATTCAAGTCTTCAATCATATCTCGAAAAAAAATTCGACTTGGTTGATTTCAATCCTGAGATCAAAGATGATTTGTATTTCGGAGGAAAAAAATTTCAGCATATTCCAACACGCGAAATGCCGTTTCATCAGCTGGTTTATACACTCGACCGAAACAGTTTTGCATTACCACAGATGGTGGTGTTGGATGAAAAAGATGTTATTCTTGATGTTATTTCATTTTATATAACACCCAAAGTGTTTGACGATATTATTCACTATTATGGTGACGACCGTTATAAAAACACACCATGGGAAGATTTTCAGAAGGAAAAAAACAAGAAATAACTGCGTTTACTTGCGCAGCACAATACGGAAAACGGTTCCTTTATCAGGCTCTGAACTTTTAACAAAGATGTGGCCGTTATGATACTCTTCAACAATACGTTTACTGAGCGAAAGTCCCAGTCCCCATCCGCGGGTTTTAGATGTGTATCCCGGTTTGAAAACAGTTTTAAATTTTGATTTCGGAATACCTTTTCCGGTGTCGGCAATATCAATATAAACAAACTGCTGCTGATCAATCAGCGTAACCGTTATGGCGCCTTCGCCATCCATAGCGTCAATGGCATTTTTAAATATATTTTCGAGAACCCACTCAAATAATGGAACGTTGAGCGGTGCAAATACCTGATGTGACTGTGCTGTATTCTGTTTGAATGCCACTTTTGTGGAAGCACGTGTGCTCACATAAGAAATGGTATTTTCAATCACGTTGTTCACATCCTCTTTCTTCAACACCGGAGCAGAGCCTATTTTTGAAAAACGCTCCGTAATGGTGTTCAGGCGATTTACGTCTTTTTCCAACTCTGCCAAATGAGCGGGGTTGCTATCAGAAGCTTTTAAATATTCAAGCCATGCCATGAGGCTGCTCAAGGGTGTTCCCAACTGATGAGCAGTTTCTTTGGCCATACCTACCCAAACCTGATTTTGTTCGGCTTTGCGTGAAGTGCTGAAAGCAAGGTAACTCACCAGCAGAAACAGTGCGATAATTCCCAACTGGAAATAGGGATAAAACCGCAGCTGGTATAAAACCTTTGAGTCTTCGTAATAAATGTAATTATGCTGGTTGTTGGCAAACTCGATTTCAATAGGCTCGTGCTTGCTTTTCATTTTTTGCAGCACTTCCAATAAATAATCATTGCTTTGAGCCTTTGTGGTATCAAGGTTTATGTGAGAGATGATTTTTCCTTCTGCATCGGTAAGTATTGCCGGAACAGTATTATTATCCTGCAAAACCATGAGTGAGAAACTGATATCTCCGGCATCAACAGAAATATTGGCCAATTGCCTGGACGCTTCAGCCCATAACTGCACTTTCTTGCGCTCTTCTTCACTAAGTTTCGACACCAGGTTGTTGGTGTACCATAAGGAAGCAAGCCCTATGAGCATAGCTGCTGCGAGTAGCAACAGTTTCCATCGTTGTTTTTGTGTATAAATATTCACCCTCAGGTTAAACGAAAATTATATCCGGGTAAAAATTCTTTCGATATTAGGATGAATTACGAGTTTGATGCTGCAATAGTAAAAATTTCAAAGCTATAATCCAATAAATTTCATGGTTGGGCCGGGATAAATAAATTTTTTACTTGTCGTGCAACCCGGCCTCTTATTTTTGCATCCTTTATAATAAGAGCACGGATGCTAAATGATGAACTCATACAACAATGTAAGGCAGGAGACGGCAGGGCACAAAAGAAAGTGTATGAGCTTACAGCATCAAAAATGATGGGGGTGTGCCTGCGGTACACCAAAGATGAGGACGAGGCGAAAGATTTATTACAGGACGGATACATCAAAGTGTTTCAGAAAATAGCCACTTACCGTGGCGAAGGTTCTTTGGAAGGATGGATTAAAAAGGTAATCATCAATACGGCATTGGAAAACCTGCGTAGTAAAAAGCTGAGCTTCGAGTCTTTTGATAATCAGTATATTGACACAAGTGATACGGCTGTTACCAACACAAAAATGGAAGCAAAAGATTTACTTAAATTAATTCAGTCGCTTCCTGATGGTTACCGAACAGTGTTTAACCTTTTTGCTATTGAAGGTTATTCACATCAGGAAATAGCTAATCAGTTAGGTATTTCTGCCGGAACATCCAAATCGCAATTTGCACGAGCAAGACAACTCCTGCAAAAATTATTGACAGAAGAAAAAATAAAATAACTCCCATTAGGGAAAACATGATGGAAGAAAAAAACATAGAGCAACTTTTTAAAGACGCCTTCAGCAGCTATGAAGCGCCTGTAGATAATGCTTTATGGCAAAAAATTGAGAATTCCATTCAGCCATCAGCGGTAAATCCGGTAAATGAAGTAATCTCCTCTGCCGGAAACAAAGCGCTCGTGGTGAAAACTGCTTCAATGATTGCCGGTGTTGCTCTCATCACTGCAGGAATACTACATTACACAAATCGTACACAGGAAAATGTGCCTATGCCTGCAGCCACAGCCCCACAGGAAGTGGTTGCTCCGGCCATTCAGCCAAGCAGCGAAGCGCAAACACAAAATACCGAAACCGAACATCAAAAAGTAAAAACCGAAAAACCACGACATGCTAAAAAAGAAACCAAGGCCGAGCCAAAAGTACAACCGGTAACTCCAATAGTGAAAACCGAAGTTCCAACGGTTTCTAACATTAGCAGTAGCCACAAGGAGAACGTAACAGCTGCTCCGGCTGCCGATAACAGCAATGTTAAATCAGAACCTGTTAAAAAAGCGGTGTCTGCGGAAGCTCCGGTTACGGAAAATAAAACTCCTGAACCTGTTAAGCAAAACAACATTGCAAAATCGGAAACAGCCACCATCCCCGGACTCGGCAATACTATTTTCACGCCAAACGGTGATGGCATTGGCGATGTTTTTGATTTTGACGACAGCTATCTGAGTGAGGTAAACGTAAAGATTTATAATTCTAAAAACTATAAATTGGTTTATGAGTGGAATCAACCCGGTGGCAACTGGAACGGAAAAATGAAAAATGGAAATGAGGCTGAAGAAGGAATTTATATTGTAATGATAAACGGAAAAGGTTTTGATGGAAAAATTTACAAAACAACCATCAAGCTGCAATTAAGAAGAAATTAAAAAACAACATAAGTATAACTATCAAATCAAAATCATCATGATTAAAAATTTAATTCGAATAATGGCCATGTGTCTTATCGGCATTATCCTGAAACCGGAAACCGGTAATGCCTCACACATTGCAGCGGGTGACATATCGTACACCTACACAGGAAGCCCGAATACCTTCCTCGTAAAACTGAGATTGTACCGCGATTGTGCCGGTATAACCATGGATCCTACAGAAACTATTTGTTACACTTCTGCTTCTTGTAACATTAATCAGACTTTAACCTTGAACCTTCTTCCCGGTTCGGGTCAGGAAATACCTCCAACACCATGTGTTCCTGCATCAGGAGCTACAACTTGTAGCGGAGGTACGGGATACGGTGTTCAGGAATATATTTATCAGGCTGTACTTGTTATGCCTGCACAATGTTTGGACTGGAAATTTCAATGGGAAGTTTGCTGCCGTAATAATAACGTCACCAATCTTGCAAATGCCTCTGGTTTAGGTATGTATCTGGAAGCAACCATGAACAACCTGGACTATCCTACAAACAGCTCTCCATATTTTAATTCAATTCCTGTAACTCAGTTCTGTGTTAATAATCAGTTTTATTTTGATCAGGGCGCTATTGACCCCGATAATGATTCTTTACAATTTTCATTGATTGGTGCACAGGATGCTTCAGGTTCATGTCCAATGACTCCAACCACCCTTGCTTATAATGCTCCTTTGTCAGGAAGCAATCCTGTTGCTTCGGCAAACGGAACCACTATTAATGTAAATACCGGTGTGATTTCTTTCTTACCAAACACTATCCAAACTCCGGTAATTGCTATCCGCTGTTATGAATATGACAGAGTAACCGGTGCTCTGAAAACCATTGTTAAACGCGAACTCCAGATAAACATTGTAGCAACATGTATCATTGCAACACCCTCTTTCGACAGTACACTGGTTGCTAATGGACTTAATTTTGTTACCGGTGTTAACAATGTAACTTGTCACGATACCGTCTTTTACATTGTAGTTAATCCTTCTATTCAGTGTGGTTCAATCGTTCCTTCTGACATCAGGATGCTTAATCCTAATGGTACACCTAATCCTGTTGTATCTGCTACCGGAGTTAATTGTACTAACGGTTTAACAGATTCAATCAGAGTGTCGGTACTTAATCCGATTCAAGGCGGTACTTCTGCTTTATTTACCAAAATAGGAAATGATGGAAACACCTTCCTGAGTGAGTGTGGTTCGCCAATGAACGAATTCGATACCTTATTTATCAATCTTTATGATTCCGCAAACTATGCGTTTAATCTTACCGATACGTTAGATTGTACTTTTGATCATATAAACATTACCAGCAACCAGTTGATAGATTGTTTCTCTATAGCTGCTGATGGCAGCGACTTTATTATTGTTGATGCCAATGGTACAAACATACCTGTAACAGGAGCTACATGCACCGGTATAAACGGAGGTCACTTCGGAAATCAGTTTGTGCTTACTACACAATCAACAAGTAATGCAGTAAGCCCGTTAACGGTGATAGTACATAACGGAAGCGACTTAAATACAATGGCCAATGGATGCGGCACGCTGATTTTAGCGAATGATACTATCGGTACTATTTATGTGAGAAGTACTCTTGATGTTAATCTGGGTACGGACATTACCGTTTGCTCCAGCGACCCCACACCTCAATTGAATGCAGGTTATTTTGACGGTGCTACTTATGAATGGACCTTAAACGGTACAATCATTCAGGGACAAAACACACAAACGATTCCAGCAACCACTACAGGTCAATATATTGTCAATATACAGACCTCTGCATCATGTAGTGGAGCCGATACCGTTCAGGTAAACATTATTGCTGCTCCTATAGTTAATTTAGGTAATGATATTCATTTATGTGCAAGTGATCCATTCCCAACCTTAGATGCCGGCAACCCCGGAGCTACTTATCAATGGTATCAAAACAATACCGCCATTGCTGGTGCTACTACACAGCAATACACACCTACTGCTGCAGGAACTTATTTTGTAGAAGTAAATATTGGTGCTTCCTGCCTTGGACGTGATACAGTAGAAGTTA
Source organism: Bacteroidota bacterium (assembly GCA_018268195.1). Lineage (GTDB taxonomy): Bacteria > Bacteroidota > Bacteroidia > AKYH767-A > OLB10 > OLB10. The sequence goes on along the minus strand of JAFDWZ010000015.1, from coordinate 112,263 downwards.
CTGTTGAACAGCAGTTAAGTATTACTATGAGCGACCTTAGCTATTGCAGCGGAAACAGTGTTACCTTACAGTCTTCATCTCCAAACACTGGTGTTAACTACAACTGGACTTTAAATGGCACGGCCATTCAGGGGCAAAACGGAAGCTCTGTTCCTGTAACCGGTTCAGGAGTTTACGAAGTTACCATCACTGCCGGTTCGTGTTCGGCTAATGCTACTGCCAATGTAACTGAAGTAGAACAACCTTCGGCTACATTGTCAAACATCTCGCAATGCGATAACGTTACTGCTCCTGTACTTGATCCGGGTTACACTGCAAGTGCCGGTAATAATACGGTATTCAACTGGACCTTTAATAACAGCAATGTTGGCGGAAACAGTTCTACTTTAAATACTGCCAGTACCGGTGCAGGTAACTATGCCGTTACCATTACCAATACTGTAAACGGTTTTACTTGTACAGCAAATGCATCAATGGCACTTACCATTAATGCCGCTCCTGCCGTTGGTCTTGGTAACGATATTGTACAGTGTACCGGAGATAATCCTGCCACACTCTCAACAGCAAACGGTAACGGTTACACTTTCCAGTGGACGCTTAATAACAATCCAATTGGCGATGCTACCGATTCAAGTATCACTGCATCAAGCGCAGGAACCTATGCTGTAATTGTAACCAATGCAAGCGGATGTACAAGTACAGACAATGTAGTTGTAAGTATAAATGCTTTACCTTCTCCGTTAATTCAGGACGAAATGCAACGTCAGGACAGTATCCCATTCTGTATGACACAAAGTCCTGCACCGGTATTAACATTGGTAAATAACGCATTCATCCAAAGTTATCAATGGGCGCTTAATGGTGAAAACATCTCTACAAATGCCAATGTTACAGTGGCTGCTATAGGTGAGTATAAAGTTACTGTTGTTGACTCAAACGGATGTCGCAACTCCGATGTAATACAAGTATTTGAAATACCATGCGAAGTTGAAGTTTATAATGTTATCACACCTAATAATGATGGCAAAAACGATGTGTTTGAAGTTAAAAATCTGCTTGATTTCCCTGTACGCAAGCTTACCGTATTCAACCGTTGGGGCAAAAAGGTGTATAGCGCCAACCCATACAACAACGACTGGAATGGAGGAAACCTTGCAGCTGGAGTTTATTACTTCATACTGGAATATGATAACGGTGTAAAATCTGAAACGAAGAAAGGTTCTTTCAACCTTATCCGTTAAATCACTTTTTGTTTCTATTTTTGCAAGAGCGTACTCAATGATGAGTACGCTCTTGTTTTTTTAGTATTTATTTATGAAAGTAACAGAGCATTTACGTCAGTCAAAAAAAACCCTTTTCAGTATTGAAGTGCTTCCACCGCTGAAAGGCAAAAGCATTAAATCTATATTCAGTGCTATTGACCCATTGATGGAGTTTAAACCTCCTTTTGTTGATGTTACCTATCATCGCGAAGAGTTTGTTTATAAAAAACGTGAAGGTGGTTATCTCGAGAAAATTTCAATCCGTAAACGCCCCGGAACGGTAGGCATCTGTGCTGCCATCATGAATCATTATAAAGTTGATGCAGTGCCGCATATTATCTGCGGAGGTTTCTCTAAAGAAGAAACAGAAAATGCACTTATAGACTTAAATTTTCTAGGTATTGACAATGTGTTGCTGCTACGTGGCGATTCCGAAAAACATGAACAACATTTTACCCCTGAACCCGGAGGCCATGCCTATGCCATAGATTTGGTAAATCAGGTGGTTAATATGAACAACGGAGTATTTCTGGATGATGATTTGAAAGGTGTTGAACCAACATCTTTTTGTATTGGTGTTGCCGGTTATCCCGAAAAACATTTTGAAGCACCTAATCTGAATACGGATATTGCCCATCTCAAAAACAAAGTAAATGCCGGAGCAGAATATATCGTAACACAGATGTTTTTTGATAACACTAAATTTTTTGACTTTGTAAAAAAATGCAGAGATGCAGGTATTACAGTGCCAATTATTCCCGGACTGAAACCCCTCTCCACACGTAAACAATTATCTATACTGCCAAAGACATTTCACATTGATATTCCGGAAGTATTATATAAAGAAGTTGAAAAATGTACTGACGATACTGCCGTAAAAGCTGTTGGGGTTGAATGGGCTGTTCAACAATCGAAAGAACTTATTAAATTCGGAATACCCTGTCTGCATTTCTATACAATGGGAAATCCGGAAAACATCCGTTCCATTGCATCGCAGACATTTTAAGTTTTGTTGGTAATTACATCACCTTTCTTCAGTCAATGGATGCTAACTATCCACTGTGAAAAACATTAATCTTGTAAGAAAATGAATACCTGCAAACTTTTAATTTTTGCAGATGTTAAGAATACTAATTCGAACTTTTAATACGTGAATCGCTTTTCCATAAAAGATATTGAAATACTTACAGGCATTAAGCCGCATACAATCAGAATTTGGGAGCAGCGATATGGTATATTGCAACCACAGCGCACCGCTACCAATATTCGCTACTATTGCGATGCTGACTTAAAGCTGATGCTGAACATTTCGTTGCTGAATAAGATGGGTTATAAAATTTCAAAGATAACCTGCCTTAAGCCCGATGAAATAGAAACCAAGGTACGAACAATGGTTGAAGGCGCCTGCGATGCCGATATCAACCTTGGTGCATTACTTAATTGTCTGGTAGGTCTGGATGAAGACTCCTTTGAAGTGCTGCTGAATAAAAATCTGAAATGTATTGGTCTGGAATTAACCATGAACAATATAATCTTTCCTTTTCTGCAACGCATTGGCTTGTTGTGGCAGGGAGGAAGTATAGCTCCGGCATTCGAACATTTCTTTACCAATCTCGTAAGGCAAAAACTTATAGCCGCTATAGACAAACAAGAAAAAACCATCAATCCCAATGCAAAAAAATTTCTTCTCTTCTTGCCTCCTAACGAACCGCATGAATTAGGATTACTGTATGCTCACTATTTAATCCGTTCACGCGGACATCGTTCCATTTACATGGGTTTAAATCTTCCCGTTCAGCATATATTGTGTGCAAATGAAATGTATAAACCGCACTATGTGATAACGGCACTTACTACCTGTATAAAAATAAAAGCCGTTGAAGAATTTGTTCAACATATTTCCAAAACCTATTCTCACAGCCAAATACTTATTTCGGGAACACAAGCCTTGAACCACTGTTTACATATTCCGCAAAACGTAAGATTGGTTAATGACTTTGAAGATTTCGTGCTTTTTCTTGACAATAAAATAAGCTAACCACTACACTTTCTGATGCCTTTAACTGACTTAACCAACAAACACCCCTATTTGCTTATTGATTTTTATGCCGATTGGTGCGAGCCTTGTAAATGGCTTAGCCCCGTACTTGATGAATTAAATGTTATACTTCCTCAACTGCATATTCAAAAAATAAACGTAGATACCGAAGTTGCCATTGCCGAAGCTTTCAATATTCGCAGTGTTCCGGTACTGGCATTATTTGTTGGCGGAAAACTCGTTTGGCGAATGAATGGTTTTAAATATGCAAAAGATTTAGCGGAAGAATTAAAACCGCATCTGTACTAAATTTCTTGTTTATAAGTTTTTAAAAAGGTAGTTCTGCGCCTGATTAGTTTGGCTGCCGACTGCTACTTTTACAATTATACATCCATGGCAAAAAAGAAAATATCATTATCAAAAAAACAATGGGATGAAATAAAAGAGGAGCTACTCCAGACTTTTATGAAACAACCCAACGCCACGTTTAATACAAAACAGGCATGGCGCAAAGCGGAAATTAATCTAAGTGATGAAACCATTAAACAACTGCTCTTTGCAGACAAGAAACATGTGGATGAATATTTGCAGCAAATGCTGAAAGAACTGGTTGACTCAGGGGATTTGACAGAAGTGCAGCCTTATCGCTATAAATTACTTCCTACTGTAAAATTTATTGAAGGTGTTATAGACATCTCTTCAAAAGGTGAAGGGTATGTTGCGAACAAGGATTTTAAGGAAGATATTCAGATACCCGCCCGTCTTACCGGAAATGCACTGAATGGTGATACCGTAAAAATAAGTTTGTTGGCCCATCGCGAAGGCAAACGTCAGCAAGGTGAAGTAATTGAAGTTATCAAACGAGCACGACTTGAATTTGCCGGCACACTGCAGCACAGCGGAAGTTATGCCTTTGTGGTTTGCGATGACTCAAAAATGCATACCGATGTTTTTGTTCCCGGAAAAAACCTGAATGGCGCAAGAAATGGCGATAAGGTAATTGTTCGTATTACGGAATGGGATAGCGATTCGAGAAACCCTACAGGTGAAATCAAAAGAATTCTTGGTACTCCGGGAGAACATATTGCCGAAATGAATGCCATTATTGTAGAGTATGGATTGCCTGAAACATTTCCTCCTGAAGTAGAAAAAGAAGCTGAAAAAATTTCAGAAAAAATAAGTAAAGAAGAAATTAAAAAAAGACGCGACTTCCGAAAAATAACCACCTTCACTATTGATCCGGTAGATGCAAAAGATTTTGATGATGCTCTTTCTATCCGAAAACTCGATAATGATAATGTAGAAATAGGAATTCATATTGCCGATGTTTCACATTACGTAAGGCCCGGCACTGCAATGGAAGCAGAAGCCTATAATCGCGCAACTTCTATTTACCTTGTGGACAGAGTAATTCCCATGCTGCCCGAAAAATTATCAAACGTAATTTGTTCACTGCGACCTAAAGAAGAAAAATTATGTTTTTCGGCAGTGTTTGAAATAAACTCCCATGCAGAAGTTGTTGAAGAATGGTATGGCAAAACCATTATAAACTCCGACAGAAGGTTTACCTATGAAGAAGCACAAGAAATAATTGAAACCGGAAAAGGTGATTTCTGCAATGAACTTTCTACTTTCAATACCCTTGCCAAACAACTGCGTAAAGAGCGTATGCGTAACGGAGCTATCAGTTTCGAAAAATCAGAAGTTAAATTCCGTCTTGATGAAAAGGGCAATCCCATAGGAATTTATCTGAAAGAAAGTAAGGACTCTAATAAACTTATTGAAGAATTTATGTTGTTGGCAAACCGAAAAGTAGCAGAGTATATTGGAAAAAATAAAGAAATAACGAAAAAGAAAAGTTCAGAACCTAAAACATTTGTTTACCGCATACATGATGTTCCGGTTGAAGACCGACTAAGCGACTTTAAAGTTTTTGCAGCACAATTCGGATATCGTATCAATAATTCTTCGGGCAAAGAAGCTGCACACTCCATCAATAAAATGCTATCGGATGTGAATGGCAAACGTGAGCAGAGCATGCTTGAACAGTTAGCTATAAGAAGTATGGCCAAAGCGGCCTACTCAACTGACAATATCGGACATTACGGATTGGCCTTTGAATACTACACGCATTTCACTTCGCCCATCAGACGTTATCCCGATGTGATGGTTCACCGCTTGCTGGAGCTTTATATGGCGGGAGGCAAAAGTGTATCAAAAGATGAATACGAAGAAAAATGTAAACACAGTACTGAACAGGAAATAAATGCTGCCGATGCCGAACGTTCGTCCATCAAGTACAAACAAGTGCAATATATTGCTGAACGTAAGAATGAAATTTTTAAAGGAGTTATTTCAGGAGTTACCGACTGGGGAATTTATGTTGAACTGGAAGGAAATAAATGTGAAGGGATGATCAGGCTTCGTGATTTGAATGATGACTATTACGAATTGGACCAAAAGAATTTTTGCATTGTGGGAAACCGCACTCGTAAAAAATACACCTTAGGCGATGAACTTCTGGTTGCAGTTAAAAATACAGACATCATTCGTAAACAAATTGATTTTATTATTTACGATGAAAACAGCGCTGCTGAAGTAAATCCCTTTAAAAGAAGCGATAAAAAAAGAAAACCGAATAATTTTTCAGGAGGAAAAAAGAGAAGGGGTAAAAGATAAGAATCATTAGAATCTATAATTTTGCCGATATGGAAAAAATTAAAATTGTTGAACGGAGAGGAGCAAAAAAAATCATGTCGGTTTTTTTTAAATTCCTGATGACAGATACCTTAAACTCCTTTATATTACTTTTAAAGAAAAACAGACGATTACCTTTTGATGATAAAAAATATTTTGGAATAAACTTAGGAAGCAGCACCACTTCACCACAGGGTTGGATAGGTATTAGTGGAGGTATCACTATTTTATTTCTGAATATGCCTGCATTTTTATTACGTATGGTTTATCCTCTTTCGAGCCGAAGTAAAAAAACTTCTTTTAAAGATTTCTATAAGAAAGTAAGGTCGTCCCGCATTTTACATCACAATTTGTTTTATGGTATTCCATATAAAAATGGAGTCGTTTCAAATGTTTTCACTAGTCACTTTTTTGAACACTTGTCATACAATACCGCATTGTTTATGGCAATAGAATCCTATCGGGTGCTCAAGTCGGGAGGAATGATACACATTGTAGTGCCAAGCTTGGAAAGTGATGTAAATAAGTTAAAGCAAGCCACTAAAGATTATGATAACGGTGATTCGTCAGCTGCTCGATATTTATTAACCGAACCGTATGTGGACCTGACCGACCCCTTTAGTCATCATCGTTTTATGTACGATTTTGACGACATGAAAACATTACTTGAAAAGGCGGGATTTAAAAATATAACTCAGGTGGAAAGATATAAAGGTGCTATGCCAAATATAGAACCATTGGAAAACAGACCCGGACTTATTGTTGAAGCAACGAAGGCGCTTTAAACAAGCTCCGTTTTCCTTCTCTCATTACTTTCTGTAAAAATTCATTTCATCAATATAATCCGCAACTTTTTCAGGCATCATAAACCTCACATCTTTTTTTGATTTAATGGCATTGCGAATAAACGTAGATGATATTTCCATCAACGGTGCGTCAATAAATTTTATCTTAGGATGATTTTTAAAATCGCCTCCGTCATACCCCGGTCGCGGATAAACATATATAGAATAATATTGCAGAATCTGCTCATAGTTTTTCCACTTATGAAATGTGTGCAGATTATCACTTCCCATGATTAAAACAAATTCATGTTTAGGAAATTTTTCCTGAAGGTGGGCAAGTGTGTTAATGGTGTAAGAAGGTTTCGGGAGACCAAATTCTATTTTCGACAATCTTATTTTGCGATAGTCGCCAATAGCCATTTCTACCAACTGCAATCGCTGATAATCGTTTAATAAACTACCGGCAGCTTTCAGCGGGTTGTGTGGCGAAACAACAAACCACACTTGTCCCAGGTCTGAAAATTCAGCAAAATAATTTGCAATAATCATGTGGCCGTTATGCACAGGATTAAAGGAGCCAAAAAACAAACCTACTTTCATCTCTTAGTTTACTCTGATGTTGTCAATCCTGGTTTCTCTGTCCGCATTGTACTGAACGCTTAATATCAGATTGCCATTATCATCATACGTTTTCCATAGTCCGTTGCGCAAGCCATGCTGATAGTTTCTGGATTCTCTCAACTTCCCATTTTCATTATAGTAAAGGTGTTCACCCTCTTCAAGCCCATCATTATATTTTCCCGAAAAAGCAGGTTTGCCGTTTCTGTAAGTCTGATGCCACATTCCAAATTTTTTTCCATCGCGATATTCTCCTTCTGCAATATATTCACCATTGTCGTATTTCCACAATCCCTCTTTGTTGCCTTCTATATAATTGCCTGTAGCTATTAGTTTGAGTGAATCGTTATATTCCTTTGAAATACCATTTTCTTTCCCTTTGTCGTAAGTTTCATCTCTGCGTAGGCTTCCGTCTTTAAAGAACCATTTCCACTCTCCCTGTGGCAATCCGTTTACATAATCTCCTGTCTGCTGCACACTGTTGTTCTGAAAGAAATATTTCCATGGTCCTTCTTTCTTTCCGTCTTTGTAAGCTCCTTCACCTCGTATGCTCCCATCATCATAAAAATATTTCCACCATCCCTGTTTTTGATTGTTCTCGTCAACCATTCCTTCACCGGAAATTTTATCATCCTTATAAAGTTTAGCAGAAATGATTTTACCCTGTTCATCAAATATTTTTTCTGTTCCTTCTTTTTTTCCGTCTATCACATTTACAATGGATTTAAGTTTTCCATTCGGATGAAAATTTCTCTCTAACTCAAGTTTCGAAGTATTTTCTTTTTCAATTACGGGTTCACCGTTTTTATATTTTTCATTTTTAGTAAGAGTTCCGTTTTCAGAGTATTCCCTGTAAAAACCATTCAATTTATCATCCAGATATTCTGCTTCTGTTTTAATTTTTTCATTCGGATAAAATGTTTTCCATACTCCCTGCTTTAAACCGAACTTATCAATGCGGTTCAGGTGTTCCACATTTTTTACATAACCTTCACTGTAACGGGTAATGGTAACTATTCTTCCATCTTCGGCATATTCCTTTGCAACACCTTCTTCCACTCCATTTTTAAAGGGTGTTTCTGAAATAACTTTTCCGCTTTCACCAAATTCCTTATACCATCCATTGCGCACATTATCCGTCAGGTTTTCTTCTGACTTAATATTGCCATTGGAATAATAGGTTCTTTGCACACCATTCTTCTTACCGCTTGTATAATTAAATTCAGATGTTAGTGTTCCTGCATCGGAATAAAATTTCCATAATCCTTCCGGCTGATTATTTTTTCGTTCACCTTCTGATTTCAGTTTTTCATTTTCGTAATATGATTTCCATACACCTTCAGGCTTTCCGTTATCAAAATTTCCTTCGCTGCTTTTCTTTCCGTTTGGATAATAAAATATCTTATATCCATTTGTAGCTGTAGTATCAGTCTGACTAAAACCGGATAATTGAAAAAATAAAAAAAGAATTATAAAGGAGCTTTTATAGCCCATATTTAGCCGATATTTCAAGCATTCGTTTCAGTGGTTTAAGTGCATCTTCTCGTAAGTGTTCGGGAATAGTTACTTCAGGAACTTCGTTTTTCATACACAGGTACACTTTTTCAAGCGTGTTTAGTTTCATGTATGGACAATCATTACATGCACAATTATTATCAGGTGGTGCGGGAATAAAAGTTTTATCAGGCGATGCTTTCTGCATCTGATATAATATTCCTGTTTCTGTTGCTACAATAAATTCTTTTGCAGCATTGGTTTGGGTATATTTAAGCAAGCCTGTTGTAGAGCCAATAAAATCAGCATGCAACAGCACCTGTTCTTCACATTCGGGATGTGCTATCACAAGCGCTTTGGGATGTTGTTCCTTTAGCTTCACAATTTTTTGTTCTGAAAAAATTTCATGAACAATACAACTGCCATTCCACAACACCATTTGTCTTCCGGTTTTTTTAATGATGTATGCACCCAAATTTTTGTCAGGAGCAAAAATTATTTTCTGATCGGGAGGTAATGTTTCTATAATTTTAGCCACATTGCTGGATGTGCAGATAATATCACTCAGGGCTTTTATTTCTGCCGAACAATTGATGTAGGAAATTACAATATGATCGGGATACTGCGCTATGAACTCTTTAAATGCCTTGGGCGAACAACTGTCAGCCAGTGAACATCCTGCATTCAAATCAGGAATAACAACTTTCTTTGTTGGGTTTAAAAGTTTTGCTGTTTCCGCCATGAAATGAACTCCTGCAAACACAATCATGTCAGCATCAGTTTTTTCAGCTTTCTGTGCCAATGCAAGGCTATCACCAATAAAATCAGCAACATCTTGTATGTCTGAATCCTGATAATAGTGAGCGAGAAGAACAGCATTCTTTTCTTTTTTTAACTTTTCTATTTCTGCAAATAAGTCCATTGTTGGCGATACCTCTTCAGGCAAATATCCATATTTTTTAATCAGCGTGGTTGATTCTGAATTCATGATTTTAATTGACAATAGAATAAATAATATATTTAATATTTAAATAAAGATTATATGTTATTATGCGGTTAATAAGCTGTATAACTTTTAAAGTGTTATCTTGTTTTCAACGTTATTAGTAGTTGATTAACAGTTTATGTACTTTTTATAAATCTTTAAAGAAATGATTTTTAAAGATATAGAAATTTATATTAACAACGGTTAATAACTGATAATGTTTGTAAAAACAGGTTAATAATTGCAGCGATATAGTGAATTAAAAGGTGCAAAGTTCGTTAAAAATAGGGATGCTTAAAATTTTGAAAAGGGCAAAAAGAATATATGTGTATAAGGGAATGAACAAAGCAATTAAAAAAAATGAATTTGTTTCAACAGAAAATATAAATATGAACAAGATAGTTGTTAATTTTACACAGAATTAAAGCATTAAAAATCAGGTAATAAAAATTATGATGTTAATATAGGTTCATAACATAAAATCAAATGCAAAAGATAGTAATAGGAAGTGACCATGCCGGTTACGAAATGAAAGAAAAGATAAAAAAAGCCTTTTCAGCACGTTATGAATTTACTGATAAAGGCACCTTTAGTGCCGATTCGGTTGACTATCCCGATTATGCTCATCAAGTTGCACTATCTGTAGAGTCGGGTGAGTTTGAAAAGGGAATATTGCTATGCGGAAGTGGCAATGGTGTTGCAATGGCCGCCAACAAACATCATGGAATACGTGCAGCACTTTGCTGGACTCCTGAAATTGCTGAGCTGGCACGTCAGCATAACAATGCCAATATCCTGTGTATTCCTGCAAGATTTGTAGATGATAAAACGGCATTTGAAATAGTTGAACGTTTTTTTGAATTTGTTTTTGAAGGAGGAAGACATCAAAGACGAGTAGATAAAATAGACTGTTAAAAAGCCTGATATGAAAAAACTAATTCTCTTTATTTTATTTTTTGGAGTTATTAATGTAAGTGCACAAAAACGCAGCGCACCTATAGATTCAGTAAGAAAGGTAAATAAATTCAGTATATCAATGATGGGTGGTTTGAGTTGGCGTGTGGCACAGACCGATCCGGCTGCTACTCCATTGGAGAAAGCCTATATCAAAGACTTAAAAAGTGGAAAGAGTTATTCAATTGCCGGTAAGTATTATTTCAAAAAGAAATTCGGAGTAGGATTAAAATTCAATTCTCATTTATCAGAAGTACAGTTTAACAACTTGTATATGGAATATAACGGCCATAATTATTACGGAGTATTGTCTGATGATATTGCCATAAATTCTTTTGCAGCTACTTTCAGCGGTAGAGTTTTCAACCGCTCACAAACCGGATACTTTATGTTTGACGGAGGCCTGGCTTTTATAAGTTACAGAGATGATGCAAGAATTGCTGATAATAAAGTTCTAATAAAAGGATATACTGCGGGTATTAATCTATCGGCAGGTTATGCACTGTCGCTCACCAGAAATATAGCAGTAACATTAGGGTTTGATTATATCATGGGCTCTTTGTCAGAGTATGACCAAACGGAAAACGGAGTGAAAACCAGAATAACTTTAAACGATAATCAAACGCAGGGGTTGGCACACATAGATGTGGTTGGCGGTCTGATAGTCAGTTTTTGATTTTATTTCAAGGAGACTAAAAATCTTTACGTATAAATTTACGTATAGCAGCAATAGCCGGAATTATAACCCAAGCAATCAGAATAATAAAAATAACCACCGAACCCTTTTGTGATCCAAGGAACTCTTTAAATAAAGCACCGCTATAACCCATCAGTGCTGAGTAATCCGTGTGAATAAGAATCAGGATTCTTGAAATATCAACAGGATTAAAGGAACTAAGCACCATCAGTAATTTTTCTATAGGATAATCATTAAACTGAAACATGATTAAGAGTAAAATTCCATCGTAGAGAATGGAAAAAAACAACCAAATAAAAATAGCCATACCTATTCCTTTGGCTTTGTCACGCGTGATTACCGAACCTAAAAATGCCAACGAAGTAAATATTAAGGTTAGAAGTGCTCCGGTAATGATAAACAGAAAACCTGTTTTATCAGGAGAGTAAATTAAGATAGGAATCCCTGTTCCCAAAATAAATGCTGTTACTAATGATAATGAAACAGCAGCGTAAATACTGGTAATTAATTTTTTTCGGGATATGGGTTGTGCTACCAGTAACTCAATAAACTCACCCGAGTTGAAAATATAAATAGTACTGTAGATTAAACTTATCAGCGGTACGATAAACAGAATGATGTTGAGTAAGCTTAATATTCCTTTGGTAGTGTTATCGTCCAGATTAAAAATGCTGAAACAGATGATAATCAAGAAAAGAAGATAGGTTAATACCACCTTACTTTTCAGAATATCAATCATAACGTATTTGACAATCTTATTCATAAGGTGTTTTTAAAATTGAAGTTATTACTTTTGAAACAGACTTTTCACCGGTTCGGTTCTGAAGCTCTTCAATACTTGAATGAAATACAAGACTTCCTTCCCGGAGATACATTATTTCGGAAACCAACTCATCCAACTCACTTAGTATATGCGAAGTGATGAGTATAATTTTCCCTTTTATTCTTTCCTGCTTGATTTTTTCTTTAAGTATTTCTGATGATAGTGGGTCAAGTCCTGCAGTAGGCTCATCCAGAATGATTATTTCCGGTGAAAACAAAAATGCCAGACAGGCACTTACTTTTTGTGTGGTTCCTCCGGAGAGCGTGCCCATTCTTTTTGAAAACAATGATCGGAGTCCGAATGCATCAATCAGCTCTGTATCGGCACCGCTTAAAGATGTCTTTCGTATTTCAAGAATCATGTCGAAAACTTGTTCGATGGTCATGTTCTGCGGATAGCGGCCTATCTGCGGCATGTAACCAATCATGTTGCGATATTTATAATCGCCCATGATAGACTGATTGTTAATCTCTATCTGACCCGAGTCAGGAATCAACATACCTAGCAGACATTTAATAAAGGTGGTTTTACCTGAAGCATTAGGACCAAGTAATGCAACAGAATTACTTTTTTTTATCTGAACGGAAACATCTTTTAGGACGTGTAGTTTTCCGAATCGTTTATTTATACTTTTTATTTCTATCACATCTTTACAGGTTTCATCAAAGGAGTGTTATCAACCAGATTTTCGGGTGTAATACTGGGTATGATTTTTTCGCTCTGATCGAGTAGAAAAACAACAAAACTTCTCAAAAATATGGAAGCCACCGGAATATTTTCAATAACCATACTGAATAAGCTTATAGGACGATACGGCACATCACCAACGCCATCATGTTTAAGATCGTATCCATCGTATTTATCCCAGTAGTTACCGTTAAAATTATTTAGTACCAAACTTCCGTTAGTAGCTACATCAAAAGTGTTTTCAAAAAAATTATTACTGTGAACATTATTGTTGTTGCAACTGGCCTGAATACGAAGGGCATATCCATTGCGGATAAATTGATTGTTGATTACATCAATACGGTTAGTTCCTTCGAGATAAATGCCGATAGTGTTTTGTTCAAAAACATTGTCTTTAATAATACCGTCATTAATTTCTTTCAGCAAAAGGCCATATGTTGAAGCCCCTTGATTATTCATAAAATGATTGCTGTACATGTGTATATGATGCGAAAACATTACCGCTACACCTGCACCGTTTTCTTCAAAGGTATTTTTTATATACTCATCATTATTAGAAAACATAAAATGCAAACCATATCGAATATTGTTTTTGCAATAGTTATTGCTGATGGTGGAGTGTTGTACAAACTCAAAATATATACCATCGCGATGGCCGGTTATACGATTATTTACAATAGTTGCATAACTGTTTTTCCAGAGGTGAATTCCATTTCCTGTTGATTGTTCATCATCACCCGGAGTTCCTCTTATTTGATTTCCTTCAATCCTGAAATTGTCGCTGCTGGCAATAAATATTGCAAAATGTGTATTAAGAATGGTGTTATTGGAAATAAGAATCTGCCGACTGTCAATAACCTTAATTGCGGCAAGATCTTTCAGAGAGGAGAAACCGGAAAACTGAAAAGTTATTCCAGAGACTACCGCTCCCGCAACATCTTTTATAGTAAGAATTTCGTATTTGTTTTCACCGTCAAGCACCGGGTTGTTTTTTCCCAGCAAGGTTAATTTTTTATTGATAACTATATTTTTCTCTTTATAAACTCCGCCATGAATAATGACAGTATCACCCGGCAGTGCAATTGCTATGGCTTGTTTTATCGAAGATATTTTATCTTGTTTGGAAACGTTAACCACTGCGGCTTGTAGTGGAAAAACAACAACAATAAAAATAAAAAACGGTAAAATTTTGGTAACCCCGTTAAGGATATGTTGCCACAACTTTTTCCCAATTAAAAATATCTCCTCCGTATTCATTTAAAACCTTTCGCGCATTCTCTTCTGATTTAAAAGCAGCAAACCCACTGTTCATTGGAGTGCGAATATCGGCACTTTTTATGAAAATGGCATTTGCCGCTTCTAACAAATCAGTTTTATCAAAGTAATTTACAACAAGAACATTATTAAATTTCAAATCTTTGTTTTCGGGCTGGTTTTTCCACAGTATCATGCAGTTTATATCATCAAATTTGTAAATGCGTCCCTTATTGGTAATAAGTTCAGCCCCAAAGCGGGTATCGGCTACCGGCATTTTGCAATGATAACAACTGTCTTTACCTGCAATAAGTGGTTCTGGTTGTTGAGTACAGGATACAACAATAAATAACAACAAAAGAAAACCCCATTTATTCATTATGCAGCTTTGTGTTTTCTCCATTCAATAAACCATACAATACCTGCAATAACAACAGAAGCAACAACGATGTAACCGCCTAAATCAGGCATTGAAAATGCATCAAAGTTCAACAGTTGTTTATGACCAATTATCGGAGGCTGATAGGCCATACCCGGAACTTTAATTGGTGCATCATCGCTGAGGTTATGCCCGTAATCATAAGTCCATTGATAAAAATCGTATAGAGCCAAAATACCACCTAAAGCGGACACAACCAGGTAACTGAATAACAGTTTACGGCTTCCTGTAATTGCAGCTAATAATCCATAGAGAATGAATGCCGCTACTACATATACGAGGTATGTAAACTCAGGGAACATGGTTACGCTGATTTTTTTCATACCGATGTAATGGTTCAAACCATTAATAATATCAACATCACCGGTAAGTTTATAAAACCAGATTTTCATCGTAAGCCCTTCCGGATATTGTGGAGCAAATAAATCTATCCGCCAAAACGGTATAAAAAAAGTAATGATGATAGATAATGAACTTAGCGCAACAATGACTCTTGAAAGACTACTTAATTTTTGCATAAGAAAGGGGTGTTTGACAAAATGTTTTTTTAATGGTCTGTTGGCACTAATACAGCATCAATAACATGTATAATGCCATTGGCAGCAGGAATTGATGCAATAATATTAGCTTGATTATTAACCATAATCTTACCATCTTTTACAGAAAGACTAATGTTTTTTGAATTAGCCTGATTGATGGTTTGACCATCCTGAAACATTTCGGGTTTAAATACACCTACTGATACATGGTATTCCAGAATGTCCTGAAGTTTTGCTTTGTTTTCCGGTTTCATCAGGTCTTCAACGGTACCTTTAGGTAATTTATTAAAGGCTTCGTTGGTAGGAGCAAAAACCGTAAAAGGTCCTGCATTGGATAATACAGTAACTAAATCAGCTTGCTTAAGTGCAGCAACCAGAGTGGTATGATCTGCTGATCCTATGGCAATCTTTACTACATCTTTTTGTGAGTCGTTATCCTGAACGGCCTCTTGCCCACCAACGGGAGCTTCCTGTGTGGTACTTCCCGCTTCTGTTTTGTTTTCAGGAGCAGGACTGTTACATGCATAAGTTAATGCAGCAACTAATGCTAAAGAATAAAATCTGTACTTTTTCATTGCGTTTTGGTATTAATCACCTCATTGCTATTGAACATAGCAATGAGGTGATAGTTAAATTAAAATTTATCTTCTTCTAATTTTGGTTGATTTGTTCCGGTGCTAAATGTTAAGGGAACATTTTTACCCGGAGCACTGATTCTGATATAACCCTGCATTTCCTGATGGAGCGCAGAACAGAAGTCAGTACAATATATTGGATACACACCTACTTTCTCCGGTTTCCACATCAATGTTTGTGTTTCACCAGGCATAACAAGTAACTCAGCATTGTTTGCTCCTTTTACTGCAAATCCGTGTGGTACATCCCAATCTTGTTCAAGGTTGGTTACGTGGAAGTAAACCACATCACCTAATTTAACACCTTCAATATTATCAGGAGTAAGGTGTGAACGTATTGCTGTTAAATAAACATGCACTTCATTTCCTTTACGCTCAACCTTTGCTTCTTTTTCACCCATTGTTACATAAGGATTTTTGTTCTCTTCTATCTTGAAAAACTTCACTGAGTTTTTAGATACCATATCAGCTGGTATAGCTTCAGCATAGTGAGGCTCACCAATTGTTGGGAAATCGAGAAGAAGTTTCATTTTATCACCACTGATGTCATAAAGCTGTGCACTTTGACACAACTCAGGACCTGTTGGCAGGTAACGGTCTTTGGTAATCTTATTATAAGCGATAAGATATTTACCCCATGGCTTTTTAGTTGGACCACCGGGTACACTCAGGTGACCTACGGAGTAGTAAGTTGGAACACGATCCAACACCTGAAGATCACTTATACGCCATTTAACTACTTCTGACGATACGAACATAGATGTATAAGCATTTCCATTGGCATCAAACTCTGTATGCAAAGGTCCTAATCCCGGCTTTTTAACTTCACCATGTAATACGGCATCATATTTTAATACAGGGATTCCGGCATAGCTACCTTCAAAAGTCTTTTTGTCAATAGCGTCCAGCATTTTTGTGAAAGAGAATACCGGAATTACAGCAGCAAGTTTACCGCTACCTACAATGTATTCACCTGTTGGATCGGTATCACAACCATGTGGGTTTTTAGGACATGGCATAAAATAAATCATATCAGGACAATCTTTTGGATCCAGCATTAACACTTCTTTTTCCATTACAGAAGTAGCAGAGTGGGTATTATCATTATAGGTATTATGAGCATAATTCACACTCTTCTTAACACCCTTGCCTGCTTTTGCGTATTCTTCAGCTTTTTTCCAATTCACAGCCATGATAAAGTCTTTATCATTTTTGGTGGAGTTAACTTCAAGAAGCGTATTAGCTCTCTCGGTATTATAGCAACTTACAAAAAACCAACCATGTGATTTTCCTTTTCCTGCTCTTGCAAGGTCAAAGTCAACCCCGGGTAACAGAATTTGGAAAGCGATATTCATTTTTCCACTTTCTTTATCAACGCTGATTAAGCTTACAGTAGCTTTAAAATTATCTTTATAAGTATTGATAGGAACATCCATATCGCTATCAGGCATAGGAACAGCAAAACGAGTTCCTGCAATAACGTATTCTGAGTTCTCTGTTATAAACGGAGAAGAGTGGTTTCCGGCACTGTTAGGAATTTCAAGGATTTCTGCTGTTTTGAAAGTCTTCATATCAATTCGCGCAATGCGGGGAGTGTTATTTCCGTTTCCAAAAGCCCAGCGACCATCATGCACACCATCTGTTTCTGATAATGCGATGTGGTGTAAATCGTCCCAAGGAACAAAACCATGCGATGTGTTAAGCATTGGCTTTGTTTCTTCACTGTAGCCATATCCCTTTTCCGGATCTACAGAGAATACAGGAATAACTTTAAAAAGTCTTCCCGAAGGAATGCCATAAACGGCCATCTGTCCGCTGAAACCACCGGAAACGAAGTTGTAAAACTCATCGTATTTGCCGGGAGCCACATAGACTTTTTGTGCAGCATCTCCTGACGTAGTTGTACTTACGTTTTTGGGTTTACAGGAGAAGACGGTTGTTGCAAACGCTATTGCAAGAAGCGCCAGCGTTTTTAATTCAGATTGTCTCATATTATATTTATAAATTTAGTTCCAATAGTTATTTTACTCCGTCATTTTCACGCATAAATTCGTAAACATGTCTGGCATCATCATCCGACAATCCCTGATTAGGCATACGAACCAAACACTCTTCCAGTAATCCTTGTGCTATAGCATCGGTATCAAGCATTTCATCGGGGTTTGTAGCGAAATTCATAATCCATTCGGCTGTTCGTGTTTTAGTTACATTTTTCCATCCCGGACCCACTAATTTTTCATCTGTTAAACGATGGCAGGCAGAACATTTTACGTCATAAATTTTCTTCCCTGCATCAGCCATTTGTTTGTCGAGGGTTGGGCTTACATCTACATGTGTAAATTTTCCTACACCCTTAGAGTTATCTTCGGCCTTTACTTCTTCAGCTTCTTTAACTAATGTTTTTGAGTCGGTAGTTTCTTCTTTCTTTTGTTCACTGCTGCCACAAGCATAAAATACTATGACTCCCGCAAGCACTGCCAGAGTTTTAAGTGTTACATTTTTAATGGATTTCATAATTAATTTGATTATATATTAAAGACGGCACAAAAGTAAAAAAGAGATGAAGAGGAGGCATGGTTTTTTCAGATGATAATTATCAACAAATTATTTGATTATTATCTGATAATAAGGAAAAACAAGTAAAACAACCTTTTGGTGATCAATGAAAAACAAATAATTATCAGTACAATTAAAAGCAATTAAGGGCTTTTGATGGGGTAGCTTTTCTTACAACAGCTTCAACAACTGATACGGTATATAACCCAGGTATATAACAATGCCGCAACCAACGAAAGGAAAACGAGATTCGTTGCCTTTACAATATCTTTTTTTCTGCATTGGCGATCCTCCACACTTTCAAGGTTTCCCAGTTCCTTAAAGTTATGAAGACTAAAAAAAGCGAATAATACACAAAAGCGTGTTAGTACTTCAATAAACAAAATAATGGTTGCAAAAGCAGCAATAAACAGCAATACAGCAAGCCATTTTGCACAAGCTAATCGCACGGCAATAGTAAGTATAGCGGAAACAACAAGAAATAAATATAAAAACTTCTGCCTTACATGTACTTCCTTTTCGCCAATATTACAACATCCTGCATGATAACTTTTGTGCGACATGGATTTATTGAATTTTATCTTTTAAACGAATTATATGGGTACTTGTTTGCTGAAAACTATTTATTAAGTCAGAAAATACTGTTGGTGTCTTTATTATTTTCACAGCCAAATTAATGGAAATGAAATATATTCTGGCAATTGTTGTGTTTTTATCTTTTTCATTTTATTCTCAGGCGCAAAAGGAGGATTCATTGATAATTCGCAAAATTTTTGATGAATCATTGGAAAAGGGAGAGGCCTATAACCACCTCAGGGTTCTTTGCAAAAATATAGGAAACCGGCTGAGCGGCTCACCGCAGGCAGAGGCAGCAGTACGCTGGACAGAAAAATCAATGAAAGATTTTGGTGCAGATACCGTGTTTAAACAGGATGTGATGGTACCACACTGGCAGAGAGGTGAACGCGAAAAAGCAACCATATTTCCCTCTAAATCAAGAAACATTATTCCACTGAATGTTCTGGCTCTCGGAGGCAGTGTCGGAACAGGTAATAGCCCGCTGTTAGCAGGGGTAACAGAGGTGGAATCGCTAGAGGCTCTTGATAACATTTCCCCTGAGGCCATCAAAGGGAAAATTGTTTTTCTGAATGAACGTATGGATGCAAAAAAGGCAAATACGTTTGAAGCATACGATAATGCATTTATGATACGCTGGGCTTGTGCTGTTAAAACAGCGCCTCTTGGTGCTATTGCAGTTATTATCCGTTCGGTAAATCCATCGTTGGACGATTTTCCTCATACAGGAGTAATGAATTATGCTGACAGTGTCCAAAAAATTCCTGCTTGTGCTATCAGTACCAATGATGCAGAAAAGCTTTCGTTAATGCTTAAAAAAGACCCATCACTGAAAATAAAACTCGAAATGCACTGTAAGATGTTGCCTGATGCACCTTCTTATAATGTGGTAGGCCAGCTTAATGGCAGCGAATTCAAAGACGAGTATCTTGTGGTTGGTGGTCACCTTGATTCCTGGGATATCGGAGAAGGTGCTCATGATGATGGTGCCGGTGTTGTTCAGTCAATGGAGGTGCTTAATTTATTGAAAAAAGCAGGAGTAGTTCCCAGACATAACATTCGTGCAGTTGCTTTTATGAATGAAGAGAATGGCAATAGAGGAGGAAAAAAATATGCTGAACTTTCTTTACAAAACAAAGAGAAACATATTGCCGCAATTGAATCAGATGCCGGAGGATTTACACCCAGAGGGTTTTTTATGAAAGGCGATTCATTGCAAAGAGAAAAAATTCTTAAATGGAAGCACTTATTTGCTCCTTATATGATTCATAGTTTTGAATTAGAAGGTGGAGGTGTGGATATAGGTCCTCTGCTCAAACAAAATACTTTTTTACTAGGGCTTTTTCCTGATACACAACGTTACTTCGATATTCACCACAATCCTAATGATGTTTTCGAAAACGTAAACAGAAGGGAATTACAACTGGGGGCTGCAACCATGGCAGCAATGATATATCTGATAGATAAATATGGTTTGTAATAAAAAATATTTGCCATGTTGAAAGAAACAGAATTTAGAAAAACAGTAGCCGATACTTTAAAGGAAGGAAAAACCAGACAGCGTTTTGAACAAGCAATTGCTCATCAGAACCAACGAAGGAAAAACAACAACACTCTTTTCTCCGATTATGAGCTTGCAACCAAACGTGCCGCATACATTCGTTGGAAATCAGTTGAAAGTATTGACAAACTACTTATAGCGTTTGAAGCAAATTGTATTAAAGCCGGTATAAAAGTGCTTTGGGCGCTCGATAGCGAACAGACTTTACAGGAGATAAACACCATTGCACGAAAATACAATCTTTCAAATATTGAAGTAAATTCCCGTTTGCAACAGGAGTTGAATCTTCCGTTATCAGAATCGGTGAATGGAAAAAAAATGCTGGTGCGTGATGCAACATTTATTACATCAGAGCCTGCAACAATCATTTCCAGAGATGAATCGGAGACAATGCTACGACAGTCTGCATCGGAAGATGTGACATTGTACCTTGCTCCTATTGACAGTATTCTTTCTTCGCCTTATGATGCCGAGGTTTTAATAAGCATTTTATCTGCCAATCCTACACAACCGAATATCAGAAATAACTTCAGAATGATAACTGCTGCTAATGAAAACCATGGTGCTGCAGTGTACGTGTTGTTGGTGGACAATGGCCGAAGTGCATTACTCGAAAACATAAAACTCCGTCAGCTACTTCGTTGTATCAATAGCGGAGCATGTCATGAATCAAGTTCCGTGGTTCACAGCATAGGTTTTTCGGGAGGCCACCAAAATGATTATGGCCCATTGCTGTTTGCCAAAGCTCCCGCCCTTGGCGGATATAAAGACTTCGGACACTATGCTTACAACACTCCTCTGTGCGGACAGTGTAATGTGGTTTGTCCGGTTAGAATAGATTTCACCGATATCAACCTCGAAAACCGTCATGTGCAGGTGCAGCAAAAACTGCGACCACAAAAAGAGCGGCTCTTTTATATGGTTTGGAAAAAGACTATGCTCAAGCGTGAGTTTATGAATTGGAAGGCAGTGAACCCTATGCGTTATTGTATTGAAACACTTTTTCTCAAATCAAAAACAGGAATCCGCAAACTTCCGGAGGTTGCACCCGTTTCTTTCAACCAACAGTGGCGCGAAAGATTGGCATTAAAATAAATCTTCAGTGTTTTTTATCGGATAACAGTTGCTTCAAATCAGGACGAAGTCTGCTTTTATAAACAGCATGTGCGTTGTCTTTCTTTTTGCCTTTGCGTAATTTTTTTTGCTCTTCCAATGGCAGATTAACGATTGTCTGACATTCAACCGTGCAACAGCCCTGATATTTCTCCTTGCAGGCATCACACTGAATAAACAAAAGATGGCAATCGTCATTGGCGCAGTTCACATGTGTATCACACGGTTCACCACATTGATGGCATGTGCTTACAATCTCATCGCTGATACGCTCGCCCATCCGTTCATCAAAAACAAAATTTTTCCCTCGATATTTATTCCCAAGTTTTTCAGATTTAATATCTCTTGCATACTGTATGATACCTCCGTAAAGCTGATTTACATCCGTGTAACCATGATGCTTGAAATAAGCACTTGCTTTTTCACAGCGTATTCCTCCGGTACAGTAAAGAAGTATTTTTTTATCCTTATTATCCTTAGTCATTTCAAGTGCTTTAGGAAGCGCATCTCGAAAAGTATCGGCATCGGGTTTTAAGGCATTTTCAAAATAACCTACCTCACTTTCGTAATGATTGCGCATATCCACCACAATGGTGTCGGGACTTTCTAAGGCTTCGTTAAACTCTTTTGCCGATAAATGTTTGCCCACATTGCTTACATCAAAAGCATTGTCATTAAGCCCATCAGCAACTATTTTGTTTTTAATACGGACAATCAGTTTATAAAAAGATTTTCCGTCATCCTCTACAGCAATTTTCAAAGGAACATCTTTAAGAAAGGAGTTACCGTCAAGTAAGTCGGTAAACGATTTCCAGTTATGTTCGGGCACACAAATTTGTGCATTCACTCCTTCGGCAGCAACATATATGCGGCCAAGAATGTTTAGTTCTGTGAACTCTTTAAAAAGCTGATCTCTGAAATTTTCAACATCTCCCAATTTTACATAGCGATAAAACGAAACGGTGATACGCTTAAATGTTTCTTCCGCCAAATGTTTCTTCAGGAGTTGTTTACTTACAAGGTTTCGTAATTGCATGTTACGTGTTGTAATTAAAATTAACTCTACCGCAAAAGTAATAAAAACAAGTTTGTCTGCAACGGTATTCAGGTTTTAAAACTTACATTTGTACATGGAAAGCAAAAATTATTCAGCCTGAACAGAAACACCAATAAGTACGAAATGAATTACGGAAAATTTGTCATTTCTCTCGACTTTGAACTGATGTGGGGAGTAAGAGACAAAAAAAACAAAACTACTTACGGAGAGAATATTCTGGGTGTGCATCAGGCATTACCTGAAATATTAAAGGTCTTTCGCCAGTATGATGTAAAGGCGACTTTCTCTACGGTGGGTTTTTTATTTTTCGAAACAAAAAAAGATTTGTTGAGCAACCTTCCTTCATTAAAGCCGGAGTATAACGACAGCAACCTTTCGCCTTATAACGGATATTTTGACCAAGTGGGCGAAGATTACAAGAGTGATAAATACAATTTTGCAACAGAACTTCTTCTTGAAATAGAAAAATATCCCGAACAAGAAATCGGAACTCATACGTTTTCGCATTATTACTGTCTCGAACCCGGACAAACACCGGAGGCCTTCAGAGCGGATATTGAAAAGGCGATAAGTGCAGCTGAAAAGAAAAATATTAAACTCACATCGCTGGTGTTTCCACGAAATCAGTTTAACGAACAATATCTCAAGGTATGTAGCGATTTGGGAATAATTTGTTATCGTGGTAACGAACACTCCTGGTTGTATGATGCAAAAAATGCGGCCAGCGAAAGTCATTTCCGAAGAGCACTGCGTCTGTTAGATGCATATATTAATATCTCTGGTCATAATTGTTATGCAGATGAGTACATCGGCAGTAAAACACCTTTTGATATTCCCTCCAGTAGGTTTTTAAGACCTTATTCGAAAAAACTGTCATTGTTCGATAGTTTAAGATTGAAAAGAATTACTTCGGGAATGACCTATGCCGCAAAGCACAACCTCACCTACCATTTGTGGTGGCATCCTCACAATTTTGGTGCAAATCAAAAAGAGAATTTTATTTTTTTGGAAAAAATTCTTCAGCATTATTCCAAATTAAACAGGGAACACAATTTGCAGAGCATAAACATGTCAGAGCTTGCTATACAATTAAAAAAATCAAAAGGAAAATGAGTAGTGAAGTAAGTTTCAGCAGAATAAACCCTGAAGACACACCAAGGTTATATGATTTAGCAGTGAGCAATGATGGCAATAAAAGTCTGACACCGCAAAATTTTAACCATTGGTATTTCTGTAACCCCTTTAAATCAAACTCGCTTTGGAAAGTAGTTAGCGATGGCGAAATAG
This sequence comes from Bacteroidota bacterium, assembly GCA_018268195.1. Taxonomy (GTDB): domain Bacteria; phylum Bacteroidota; class Bacteroidia; order AKYH767-A; family OLB10; genus OLB10. The sequence continues at coordinate 88,206 of JAFDWZ010000015.1, read as the reverse complement.
AAGGATATGCCACAACCAATAATTTCAGATATTCTATAGAAGGAAAGGAATTACTCATAGCTTTTCCTCAAAATGTACTCACTTCAGAAAAAATACGTGGTGGAGGTTTATTCGGTAAGCTTTATTATCTGACAGAAAAAGACAATCTTGAAGAAAAGGGAGTGGATATGTTCCTGACATCAACAGGCGAAATGAGCACAGATATTTTTTTGAAAAAATTCGGATATGTCAGAGGTTATCTTCCAGCGGTATTGGTAAAGTTTGCAAGTCTGCCTGCAATGTTTTCACGTGGAAACTATTCACTGATTAAGGATATAAACACCATTGTGTTTAACACCGATTTTCAAATTGAAAATGCACGCATAAAGGACATGGAATACCTGAAATGGAGATATGCGCAGTGTAATAAAAAAGTGCTCCGGGTAATATCGGTATCAGTGAAAAACGAAATTGTTGGCTATGCATTTTTGATTGTTAGAAAAATGAAAGGTTTGCCTACACTGATGCTGGCAGATATGATTTGTAAAAGCGAAGACCATGTTGCTGATGTGATTGATGCCTGCCATGTATTTGCTACACGCAATATGTTTGCTGCAGTAATTATGTTTGAGTTGAGTTATAATTGCAGACGTAGAGGAATTAACATCACTATGAAAAACCATTTGAATTTTTTGTCCAAAGGCAAAACACCGGAAGAAACTACCTGGCTTAGCACAAGAAAGCTCAATTACTTTTTTGGTGACCTGGATTTTTTCTGGTAAATTATTTTTAAAAAAACATCACGAACGGAAATAAATTCTTTCAACCAAGTAATATTGCATCTCATTAAACACCCTGTTTGAAGAAACCCGTTACAGCCCCTCTTCCCATTATTACCGGCCCCTTTCTCCTCGTAAAATTCAGTGGCTCTTTTTGTTAGTGATATTTTATTCATTATTAAAAATTTGTGTTTAACTTTAATTTAACCAAATTCGCAAATTGTATTTAATTGTTTTACATTCGAAAAAATTAATAGCATGAATTGGAATAAACAACTCCTTACATTTTTCATTGCAGTGATAGTTTTAACATCCTGTAAAACGGCTCAGAAAACCGCAGTTGAAGTTCATGATCTTCCTGAGATTGAAGTAAAGCCTGCATTTGAAGGTTACAGAGCAAGCAACACCATTCTTACCGATTTGCAACACATGAAATTGCAGGTACGCCCCGACTGGAGCAAAAAATACTTGTACGGAAAAGTTGAAATCACCGCCAAGCCACATTTTTATCCGCAAAGCACCCTGATACTGGATGCACGAGGCATGGACATAAACGAGGTGTCCTTGATTGGCTCCTCAGGTACTAAAAACAAGCTCACCTATGATTATCGCAACGACTCTCTTACTATCACACTTGATAAAACGTACAAAAACACTGAATCATACACCGTGTTTATTGACTATGTAGCAAAACCGGATGAGTTGGAAAAAGTAGGTGGTAGCGCAGCCATTTCCAGCGACAAAGGACTTTATTTCATCAATGCCGATGGTAAAGACCCCTATAAGCCTACACAACTCTGGACACAAGGCGAAACACAAAGTAATTCGGTATGGTTTCCTACAATTGATTCGCCTAACCAGCGATTTACTCAGGAGCTGAGCATTACTGCTGACGACAAATATGTTACCCTGAGCAATGGTATACTTACCTCCTCAGTAAAAAACAGTGATGGCACAAGAACCGATACATGGAAACAATCTTTTACAGCAGCGCCTTACTTGACCATGATGGCAATAGGTCCGTTTAAAGTGGTAAAAGACAAATGGCGTAATATGGAAGTAAGCTATTACGTAGATGCCGAATACGAACCTTATGCAAGAGCGATTTTTGGCAATACACCAGATATGCTTGAATTTTTTTCCAACAAACTGGGAGTAGATTATCCATGGGAGAAATTTTCGCAAGCCGTGGTTCACGACTATGTAAGTGGTGCAATGGAAAATACCACTGCCGTAATTCACGGTGGACAACTGCAACGTACTGCTCGCGAGTTGCTGGACTATACCAATGAAGAAACTATTTCACATGAATTGTTTCACCACTGGTTTGGCGATTTGGTAACATGTGAATCATGGAGCAATATTCCGTTGAATGAATCTTTTGCTACTTATGGCGAGTATTTATGGAATGAATATAAATACGGTCGTGATGAAGCCGACTACAGCATAATGAACGACCTGAACCAATATCTTGCTGAATCAAAATATAAACAGGTTGACCTGATAAGATTTTATTATAACAACAGAGAGGATATGTTTGACAGTCATAGCTATGCCAAAGGTGGACGCATATTGCACATGTTACGCAAATATGTTGGAGATGATGCATTTTTTGCTTCACTGAAAAAATACCTGAATGATAATAAGTTTAAACCTGTGGAAGCACATAACCTTCGACTGGCATTTGAGGCTGTTACTGGCGAAGATCTTAACTGGTTTTTTAATGAGTGGTTTTTTGCCAAAGGACATCCTGATATTGAAATCAGTTATTCATGGAATGATACCATAAAAAAAGAAACCGTGATTATTGAACAGAAACAAAATCTGAAAGAAACACCATTATATAAACTTCCACTGGCTATAGATATTTACGAGGGGGGAAAAGTTAGGCGCGAGAAAGTAACTCTTACCGAGCAAAAAGAGATTTTGTTTTTCGACTGTGCCGGCAAACCCGATTTGGTAAATGTGGATGCAGAAAAACAATTGTTGTGTGTGAAAAAGGATAACCATACCACTGAAGAATGGATTTACCAATATTCACATGCGCCATTATTTTTAGACAGATACGAAGCAATATCAAAACTTGCCAAAGCATATGAGGGAGGAAGCCCTTCGGCAACAACTATTAAGAGTGCATTGCTGGATAAGTATGATGCAATAAGAGTTTTAGCTCTGAAAAATATAGCTGCTGCTGCTAAAACAGACAATACCATTAAGCCGATGATTGTAAGAATGGTAACAAATGACCCGAAATCTAATGTACGCGAGGAAGCGCTGGTTGTTATGCACAAAGTGTTTGATGATACAGCACTTGATAATACCGCAATGAATGACTCCTCTTATAATGTGATGACCACGGCAATGGAATATTACATCGAAAAAAATCCAGCGCAGCTGTCATCGCTTAAGAAATTTGAAAGTGATAATAACAACACATTGCGTTATTCGCTAAGCGATATTTATTCTGAATATGGCGATGACACTCAGTTTGATTTTATGAAAACAGCATTGGAAAAAGCATCAGGATTCAGCAAGTTTGGAATCATACAAACCCTCGGTAAATACCTGGAGCGTTGCTCTCCTGATAAATTGGATGAAGGAGTAAAACTGCTTGCACAAACGGCCAACAACTCCGGTTCGAAGTTTATGAATATGCAGGTGAGTGGATCACTCAACCGCCTCAGCAAATATGTAAACGGTAAAATAAAAGACCTCGAAGGAAAACCCGAAAGTGCAGCGGCAGCTGAGCAATACAAAAAAATAGGAAGCTACATAACCTCACAGCTTGCAGAGTTAAAAAATTGACATACACATTAAGATATTGAATTAAGACAATTGATAACAATCCCCCTTCTTGCTTTGCATGAAGGGGGATTGTTTTTTAACGCTGTTCAAATAATTTATCGGCATTAAAAATAAAATTGAAGTTGGTCATTCTGCTCCTTTTGCAATTTTATCTTTGCACTTTATTTTAAATGAAATGCTACGAAGAGTAAGAACACGATTTGCACCCAGCCCCACAGGCCCATTGCACATTGGTGGTGTGCGCACTGCTTTATATGCCTACCTGTTTGCCAGAAAACACGGAGGCGATTTTTTACTGCGAATTGAAGACACCGACCAAAATCGCTTTGTACCGGGTGCCGAAGAATATATCATTGAAGCTTTGCAATGGTGTGGAATACATATTGACGAAGGCGTTTCTGTTGGAGGGCCACATACCCCCTACCGTCAAAGCGAACGAAAGGAAATGTACAGGCAATATGCTATGCAACTTGTTAAGTCCGGTCATGCGTATTATGCTTTTGATACTGCAGAGGAGCTGGAGCAACAACGAAAAACTGCAGAGGCGGCAAAACAAACTTTTGCCTATGGCAGTGCAAGCCGAATGAGTTTAAAAAACTCACTCACACTCAGCAGTGACGAAACAGAAAAATTACTGAACAGCAACACTCCTTATGTAATTCGGTTAAAGGTACCTGCTGACGAAACCATCGTTTTCAATGATCTTATAAGAGGTGAAGTTCAATTTAACTCTTCGCTGGTTGACGACAAAGTGTTGCTGAAGAGTGACGGTATGCCAACCTATCATCTGGCGCATATTGTGGACGACTATCAGATGGAAATTACTCATGCCATCCGCGGTGAAGAGTGGCTGCCCTCGGCTCCGGCACATATTCTCATTTATCAGTACCTTAACTGGAAAGATAAAATGCCTCACTATGCACACCTGCCATTGCTTCTGAAGCCTGACGGCAAAGGAAAACTTAGCAAACGCGATGGCGACCGCCTTGGATTTCCTGTTTTTCCTTTAGAGTGGAAAGACCCTTTTAGCGGAGAGGTTTCTAACGGTTACAGAGAAAGAGGATATTATCCGGAAGCATTTATAAATATGCTTGCAATGCTTGGATGGAATCCGGGAACGGAGCAGGAAATATTCACTATGCAGGAGTTGATAGATGCATTTTCATTTGATCATGTACATAAAGCAGGTGCGCGTTTCGACCCTGAAAAGGCAGTGTGGTTTAATGCACAATGGTTGCAAAAACAAGACGACACACAGATGGCAATGCGTTTGAGCAAAGTGGTAAAACAGCATTTTAATTTACCTGACGAACACCGTTCTCTTAGTCTGGAGTATGTGAAAGAGTGTGTTCGATTGCTGAAACCGCGCATTCAATTTGAGCAGGAGATGACTGTAAAAGGTTCTTACTTGTTTGTTGCACCTCAAGAGTACGATAGTACCGTAATAGGTAAAAAATGGAAACCTGAACTGATGCCATTTTTCAACCATTTGCTTTCAGCGTGGGCAGATTTAAAGTCGTTCACTGCTGAAGAAACGGAGCATGTGTTTAAAGATATAGCAGGGAAAAATAACATTAAGCCGGGAGAAGTATTACAGCTTACAAGAGTTTTTATCAGCGGTCAGGCACAGGGCGTTGATTTATTTCCCATGATTGCAATGTTGGGAAATGCCGAGGTAAATCAGCGAATGAAGGCCGCTTTGAGCAGTATGTAATATTCGGATAAGGAGGATGAAACGAAGTATGTTTGTAAAAATTACTTCGTAAATTCGTAAACCGTCAGAGAAATTTAATTACCCACAAAACCGCAGCTATTACAATAATTAGCAAGATAATTCCTACGGTTCCCTCCTTTAAGGAACTCCATTTAAGAAAGCCTTTGAAAAAAGCGTAATGTCACGACAACAGGCTTATATTAATAGGTGTTAGCAAAAATAATACTGCTATATGGCCCTATGGTAAGTTTCATGGTGTTCTGATTAAATAAAGTTTCACGCGATGTCTGAAACAACACTTTAGTTAATGGTTTATCTTTCTCATCGAGGGTTATTGTTATGGGAGCCGCTGTAACATTACACACTATCATATAGCGTTGCAGGTTATAATTGCGGTAATAAGCCAACACTCCTTTGCCACAAAGGTTCGATTTTTCAAACTGTCCGAATTTGAGCGCATTAGAAGTATTGCGAATCTGAATCATTCTCACATAATGATTAAACAGCGAGGTGTCATCAGGAATTTGTGAATATGCAGGCACTACTGTTTTGTCAGTGCTGTATTTGGGTTTTTCCCAGCGAGTACGCATTTTGTCATTTTCTTCGTTGTAAAACAACATAGGTTCTCTTATATACTCATCAGGCTTCACTCCTCTCATGCCTATTTCTTCACCATAATAAATGTAGGGAGTCCCAGGCAATGTCAATAAAATGGTTGCAGCAAGTTTTGCTTTTGCCATGTTATTACTCATTTCACTCATTAAGCGGTTCTGGTCATGGTTAGTCAGAAAAATTGCATCTCTGTAATCTTTATTTGATGCGGTGTAATGCGAAATTATTTTCTCCATCCTGTTTGTAAACCCTGAAGCATCTTCTGTTTTCAGTGTTTGAACAATCTCTCCTGCCAAACTGAAATCAAAACAGGCATCTAATGGTTTAACATAGGGCGCAACCATATCGAACGAATTATTTACTTCGCCTACAAGAAATAGGGACTTATTTAAATTTTTTACATAAGCTGAAATCAGGGTCCAGAAACCAATATTTTTATTAGCATCATTAAAAATATGTTGCGCTGCATCCAACCTGAAACCATCCACACCTTTATCAATCCAAAATTTAAGTATGCGCTTTGCTTCCTCCACAACCTTTGGATTATCGTAATTCCAATCCGGCATTTCAGGACTGAAAAATCCATAGTAATAAGATTTTCCTATAGGCTTACCTTTGGCATCTTTGGGTAAATGCCACTGTGCTTTGTCTTTAGCGGGAGGATTATCATTCCAGATAAAATAATCCCGGTATTCGCTGTCAGTGCTTTTGGCAGCATTTACAAACCAGGGGTGTTTGTTGCTGCAATGGTTTAGTGGTATATCAAGTATCAGCTTAAAACCATGCTCATGCAAATCTTTTACAAAATAGGAGAATGTTTCAAGATTTCCATATTCAGGAGATAAGGAATAGTAATCGGTAACATCATATTTATGATAGGATGGCGAAGCAAACACCGGGCTTATGAGAATGGCTTCAGCACCCAGTTTTTTCAGATAATCCCATCGTGCGGTAATGCCTTTGAGGTCACCTATACCATCACCATTACCATCGCAAAACGAACGAACAAAAATATGGTAGGTTACTGAATTGGGCCAATGCGCATTAGCCGTATCAGGGGTTGCGGATTTTTGGGTTTGACTTTGTGCTGCAGTCATTGTAAACAATATGCTTATAAGTAGAATAAATTTATTCATTGTGAAGTTTAAAAAAAGTGCAGCTATATTAAACAAAAAGAATGAGCGGCCAATGATTAGCTTTGCGGTAAATAGGCATCACTATGCAACAACTTATTATCTCAGGCATTGAAACGCACTCTTATCACGGCTGTTTGCCCGAAGAGCGAGTTCTTGGCACACTATATTCTGTAGATATTTGCTTTACAGGAAATTTTACGTCAGCAATGGAATCGGACGACCTTTCAAAAGCGGTGGATTATGTAAAGGTAAGTGAAATTGTTCGTGACGAGATGAAAATTCCTTCTAATTTGATTGAACATGTTGGAGGACGTATTCTGAAATCATTATGCAGTACTTTCCCTGGATGTGACAAAATCAAAGTTTCTGTAAGCAAAAAACAACCTCCTTCTCATGTATATTTTAAGAGTGCAGTTTTTGAAGTGGAAGGTTAAAGGTGAGTGAAGTAACTATTGTTCCATTAAAAACGTACAAAAAAAATCCGGCTGAGAACCTGATATTTTCGAACTGAATTATTTCTATTTTTGCCGCCAGTAAAAAATGGTCGCGTGGCCGAGTGGCTAGGCAGAGGTCTGCAAAACCTTGTACAGCAGTTCGAATCTGCTCGCGACCTCTTAAAAATCCGGACATCTGTTCGGATTTTTTTTGTTTCTGCTCATAGTAACCTTCCTTTTCAGCATGCCGTATAAAATTTATTTCTTAAAAAAGGGCAATGCACAGAAGTAAGTGGTCTTTCAAAATTGATAAAAAGCTATACGGTATTTTTATCACACTCATCATTATTACGCTATTGAATGCGCTTGTCAGCACCTATATCATTGATAAAAGCCGCAAAATTACACTTGAAATTGCCGAGGTCACTTCCCCATCCCTTTCTGCTATTTCGGAGTTGAATCAATTGGTTAATAACTCATGGCTACAAATTACACATCTTACCTATCAGAAAAATAAAGAGGATGCAATAGAGGAAATTGAATTTATAAACGGCACACAATACCCCGACCTCAAAAAGCAATTGCTCGGTTTATCAGCATCATGGCATGTGGCTGACCAGAAAGAACTGTTGACTGTTTTTGAAAAATACGACCAATTGATTTATTATGAAGAGACGCTGATAAACAAACAGAAGGTTGTTCATTCAACAAACAATGCCGAAGAATTGCTGCTTACAGAAGTTGACCCTCTGGTTAAGGATCTTACAACATCTTTAAAATCATTTAATTTAAAGATAAAGAAAGAAGCCAATTCCAAACAAAAGGAGATGATAAATTCCTTTATTATATTGATGGCTGTGGTGTTGGGCCTGGCAATGATTATCATCAATTTTATCATTATCATCACCTTGTTCCTGAATAAGAGTGTTGTGAATCCGCTTATGAAGATAAGACGCTATCTGCTTCAGCTCAGCAAAGGAGAACTGCCGGAGTTGTCCATGGAAATTCCTAAGAGTGCCGTAGGCGAAATGATTGAAGCGCTTAAATCGCATGTTGAAGGATTGAAAAGCGCTGCCATGTTTGCCAACCATATCGGTCAAGGAAATTTTAATTATCCGTTTACTCCTCTCAGTAATAATGATGTGCAGGGGAAAGCATTGCTGGATATGCGTGCTCGACTAAGAAGTGCCGCTGACGATGAAGCTTCGCGTAAATGGATTTCTGATGGGCTGGAACGTATCAGCAGAATTAATCGTGATTACACCCTTGATATTTCTTTTCTATGCAGAAATCTAATCAAAGAAATAGTGACTTACTCCGGAGTTTGTCATGGTACCTTGTTTATTAACTCTGAAGAAAATGAAAAAGACTTATCTATTGAATTAAAAGGACATTTCGCTTCTCACGAACAATTAAGCGACATACAAATTGAATGGATAAAGCATCAGATTATTCGCAATGTAATTGATACAAATTCTATTTATCAACCCTCACAGAAGTTTGTTTCTGAAGATGTAAATTCACCTTTTGTTACCAAATGTTATTTGATTGCTCTGCCACTGTATGCATCAGGAAAAGTTGTGGGTGCTCTGGAGTTTGCATCTTTGGAGCAGCTGAGTAATTCGCAGCTTACATACTTAAACCGATTGCTGGAGCCTGTAGCAGCAAGCATTTACGCAGTGTCAACCAACATTCTTACACGCGAATTGCTTGACGAAAGTATTAAGCAGGCAGAAGAGCTTACTACACAAAAACAGGAGTTGGCGTGCGTAAATAAAAACCTTATCACCAAATCGGAAGAACTTGTACAATCACAGAAGGAACTTAAATCACAGCAGGAAGAGTTAAAAGCCGTAAATGCCGACCTTGAAATTAAGGCACACCTGCTCGAAGAACGAAGCCTTGCAATTGAACAGGCACGTCAGGCACTGGCCTTCAAAGCATCGCAGCTCGAAGAAACCAATAAGTTTAAATCCTCGTTTCTGGCCAATATGTCGCATGAATTGCGCACACCACTCAACAGTATTCTGATTCTTGCCAAACTCCTTGCCGATAATAAAAACAGCAATTTAAGCCCTAAGCAGGTAGAACATGCTTCCGTTATTCATAAGTCCGGTTCTGATTTGCTGATGCTGATTAATGATATTCTTGATATTTCTAAAATCGAAAGCGGAAAGCTCGAATTTGTATATGAAACCATCAGGGTGGATGCTGTAGCTGACGATATGAAATTGTTGTTCCGCGAGTTCGCTAATGACAAACAGATTCAATTTGAGGTTGAAACCGAGTCTGGGCTTTTTGATGAAATTACTTCTGATAAATTGCGCTTGGAGCAGGTGATTAAAAACCTTGTTTCAAATGCATTGAAGTTTACCGACAAAAACGGTGAAGTAAAGTTGTCTTTCAAAAGAGCAGCTCAAAAAGATGCAGCAAGGCACAATATTTTGCTTTCCGACAACAATGTTCTGGCAATAACTGTCAGCGATAATGGCATTGGGATTCCTCCCGAAAAACAGAAAGTAATTTTTGACGCATTTAAGCAAGCCGATAACAGCACCAGCCGCAAATATGGTGGCACAGGTCTTGGGCTTACAATCTGTCGTGAAATTGTTCAGATTCTTGGTGGCGAAGTCGTAGTGGAGAGTGAACCCGGCAAAGGAAGTATTTTTAAGGTATTTCTACCGCAGCACTCCGGTGCTAAGAATGGTGAGTCCAAATCATTGTCAAGAATAACAGAGGATTTACCTATTGAAAATCCTTCATCAGAAGTAGCGAATAATTCCGTTTTGAAAGAGGAAACCACCGTACAGAAGTTCCCTGACGTTGGGTTTGCTGACGACCGTAACTTCATAACTCCTTATGATAAAATTGTGTTGATATTAGAAAAAGATATTACCACACTTAAAACACTGATTGACTACTGTCACATCTTTAATTATAAAGCCATTGCATCTCAGAATGGCGAAACCGGGCTTGCGCTTGCCAAAGAGCACGCTCCTCATGCTATTCTGATGGATGTTCAGTTACCCGATATGGATGGATGGAGTGTGCTGTCTCATCTTCAGCAATATAATAAAAATACAGAATGGCCTGTTCACATCATGAGTACGTTACAGAGCATTAAAGTTCCTGCCGATATTCAGGTTACAGCTATTCATCAACAACCGCTGACAAAAAATCAACTCGAAACACTGATGAAAAATTTATTTGTCGGTGAAAAAGAGGAGGAGATTTACGATGAAGATTATGACTTGCTGCACAACCATTCGTTGAAAGGCAAAACCATACTCATGGCCGATGATGACATGAGAAGTATTTACTCACTTACAACCATCATTGAAAATGCAGGGGCCAACCTGATATGTGCTTATGACGGCAAAGAAGCGTTGAATAAACTGCAGAAAAATCCCGAAGTGGATATTATTTTAATGGACACCCTTATGCCGGTGATGAATGGGTTTGAAGCAATAGCCGAGTTGCGTAAAGATCCACGTTTTCAGCAAATCCCCGTTCTTGCGTTATTACAAAACGATTCAATAGGCGATCAGGAAAAATGCCGCCTGGCAGGAGCTTCCGATTGTCTCACAAAGCCACTTACCAGCAGTCTTCTGTTAAGCAAAATTTCTCATCTGGTTTATCAGTAAATCGTTTACAGACAACCGGTACGTCCGCCATCCACAACTATGTTGGTGCCGGTAATGTAGGCTGCAGCAGGCGAAGCAAGAAAAGCAATAGCAGCAGCAATTTCTTCCGGCTGCCCAAAACGTTTCATAGGAATTTCCGCCACCATATCTTTAGAAATATCATCTGCATTGCGACCTGTTTTTTCTGATTTATCCTGAATAATTTGTTTCAGTCGCGAAGTGAGTGTCGCTCCGGGTAAAACATTATTAACTGTAATTCCATAAGATGCCAGTTCATTAGCCATGGTTTTGCTCCAGTTGGCTACGGCAGCACGTATGGTATTTGACACACCAAGGCCTTTTAAAGGTTGCTTCACCGAGGTTGAAATGATATTTATGATACGTCCGTATTGATGTTGTTTCATTCCCGGAATACAGGTTTGTGCCAACAAGTGGTTACACATCAAATGTGACTCAAAGGCAAGACGAAAACTTTCTGCTGTTGCCGTTTCAACGTTTCCTGCCGGAGGGCCACCGGTGTTGTTTATCAGAATATCAATAGGGCCATTGTTTTTTACATACTCCTCCACCTTACGTTTTACTTCTTCCGGGTTGGTAAAATCAGCAGTAATAAATCCATGTTTCCGACCTTCCGTTATAGGAAGCGAATTCTTTACCATTTCCAGTTTTTCCTGATTACGTGCCATCAATATCACATGAGCACCCAATGATGCCAGTTCGTTAGCTGCTGCCAATCCAATGCCCTGTGTGCTACCGCATACCAAAGCAGTTTTGCCCGATAAATTTAAGTTCATTGCACAAAGGTAATTACATGCTTCATTAAAATTTCCTTATTTTGTAGTACTTTTGGTTAAATAAACATTGAATTATGAATCCAATTATCGAAAAAATCACAAATGAAGCAGGTATTAGTGCCGAGCAAGCTGAAAAAGTTTTGCAATCTGTTTCTGGTCACCTTAAAGAAAAACTTCCCTATTTGTTACACAACCAAATTGACAATCTTTTGCAGGGAGGAACGATTTCTGACGGAATGAAACAGAAATTTGAATCTCTGAAAGACGACTTCGAAAATTCGACTAAGGATTTTGGTACAAAAGCACAGGAATTTGGCCAGGAGGTAGGTAAGAAAATAGGAGATATTTTTAAGAAATAAATTATGCCAATTGCAAGAGCTTTCAATCTGCATAAATGGATTGACGAACACAGACACCTGCTGAAACCTCCCGTGGGGAATCAGCAGGTTTATGTAGAAAACAAAGATTTTATCGTCATGATAGTTGGCGGTCCTAATTCAAGAAAGGATTACCACTTTGAAGATGCAGAGGAATTATTCTATCAGATAGAAGGGGATATCGTAGTTAAAATTATAGAAGACGGGAAGCCTGTAGATATTCATATCAAAGAAGGTGAAATGTTTTTACTCCCCCCCAATGTGCCTCACAGCCCACAGCGAGGAGCAAATACCGTTGGTTTGGTTATTGAGCGATACCGCAAACCGGAGGAAAAAGATGCCTGCATGTGGTTTTGCGAGAAATGTAACCATAAGCTACATGAGGAGTTTTTCGCTCTGAAAGATATTGTTAAGCAATTGCCGGTAGTACTCAATGATTTTTACAAATCAGAAGATAAGAGAACCTGCAAAAAGTGCGGCACCGTTATGGAGCCTCCTGCTCCGGTAAAGTAAATTATGCCGGCAGAGATTAATTTCTTTTGTGAGGAATGTAATTTTATTCTTAGAAATAAAACATCCATTCGTCAGTGGATGATGGATTGCATTAAGAAACACAAGAGAAAAGCCGGAACTTTAAACATCATTTTCTGCAATGACGATTATTTGTTGAAGATGAATAAGAAATATCTGAAACACAATACCTTAACGGATATTATTACCTTTGATTATACCGAAGAACATACGCTGAGCGGAGACATTTTTATAAGTGTTGACAGGCTTAGAGACAACCATAAGCTATTGAAAACCAGCTTGAAAGATGAAGTGCATCGTGTAATTATTCACGGTGTGTTGCATTTAAGCGGCTTTAAGGACAAAACACCGGCCGACAAAGCTAAGATGACCAAGGCAGAGAACTATTGCCTATCTTTGCGAACATTCTGATTACAAACAGATTATAATGAAATAAAGAGTGTTTCACGTGAAACACCCTTTGTTGGCGTATGTTAAACCAAGATATAAGATTTGAATTATGCATCAAGATTACGATGTAATAGTAGTAGGTGGAGGCCATGCCGGCTGCGAAGCTGCTGCTGCTGCTGCTAATATGGGCAGCAGGGTTTTGCTTGTTACTATGAATATGCAAACCATTGCTCAGATGAGTTGCAACCCGGCTATGGGAGGAGTTGCCAAAGGACAAATAGTAAGAGAAATTGATGCATTGGGAGGCTATTCCGGTATTGTATCAGACCGCACGGCCATTCAGTTCAGGATGCTCAATCGCTCCAAAGGACCGGCTATGTGGAGCCCCAGAACACAAAACGACAGAATGTTGTTCGCCCAAGAATGGCGCATTATGCTGGAGCAAACAGAAAATGTGGATTTCTGGCAGGATATGGTTAAGGAGTTGATTATTGAAGAGGATAAGGTTAAAGGTGTGGTGACCTCCATGGGCATTGTATTTAAAGCAAATGCCGTGGTGCTCACCAATGGAACATTCCTCAACGGATTAATACATATTGGAGAAAAGAATTTTGGCGGAGGTCGCTCAGGAGAAAAAGCCGCAACGGGAATTACCGAACAACTGGTAAAGCTCGGTTTTATCAGCGGTAGAATGAAAACAGGAACCCCTCCCCGCCTGGATGGCCGATCTATAGATTACTCCAAAACAGAAGAACAAAAAGGCGATGAAAACCCGGGCAAATTTTCATTTGCAAATACACAGCCACTTGCAACACAACGAAGCTGCTTTATTACCTATACCAACGAGAAGGTGCATGAGATTTTAAAAACCGGTTTTGAAAAATCTCCCATGTTTGCCGGACGCATTCAAGGGCTCGGACCCAGATACTGCCCTTCTATTGAAGATAAAATTAACCGATTTGCCGATAAAACAAGGCATCAACTTTTCATAGAACCCGAAGGCTGGAATACGGTAGAAATTTATCTGAATGGATTTTCATCAAGTTTGCCCGAGGAAGTACAGTACAAAGCACTGAAAGAAATTCCCGGGCTTGAAAACGTGAAAATGTTCAGACCGGGATATGCTATTGAGTACGATTATTTCCCACCAAACCAGCTCAAACATTCGCTTGAAACACAACTTATCGAAAATTTATATTTTGCCGGTCAGATAAATGGAACTACGGGCTATGAAGAAGCAGCCTGCCAGGGATTAATGGCCGGAATAAATGCCCATTTGAAATTAAACAAAAAAGATCCTTTAATTTTAAAACGTTCGGAGGCTTATATTGGAGTGCTGATTGACGATTTAATCACAAAGGGCACCGATGAGCCATACAGAATGTTTACCAGCAGAGCAGAGTTCCGGACACTTTTAAGGCAGGACAATGCAGATATTCGACTTACGCCCATAAGTTATGGTTTGGGGTTGGCTTCGCGCGAAAGATTTGAGAAGGTTCAGAAAAAAACGGCTATGGTAAATGAGCTGATAGAGTTGTGCAGAACAACAAGCATAGCCCCGTCTGATGTAAATGCAATGCTTTCATCCAAAGAATCGGCTGAAATAGGTCAGAAAATTAAAGCCAATCAGCTTGTTTTGCGCCCTAATATTGGTTTGAATGATATTATTTCATGTTCCGAGAAAATCAATTCGTTTTATGCAGAAATAGAAAAGGATTTGCAGCAGGAAGTTCTTGAGCAAGCCGAAATAAGTATAAAATACGAAAGCTATATCGAAAAAGAATTCGAATACGTTGAAAAAGTAAATCGCCTCGAAGATGTTCAGCTCTTTGAAGATTTCGATTATTCGCGAATCACCTCTTTAAGCTTGGAAGCTAAGCAAAAGCTTAGCAAGATGAAGCCTCGCACACTGGGGCAAGCATCGCGTATTAGCGGTATCTCTCCTGCCGATATTTCCGTATTGATGGTGTATATAGGAAGATGATTGTTTCACGTGAAACGATACCGGGCCGGCACATAATGCCGGCTTTTTTATTTTTGTGCCGATTATGGAAGATTTAAAGGGTTGCCCAGCGTGCGAATCAACAAATTTCAGAGAATTTATTTCCTGTAAAGACTTTACCGTTTCAGGAGAGTATTTCACTGTTAATCAATGTGTTGAATGTGGTTTAAAATTCACTTCCCCGCGCCCTTCAGAGGAGGAAATAGGAAAATATTACCAGTCGCCAGAGTATATTTCGCATACCAATAAAAGTGCTGATGGCATTGGCAAATTATATACTGCTGTAAGGCAATTTGCTGTATATCAAAAGGTTAATTTAATAAGAACTACAGTTCCACAGAACTCGGAAATAATTGATCTGGGTGCAGGAAACGGATATTTCGTAACTCAGCTGATTAGCAATGGTTTCAAGGCTCGAGGATTTGAGCCCTCAGACGATGCGCGGAAGGTGGCAAAAACCGATTTTAACATAGATATAGAGCCTCTTGATGATTTTCAATCGGTAGAAGCACAGAGTGTAAATTGCATTACTTTATGGCATGTTTTGGAGCATATTCATTCACTTAAGAAAACACTGAATGACATTTACTCAAAACTTACTGCTGAAGGATATTTGATAATTGCCGTTCCTAATCCCGAATCGTATGATGCCAAACATTACAAAGCCTTTTGGGCTGCGTATGACGTTCCGCGCCATTTGTATCATTTCTCCCCTCAATCCATTATTAAACTGCTATCCCATTCAGGATTTGATCTGGCACATAAAAAACCAATGTGGTTTGATTCTACGTATGTTTCATTATTGAGCGAAAAATACAAAAGTGGCAAACTGTCTTTATTGCAATTGATAAAAGGCTTGTGGTTCGGGTTTATTTCAAATGTGCATGGCTTTGTTTTCACAAAAAATTATTCCAGCCATATTTATATTTTCAAGAAACGAAATTGAGTATTTCATTGCAGGCCCACTATGGCCTAAGCTATCTCCCGATAATTATCGGGATGTGCGTCATATATAATTTGCTTTTTTTTAATGACAAAAACGTGTTTGTCAGAAATAAGACTTGGGCAAGTTGGGGAAGGAATATATATAATGAGTATTAAAGAATTACTGAGACATAACAGTCTTAGAACTAATTTGATATACATGCATGTAAACCGGAAGCACTTGAGTAAAATACCCAGCCAATATTGATTAACAGTTGTAAAAAAACGCTACCGTAAAAAGCCAAAACTTGCTGAATATTTCAATAATATTGCATGAAATCTGCAATAAAATAGATCTTAGTTGTGGATATTAGAATGTTATGGGTCTCCCTAAACCAGCGAGAGTTCATAAATCAACAGACAAACAAATGAACAGACAAGCCGACACATTAGTGGCACAACTTGGTGGGATTTGGTTTTGCTCGACAACCCGATTTTTCGGGAAGCCATTTTTTGCCAACGCACCGACAAAAATCACGATATTCACGAACTCATAAATTTCTGACAAATTATAAATGGCAACTCATAAACTTTCGCTTTCCAGATTAGAGACTTTCCTGTTTGATGCTTGCGACATCCTGCGGGGAAATATGGACGCTTCCGAATACAAGGAATACATCATTTCTATGCTTTTTCTCAAACGGGTAAACGACCAGTTTGAAGTGCATCGTGACAGAAGAAGAAAAACATTGGTTGAAATTCGTGGTGTTAGCGACCCCGAAATGATTTACGGAGAACTCGAAAGACAAAACGCACCTGAATATGACTTTTTTGTTCCGCTTGCAGCACGTTGGAGAAAATTGGATGGCGACCCTGAATTTTATACTGACGAAGAAGGCAAGCTGCAGCCTTACAATTACATCAAAGACCTGACAGAAGAAATTGGCGACCACCTGAACAAAGCGTTGGCTGCATTGCAGGAAGCCAACCTTGACAAGTTGGACGGTGTATTTAATCAGGACAACATCAACTTCAACAAAACTTTTGGTAAGAACAACAAGCAAATCAGTGATGAAGATTTAAGAAAGTTGATTCAGGAGTTCAACAAGAAAAGTTTAAGAGACGACAACTTAGAGTTCCCTGATTTGATGGGTGCTGCTTATGAATATTTGATAAAACACTTTGCCGACAGTGCCGGAAAAAAAGCAGGAGAATTCTATACACCCAACGAAATTGTAAAACTGCTGGTGAATATTCTTGAACCCGGAAAAGATGCTGAAATATATGACCCCACCGTGGGAAGTGGCGGTATGTTGATTGAATGCAAAAACTATGTGGAGAGCCGTTATGGTTCTGCCAAAAATCTTTCGCTATACGGACAGGAAAAAAGCGGAACGGTTTGGGGTTTGTGCAAAATGAATATGTTGTTTCACAACATTTACGACAGCAAAATATTGAACGGTGACACCTTGCTCAATCCACTGCATTACGACAGCGACAGACCGGGAGAATTGAAAACTTTTGACATTGTAATTGCCAATCCGCCTTTTTCGCAGGATTACGCAACGACCAATATGAAGTTTAAAGAACGCTTTAGTTTTTGGATGCCCACCAAAGACAAAGCCGATTTTATGTTTGTGCAGCACATGGTGGCTTCGCTAAACAACGAAGGACGCATGGCGGTGGTAATGCCACACGGAGTTTTGTATCGTGGTGGCGAGGAAAAGAAATTCAGAGAGCATTTGGTGGCTCGTGGTTATTTGGAAGCGGTTATTGGTTTGCCTTCGGCTTTGTTTTACGGCACTGGCATTGGAGCTTGTGTGTTGGTCATCAACAAAAAAGATGCTCACCTGCGTGACCATGTATTGTTCATCAATGCCGACCGTGAATACAAGGAAGGAAAAAACCAAAACAAACTGAGACCCGAAGACATTGAGAAAATTACCTACACCTATCGCAACAAAAAGGAAACACCCAAATACAGCCAATTGGTAGCGAAGAACAATGTAATTGATGCACTCAACAATTTAGAGAAAGAAGATTTTAATTTCAACATACGCAGGTTTGTGGACAATGCACCGCCACCCGAACCGCAAGATGTGCATGCACACCTGCAAGGCGGTATTCCTGAAAACGAAGTAAATGCTTTGCAACATCTGTTTGATTGTTACAGTGGCTTGCGTGAAAAGTTATTTGTGCCATTAAAAGCAAACTATCTACAGTTTAGTGCCAGCATAGCACACAAAGAAGAAATTAAAAAACTGTTTGACGAAAGTGAGGAAATAAAAACCGCCAATGGCAGATACAACAACGCCATTAACGAATGGTGGGCTTTGCAAATTCCGGTGATTGAATTATTGCCCGAACAAAAAACCAATGTGTTCGACCTGTATCATCAGTTCTCTAAAACGCTGACTAATAAACTGCAAGCACTACCCATTTTAGATGAGTTTAAAATCCGTGGCTCATTTGCCAGTTATTGGAACAGCATTACCAACGACATTAAAAGTGTGGATGCCAGTGGATGGAATGCCGAACTGATACCCGATGATGAAATTTTGCAAAGCCAGTACCCTGAAGTGTTGAAAGAAATAAAAGACAACGAAGCAAGGCGTGACGAACTGCAAGCCAAATTTGACGAAGTAAACGAACTGGAAGATGATGTTTGGAACGAAGAAGATTATGAAGTATGGCGTAGCAAGGAGCTGAAAGAACACAAAGACGGTATTAAAGCCATAAAAGGCGAACGCAAAGAAGCCGACAAAGAATTTAAACTATTGGTAAAGCGGATAAAGGCAAATGAAAAAGCTTTGAAAACACAACCTGATTTGATGGATGAAGTTGCAGCACTGAAAACAGAAGCCGCAAAATACCTTGCCGAAGTAGAACGCTACGATGCCATGATAGAAGCCGATGAAAACCGCATGGCAAAGCATACTGAACTGGAAGAAGAACTGAAGACCTGTAAGAAAAAAATAAAAGAGATTAAAGACCGCAAACAAAACCTTGTGGACATGGCAAGGCAAAGCATAACACCCGAAGAAGCCAAAGACCTGATTTTAAAACGATGGCTGCGAACCTTGCAACAAACCGTTAACGATTATTTGCAAGCACATCAACGCCTATTGTTGCAGGCAGTGGAAAATGTTTGGGAGAAATACACCAACACTTTACATGGTATTCTAAATTCAAGAGATACTGATACAGAACTATTCAATAACTTTTTAATTGAATTAGGTTATGAGTGAGTGGATTGAAAAACAGATTGGCGAGATTGGCTACTTTAAAACTAGCGGTGTAGATAAAGTAATTAAGTCAGATGAAAAGATAGTTCGTTTGGTGAACTATATGGATGTTTACAATTCTGTCCGCATTGATAACAGATGCTATTTATCAGAAACTTCTGCAACACAACATGAAATTGATTCATTTGGTTTAAAGAAAGGCGATGTTCTGTTTACTCCGACATCAGAAACTCCAGATGATATAGGGCATTCGTCAGTAGTAATTGAGGATTTGGATAACGCTGTCTACAGTTATCATTTGACAAGGTTCAGAGAATTTGAAGACAAACTTCTTGATGATGAGTTTAAGGCATACTGCTTTAATCAATATTACGTATTACATCAATTTGAGAAAAAAGCGGCAGGAACTACCAGATTTACTCTAACACGAGGAAGCTTTGAATCAACATACTTAAGATTTCCAAGTGACAAAGGTTTTCAAAATAAAATCGCCAAAATTCTTTCCACAGCCGATGCGGTAATAGAAAAAACCCAAGCCGCCATTGCCAAATACAAAGCAATCAAACAAGGCATGTTGCAGGATTTATTTACCCGTGGCATTGACGTACAAACCGGCAAACTCCGACCCCGCTACGAAGATGCACCCGGGTTGTATAAGGAAAGTAAGTTGGGGTGGATTCCTAGGGAGTGGAATTGTGATTCAATAGATAATTTAACAGATAAAGTTGGAAGTGGTGTCACGCCAACTGGCGGAAGCGAAGTTTATAAGTCTGAAGGGGTTCTTTTTTTAAGAAGTCAAAATATCCTTTATGGAAAACTCACGTTGAATGATGTTGCATTTATTCCGGAAGAAATTGACGAAATTATGGATAATTCCAGAGTCCGACCTTTTGATGTTTTATTGAACATTACAGGTGCATCAATTGGACGATGTGCTTTTTTCCCAAAGGAGCTTGGAGCCGCAAATGTCAACCAGCATGTTTGTATTATCCGTTTTAAGAATGCGACTAAAGCTTCTGCACTGTTTACTTCTGAATATTTGAATACAGATTTCGGACAAAGACAAATGTATAAAGCCATGGCGATTGGGAATAGAGAGGGGTTAAATTATCAGCAGATTAAATCATTCAATTTACCTAAAATAGAAACTACTGAAGAATTAGTCAAAATATCCTCAATTATTGACCAATTAAACAACAAACTCCAAACCGAACAAGCCTACTTGCAGAAAATGCAAAGTTTGAAAAAGGGTTTGATGGAAGATTTGTTGAGTGGAAGAAAGCAGGTGAAAGTAAGCGAGGCATTAGTAACGCAAAACGAGAATTGAAATGGCAGACTATACAGCAGAAGAACTATTTGAGATTCTGAATGATACAGACGAATGTCCGTGGATCGAAGCCAAGGGTATTGGCGATAATACAACTTCCATCATGGAAACGGTGTGTTCATATGCGAATGAACCCGGTTTGGGTGGTGGCTATATTTTAATGAGCATCAGTGCGGATGATTCGGCCACAGCCACTACACATTACGAGGTTGATCCAATGCCCGACCCCGACAAACTGCAAAGCGATATTGCCACCCAATGTGCTAGCATGTTTAACATACCTGTTCGCCCGGTCATGACAATCGAAAAAATTAACGGGCAAGCTGTTTTGAAAATATGGGTAGATGAATTACCTGCTAAACAAAAACCACTTTATTTTAAAAGTAAAGGTTTGCCCTCCGGTGCATTACGAAGAATCGGCAGCACCGATCAGCACTGCACTGATGATGATATGCATGTGTTTTATCAGGACACCGGCAGCTACGATCAAACCCCCGTAAAAGGCGCAACCATAGCCGATGTAGATGAAAATGCATTGAAACGTTACCGGGCACTTCGTGAAAAAGTTAATCCTGCTGCCGAAGAACTTGCCTACTCCGATACTGAATTGCTGGAAGCGTTGGGATGTGTGAATAAGGAAAACCCAAATGAGTTAAACTTGGCCGGATTGCTGTTGTTTGGCAATTCCAAAATACAACGTAGCACTTTCCCCATGCTCCGTGCCGATTACATTCGGGTACCTGGCAATATTTGGGTTGAAAACCCTGATGAACGTTTTACCACTATTGATATGAGAGGACCTCTCATTTTAGTGTTGTATCGTTTGATAGAAGCGATTAATGCAGATTTGCCCAAAGGTTTTTTGTTACCCGAAGATGATGTGCAGGCAGCTTCAACTGGTTTGCCCATGAAAGCCCTTCGTGAGGCGATTGTAAATGCATTAATGCACCGTTCGTATCGAGAACACCGCCCCACCCAAATTATTCGTTACGATAATCGTATTGAAATAATTAATCCCGGGTTCTCATTAAAATCGGAAGAAAAATTAGGGCTACCCGGCAGCGAAACCCGTAACCCTTTCATAGCCGCAGTATTTCATGATACCAATTTGGCAGAAACAAAAGGTTCAGGCATCAGAGCAATGCGGAGATTGATGCAAGCAGCCCATTTGGTGCCCCCAACTTTTGAATCGAGCCGTGAAAACAATGAATTTGCTTCTCGTTTGCTACTGCATCATTTTTTGGATGCGAATGACTTAGAATGGCTGAAGGAGTTTGAAAAATTTGACCTGGCAGACAGCCAAAAACAGGCACTTATTTTTGTTAGGGAGGTTGGAGCCATAGACAATACCACCTATCGCCAAATGGCTGATTGCGATACCCTTAAAGCAAGTAATGACTTAAGGCTATTGAAAACATATAACCTATTGAAATCCAATGGAAAAGGAAAGGCAACCTATTATGTGGCCGGTGATGGATTAAACACACTAGCTCCGGATTTAAGCACACCACCTCTGGATTTAAGCACACCACCTTCGGGTTTAAGCACACCACCTCCGGAGATTATAAAACGGATTGAATCCCTAAATAAAAGGGAACACGATAAAGGAAAAGTGGAGTCTATTATTACAGACTTATGCAAACTCAAGCCATGGAAGGCATCCGAGATTGCCGCTTACTTCAATAAGGAGGAAGCCTATTTCAAGAGAAAATATCTTAGTACAATGATTTCGGAAAAAAAATTAAGATACCTGCATCCCGAAATGATTAATCATCCTGAGCAAGCCTATCTAACCAATAATCGAACTTAATTATGGCTGAATACATCAATGTAGAAAAACCGTTCTTGGATAAACTTCGCCAGTTAGGTTGGCAGGTTATTGACCAGGGACTTGGTGTTCCGCAAGACCCGGAAAAAAGTTTGAGAGAAAATTTCAAGCAGGTATTGTTGCCAGGCGTTTTCAAAAACAGCATTAAATCCATTAACAAAACTGCCGATGGTCAAGAATGGCTTACCGACAAGCAATTAGATGAACTGCTAACGGAGATTCAAAGTTTTTCGGGCAAAACATTGCACGAAGCCAACAAAGAAATTCACCGCTTATTGGTGAAAGGAACAACAGTAAACAAAAACGAATTAACCGGAGAAATAAATCCAACAGTTCGTTTGGTAGATTTTAAGAATTACGACAAGAACAGTTTTATTGCCATCAATCAGTTTCGTTTGCTTACTCCCGGTGCAAGCCGCACAGGTATTATCCCCGACATTGTTTTGTTTTTGAATGGTTTGCCTGTTGTGGTGGTTGAGGCAAAAGATTTTGAAGTAGCAGAGCCATTGAGTGAAGCCTATTTGCAGGTTACCCGATATGCCAACACAAGGCAAGACGATTACGGAGTGAAAGAAGGTGAAGAAAAACTGTTTCACTACAATATTTTCAGCATCATCACCCACGGCACGGAAGCAAGAGTTGGAACCATTAGTGCTGAGTTTGATTTTTACAACAATTGGGTGGACATTTTCCCTGAAGAATATAAAACAGTTGCCTATCCGCCAAATGAAGAACGGCAGGAAGTGATGATTTGCGGCATGTTGAACAAAGAAATATTGCTCGACATTCTGAAACACTACACCCTGTTTATGGAAATTAAAAAAGGTGTGGAAGTAAAAGTGGTGGCACGATACAACCAATACCGAGCCGTTGGTAAAATTATCCGCAACCTGAGAGAAGGCACATCACCCATGGAAAAAGGCGGTGTGGTATGGCATACCCAAGGCAGCGGAAAAAGTTTGACAATGGTTTTTCTCATTCGCAAAATTCGCAGCAGCGATGATTTGAAAGACCTGAAAATTATTTCCATTGTTGACCGTGTGGACTTGGAAGAACAGTTGGCTGATACCTTGAAATACGCCAATGAATCATTGTCCATCATTGACAGCAAAGCCGACTTGCATGAATTAGATGATGATACCGGAAACCTGAATTTGGTAATGATTCATAAGTTTTTGGCAGACAACAATGTTTCAGCCCAATCATTAATTGAAGCAGGTATTGTTCCCACTTTTGAAAAATTCGAAACCATCAACAACAGTGACCGCATTTTGCTGATGGTGGACGAAGCACACCGAACACAAGGTGGTGACATGGGCGATAATCTGTTTAACGCTTTTCCACATGCCACACGAATCGGCTTTACTGGAACCCCTTTAATGACCGAACGCCATGAAATAAAAACACATGAACGCTTTGGTGGAAAGTTAAACGAGAACGGAGAACCTTGGATTGATACCTACAAATTTGATAAAGCAGTTGCAGACAGAGCAACGGTAGAAATAAAATACATTGGCAAATTTTCAAAAGACAAATTAGACGACAAAGAAGCCTTTGATGATGAATTTGAAAAGATGTTTGAGAAACGAACCCAAGCCGAAAGAGAAGAAATTCAAAGGCGTTACGGTTCGTTTATCGCCTATTTAGAAAGCAAAGAACGCATTGCCGAAATAGCCAAAGACATCATTGAACATTATTACACCGATATTTTAATCAATGGTTTTAAAGCACAGGTAGTGGCTTCAAGCATTGTGGCAGCCGTGCGATACAAGTATGAATTGGAAATTGCCATTCAGAATAAAATTGCAGAACTAAAAGCGTTGCCCGATGGAGAAAGAGAAGAAGACCGAATAAAGCAATTAGAGTTTTTGCAAGTACACGCCATTATTTCAAGCATTGGCAACAACGAACCCGGTTACATCAGCAAAGCAAGACGAGAAGCCATTGATGTTGATGCCAAAAACAGTTTCAAAAAAGATTTCGACTACAACAAACCCGAATCAGGCATTGGCATTATTTGCGTTTGCGACCGTTTGATTACAGGCTTTGATGCACCTATTGAGCAAGTAATGTATCTCGACAAAATAATGAGGGAGCATGACTTGTTTCAGGCAATTACCCGAGTGAACAGAACCAAGAAAGGAAAATCGTTTGGCTTGATTGTGGACTACATCGGTGTTACCAAACACTTACAGGAAGCCTTGTCCATCTTTACGGATAAAGACAAAGACAAACTGAAAAACTTCTTAGATGTATTCCGTGACATCAATAAAGAAATTCCAGTTCTAGAATCCCGATACAAACGCATCCTGAATTTATTTACCGAACAAAAGCTAAACGAAATAGAAAACTTCCTGAATCAAAAGTTCACAGACGGCACAGCCGAGTTTGAATTTGCAGAAAGTTGTATTGAACAAGCCAAGAACATAAAGTTCAGAGCTGAATTACTTACTTATTCCAAAAGTTTCTTTGACAGTTTGGATTTGCTTTTCAATACACAAGCAGGTGGCGAATATTGGATTCGTGCAAAACGATTGGGCTATCTTCTTTGGAGAATCAAAGACCGTTACAAAGACGATACAATGGATTTAAAATGGGCTTCGCAAAAAGTCCGTCAGTTAATTGATAAGCATCTTTTCTCATTAGGCATTGACACCAAGGTGCAGCAGGTTTCAATTTTATCAGATGAATTCAAAAGCAAAGTTGACTATCTGAATAAAACACCGAAATCAAAAGCATCGGAAATGGAACATGCCATTCGTTGGCACATTAAAGTAAACCTTGACAAAGACCCAACACTTTACAACCGCTTGAAAGATAGGCTTGAAACAATCCTTAATTCTTACAAAGAGAACTGGGAAGAAATAGTAAAGCAACTGGAAGGATTAAGAGAAGAAATGTCGGAAGGAAGAAAACCCGAAACCGAAGGCATTTCAATAATTGAAGCACCTTTTTATGATTTGCTGAAAGAAAACTTAACAACCGATAACGAAGACGAAATACATAAAACAAAAGAACTGACACACACTTTGCTTTTGCTCTTGAAAGAAACAGCAGCCATTAATAATTTCTGGAATAAGCCAGCAGAGCAAAGAACTATTTCGGGCAATTTAGAAGATGAAATTCGCTATTCACAGATTGAAGGATTTTCTGCAAAAGCAGCAGAATTGACAACTGAATTAATGAAGTTGGCTAAAAACAGAGAAGCAGATTTAAAATGATATTAGAGGGCATTGATATTACGATTGAGAAAACTGACCGCAGAAAAACGGTGAGTATTTTTATTGAACGCAATGGTTCAGTGAAAGTGCTTGCTCCTATTACATCATCAGACGAGAAAGTTGAAGCGGCAGTAAAATCAAAAGAATATCAGATTTTTATAAAACTGGCAAAGTGGAAAGAATTCAATCAAGGAAAAGTAAAACGAGAATTCGTAAACGGACAATCGTTTCTTTATTTAGGAAGAAATTACCGATTGAAGCTAAATGAAAATCAAGACGTGCCTTTGAAAATTAGTGGCGGCTTTTTTCACCTTGACAAAAAATATCTGAGTAAGGCAGACAAAGTATTTAAAGACTTCTATCGGGACAAAGCAGAGAAGAAAATCAAGGAGAGAATGAAACTGATTGAAGAAAAGTTTCAGCACAAACCGACAACAATAAAAGTCTTAGAACTGCAAAATCGCTGGGCATCATGGACACCCAAGAACAGACTGAATTTTCATTGGAAATGTATCATGGCTCCTGTTTCAGTTCTGGACTACATCATTACGCATGAAATGGTGCATTTGAAATTCCCCAACCATTCGACAGAATTTTGGAATGAATTAGACAAGAAAATGCCGGACTATCGTGAACATGAAAATTGGTTAAAACAAAACGGAGTAAAAATGTCGTTATGAGAACAAGCCAACGCACAGGTGTAAGCACATTTACTCACGTATTTATATTTTGTTTTTGGAGTTCGTGATTTGAAAATTGCAAGCCCCACAAGCCAAAGTACAGACCAAAGTTTGCAAAAGAGCTTCCACCTTTCCCTCTCAGCCAAAATTGCAGCTTTGTGCTTCGCATCAACTTTTGTGCTTCGAAATTCAACACTGCGGCAATACCCAAACCGTTGGCATAAATTCTACACAAACATCGTAAACAAATGACAAGCGTAAATAAAATCATATCAGTATTCTTGTTGCTGACAATTATAAGTTGTAGCACTATCAGAAAGACGGCTTCTATAACGAAACCTTTATATCAAACAAGTGATTTGATAATAACTCAAGTATCGAAAAACGCATTTGAACACACTTCATTTTTACAAACAAAGGATTATGGTTTAGTTCCGGGAAATGGTCTTGTTGTGAGAAATAATAACGAAGCAATTATTTTTGACACACCTGCGGACGACAAAAGTGCTGACGAACTCATAAAATGGGTTGAAAACACGCTGCAATGTAAGATTGTTGCAGTCATCGCTACGCATTTTCATGCAGATTGTTTAGGAGGACTTAAAGCATTTCACGACAAAGGCATTCCGTCTTATGCATATTTTAAAACAATAGAACTTGCCAAAGAAAGTAATTTTGTTGTGCCTGAAAATAGTTTTAAAGATTCTTTAGTCCTTAAAATGGGTAATCAAGAAGTAACAGCAAAGTTCTTTGGAGAAGGACATACGAAAGACAATGTTGTGGGATATTTTCCAAGTGAAAATGTAATGTTTGGAGGCTGTTTAATAAAAGAAATGAATGCAACCAAAGGTTATTTACAAGATGCAAACGTTAATGATTGGTCGGCTACAGTTGAAAAAATAAAAAAGGAATATCCGGACGTTAAAGTAATTGTACCCGGACATGGAAAATTTGGAAATAAAAAATTGCTTGATTACACCATTAAATTATTTCAAACACAATAAAAGAACTTCTGCTAACAGCTGTTTGGCAAAATGGCGGGTTAAGTACTTCGTATGACAGTTTTGTGGTAGGTTCGATCCAGCGTGGTGCGAGACCTCAATTCACCAAGCTGCAAAGCTGTTAGCAAACATTTAAAATGAAAAAAGGATGCATAGTAATTTTTGGTATCACACTTATTGCAGTTGCAATAGGAATTGTTATCATTTATAGGGTATTTTTTATTCCCAATGGAATTGAAATAGATAAAATAAAATATCCAATTACTGGAATTGACATATCAGAACACACGGGAAAAGTTGACTTTAAAAAAGTAAAAACGCAATCTATTCATTTTGTCTTTTTAAAAGCTAGTGAAGGAGAAAATTACGTTGATAAAAATTTTGAGAAGTATTATCACGAATCAAAGTTGAACAAAATACCTGTTGGAGCCTAACATTTTTTTAGGTTTAACAAGTCGGGGAAACTTCAAGCAGACAATTTTTTATCAAATGTAAATGGAAAGAGTTTTGATTTGCCTTATGTTTTGGATATTGAAGAATGGGGCAATTGGGGACAAAGAGAGAAAGGGGGTGTTATAGACGAAATATCTATATTTATAAAGGAGTTTGAGAATAAATCATCAAAAAGTTTGATGATTTATACTAATGAAAGTGGTTTTAAAAAATATATATTAGGACATTTTGATCAAAAAAAAATCTGGATTTGTTCATTTAATGACCCACCTAATATTGGAAAGAAATGGATCTTTTGGCAACATTCGCATAAAGGAAAATTTGATTTTGCTGATGGTTGGGTTGATATAAATACTTTCAATGGAAACTTAAACGAATGGAATAAATATTTAAAGAAATAAACGTGTGCTGACAATAGTTTTGTGAGAGAATGAGTTTTGTGCTTCGATTGAATTTTTCTTGGAGCGGGATGTTAAAAATCAGACACTTCGCCAATCCCAAAACCGTCAAACTGTCTAAAAACTCTGAATATATTTGTTGAATATTTTTTAAAAGAAAGTAGCCACGAACGTATGTGTTGATGTATATTTATTGCATTAAATAAATACAAGGAACAAACCAAACACTGGCTGTATTGTTTACCGCATATAACTAAAAAAGGCCTTCCAGAATTTACTTTTTTAAAAGTTGCTTAAAAGTCATCTAATGACTTTCTGAAACCGGAAAATAATTACTTTTGAAGGGCAATGGAAGTTTTTAGACGAAATGTTATTAGGTGCTATGCCAAACGGCACCTCGGCAAATAAAGAGCTATGGAAAACAAAAACATTCTTATTTCAGGCGCAGGAATAGCAGGAACAGCACTTGCATTTTGGTTAAAAAAATTTGGCTGCAATCCGACTATTGTAGAAATTGCACCTAAACTACGCGAAGGCGGTTACGCTATTGACTTTTGGGGAGCAGGCTTTGATGTCGCTGAGAGAATGGGAATTTTGCCGGACCTCAGTAACGTTGACCTCAAGCTTTCCGAACTGACTTTTGTTGACGAAAACGACAAACGTAGAGGAGGGATGAATTACCGGAAAATAATAAAGTGGATGAATGGGCGAGCATTTACCTTGCTTCGCAGTGATTTGGCAAAAACGATTTACAAAAACCTCGACAAAGACATTGAAATTATTTTTGATGATGCAATCAGTAAAATAGAGCAAAACGAAAATGAAGTTTTGGTAACGTTTAAAAATGGTAATACTCGCAGTTTTGATTTGGTTGTTGGTGCTGACGGCTTGCACTCAAACGTACGAAATATGGTGTTTGGTGATGAAGCTCAATTTGAAAAATACTACGGATATTATACGGCTTCCTATACGATTCCAAATCCAAAAGGCGATAAAGATTTTTCGATGTTTAATGTTCCAAGAAAACAAGTTGCGCTTTATCCTACCAACAAAAATACATCTGCTGTATTTTACATTTTCGCTTCGTCAGATAAACTAACTTACAATCATCACGACATTGAAGAACAAAAGCAAATTCTGCGCAATGAATTTAAAAACAGCGGCTGGAAGTGCACAGATTTACTTGCAGAAATGGATGCTGCACCCGATTTTTATTTTGATGTTGTCAGTCAAATTAAAATGACAAATTGGTCAAAAAACCGTGTAGCGTTGGTTGGCGATGCTTGCGATTGTCCGTCTTTGCTATCAGGTCAAGGTTCTACGTTGGCAATGGTTGGCGCATATATTCTGGCAGGAGAATTGAAAAATGCAAATGGAAATTTTAAGGTAGCGTTTGAACAATATCAAACTATTTTCAAGGGTTTCATAGATGATAAACAACTGTTGGCACAAAAATTCGCCAAACAATTTGTTCCTAAAAGTAAATTCGGAATATGGTTGCGAAATGTAGTGGTGGGCTTAATGTTTTTGCCGTTTGTTTCAAAATTGCTTATCAAACAATTTACGGATAAATTAAAATTAAAAGACTATACAATTGAAGGCACAAGCTGCCAACCAGGCATTGCCAATACTCGTCTCAATTAATCAGGATGCAGGGCTGAACTGATTCCCAGCTTAACAGATGGGCAGGGATTGGGCTATTGTGCAAGATTCAATCTCGATAGCTATCAGGATGCTAAAAATCAGACACTTCGCCAATCCCAAAACCGTCAAACCGCCTAAAAACTCCGAATGTATTTGTTGAATATTTTTTAAAAAATGGTAACCACGAACGTATGTGTTGAAGAACATTTACTTCAAGTTATACATACAACGAACAAACCGAACACAGGCTGTATTGTTTACCGCATTTAATTCAAAAATACCCTTCCAGAATTTACTTTTTTAAAAGTTGCTTAAAAGTCATCTAATGACTTTCTGAAACCGGAAAATAGTTACTTTTGAAGGGCCATGGAAGTTTTTAGAGGGACTGGCGTTAGGAGGTCAGTGTAAAAAGCCAGCCGCACATTCAAACACAACCAATCCCGTTTTTACTGGAGGTGGTTTTACCCGACATCCCGATTGATATCGGGTAGCCGTTTTTTGCCATCGCACCAGTTGACAGCAACAAACTTGACAGTGAAAAATTGTTGAAAAAATTGTTCAATATATTGCACCATTTTAAACGGAGATTTTTACCTTTGACACAATAGTAATTTAAACAGCGTGGGCAACGCTATAAATTCTGCACAAAGGAAAATGAGACCAAACAAAATTGGACAAGTAGCAAAGTTTCACACACCGCTACCAGACGAAAATCCAAACCAACTTTACGTTGTTTTAGAAATCAAAGAAGACGTTGAAAGACCGAGAGCAGACATTAAAGCTCTTAACACAGGGCTTTCATTCCCTCCCATTAATACCGTTTTGCTTGACGACCTAGAAGTTGTTGAAGTTGACACAGCTGACCTCGTAGGACACCAAGTTACAATAAACAAAGCGGACTATTCACAAGCGACAGGAAAAGTTGTAAAAGTGAGCGAACAGAAAATTATGCTCGACTTGACCAAAGGAGTTAAAGGAGTTGAAACAAATGTTTGGCTGACAATTCAAGACGAAAACGGAACAGAACACACAGGAACTTTATTTGTGAATTAACATACAATTCTATGAACGCAGAATTAACGGCAACAGAAAATCAAATAAAAGATTATCGGCTTAAACTTGGCGACAAAATTAGAATTGTTCGAGAGCAAAGGGGTTACAGCCAAGAACAATTAGCAGAACTGATGAACATTAACCGTTCGACAATTTCAAAAATTGAAAACGGAAAATTCAGCATTACAGTTGACTATCTAGTTCGCTTTTCAATTTTCCTTGACTATGAATTTAAAGTTGTAGAAAAGTAGAAATATGGACAGGCTAACAGCAGAACAAAGAAGAAAGAATATGCAAGCAGTTAGAGCCTCCGGCTCTAAGATTGAAACTGCTCTTGCAAAAGCTTTGTTTGCTCAGGGTTTACGTTACAGAAAGAATGACAGAACCGTTTTTGGCAAACCCGATTTAACCTTTAAAAAATTCAAACTTGCAGTTTTTGTTGACAGTGAGTTTTGGCACGGCAAGGATTGGGAAACCAAAAAATTTGACCACAAAAGCAATCAAGAATTTTGGCTGACAAAAATTGAACGCAACATAGAGCGTGACAAAGAAGTTAACCAAAAACTTATTCAAGAAGGTTGGAAAGTATTAAGATTTTGGGGTAAAGACATTACCAAAAATCTAGACAAGTGCATTAATAAAATTCAAAAGATTATAAATGAAACTGAAAGAAAAAATATCAATTGACGAGTTTGACGGAAAACGGTTTCAAGTCAGATTAGTTGAAGCAGTTCCGGCTAATCACAAGAAGGCTGTTATAACTCATTATCTCCACAATATTGATAATGGCGTTGCAAAACATTTCAAGAAAGATGCTCTGAAATTTTTGAAAGAATATGTTCAATTCCAAGAGGAAGAAAACAATCTTTCAATGGTTGCTGAAGATGCTTTGCAACAATTACTTTTTGAAGTAAATGATGTTCCTTTTCCAACTCCGGATAATTACACTTTCAAATTTATAGACTTGTTTGCCGGCATTGGTGGCTTCAGAATGGCAATGCAAAATTTAGGCGGCAAATGTGTGTTCACCAGTGAATGGGACAAAGAAGCACAGAGAACATACCGAGCAAATTTTGGTGAAGTTCCATTTGGTGACATTACTAAAGAACAAACTAAAAAATTCATTCCTGACGGTTTTGATGTTTTGTGTGCAGGTTTTCCTTGTCAGGCATTTTCTATTGCAGGGAAACGTGGAGGATTTGAAGACACAAGAGGAACATTATTTTTTGACGTTGCAGAAATCATAAAAAGAAAGCAACCAAAAGCTATTTTCCTTGAAAACGTAAAAGGTTTAAGAAATCATAATGGTGGAAAAACTTTGGCGACAATTTTAAATGTTTTGAGAAATGACCTAGGATATTTTGTTCCCGAACCACAGATTTTAAATGCAAAAGACTTTGGTGTTCCACAAAACAGAGAGCGAATTTTTATTGTTGGCTTTCATAAAAGCACAAAGGTTTCAGAATTTGAATACCCAAAACCACTTGATAAAAAAGTAAAGTTTGCAGACATTAAAGAGAAAAAAGTTCCAGCAACAAAATTCTATCTGTCAACTCAATATTTACAAACACTTCACAACCATAAGTCAAGACACGAAAGCAAAGGAAACGGTTTTGGATTTGAGATAATTCCCGACACAGGAATTGCAAATGCAGTTGTTTGTGGAGGTATGGGCAGAGAAAGAAATTTAGTAATTGATAAGCGAATAAAAGACTTCACTCCCACTACTCACATAAAAGGCGAAGTAAACAGAGAAGGAATTCGTAAAATGACACCCCGTGAATGGGCAAGACTTCAAGGCTTCCCCGACAATTTTTTAATTCCGGTTGCTGATGCTTCCGCATATAAGCAGTTCGGCAACTCCGTTGCCGTTCCTGCAATCCAAGCAACAGCAACAGAAATTTTAAGACAAATCAACATCATAAAATAATGGGGAAATTAAACGAGTTAAGTATAACGATTGGAAAAGACAACAAAGCAGAACAAGTATTTGACAGTTTGTTCCCAAACTTTTTGAAAGTTGATTACAAAAAACCGTCTGAATATGTTGCAAAATATTGGAAAGAATATTCAAAACACCCAGACAGAAATAACAACTTAAACGGAAAAGTTTTTGAATACATTTTAGCAACGCTTTGCGTTCGTGAAAATATTTTGCCGATTTATATGAGTGCAAAAGTTGCTTTTGTTCCAAACGTAATTTACGATTTAATGTTTTACACTTCGGAACGTGGTCCAATTTGTTGGAGCGTAAAAACAAGTTTGCGTGAACGCTACAAACAAGCAGATTTGGAAGCAATCGCACTAAAATACGTTCACAGAAAAGCATTGAGTTACTTAATAACACTTGAAGAAAACGAAGCGAAAAGTGTAAAAGCAAAAATCAAAAGTGGCGATGTTATCGGCTTAGACAACGTTATTGTTGCGACAACAAGCGAATTTGACGAACTCATTAAAGAACTGAAAGCATTTGAATTTTCAGAACCACCGACAGTAAAAGTTATTGAAAGTAACCAAATCATCACGAAAGAAAAAGTAAAAGCGTTGAAATAGAACGCCATACGCCCAACATCGGTTTTGCGTAATGGCGGGTGACGGATTTCTATTGAATGTATGTGCTAAATTGAACGATAGTAATTCTAATGCACGACAGTGCTAAAATGCCGCCACCAACGCAAATCCCAAAACCGTCAAACTGTCTAAAAACTCTGAATATATTTGTTGAATATTTTTTAAAGGAAGGTAGCCATTAACGTATGTGTTGATGAACATTTACTTCATGCAATACATACAAGGAACAAACTGAACACAAGCCGTATTGTTTACCGCATATAACCCAAAAATGCCCTTCCAGAATTTACTTTTTTAAAAGTTGCTTAAAAGCCGTCTAATGACTTTCTGAAACCGGAAAATAATTTCTTTTGAAGGGCAATGGAAGTTTTTAGACGGACTGGCGTTAGGTGCAAGGCTAAACAATGTAATGCTCCCCAAAATTTGGACTGAGTTTGAAATAAAATAACATGTAAATTTAACATCAAAATCAGTTTAAAAAATGCGAAAAGAAAGAAGAAAACTAACAGGGTCGTTTAAAGCGAAAGTAGCCTTAGAGGCATTACAAGAAAAGAAAACCATAGTACAACTGGCGGCAGAATATAATGTACATGCCAACCAAATTAGCTCATGGAAAAAGCAACTGCAGGAGCAGAGCAGTCAGGTTTTTGAGAAACCACAAGAGGTAAAAGACGACAGTGTGGAGAAATTGCAAGAGGAACTATATAAACAAATAGGACAGCTACGCGTGGAAAACGAGTGGCTTAAAAAAAATCTGCACAGTTTCTTGGACAAAAATATTCGTAAGCGGATGATAAGCAAGGAAAATAAAAAGCTAACGCTTACACGTCAATGTGAGCTTGCGGGGGTTAACAAATCATCGCTCTATTACGAAAAACGAGCAGAGTCTGAACACAACATAGCCCTGATGCACCGGATGGATGCCATACATACCGCGCATCCGTATTACGGAGGCGCATACAGAACCAGTTGCAACGCGATGGAAACGTGTATAACATCAAACGCATACGCAGGCTGATGTACAAAATGGGATTAATAGCACAATATCCCAAACGCAACACAAGTAGGATTGCACCCGGTCACAAAAAATATCCTTACATATTGCGCAACATGAGCATTACACAAAACAATCAGGTCTGGAGCATGGATATTACATATATACCGTTAAGCAACGGCTTTATGTACCTGACAGCAGTGATAGACTGGCACAGCCGCTACATACTCAGCTACAAATTGAGCAATACAATGACCGTTGAATTTTGCAAAAGCTGTAAGCAGGAAGCTATTGACAACTATGGTTCACCTCAAATATTTAACACAGATCAGGGCAGTCAGTTCACCAGCGAGCGCTTTACCAACATCTGGCAAGAAAACAAATTAGAAAACGTTCAAATAAGCATGGATGGCAGAGGCAGAGCCACCGACAATGCGTTTATAGAGCGTGTATGGCGCAGTGTAAAACAAGAAAAGATTTACG
The DNA here is from genome assembly GCA_018268195.1 of Bacteroidota bacterium. GTDB lineage: Bacteria > Bacteroidota > Bacteroidia > AKYH767-A > OLB10 > OLB10. The sequence continues at coordinate 53,187 of JAFDWZ010000015.1, read as the reverse complement.
CCAATAAATTTAAAACCGGAACGGACCTTTGGTTAGCGTTAACGGAATATTTTAATTTTTACAATCATGACCGCTCACACCAATCGCTCGCTTACAAAACACCGGCACAGGTTTACCTGAATACCGAACAGACTGGTCAACCTATAGTTTTGAACATATTAACAAGTATTAACAAAGAAAAAAGTAACAAAAAAGAAATTCTACAACAACAATAATAAATGAATTATCTATTTAACTTTGCTAATTCCAGTCTAAACTATGGGGTACATTACATAGGGTTGTTGTTTTATTCATCTTGCTGTGAAGTTTGGTTTATTCTATTCCAGCCATATTTACATTTTCAAAAAACGAAAATGAATTTTTCTTTGTGTTCAGAAGCACCATTTCTGTTCACATAATAATATCACATTTTCAAATCATACAATTACCACATCCTCATCGGCAAGTGGTTTTTCATTGCGGAAAGCAAGCATGAGCTGCACAATCGTAATCACATCTTTCTGACAGTATTCGGCTATTCTTTTCAGGTTTTTTTCCTGCCAGTAAACCTTCCACACCTGGCTGCCGTCCATATCTTCCTTAGGGCTGGGAATACCGAAAATGTGTGCTAACAAAGCCAGTGGAGTATAGTTTTTATAATCGCCAAAACGCCAAAGTTCCATCGTGTCTAAATGCTGTACATCCCATGGTTTTTTTCCTGCAATATCAAGTATTGCCGGAAGTTTTAACCTATTCACCAACATTCTTCTGCACAGATAAGGGAAGTCGAACTCTTTGCCATTGTGAGCGCACAAGAGGTGATCGGATTTAAAAAACTGCGTATCGAGCAACTCTTTGAATTCGCTAAGCAACACTTTTTCATCATCACCATAAAACGACTGAAGATTGAGTTGTTTTTCCTTTCCATTTTGGATAAAATGGCCGGTAGATATACATACAATCTTTCCAAACTCAGCATAAATGCCTGCTCTGTTGTACAATTCATCTTCGTCAGTAGCAGCTTTGTTTATAAATTTTGATTTATTCAGCCAGAGTTCACGACTCTTGGCATCTAACTTTTCAAATGAGGGTGCCTGCGGAACCGTCTCAATATCAAGGAAAAGTATTTTCTCAAGACGTGTTTTTTCGAGCATAGTTTTATTTTACGCTAAAAATAAACAAAATTATCGTTACACAACTTGTTAATTATTTTCTTACTTTTGTGGGGTTATTAGGATGAGATGAAGGGGACGATGTCCCCTTTTCTTATAGACATATCAAAAAAAATGGATATCACGATTATAAATCAACACATTACGGATTATATTCAGGATAAGGATATCTTTCTGGTGGAGTCAAAAATTACTCCCGGAAAAATATTGGTTTCCATTGATAAGTCTTCGGGTATCACCATTGACGAATGTGCTTCGCTAAGCAGACATTTATATCAGTCGCTCGAGAGTACAGGCATATTCGAAAAACATGAGCTTGAAGTAGGCTCCCCCGGAATGGACCAACCGCTGAAAGTTTTCAAACAATATTTGAAACGAGTAGGCAAAACAGTGAAGGTTATTACTACCGAAGGGCAGCATTACAAAGGAGTATTGCAAAATGCTACGGAAGAAAAAATAGAATTAGTTCAGACACCCAAAGGAGCTAAAAAAGGAAAATCAACGGAACCTGTGCATACAGTAATTCCGATGAATCAAATAAAAGAAACAAAACTTGATTTAAATTTTAAATAATAAAGTACAATGGATCACGCAGTCCTCATAGATTCGTTTAGTGAGTTTAAAGACTCAAAAAATATTGATCGTGCCACATTGATGAGCATCATGGAAGATGTTTTCCGTGCTATGGTTCGCAAAAAATATGGCGAAGGAAATAATATTGATGTCGTAATTAATACCGAGAAGGGCGATGTCGAAATTCTTCGCAACCGTACAATTGTAGAAGATGGTATGGTGGAAGATGAAAACACACAGATTTCGCTGAGTGATGCTTTGAAAATAGAGGACGACTTTGAATTAGGAGAGGAAGTTTCTGATATCATCCACCTGGAAGACTTCGGCAGAAGAGCCGTACTCAGCGCACGTCAGAATCTGGTGGCGCGTATTATGGAGCTTGAAAAGGAATCTATTTATCAGAAATACAAGGACCGTGTTGGCGATATTATCACCGGAGAAGTGTATCAGGCTTGGAAGAAAGAGATTCTTGTGATTGATGATGAAGGCAACGAACTGATATTGCCTAAAGTGGAGCAGATACCTGCTGACTTTTTCAAAAAAGGCGACAACATAAGAGCTGTTGTTTTACGAGTAGAAATGCAAAGTGGCAGCCCCAAAATTATTTTATCACGCACAGCACCCGTGTTTTTGGAGCGTTTGTTCGAACTGGAAGTTCCGGAGGTGTTTGATGGTTTGATAACCATAAAAAATATTGTGCGCGAACCCGGAGAAAGAGCAAAAGTTGCTGTTGAATCTTATGACGACAGAATTGACCCGGTAGGAGCTTGTGTGGGAATGAAAGGTTCACGCATTCATGGTATAGTAAGAGAGCTGAGAAATGAAAATATTGATGTAATCAACTATACCACCAACATTTCACTGTACATACAAAGAGCGTTAAGTCCTGCAAAAATTACCGATATTAAAATTGATGAGGAAAACAAAAAGGCCTCTGTATTTATGAAGTCTGACCAGGTATCATTGGCTATAGGTAAAGGGGGAAATAACATCAAACTTGCCGGCAAACTTACAGGATATGAGATAGATGTTTATCGCGATTCAGATGTGGAGGACGATGAAGATGTGGATTTGGAAGAGTTTACAGACGAGATTGAACCATGGATTATTGAAGAATTTAAAAAGATAGGTTGCGATACAGCTAAAGACGTTTTGGCAATTCCGGTTGAGGAATTGGTAACACGTGCTGATTTGGAAGAAGAAACGATAAAAGAAGTTGTGCGCATATTGAAAGAAGAGTTTGAATAACTTTGTGCGGAAAACCGGTTGGTTTTTACGAGAATTTTTGAAATAAATAGCAATTAATGTCAGGAGAAAAAAAGGACGTACGATTAAGCAAAGCCGCTAAGGATTTGGGAGTAGGGATTGACCACATTGTGGACTTTCTTGGAAAAAAGGGAGTTTCTGTGGATCGCAGCCCTAATACCAAAATTTCTGCAGACGCCTTTTCGCTGCTCACACAGGAGTTTGCTCCTGATATGCATGCGCGACAGGAAGCTATTGAAATTACCAAAGCAAAACAGACTCGCGAAAACACCATTATTGAAGCAAAACCTGTTTCTACGGATAAAGCAAATCAAGAGTCTGAATCAGACGAAGACCTTGCCTCCAAACTTTTAAACATAAAACAAAAGGCTTCAGAAAAACAGGCTGCAAAACCCAAAACCAAAGAAGTAAAAGAAAAAACCACTAAGACAAAACCCGAAATAGAAGAAGTGAACTCTACCATAGCTGAAACACCTGCTGTGGCGGTAAGTGAAGTAAAAACAGAGGAGAAGAAAGAAGAACAACAGGAAGAGAAAGTTATAAAAGCAAAAGCTTCTAAACTGGAAGGTCCTAAAATTCAGGGTAAGATAGACCTCGAAGAAAAACCCAAAAAGAAATCTTCAGCAAAATCGGCCAAGACAAAGGACAGCGAAGAAGATGTTCAGAAGAAAAAGAGTAAGAGTGAAGAACCCGTTGCCGAAGAGGTTAGAGAAAAAACTATTGAAATACCACAAGCCGGTACGGATGAGTTGGCTGAAGTAAAGAGCGAAACTTCTTCTGAAATTAAGCAAGAAACCGTTGCACCAGTGGAACCCGAAATTCCACCGGTAGCAGCCGAAACAAAGCCTCCTGTAACAGATACAGAACCGAAAAATACTCCTCCTGAGATTTATCGCAGAGAGATAAGTAAACTGACGGGCCCTAAAATTGTGGACAAGATTGATTTGCCTCAAGAGCCGGTTAAAAAGAAACCTGTTGCTACTTCGGCAGAGAACGAAACAAAGAAGAAACGCAAACGCAAGGATAAGAAAGTTGATGCCACAAAACCTGGTAATCAGCAGCAGAGTCAGACATCCGGAAATCGCCATCCAGGAGGACCAAACAGAGGTGATTTCAAACGCAGAGGTGATTTCAGAGGTAAACCCGGCAAACATGAGGAGCCTAAGCATGAAGTAACGGATAAAGAAATTCAGGATCAGATAAAAGCTACCCTTGCGCGTTTGAATGCTAAAGGTGGCAAAACAGCTGCTTCCAAACGAAGCAGAATGAAGAGAGATGAAAATCTTGAAAGGCAGGAGAATCTTGACAAAGAACTTTCGGAAAATAAGGTTATTAAAGTAACTGAATTTGTAACGGCTAACGAATTGGCGAAGTTGTTGGATGTTTCGGTAAACGAAATTATCTCCAAGTGTATGAAGCTCGGAATTTTTGTTTCAATCAATCAGCGATTAGATGCCGAGACAATGGAAGTTATTGCCGATGAGTTTGGCGCGAAAGCTGAATTTGTGGATGTGGAAGTGCAAGAAGCGATTAAAGAAGATGTTGATAATCCCGAAGATTTAAAACCAAGAGCCCCCATAGTTACGGTTATGGGACACGTAGATCACGGAAAAACATCATTGCTGGATTACATTCGTAAAACCAATGTAATTTCTGGCGAAGCAGGAGGTATCACTCAGCACATAGGTGCTTACGAAGTTAAACTCGACAACGGTAAGAAAATAGCATTCCTCGATACACCCGGTCACGAAGCGTTTACTGCAATGCGTGCCCGCGGAGCCAAAATTACTGACGTAGCTATTATTGTAATTGCAGCTGACGACAGCGTAATGCCGCAAACCGTTGAGGCTATTAACCATGCTCAGGCTGCAGGCGTGCCTATAGTTTTTGCCATTAATAAAATTGATAAACCGGGAGCTAATCCCGATAAAATAAAGGAACAGCTTTCCAAGATGAATATTCTTGTTGAAGACTGGGGAGGAAAATATCAGGTACAGGAAATCAGTGCCAAGAAAGGATTGAATATTGATTTGCTTCTCGAGAAAGTATTACTCCAAGCAGATCTTCTTGATTTGAAAGCAAATCCCGATAAAAATGCTAAAGGAACGGTTGTAGAATCGTCACTTGATAAAGGACGCGGATATCTGGCAACCATACTTGTGCAGTCTGGAACACTTCATGTAGGCGATGCAATACTTGCAGGATCCTTCAGCGGAAGAGTAAAAGCCATGTTCAACGAGCGCGGACAAAAGCGCAGCGAAGCAGGACCCTCTACACCGGCACTCATTCTCGGATTGAGTGGTGCACCTCAGGCGGGCGACCAGTTTAATGTGATGAACGATGAACGTGAGGCAAGAGAAATTGCCAACAAACGTCTTCAATTGCAGCGTGAGCAAGGCATACGTACCCATAAACACATTACGCTTGATGAAATCGGAAGACGTCTGGCTATAGGTAATTTCAAGGAACTGAATGTTATTGTAAAAGGTGATGTGGATGGTTCTATTGAAGCACTTTCTGACTCATTGCTTAAACTTTCAACAGCAGAAGTACAGGTAAATATTATCCATAAATCGGTAGGTGCCATTACCGAATCAGATGTGTTGTTGGCATCGGCTTCCGAGGCTATCATCATCGGTTTCCAAGTGCGACCTTCTGTTAATGCACGTAAACTGGCAGAGAAAGAAGAAATTGAAATTCGTCTTTACTCCATCATCTACGATGCCATCAACGAGATTAAAGCCGCTATGGAAGGAATGCTTGCTCCGGAGTTTGAAGAAAAAATTGTTTGCAACATCGAAGTACGCGAAACCTTCAAAATTCCTAAGGTGGGAACCATTGCCGGATGTATGGTGCTTGACGGAAAAGTTACACGAAACACAGCCATCAGGGTTGTACGTGACGGGATTGTTACCTATACCGGTAAACTTGCATCGCTCAAACGCTTTAAGGATGATGTGAAAGAAGTATTAGGAGGATTTGAATGCGGACTGAATATTGAAAACTTCAACGATATTAAAGTAGGCGATATTATAGAAGGTTATGAGCAAGTAGCTGTAAAAAGAACTTTAACGGTGTAAAAATGAAACGCAGGATATTTTCTCTTCTTACCATATTGATTTTAGCCACCACAACGCATCAGGCATTGGCGCAGTGCAGTGTTTGCCGTATAGGTGCTGAGAGTAATGTGGAACATGGTTATTCTGCCGGAAAAGGCCTTAACAAGGGCATCCTTTATCTGATGGCAGTACCTTATGTTTTGGTGGGAGCGGGATTTTATATTATTTATAAAAAAAGAAAAGAGAAAGAAAACCACTCTTCCTGATAATACTTCACCTCGCAATCTTAAAGTTTTTCTGCTCAACAATTTATTGCAACATTAGATTGATGTAAGCGATTCCGCTGGCATCACAACCCAAATTTCAAGTGTAATGCCGGTACATTGTTGCAATGAATGATTTATTGTGTATTCAAAACCTTCCGGTATTTTACAAAGCGTATTTAAGCATACACTCGAAAAATCGGGGATAAAAAAGCCTGTTGCGTTATATTGGTTAAAGCATAGTTCTGTTATCATATAGAAGAGTTTAGCCTCAATAGCAGCCGGAAGCACTTGAGTAAAACATCAAGCCCCTTAGATAAACTATTGTAAAAAAATGCAACCTCAAAAAGCCAAAACTTGCGGAGTATTTCCGTATTATTGCATGAAAAGCGCAATAAAATATATCTTTGTTGCTGATATTAGAATGTTAACGGTAATAATCCCCAAGCAGTTTCCTTAGATTAAACATCTTGAAAATAGTCTACAAACGAAGAAGCCGAAAACCATAATTCTGAACGAGTAGGCAAAAAAAATTAAAATGAAAGAAACACTATTTGGACTTTTAGCAATTTCTTCAAATACCTTAACTTCTTGCGAAAAAGAAGAAATCACTAAAACAACTACTGCAAACATAAAACAAACCTCTGCTACAAGTACAGTTTCAAGAATTACTTTTTATACCAACGACCAAGATGCTAGGAATATACACGGTGATAATAAATCTTTCGCAACAGGGCAACCTACATCCAACTCCGATGGTATTGTTGTTTTTAGCAAAATGGATTATCCCACAGTTTTTAATTCTATCAACAATAGTCAAAACAACTTTAGATTTTCAACTCACTATTCTGTTAATGGAATATATAAAACAAAAGTAAAATAGGTAACAGTAAAAAAATCGACCAATTTCAACTTGAAATTCATTTAAATTAAAACAATATCAAACATTAAAAAAAATATTAGCACATAAAAAAATGAAAAATTTAAATTTTATTATTTTACCATTCCTCGCTGCAACTATTATGTTCTCAAGTTGTAGCTCTTCCAAAAGTACAGTAAATCATCAGCCAATTGAAATACAAAAATTCAAAAGAGATGAATATGTAGTCTTGGACAATCTGAAAGGAGAAGCTAAATCAAACAGGTTTTGGCTTTTGTTCATTCCATTTGGCGGAAAATCTGACCAAAAACTTTACGAAAAAGCATATGACAAAGCTGTCAAATCAGCAGTTGGGCAAAAAGCTGACGGGCTTTTAGAGCCAAGATACACTTATAAGAAAATCACAATCCCATTGATTGTTGTAAGTTGGACAACAAAAAAAGTTACTGCTGAAGGAAAAGCCTTTAGAATCAAAACTGAAGATGAATACCAAAACTCTAAAAAAACCAACGAAATAAAAGACGAATAAATATTACTGCCTACAACAAGCTGTTTTACAATTGCGGTGCCTATCCCGTTCGGCTCTCATTGGACAATTTGTGCAAAATTGAGCATTTGTGCTTCTATGAAACTTTTGTGGTCAAACGTACGACAGTGCATCTATTGAATCTCGCGTGGAGAGGGAAGCTAAAAAATACACCACTTCGCCAATACGCGAACAGTAATTTAATATAAAAAGGAGTAATTAATGATTAAATTGTCTGATAAAATTAAATATAGCATTGTAGCTATTTGCTTTGCAATATCTTGTTGTGGGTTTTTAATTAAATTACCGGTGCCGTTTAGAGATATTGACACCGAATTACACGCTCTGTTTTTCTTTATGGCAGCTGCTTTTTTGAATATTTTGTTCAAAGTAAAAAAGCTCAACAATCATTTAATGATATTTGGAATGCTATTATTGTTTGGCACTCTTATTGAGTTTGCACAAGATTATTCAAATAAATTATTACATAAAACAATACATGGAAAATTTGACCCTAATGATTTAAAATATAATTTAATTGGAATGACGATATTTTCTATATTTTGGTTTGCGTATTATTACAAAACTCGAAGTCAAGAAATAATAGAACAAACCGACAGTAAAAAGAATAAGCATTAAGAAACAATGTAATGAAAACGAATAGCATTGTAAAATCTATGTCTTTGCTGGTTATATATCCTTAAGAAAAAATAACTCAACAGCAAATTTTGCTTTTACGGGCAGGCGACAAATCAGTAGTCTTGACAAAAAATATGACAGAATTACTAGTGAATTTTGTTTATCGTATTTGTCGCAAACAGAAAGTAACGAACTAATTTCAAATGCGTATAACTTGCTAAATGGCAACGGACTATTTTGTTTAAGTTTTATAGAAGGATGCCCTGAAAAATCTGAATTTAATGTTTGCCGCAATGGAGGGTGAAGTGCTTCTATGAAACTTTTGTGGGCAAACGTACGACAGTGCATCTATAGAATCCCGCGTGGAGAGGGAAGCTAAAAAATACACCACTTCGCCAAGCCCAGCATCGTCAAACTCTATAAACTCCAAATGTATTTGTTGAATATTTTTTTAAAAGAAGATAGCCATTAACGTATATGTTGATGTGTATTTACTTCATGTTATACATACAAAGAACAAACCGAATACAGGCTGTATTGTTAACCGCATTTAACTCAAAAATGCCCACTAAAATTTTCACAACTCACTTTGCCCTTCCCAAGTTTACTTTTTTAAAAGCCTTTTAATTACTTTCCGAAACGGAAAATAATTACTTTTGAAGGGCAATCGAAGTTTTTTGACGGACTGACGTAGTGCGTCAGCCTAAAACGACAACGTAAAAAATATAAACAGACAAAATTCAAAAAAACATGAAATTTATTTATTACAACTTATTTTTTATTCTTGTAACATTGACCTGTTGCTCAGACGCATCACAACCAAAGGACCCTATTCCGGTACACGAAACTTTTAAAATACAATCTAAACAAGTTGGAGAAGAAAGAGTAATTAACGTTTGGATACCAGAAAATTACAAAGCAAGTAAAGACTCTTTGCCCGTAATGTATATGGCAGATGGTGGAATAAAAGAAGACTTTCCTCACATTGCAAATACTTTGGCTAAACTGATTAAAGAAAATAAAATAAAACCTTTAATACTTGTCGGAATTGAAAACACTCAACGAAGAAGAGATTTGACAGGCTTTACAGAAGTGGCGCAAGACAAAGAAATTGCTCCGGTTGTTGGTGGTTCAGAAAAATTTAGAGCATTCATTAAAGAAGAACTTTTTCCTGAAATCAGCAAAAGATATAAAACAACGAATGAAAAAAGTATCATTGGCGAATCAGCATCAGGACTTTTTGTGATGGAAACGTTCTTTTTGACACCCGAAATGTTTAACAATTATATTGCTTTTGACCCTTCATTATGGTGGAATAACCATTATTTAGTGAGAACGGCAAAAGAACATTTGACAAATTTCCCTGAAACTGAAAAGCGAATTTGGTTTGCAGGTTCGGATGCAGAAGACATTTCACCATATACAAAAGAATTAGCCAACATATTCAAAGTTGAAAATAAAGTAAACCTAAAATGGAAATTTTCTGATGAACCAAAGGAAGAACACACAACAATTTTCAGGGCGACAAAAGAAAAAGCAATTATCTGGACATTAAACAAAACAGAATAAAAAGCCGAACGCGCAAGGGTTGTTTGCCGCAATGGAGGGGGAATTGCTTCTATGAAACTTTTGTGGGCAAACCTACGACAGTGCATCTATAGAATCCCGCGTGGAGCTAAAAAATGCGCCACTTCGCCAAATCCAGTACCGTCTGGACACTCCAAATGTATTTGTTGAATATTTTATTAAAATAAGATAGCCATTAACGTATATGTTGATGTGAATTTATTGCATGCATTACATACAAGGAATAAATTGCATTTTTTGTAACTTATACCATACACCTTAAATTTAATTTCTTTAAATCCGCCTAAAAATGCCCTGATGGCTTTTTTAAAACCACAAGTTAATTACATTTGAAAAAAAATTATTGAAAGTTCATAGGTTAACTGCCGTTATATACGGCACCTGATGGACGACAGAGTTAACATTCAACAGACAAACAAAAAAATATGATAACAGCAATTAAAATTATTAATTCAATCCTGATGCTTTGTGCCATTTTTATGGGACTAAAACAAGGCTACGCAATGCTGACAGCAAAACCTGAAATGATGGACATGTTCAGCAAATGGAACTTTAGCAGAAACGCTTTGATGGTTAACGGAGCGATTACCATGCTTAGTGCAATCCTCATTTTATTTCCTAAAACATTTGTATGGGGTAATTTTTTAATGGCAGCAGGAATTTTAATGATTATCTGCTTACACTTGTTAGACAAAGATTTGAAAGGCGTAGCTATTGAATTGCCTTTTCTTTTGCTTAATTTGGTGATTATTTATTTGCAACACCCATTAAAAACGACTTAATGAGAACAATTATTTTAATATTATGCACGACATTGGTATTGAATTCCGGTGCACAACCGACAGAGCAGAAAAACTCTCAAAAGAAATCTAATCATTTAAAAAATCAAAATACAATGGACTTATCAAAACTCACTAACCCAAACGTAAAACAAGCAATAGAGGCTTTGCAATCAAACGATTTAAAATCATGGTATTCTTATTTTACAGCAGATGCTGTTTTTACCGATGATGGAAACACAATGAATTTCAAATCATTTTTCGACAACGCTTTTAATCATAAAGAAAAATTCCTGACTATTGACAAAGTAGAAAACCAAGGGAAAGAGATTACTGGTAATTTCTATGCAGGCCAATGGGGTACTTTTAAAGTGTTTTTTAAATTTCAACTAAATGCTGAAGGGAAAATTAAGCGTTTAGACATTGGGCAGGTGCATTAAGCCTATCACATTTTATTTTGAGAAATAAATATACTCAACTTATTCAGCCGGTTTCTTCTCGTCTCAAGAGCAAGCAACCTTTGCATTGGACAGATTTGGGTTGTGGAAATGGGGTATTCACTGAGGCTTTGGCCTCCTTTTTACCTAAAGGAAGCAGCATCACTGCTATAGACAAATATGCTCAACAACTACCTAAAGCATTTGCCAACTCAGTAAACATAGATTTCAAAAAAGGCGATTTCGAAAAAGACAATTTACCGTTGGAACGCATAGATGGAATACTAATGGCAAACGCTTTTCATTTTATACAAGAAAAAGAAAAATTGATTTTAAAATTAGAAAAATACTTTCATTCAACTCCAGCTTTTCTAATGGTAGAATATGACCAAACTCAGGCTAGTCAATGGGTGCCATTTCCTATTCCTTTTGAAGAAATAAACAAGTTGTTTCAAAAATTAAACTATAGAATAATTGAGAAATTAGGTGAACAAAAATCTGTTTATGGCGGTAGTATGTACGCTTGCTATTTTTCTAAAAACTAAATTTTATCCGCCCCAATCCTCTCTGATGACTTTCTGAAACAGAAAATAATTACTTTTGAAGGGTAATCGAAGTTTTTAGATAGACTGGGGTTGTGGACAAGTGTAAAAAAACAGCCAACGCACTTTCAAGCACAACTTGTCCCGTTTTTACAGGATTTGGTTTTGCCCAACATCCCGATTGATATAGGTACAGCCCCTTCGCAAAACCAAAAAGCCTGTTCCGATTTTTCGGGAAGCCGTTTTTTGCCAACACACCCAAGTAATAATGTTTCACATCAGAATAATCAGCCAAAACCTGATATTTAAACTTTAAAACAAAATAATATCCATTATTGAATAATATTTTATATATTTATAATCAGGATATACCTGACATATTGAATATAGAAAGTAAAAACATATCGACACAATCTGCCCAACTTCTATCGTACTTCAACGAGCAGAACAAGACTTGTTTTGATATTGATTTGGCTCAAAAAGCGTTACCAAATTCAAAAGTAGGAACAATTCGGGAACTGTTGAGTGATATGACCAGACGTGGGCTTTTGATGCGTTTGAAAGAAGGTGTTTATCACATTATTCCTTATGAAACAAATGCCGAAACCTTTATGCCCGACTGGCATTTGATTGCGGAACATTTAGTTAATGATGCGAAACATTACATCGGTTATTATTCTGCATTGCAGATTCATAATCTTATAACACAACCTTCTTTGAAAGAGCAAATTGTTGTATCAAAACAAATCAGACCTTCTCAAATTGAAATCAAAAATGTTCCTTTTCAATTTATTTACCACAACGACAAACATTTTTTCGGAGCAAAAAAAATACGGATTGACAGTTTTCATAAAGTGCTGTGTTCTGATTTGGAAAAGACATTTATTGATTGCTTGTTTAAACCCGACTACGCAGGTGGAATTGTAGAAATAGCGAGAGCCATCTACATTTCAAAAGACAAGATTAAATATGATACTTTGCTTGACTATTCAAATCGTTTTGGTTCGCAAGCAGTGATAAAACGTTTGGGTTTTTTGTTGGAAGTGTTGAAAGTGCAAACCAACATCATAGATGAATTGCAAAAACTAAAAACGGATTCCTATATCGTACTTGATACAGAATTACCCAAGAAAGGAACATTCAATAGACGTTGGAGCGTGTTACAAAATTTAGAAACAGAAACCATTAAATCGGCAATTTACACGTGATAAAGCCAGGAGAAATACAGCAAAAAGCAAGAGCAATTGGTGTTCGAGACCAACAAATCGAAAAAGACTATATTCTTTCGTGGATATTGTTTGGAATTTCACAACACGAACAACTTTCCAGAGCAATTGTGTTCAAAGGCGGAACGGTATTGAAAAAAATCTATTTTGAGGATTACCGTTTTTCGGAAGACCTTGGTTTTACATTGTTGAAAAATGAAATTTCTAACGAACAAATTTTTGAATGGTTTAATCAAACATTTGAGTTTATAAAAGAAGAAGCCAACATCCCGCTTGAAATCGTTGATGACAACCAACACGAAGATGGAGGTGTCAATTTTTACATCAGCTACATTGGTCCACTTGGTGGGCAAGGGAGTAATAAGCGTGTAAAAATAGATATTTCACGAAGTGAACAATTAGTATTTAATCCTATAATGAAAAGTGTTTTTGTGGATTATTCGGACTTGGAAGATTATCAATTATTATGTTACACGTTGGAAGAAGCATTGGTTGAAAAAATGCGTTCGGTAATGCAGCGAATGCAAGCCCGTGATTTTTACGACTTATGGTATTTATTGGAGCAACACGGAATGGATGTTGATTTTTACAAGAGTGAATTTGAAAGCAAGTGTAAAAGCAAAGAATTAAATCCTGCCGATTTTCCGAAAAAAATAACCGAACGCTTACCACAATACAAAGGTCGCTGGCAAAGTTCCATGAGTGAACAAATAAAAGACTTACCCGACTTTGACCAAGTAGAACGAGAAGTGCAAAGACATTTAAAGAAACTGAAATTAGGACACAAAAACAATTAGAAGATTATCTCTGGGGAGCAGCCAATATTCTACGAGGAATGATTTATGCGGCTGACTTTAAACAATATATTTTCCCTCTGCTATTCTTCAAACGGGTAAGCGACTTGTGGGATGAAGAATACCAAAACGCTTTAGACGAAAGCGATGGCGATTTAACTTTTGCTGAGTTTGCCGAAAACCGGCCACTTCGCCTGAAAAATAGAAGGTAACTTTTGACAATGAAACGAAAAATAATTTTTACATTTGCCAATATTTGTCAAGTCAAAACAAAGCACATTGAAAACAATTGGGACGACATTACGAGAATTAAGAGAAAGAAAAGGACTACTCCTTAGAGAGGTTGGGGCCAAACTTTCGCTTGACCCGACTATCTTAAGTAAAATTGAGCAGGACAAACGAATGCCGACAAAAGAGCAAGTAAAATCACTTGCCAACTTTTATAAGAACCAAAAGAATGAAGTAATCATAGCTTGGCTTTCAGACAAACTATATTACGAAGTTCAAGACGAAGATTTGGCATTACAAGCAATGCAAGTAGCAGAAGAGAAAATTAAATACAACAAAAAGAAACCTAAATAATGCCAGTAGACTTTTCAGAAATATTAGTAGTTGGAGTATCCAGTCGAGCACTTTTCAATCTTGAAAGGGAAAATGAAATTTTCAATACCGAAGGTATTTCCGGTTTCAGAAAATATCAACTTGAACACGAAAATGAACCATTAGAACCAGGAACAGCGTTTCACCTAATTCAAAGTTTACTTCACTTGAATGAAAACGCAAAAAAAAGAATTGTTGAAGTTGTTGTAATGTCTAGAAACAGTCCTGAAACAGGTGTAAGAATTATGAACTCGGTTGGCAAATACAATTTGGACATAACTAGAATGGCTTTTAGTGGTGGCGAACCTTTAGCACCTTACATTGATGCTTTTGATATTGACTTATTTTTAAGCAAAGACCTTAAAGATGTTCAAAGTGTAATTGATTCTAAAAAGTCGGCTGCTGCATATATTTATGAGCCACCTACCGAATTTAAACCAACAGACAACAGAGTGAAAATTGCTTTTGATGCTGACGCAGTTTTGTTTTCGGACGAATCAGAACACAGATACAAAACAGAAGGTATTGAAGCCTTTCACAAATACGAGCAAGAACATCAAGACGAACCATTGGCAGAAGGTCCTTTTGCAAAATTGCTAATCAAACTTTCAAAAATTCAAGAAGAGATGCCACCACCAATTGAGCTTTCTCCTTTGAGGCTGGCAATTGTTACTGCAAGAAATGCTCCATCACATATGAGAGTTATCAAAACACTTCGCAAATGGGGTGTTTATGTTGACGAAGCCTACTTTTTAGGTGGGCTTTCAAAAGACAATGTTTTAAAAGCATTTGGAGCTCACATATTTTTTGACGACCAAGAAGTTCATTTGACTGAATCTTCTAAAGTTGTTCCATCTGGAAAAGTGCCTTACACATCAGATTCTCCATTACTGAAACTAAATGGAAATATAACACTCAGTAAAGCAAAAGACGAGAAATGAAATTATACGAAACACTTGAAAAGCAACTGAAAAAAGAAACCAACTACTTTACCGACAACGGAGAGCTGAAAAAATGGGTGGTGCTTAATAAAGCACAGAATTTTGATGAAGAATTGATTGGACTGTTGCTCGACAATGCAGACCTGAAAGACAAGTTTTTTGTAAACGTAAAAGGCACATTGGTTTTTAACCAAAACTTATTTGTGCAGTTTTTGGAACAGAAAAACTACCTGAACGACAGCTACACGCAGTATAAAAACAAAGTTGGACTAACTATTGACGGCAAATATTTAAAGCAACGCAACGAAGTGGCTTTGGTTTGGCCATTTAGAGACTGCATTTTGGAAGGCGGACAAAGCCGTGAAGAAGACAAACGAGAAGAAATTTTCTTCAATGAAATTTTAGCACAAGATGAAATTACCCAACTTTTAGAGCCAAAGGTGTTGACAAATGCCAAACGCATTGACAAAGACGGAGAAAAACCACTTGATAAATTTAATCGTGACGATGAAGGGGTTATTACTGACAACCTGATTATTAAAGGCAACAATCTTTTAGCATTGCATACGCTTAAGAATGAATTTGCAGGGAAAGTAAAACTCATTTACATAGACCCGCCATATAATACAGGTGGATTGGGGGATACTTTCACTTACAATAATAATTTCAAGCGTTCAACTTGGCTAACCTTTATGTATAACAGGTTAATAGCGGCAAAAGAACTATTGAGAAAAGATGGTATTTTGATAGTGGCAATTGATGAGAATGAACAACCTCATTTGGGCGTAATGCTTAAAGAGTTTTTCAAGGATTATGAAGTTCATTGCATAACAATCGTACATAATCCAAGGGGTGTACAAGGGACGAATTTCTCATACACACACGAATACGCATTTTTTGTTGTTCCAAAAGGAAAGAAATTAATTGGGAATAGAATAATTGACGAAAGAGAAATTGATTTTTCAAATTTGAGAAATTGGGGCGGAGAGAGTTTAAGAAGTGATGCAAAAAACTGTTTTTATCCTATTGTTGTTGACCCAAAGACTTCCGAAATCATTGAATTTGGTGAAGTATGTGAAGACGATTTTCACCCAAGTAAAAGAGAAATTATCAAAGACGGTAAGGTTTATATTTATCCAATAGATAATGATAATATTGAAAGAAAATGGAGATATGCGAGACAATCCGTTGAAGAAATAAGAGACCTACTTCGAGCAAGAAAAAAAAGTGGTCAATGGGATGTTGAAATCGGTAAGAATTTTGGACAATACAAAACTGTATGGATTGACCCTAAATACGATGCTAATGAATATGGGACAAAAATTGTTAGCAGATTAGTTCCAGAGAATAAATTTAGTTTCCCAAAATCATTATACAATGTAAAAGATTGTGTTTATGCAGTTGTTGGTAACGATAAAGATGCAATTGTTTTGGATTATCACGCAGGCAGTGGCACAACTGCACACGCTGTTTTAGAATTAAACAAAGAAGATGGTGGAAATCGCAAATTTATTTTGTGTGAACAAATGGACTATGTTGAAACTGTAACGTCAAAACGTGTTCAGAGAGTAATTGAGCAAAATGGTTCAGATGAATTTATATATCTCGAACTCAAAAAATACAATCAAACTTTTATTGAGCAAATTGAATCCGCCAAAGACACCAAAGCCCTTTTGAAAATTTGGGAGCAGATGAAAGAAAAATCTTTCCTTAACTACAATGTTGACTTGCAAAAACAAGAACAACACATTGATGAATTTAAAGCCCTTACATTAGCAGAGCAAAAGCAACATTTGGTGGAATTGTTAGACAAAAACCAATTGTATGTCAATCTTTCTTCGCTCAATGATGCCGACTTTGCTTGCACCGAAGATGAAAAGAAAGTAACCCAAGATTTTTACCAAATAAAGAAATAATCAGTATGACTAACAGATTTGCACTCAAGGTATTTGAAGATAAAAGGGTAAGAACTTCGTGGAATGAAGAAGAAGAAAAATGGTATTTTTCTATTATAGATGTGATTGAGATTTTAACACAAACCGACAGACCCAGAAAATACTGGAACGACCTAAAAACTAAACTCAAAAAAGAAGGAAGTGAACTGTCCGAAAAAATCGGACAGTTGAAAATGATGGCAGAAGACGGCAAAATGAGATTAACCGATGTAGCAAATACAGAACAACTTTTTAGATTGATACAAAGTATTCCGTCACCAAAAGCAGAGCCTTTCAAATTGTGGATAGCCCAAGTAGCACGAGAACGAATTGACGAAATAGAAGATCCGGAAATCGGTATTGACCGACTGATGGAAACCTATCTGAAAAAAGGATATAGTAAAGAATGGATTAATCAACGGCTCAAAAGCATTGAAATAAGAAAAGAGCTTACCGATGAATGGGATAAACGAGGTGTAAAAAAAGGGCAGGAATACGCTATTTTAACCGATGAAATTACTAAGGCATGGAGTGGATTTTCGGTCAGACAATACAAAAAATTCAAAGACCTGAAAAAGGAAAATCTGCGTGATAATATGACCAACCTGGAACTGGTTCTTAATATGTTGGCAGAAGCTACCACTACCGAAATCAGTAAAGAGAAAAAACCAAAACACTTTTTTGAAAGCAAAAAAATAGCCAAACAAGGAGGAACTATTGCCGGTAATACTCGAAAAGAAATTGAAGAAAAAACAGGGAAAAAAGTTGTTTCTAAATTATCTGCAAAAAAAATGATTTTACCTAATAAAAACAAGGAAATAGAATAATGGCGTTTTTATATGACATATTGGTACAGGAATTTGGTAAAAGAGCCATAGCACAAGTTACTGTTCCTAATCACATAACCGACAATTTAAAGTCCGGATTTGGTCAGCGACCTTATCAAATTGAAGCTTTTCAGCGTTTTATATTGTGCGATTCAGAAGATTTTGGAGGCAAACCTAAAAGACCGTTTCACTTGCTCTACAATATGGCAACAGGTAGCGGTAAGACTTTGATAATGGCAGGTTTGATGTTGCACCTATACCAAAAAGGCTATCGCAATTTTTTGTTTTTTGTAAACAGCAACAATATCATTCAAAAAACCAAAGACAATTTTCTGAATCCTCAGGCTTCAAAATACTTGTTTAATGACAAAATTGTGATTGATGGAAAAGAAGTCTTAATCAAAGAAATTGAAAACTTTGAAGAAGCAGACATTCAAAATATCAATTTGAAGTTTACAACTATTCAACAGCTTCATATTGACCTGAACAATACAAAAGAAAACAGCGTAACCTATGAAGATTTTAAGGACAAAAAATTGGTTTTGATTGCTGACGAAGCTCACCACTTGGTAGCAGGAACAAGGTCGGGTAAACTGTTCGGCAGTTGGGAAGACACCGTAAAGAAAATTCACGATTCCAATTTTGAAAATATCTTGTTGGAGTTCACGGCAACCATTGACACTGAAACAGCGGAATTGGTAAAACACTATCAAGACAAAGTAATTTTTAAATACGACCTTGCCGAGTTTCGTAAAGACAAGTATTCAAAAGAAATTAATCTTATCCGTTCTTTGTATGACGAGCAAGAGAGAATCATTCAAGCCTTGATTTTGAACTTGTATCGTCAGGAATTGGCAACTTCAAACAATATCAATTTAAAGCCCGTAATTCTTTTCAAAGCAAAAAAAACCATTGCAGAATCGGAAAAGAACAAAGAGAACTTTCATAAACTGATTGATGATTTTTCGGTGGCAATGGTGGAGAAAATTCATAAAACCTCTACTGTTCCAATCGTTCAAAAGGCTTTCCGATTTTTTGAAGCCAAAGGCATTTCAGCAAATGAAATTGTAAAACGCATTCAAGCCAATTTTAGATTTGAAAATTGTTTGAGTGCCAATGAGTCAGACAGTAAGGATAAAAAGAAACAGCAGGAAGGAGCTGAAAGTGATAGACTATTAAACACACTTGAAGAACCCAACAATCCAATCCGTGCCGTTTTTGCCGTGCAGAAATTAAATGAAGGCTGGGACGTTTTGAATTTGTTTGACATTGTTCGCCTTTATGAAGACCGAGATGGAAAAAATGGAAAGCCGGGCAAAACAACACTTTCAGAAGCCCAATTAATTGGTAGAGGTGCAAGATATTATCCTTTTGCATTGGAAGAAGGACAAGACAAGTTTACCCGAAAATTTGATGATGATATTTCCAATGACTTAAAAACATTGGAAGAACTGTATTACCATACCAAAGAAGATAGCCGATACATTTCTGAATTGAAGAAAGCACTTGTGGATTCGGGTATTTATGAAGATGATGAAAACCTTGTAACCAAACAGCTAACCTTAAAAATGGACTTTAAGGAAACAGATTTTTATCGTGACGGACACGTTTTCTACAACAAAAAACTCCCTAAGAGCTTTGACAACATAAAATCATTTGCAGATTTGGGAGTAAATAGAACTAACTATCGCCACACTTTATCTTCAGGTGTTGGTCGTATGACTAGTGCGTTTGCAGGTGCTGATATTACTGAATCGGAAGCAATCAAAGCCAAAGACACTAAACTAACTGAAATTCGAAAGAACACTATTCGCTTTGCTTTAAGTCAAAACCCTTTTTTCTACTTTGACAGTTTATCTCATTACTTTCCGAGTGTTGGTTCTCTATCCAATTTCATTGAAAGCACAGCCTTTTTAGCAGGCTTAGAAATTACATTTAGCGGGACAGCAGACAGATTAAAGGAAATAAACCATTTCGACTATTTACAAGCCTTAAACGGACTTTTGCAAAGCATTGAAGCAGATATAAAGAGCAATTCAACAGAATACGAAGGCTCAGACTATATCAAAGAGCCAATTCATAAAGTTTTCAAGGACAAGGAAATCAAAGTTTACAAAGACAGCGAAAGAGCAGACCGACAAGAAACTTTAGTAGCCAACGAGCCTTGGTATGTTTACAATGCCAACTATGGTACAAGTGAAGAGAAGAAATTTGTAGAACTGTTTTCCAGACGTTTTGAAGGTCTCAATCAAAAGTTTGAAAACATTTACCTAATCCGAAACGAGAGAGAAATCAAAATCTTTGACAAACTCGGACGAGCTTTTGAACCAGACTTTTTATTGTTTTGCAAACAACTTGGCGGAGAGCAAATGACATTTCAGGTTTTCATAGAGCCGAAAGGAAACCACCTTTTAGGACACGACAAATGGAAAGAAGACTTTTTGAAAGAAATAAGAACCGAACAAAAGACTATCAAGATCCATACAGACACTTATTTGATAACAGCAGTTCCGTTCTACAACTACAACAACGAAAACGAATTTAAAAAGACTTTAGAAAACACATTGAACGAATAGAGTTTTCAAAACCATCCACTTCGCAAATGCTCGAACCGTATGAACACTCCAAATGTATTTGTTGAATACTTTTTAAAGGAAAGTAACCACGAACGTATGTGTTGATGTATATTTACTTCATCTTATACATACAAGGAGCCAACCGCACACAGGCTGTATTGATTAACGCATTTAGCTCAAAAATGCCGCACGATAATTTTCACAACTCACTTTGCACTTTCCAAGTTTACTTTTTTAAAAGCCTTCTAATTACTTTCCGAAACGGAAAATAATTACTTTTGAAGGGTACCGGAAGTTTTTAGATGGACTGAGGGTTATCGGCAACCGCTGCGCGACAGTGCAAACTTGAAAGTGATTGCTAGAAACTAACTGTTAAATACAAAATGATGACTACAGAAAATAATGACGATAAACCAAACAAGTTTTACATCATTAGTGTAACGACTTTGACATTAGTTATTCCGACAATTGGTTTTATAGCAGAACATATCATAACTGACACAGCGCTGACGTTTGAACTTTTTAGTAAGTGGTTTATTTTTTCAGCAGTTGGACTTCGTTTATTTTTGGCAGGTATCAAACAAGTGAAAAACCCGGAGTTTACCGCTAAACAAATTTTTCATATTGACAGCCCTGACAGTTTTCCAATACTTCGTGAGTTAGGTTTCGCCAACATTTGTTTCGGACTTGTTGGCATTGTTTCGTTATTCAAACCGGAGTGGAGAACGGTAAGTGCATTTGCAAGCGGACTTTATTACGGCATAGCAGGCGTTCAACACGGACTGAAAAATACTTCGGGCATAAATGAAAGATTTGCATTATGGACCGACCTTATAATTTTCGTTTTACTTTTAGCTTACTTTATCCAAACGTTATGAACACAAAACGACACGACATTGCAAAATTTTCTCCTCCTCTCAAAAAAGGAACTACTCCTTCACAACCTCCACAGTTGAAAGAATATTTCCCCATTTCAACTTACATAAGTAAATCCCATTTGAAAAGTGGCTTATATCAACCTTTTTAAACTGACTCTATGGTGCCACATATTCTTTTAACAAAAGTTTGCCCATCACATCCTAAACCTGCATTTCTCCTGCAACCGGTTGCACATTCAATTACAAAGTAAAACTTACTGTAGTTGGATTGGCATTCACGCGGGCAGTTCCACCTTCGGGGGTAAAGGGCTGGGGAGGTTCGTTGTCAAACAGGCACAACTGGTTTGTGTTGCATCACATCCTCAAAAATAATTGGGCAATGAATTATAATAATAATACGGAAGTTGTAGGCCCATAGGTTTCCCGGTTGTAGTAATAAACAACTGTACGTAAGAATGATTTTTCTAACTTACATAATTATAAGTTTTTAAATAGAAGGAGGAGTTAACTCTCACCCTAACAATTTAATTTTTACGCTTTAAAAACTTGCAAATAATATTATCTAAGGAGTGTTTTCCTGCTCCGGAGAAAAGGATGAAAATGTAAAAAATCAAATACAGAAGAGGCAATTCTCTCTCCGATAGGGTTCCATTACTTTTTATATGCAAAACAATAACCAGCATGGTAATTATTATTGGAATTGCAGCAAGCCTTGTGAACAAACCCAGCATCACCATTATTGCACAAATATATTCTGCAAACATAGCCAGCATCAGAGATGTTTTCTGACTCATACCCATCACCGAAGCAAACTCTATAGGATCGCCTGATAACAATTTCTGTAACTTGGGGTAACCATGTGATAGCAATAATGCACCTACTGCCAATCTTAAAAATAGCACTAAAAAATCTTTAACTCTGTCATTTGACCAGGGATTCAGAATTTTGTTCATACACGTGTTTTTTATGGAATGTTTAAATTGGTTTGTCTGTAAGATAAATGAAACGGTATAAACGCGAATTTAAGCAATAAGTTTTGATATAGGTCAAGATATTTTAATTTAAACATTTCACGGAGAACCCTACCTTTGCATCACAATATTTTATTATGCAAATAGCTCTTGCCCAAACCAACTTTCATGTGGGCAATTTTGAACAGAACACACAAAAAATTACCGATGCTATTGCCCGGGCAGAAGCTGCCGGTGCCGATCTGATTGTTTTCCCTGAACTTGCCGTTACGGCTTACCCTCCTCTGGATTTTCTGGAGTTTGATGATTTTATTGAGCGGTGTAACATGGCTATTGAAAAAATTGCAGCATCATGCACCCATATAGCAGCTATTGTAGGATGCCCGTCACGCAACCCTGTGCTCGAAGGTAAAAACCTGTTTAACTCTGCTTACTTTATTCATAGCGGAAAGGTACAATCCATCGTGCACAAGGCATTGCTGCCAACGTATGATATTTTTGATGAATACCGTTATTTTGAACCGGGAAGAAATTTTGAATGTATTTCTTTTAAAGGACAGAAGATTGCTCTTACCATTTGCGAAGATTTGTGGAATGTGGAGGATGACCCGATGTATATTCATTCGCCAATGGAAGAGTTGATAAAAGAGAAACCTTCTCTCATTATCAATATTGCAGCATCTCCGTTTGATTATGAGCATGCTCAGAAACGCAAGGCCATACTGTTGCGAAATGTAAAGCAATATAAATTGCCGCTGATTTACGTAAATCATGTTGGCGCACAAACAGAGATAATTTTTGATGGAGGTTCACTGGCATTTAATGCAGCAGGCGAACTTATCCATGAAGGCCCGTATTTCGAAGAGAAATTAATTTTACTTGATACCGAAAAACAGATTGCTATACAAGAATCTAAAAACGAAAAGTATGAACTTATCTATCGGGCTCTGACGCTTGGTATCAAAGATTACTTTTCGAAAATGGGATTTACCAAAGCCATATTGGGTCTTTCGGGAGGAGTTGATAGCGCATTGGTAACGGTTCTTGCTGGTCATGTGCTCGGACCTGAAAATATTTTACCGGTGATGTTGCCTTCGGCATTTTCAAGCAGCCACTCTGTTTCAGATTCAGAAGAGTTGTGCAGGAATATGGGAATTAAAGTCGAAAAAATTGAAATTAATTCTGCGTATGAATCTATGATTCATTTGCTCAAGCCTTTGTTCGGTAACAGGCCGTTTGATGTTACGGAAGAAAACCTGCAGGCACGAATTCGCGGAAATTTGCTCATGGCACTCAGCAATAAATTTGGTCACATACTGCTCAACACATCCAACAAAAGTGAGATAGCGGTGGGTTATGGTACGCTGTATGGTGATATGTGCGGGGGGTTGAGTGTGATTGGTGATTTGTATAAAACAGAAGTTTATCAGCTATGTGAATACATCAATCGCGAGAAAGAAATTATTCCTCGCAACATAATTACCAAAGCTCCCAGTGCCGAATTGCGTCCGGGACAAAAAGATTCAGACTCCCTTCCTCCTTATGAAGTGTTGGACAAAATCCTTTATGATTATATTGAACTGCGTAAAGGCCCTGCACGTATAATTGCCGAAGGACATGATGAGCAATTGGTGCATCGCGTGCTGAAGATGGTTAACCGCAATGAATATAAACGCAGACAACTGGCGCCTGTATTAAGAGTTTCAACAAAGGCTTTCGGATTTGGAAGACGAATGCCTGTTGCCGGGAAATATCTTTCTTAATGTACTTCGGTTACAGGAATATTCACCATAACCTGACCTGCATTTTCATCTATCGTTACCGGAATACCACCTTTCACACGTTGTGTGATAGAAGTGTCCCAAGCTGCACCAAAAAGATAATAATTGCCACAGTTTAACCCGTCAATCATAAAATGATCGGTAAGCGTATCGCCTACATAATAGGTGTCAAAATCGGAAATATTTTCTCCGGGCAAATCGTTTGAATTGTATTTTATAAATAAGGTATCAGCATGTTCCGGCAGTGAAGTTATCAACTTGGAATGATGCTTCAGGTAAACCATCATGCTATTGGTTCCGCCCGTACCTGCAACGCAATCTTTCGATTTTTTTTTGCACGATGTGGTTAGCACTATTATTGCAAGAGTTATTCCGGTGAGCTTAAACATGCGTTTCATATTTCTGATTTTTTAAAATAATATATTATTTGTCTGTAAGTGCTTTCATAAAATTAACCAAGTCAGTTTTTTCTTGTTCCGTCAGATTCAGTGGTTGAATCAGAAAACTTTTATTAAAGTGTGCCTTTCCTCCGGAGCTGTAATGTTCAACCACTTCTTCAAGTGTTGCCATGCTGCCATCATGCATGTAAGGTGCAGTAAGTGCTACATTGCGAAGTGAAGGTACTTTAAATTTTCCTACATCACTGTGCAGGGTTGTAATTCTCGCCCGGCCTGAATCGGCATATACCAAATAAAGACCATTGTTCTTAAAACTAAAATCCGTAAAATTAAACCCGCCATGGCAGTGAAAACATTCTGCGCGCTCACCGAAAAATAAATCCATACCTCTCTTCTCTGATTCTGATAAAGCATTCATGTTTTTATCGTACTGGTATTCGTCATATTTTGATTTTCCGGTAAACAGTGTACGCTCAAAATTTGCAATGGCACGAGTAAGTGTATAAGGCGAAGGCTCCAGGTTGTACGCTTTTAAAAAGAGAGCCGGATATTCAGGATGATTTTTTAATCGTTCTACAACTTTAAGCACATTAAAATCCATCTCTTCATGGCTCTCGATAGGAGCAGTTACCTGTTGCTCAAGAGTGGGCGACCCTCCATCCCAGAACATATTGGGTTGATAGGCTGCGTTCAGCACCGTCATGCCATTGCGCAACACATGGCGTCCGTCTATGCCTTGCGATACAGGTAAACCATCGGTCATTTTTTTATCCTCATGATGACAACTTGCACATGAAATAGTGCTGTCGCGTGAAAGGATGGGGTCGAAAAAAAGTTTCTTACCTAATGCAATACGATTTTTTGTAGGTTGATTGTCTTCAGGAATATCAGGATATGGGAACCCTGTCGGAACAGGTAATTCTAATATTTCATTGCCCGTATCTATTGCATCATCTTTATGACAGGAGGTAATGAGTATGGATGAAATAATTACAAAAATTATTATCGAAAGGACACCTGTAATTTTATTGCTCATGATTATTGAACGGTGAAAGATGATAACCAGTTATCTGCTAATTTTCCTTCGAGGCCGGTGCGTGGCAGAGAATGTGTAATGTTTTCGCTTTGCAAATCCACATTACTCAGCATTTTCAGAAAATCAAATTGTAGCTGAATGGTTGCTGCTGCAGATTCCGTTACGTTGAAAGAGTGTTGAGGAAAGTCTATCACACGAGCCAGTTCGTCCGTGCCCAGATGATAGGAAAGTACTCCGTTTAAATTTCCTGATGGTACCAACGAAGTATCTACACTTCCCTCAGCTCTCATAAAGATATATCCTACATTCCACCCCCAGTGCATGGGAGGGTTTTGATAACTCAGCGGACTGGAAGATGGATACAATGCAGGGTCGCTGTGATTCATGGACGAGTCTATGCCTATCATAAATCGGAATCCCTGATATTGCCCTATGGGAATTTGACCTAATGTATAATCAGACTGTTGGACATCTGCCAGCAGAATTTTACCCGTAAGAGGCAACTCACTACCATCGTTTTTTATCAGAACAATATTGCTGATGTAATAACGGAAATCCGAGAAAGAAAAAATTCTTCCCGTTGTATCAGCATAAGTTGTGTTTAATGATAATGGATTGTTACCGCATTTATGAGAAATTTTTAATGACAGAGTCTGCGTTGCATTAGCATGATTAGAAGAGTCTGAAATGTTTATCGGTTGCACCACGGCATCGTCCTTTTTGCAGGACGCAAACAACGCAATACACAATAGCCATAAAAGAAACCCCTGTCTCATAAATATCTGATTTTAACTCTACGAATTTAAGCCAAATTATTTAATTCCGTTGCCGATTACTTAACATCTGCGAATAAAAATCGTGCAATTATATTACAGTGTTAAACGTTCATGATTTCAGAACCCAATTCTGTTATTCTACTTCAAAGGCAGTGGTAATGTTGTTTACAATTTTATTTGCCAGAGGCATATTATCCATTGTGTGCGTAAAATATTCCTGCGGAATATTCACGCCATTCAGCACCTTTCTTAAGTCGAATACAATTCCCAGTTCCATGTCTTCAGTGCTTTTAACTTCAAAAGCCGTAGTGCTGAAATCTATGGTACGTTTCATCTGATCGAGACCTAAGTGATAGTAAAAATCAAAATCAGGTGTGCCATTAGCTGCTGCCGTAGAATCTACCTTGCCCTCCATAATCATAAAAATATAACCTGAATTCCATCCCCAGTGCATGGAAGGATTTTGATAACTTAACGGACTGGTTGAAGGATACGTTGCAGGGTCTGCATGATTGGTTACGGAGTCAAGTCCAAATAAAAACCGGAAACCTTTGTATTTCCCTACCGGAACATTTCCTATTTCGTATCCCATTGTTGATGGGTTTGCAATTAAAACTTTTCCTGTCATTGGCAACTCTGTGCCGTCATCTTTTATCAATACAATATTGCTGAGATAATATCTGCAATCACTCAGCGTGAACGACCTTCCGGTAGCATCAGAGAATACTGAAGTATAATTTGCAACTGTATTTCCTACCAGTGTGTGCAAATGAAATGATAGCATTCTTTCTGTTGGCCCGTTGTCTTTATCTTTTTTGCATCCTGTAATTACGGTTGCAGCAAGTAATGTTATGATGAAAATATTTACGATATTCTTTTTCATTTTTTTCGAATTTTTTAAATATTAATAGTAAATATAAAATTAATTAAAAGTATAAGATACTCCGGTGATTAATCTGAAATTGTTTTCCGCCTGGTAGCCGTTTAATTTTGATTGTAGCGGCAACTGAAATGCCGCTTCGAGGGCAAACCTGCGATAATACCAGTCAGTACCAATATGCACATAAGTAATTTCGCCACCGCTGTTATCTACTTTTTCAGAATGGTAGTTGTCTTTAGCAGCATTTTCCCAATACACACCAACGCTCGGATACACACTGCTTTTTCCCAGTGCAATTTCATAGTATCCGGTTACATTTATGTTCAGCTTATTTCCGGGAATAAAAGTGTATTTGTTTTCTGTTCCCAGCATATAGGTGGCATTCATCATGGCTCCTATGTTTTTGTAGCGGGCGAGATATGTAATAGCTGCCATAGGATTCCAGCTGCCCATGCCCGGCTGATGTGTGAATAAATGTGCTTCCGACATTTCATTTGCAGAAAGTTTTCCTGTAGGAGCTTTTAATCCAAGTCCGGCAAACAGGCGATGGCTAATGCCGCTTGAATCATTACCAATAAAATTAAACACCTGGTAGCGTGCAAGCAATGTAAGGTCGCCAACACCCTGATAAACATTCTCAGCTTTCATATCATCGCTGTGATGCATATCGTGATGTGTAATTCCCATTGCGGCTTTGGCTTTATTGCTCATGCCGTCACGGTTGTACATATAAGGAAGTGATGCCGTAAGTTGTAATTTCTGAGTCGGATAATACTGTGCATGCAGTTCATACTCGTTTCGGTTTTCAAAAAAATCTTTTTTGTTTAAACCCATTTCCTGCAATTCAGAGTTACTCATCTCCGTACCGCTGTAAGGCATGTAATGATATCTGAAACCAATGCTGTTCTTTTTGGAATGCGGATTAAGCCCCAGATAACAGTTGCAGAAATCGCAGGCAATCAGGTACGAGGGTAACAGCATTACCATCAATATTGAAATTGTTTTTTTCATACTAAAAAATTTGTTGTTAAATAAAAACGTATTTTACATTGCATATTAAGATGCAATCACACAAGCAAAGGCATAAACCCTTGTCGTACTGCTTAGATAAAATTTAATTTATCAGCCAAAGAAAATTTATTACGCGACTATTGGCGGATGAAAAATTGCCTGACCAAAACCCTGTTGAATGTTTTCTTCATAGCTTACAAATTTTGTATCGGGGTTTTGTACCGTATTGGTTACCGATATTTTTACCGGCTGCACATACACTATCGTTTCTGTTTTTTCTTTCAGATTACTTAATGGCAACTTCTCTTGTTTTTCCTGCTCCTTCAGTTCTTTTGCCAGCCTGCAATGACCATTGCAATGCATTTTAGGTTTAGCTTTATTCTCGCATAGCACGGTGGCATAATAGCTTTTGTTCATCACATAATGCAAAAACAACATACTTCGGCTGAAAGTGCCTGATAGTATTATTGCCGACAGAAAAACTGAAACTATGATTTTCACTTATGCAAAAGTATAACAAGATGCCAACATCCCAGATGACTAACATCATAATCGGCAACAGAGTTTTATCAATACTCTATTTTTTTTACATCAACGGTACTCACCAAACACACTTCTCAGTGTATCCGAAATTTCTCCCAGTGTGGCATAGTGCTCCACACTTTCAATAATGTGTGGCATCAGGTTGGTGTTTTCTTTTGCTGCTGTCCGCAATCCGGTCAGTGCAACTATTACTTTTTCGTCATCACGTTCCGCTTTCAGTTGTTGCAGTTTCAGTATCTGCACTTTTCTTATGCTGTCATCTATCTTCAGCAAATCATCAAATGCAGGCTCATCTACATGAAAACGATTCACCCCAACAATAATTTTTTCTCTGCTCTGCACCTGTGACTGATAACGATATGCTGCATTGGCAATTTCATTCTGTATGTAACCTGCTTCTATTGCAGCCACTGCTCCACCCATTTCATCAATTTTTTTCAGATACTCCCATGCTGCTGCTTCCACTTCATCGGTAAGTGTCTCCACAAAATAAGAGCCGCCCAGCGGATCCACTGTTTGTGTCACTCCACTTTCATAAGCTATAATTTGTTGCGAGCGCAATGCTATGCGTGCTGCGTTTTCTGTTGGCAACGACAGTGCTTCGTCAAAACCATTGGTGTGTAACGACTGTGTTCCGCCCATTACGGCACTCAACGCCTGCAACGTCACTCGTATAATGTTGTTCTGAGGTTGTTGTGCTGTCAGCGTGCTTCCGCCTGTTTGTGTATGAAAACGCAGCATCATGGCACGCTCATCTGTGGCACCAAGTTCCTTGGTTATTGTTGCCCACATTCTGCGCGCAGCTCTAAACTTAGCAACCTCTTCGAAAAAATTATTATGAGCATTAAAGAAAAAAGAAATTCTCCTTGCAAAAACATTTATATCCAAACCGGCATCAATAGCCGCTTTCAGATAAGCTTTTCCGTCAGCCAGCGTAAATGCCAGCTCCTGCACGGCTGTACTTCCGGCTTCGCGAATGTGATAACCCGATACCGAAATCGTATTCCACTTTGGCACCTCACGACTGCAGAAATCAAAAATATCCGTAATAATCCGCATTGAAGGTTTGGGTGGATATATATATGTGCCGCGCGCTGCATATTCTTTCAGAATATCATTTTGTATTGTCCCTGAAATTTTTTTCAGGTCAGCACCCTGTTTCTTTGCCAGTGCAACATACATGCTCAACAACACTGCTGCTGTTGAATTTATCGTCATCGAAGTGGTGATGTCCTGCAGCTTTATTCCGTCAAACAACACTTCCATATCGCGCAGCGAATCTATTGCCACCCCCGACTTTCCTACTTCACCCTCGGCAAGCTGGTGATCCGAGTCATAACCTATCTGTGTTGGCAGGTCAAAAGCCACACTCAATCCTGTAGTGCCCTGCTCCAGCAAATAATGATAACGCTTGTTCGACTCTTCCGCAGTCGAAAACCCTGCATACTGACGCATGGTCCACAACTTGGTGCGATACATATCCGGCTGCACGCCCCGCGTAAACGGAAACTTCCCCGGCAAATCATTCATCGCCTTGCACGTAGTGTAAACACGCTCAATTTCAATCTCCGATTCAGTCTTCGGATTATGGTTTTTATCTTGCTCTGTCATTCTGCAAATATGCTAAGAAAAACGCATTCCCTTTACATCATGCCTTCACTCGTATGCAAAAATATTTTTCTTTTTTTCGGAGCATGGCCTGCAGTAACTCCTCTCAGCATTCAGACCTTTCCCACAGCATTGCAAGACCCCGGTGTATGACAATGCCACCGTTTCCATACTTGCAGGTTTCTATCGGGGCTATTTTTTTGCAGCAGGCTTTTTCGCAACGGCTATAATCGCTCTAATTTATTTACTTTAAGAATTTATTAAGAGTGATGGTTGATATCCCTAATCCTTTAGCTTTAATTTGTAATCCATTGTCTGATGTTAATATTATTGGATTTTCGTTTTTATATTTTAATGCAACAGATAATATAAAATTATCAGGAGAGTTTTTATTGAAGTCTTTAGGAAGCAAAGTAAAGTCGGCTGTATCCATTTTAATATTCCGATTGTCTAAACATAAGTTGATTAGTTTCAATGCTTTACGAACGTTTTTATTTTGTTCTTCGGACAATGAAATTTTCAAATAGTCCAATTCATCAATGACTTTTGCAGATAAAACGATTTGATATTGCTTGTCAATTTTTGAAATGATGTCGGGATAATCCACAAAAACATTCGTGTCAATTATGTAGATATTTTCTTTTCCCTTTTTGATTTCTTTTTTTGGCTTCTCAAATTGCGAGATGTCAATTTTGCCAAGAACTTTTAAACCTATTTGAGGTTGTTCAGTTTCTTTGCTTTCTTTTGGTTCTGTCGATTTGACGGCCTCTTTACTATAAGATGTGTCATTTAATGACAATAAATATTGCTTTACGTTACTTTCAATAAAGGGATAAAACGAAGCAATATTTTCATCAGAAATTATTAGCGTACACAATTTTGCTCTTGATGTAGCAACATTAAAATGGTTTGCTTCTAAGGCAAACGGAATACCTTCTATTGGAACAAAGAAAATACAAAAGTCAGTCGTAAGACCTTGTATTCTATCAATGGTTTCTATAAGAATGTTTTCGGAATTATCACATTTAGAATAAATTTCTTTTTGAAGAAAACGAATGGTGTCTTTATGAAAAGCTAATACAGCAATTTCAGCTTTATTGTTAAACTGCTTTATTTGGTCTATTATGTTTACAATAAATTCGGAACATTCAAAGGAAGGCAATCTTCCACCAGGAAGTTTAAATTTTACCAAACTTGAACCTCCATAATTGTTCAAATATCTTTTAAGGTTTTGAAAATTTGAAAAGTCAAGTGGCAGTTTTACATCAGATTTGCTTTTTAATACATCTCCGTAAAACAAATTCGTTCCTATAATGGATTTTTCCGTTAAACGGTAAGAATCGGTTAAAATGTATTGTTTTGCATTTGGCAAATAGTAACTAATTGCTTTAAGTCCGCATATCATCCAATGATAATTATTTGTGTCTTCGGGCGCATATTCCTTGTGAAAAATTGGTTCAAGTTGTTTGATGTCACCAATGATAATACATTTTTTACCGAGTTTTCTTGCTAATGCAATAGTAGATAAAAATGCCTGACTTGCTTCTTCAATAATTATATAGTCAAAATGCTCGCCCTCGACAGCTTTTGTTGCAATTTGGCTCATTATGTAATAAGTCGTCAAAAGCAATGGTGGTTGTTGTTTACTCAAACTTTTAAATGATTGAATACCTTTAATTTTTTTGTTTTTGCTTTCATCTGCTGTTAATGCCGATTTGAAAACTTTGCCTTTCTCCAAAGACGATTTTAAATGTTCCTTTTCGGCTAATTCAATAAGTGCTCTATTCGTTAATGCAGTTACGAGTATTCTAAAATCTGATTTTAGCAAAGCTTCGCATAATAAAGCCATTAGGTAAGTTTTCCCTGTTCCCGGAGGACCTTGAATAATTATAGTGTCATTCTCAATAAAATCAAACTGGATATTTGAAACAAAATTCTCATCAACTACCAAAAGTTGCGGTTTCCAGTTTGGTTTTTCAATGTTTAGTTCTAATATTTTATTGGTGTTATTTCTTGCTTGTTTTAGGAAATCAACAAGGTTTATTAAATACTGTAAAGGTGGGTCAGTTGGTGCTAAAAACACCAGAGCATTTCTTTCATACTTTTCAATATCTTCAACTTTTACACCTGATAAACCTACAATAGTATGGTTATTTTCGTAAGAAAAAAATACAGTTTTACATTCAAATTTCGTTGCAACCCGGGTTCGTAAACTTTCATAAGTGAGACCTCCCCAGTTTTTTACATTATCGTCTTGAATGGAAGAAACAAAGCATAATAAGTTTTCATTTTTGCGTGGTGCAGAACATATTTTGTGGTCAAACTTCACAATAATATTTCCTCTTGCTTCATCATAACCTTGGTATCTGCACAAGTAAAGCTGATTTTCAATAAACATTTTGGCTGCTTGTCTTTTTAACAACTTTTCAAACTCATTTGTTTGATAAATGAGTTCGTCTTGAATAAGGTTTATATGTTTGGTGTTATTGATAATCATCTTCAATATTTAGTAGTTTCAACAAAGCTCTCGATTTTTCTCCCGAATAATTTTTGTCAATGATTAAAAGATGTTTGTTTGCATCTCTATTCGCTTGACAAAAGCTAAATAATTCTTCCATTGATTTTTCATATTGATAAGCCAAAATGTGAGTTGTGTTTAGCTGTAGTATTTCCTCGGCTGTATCGTAAATTTTGAAATTTTTTCCATAATCAATGGCCATCTTATATTCATCACTTTGCATCTTCAATAATTCAGACGGATGAATATAAGCAAAAGCCCCTCTTGCACTGTGAACAAAGTATCTTTCATCGGCAATTCTTACAACATTATATTCGTCTATATCTTCAAATTTTACATTTTTTTCTTTAGTCAGTTTTATTTTAGCAATCAAATTAAAAAGTCTTTGTTTCTCTTGTGGGTGTGAAACGGACAACTCCAATATGTTTTTCAATTCAGGAATAAAGACATTCCATTCTGTACCTTCAAGTTCTGAAATAAATTCTTTTACATCATCTAAAAAAGAATTGTTTGGGTTTGGGTCATCTTGTTTTTTATCGCCTTGTAATTTTTTTAACTTCGCAATTTCTTTTTCAAGCTCTTGCTCTCTATTTGAACTTTCGCCAAACAATGCCCACAAATCTTCAAAAGAAAAATCATTTTCCTCATCGGAAGCGATTTTTTGAAGTGTCTTCTTTTCGTCTTCGTTCTTGTTTAGATAAATTATTTTATCTTCTTTGTTTACTGCATAATTATCTTCATTGTAACGGTAAAATACATAATTCGAGAATGTCCAATCAATATCTTCATTTGTTAGATGTTTTTTATAGAGGATATTACAATACATATAAAGTTTTTTAGGCATTTCACCATCGTACACATATATTGTATAGCTTTCTACATTTTCCCATTTCTTTTTTGAGTTTTCTTTTAAAAACACGAAGTCGTATTCATCCCAAATTCCTAACCCCATTCCTTCAGATCTATTACAATTTACAACTTCAACAACTTTTTTAAAGGTTTCAAATTGTCCTACCGTTTTTAGTGTTAAATCGTTTTCTTTTAACCATTCAAACGAATTGAAAAGCATTGTTTCATCATCGTTAAATCGAGTTTCTTGCGCTAAACGATTATTTTGAAATCCTTTACTTTTGTCTTTTAAGAATTTCCTCAATTCAACGACAACAGAGTTTTCTGTCCAAACACCCAAGTCTGATAGAAAGGAAATTTTATTTTTATCTTTACCAATCCATTTTATTAAATAATCAGGCAACACTTCACTTTCACAAGCGTATTTGCTCGGAAATACAGAATGGATTGGATTGAAACCTAAAATGTTTTCTGTTTCTACATCATCAATTTTACTCCAATCAATGTTTCTGATGGCTGTTTTTTTATTTTTCTTATCCCATTGATTGTATAATAAGTTTACAAGGCTTAACTTCTGTTCATCAGATAAATTCTTTTTAATTAAATCAGGACAAATAAATTTTTCATCATCAAAATAAGGTTCTTCTAAAAGTTGATTGTCTTCTGATATTACATACGGCAATTCTTTCAAAATCTTTTTAATTCCTTTGTACTTATCATCAAGCGAAGCATCAGCAACAAGAAAATCATAAGACTTTGTGTAAAAGTTGTATGTTAAATCATATTCTCCACCACCTTTTGCCAATACTTTAAACGATTTTAATTCAATTTCTTCTTCGTATTCATTGTACAAAATGACAAACGCCAATTGTTCGGCATTTTCTAATGTTTCTTTTTGTTCAGAAAATATTTGAAAAATTTCACATAGTTCTGCTTCTTCACTTATGCCAAATAAATTTTCAATTCGCTCTTTTTTTAAACCAAGACCTATAAACTGATTTATCAAACTGCTTAAAATATCGCTGTTTTCATAATTGTCAGGGAGGATTTTGGCAAGACTAATTTCGTAATCGTCAATTTTTATCTTGTCGGTAAAAGGTGGAATTTCCGAAAGAGTTAGTTTTTGATTTTTAGCTTCAATAACAACCTTTTTTCTGAATTCCAGATAATCTTTTTCATTTAAGATATTGTCGCTACAAGCCCAATCCAAAATTTTGAACTCATAATCATCTTTTGTATAGGTTGTTTCTGAATTAAATTTAAACTCTGTTAGTTTTTGTAAAAATTTACGTTTTGGGTCATTATAATGAATAATCTTTACGAGGGTTTCCTTGTGTTCATTTACATCAACAAAATCTAAAATTAAACTATATAAGTCAAATGTTTTAATAATCCCATCTTCTTCCTTGTAGCTCAAAAATTCATTTGGAAGAACGAATAAATTATTTGCACAATTCTTGTCAATAAATTTCCTTGTTTCTGGGTCGGGGGATTGAACTTGATACGTAGTGTTTGTTTTCTTTGTTATTAAAAATCCACTTTCAGTTTTCTTTATGATAAACTCTTTGAAGAATTGTTTTTGATTTTCTTGATAAAGTTTGATAAGCGATTTTATTTCGTTTGTTTCGGTTAATTCGGAAAGAATTATGTCTTGTCTCGGCAAATAAATATCCTTAAACAAAGTTTTTGTTTCAGAAATTAAAAAGGGTTTGAGTTCGGGAAAAAACTCATCTTTTTTTATTTTGTATGTGTTAAGCCAACTTGGTGTGTTGAAGTTGAAATCAACAAGCTTGTTTAATGGTTTTATTTCTGACTTGCCATCGCAAAATAAACACAAATCTTTCAAAGTGCCTTCGGCTACATTGTCAAACTTTGTAATTTCATTTAAGAAGTTGAGAAATAAGTTTTTCTTTTCTTCGGCTATTAGTTTATTTGCATTTTCGACACACCATTTCGCAATCAAGTCATAATGTGTTTTGTCATCAGGGAGAATGACAGATGAGAATATATAAGGATAATCTTCAACAAGCAATTCAGAAACTACAAATCCTAATTTGATTAGTTCGTTTTTTATTCCTTTTGTTTTATTGTTGTTGAAAAAACAATTAGTAAACTTGAAAGATGTTTTTCCAAATATATCTTTTAGCGAAATAATTTCATTGAACGAACAAAATTCGCCATTTGAAAATTTAAAAAGTTTGATTTGACAAATACGTTCTTTTGTTTTTATTCGTAAAGAACTATCTTCTAATTCTTTCAGAAATGTTTTATAAGTTTCACTTTCGAAATTCTCCTCAATCCAATTGTTTATGCTTTCAAGGTTTGCGTTCTCTACAATATCTCTAATGTCCCAACTTTCAATTCCTAATTTATTTTTTGATTCATCAATCAATAAATTGTCGGCTTCATTATCCCATTCAAACCACTTAATATTATTTAAGCCAAAATCAGAAAAGTTTAATTGCTGTTTGGTATTTTTGATTTTTACGTTTTGAGGATTGTCGGAATAGCCGTTTTTGGTTGGAATATTTGATTTTAAATAATTAATCATTGGTTCATACAGTGATTTATAGAACCATTTTTTTCTATTGTTTTCATCTACAAGTGGTTTAGAAACCAATAAGTTAGAATATAAGCATTTAAACTTTTGAATATCATTATCTCTTAATTCGTCTAATTGCTGTTTAAACTTATCCCAAAAAAGACTAAATAATGAAGTATTGGTGCTGTCGGAATCTTCTTCAAATTGAGTTCTATCAGTTTTTATACGAAACGCAGTTGAGTGTATGACAAAATTTAACCCGTGATTTTCTTTGCTTAATGGAAAGAATTTGTAAAAATTTGGACTGCCTTTTAGATGTTCTAAACCCTTTTTGTAGTCAGAGAAATATCCAAATGTGATTTTTGCAGGGCAAAATTCATCTTCTGGACTTTTTATTTCATTGGGTTTTATATCAAATGAAATTAAATTTAAAGGGAGTTTTCCTATTGTATTTTCTTTCCCTAATTCTACTTTATTTAGCTTATTTAGAAAATTTAAACTGCAAGCAACACCATTGTCCAATGATGATAAGTTTTCATTTAAAAGGTTACTTTTTCCTTTGCCTAATTTTAGAAAAAATAATGAACCTTGATTTAATTGAGTTAAATCAATATGATGTTCTGGTTTTGTTAAAAAAGTTTTAAACTCAAGAAATTCATCTTCAGAAAATAGGCATTTTTGATTGTAATTAATATCTCTAATTTGCTCAAGTGGTTGGGTAGGGAAATTAGTAATAAGGATTTTAAAAAATGTAGGTTCATTTGAGTTTATATCGTCAATGTATTCAATATCATTTAGGTTGTTGAGTTGGATAAAATTTTTAAATTGCTCTGGTTGATTCCAACTAAATAGTATAGGACCTTTGTAATCGTTTACTAATTCATTTTTACCATCGTTTTCTCCTACTAAACGATGCACAAGTTTAAAGCCGATACCAAACCTTCCTATTTTACTGCAATCGATTGCTTGTCCTTCATTATTTGTTTTTGTTGATTGATTTGCATTTAAAATGGAACGCAAATCATTAGTGTTAAATGGACTTCCATTATTTATAGCTAAAAAATAATTTTCATCATAGAAAACCGCAAAATAATCGCTGTTACAATCGGCAGCGTTTTGAACGAATTCGTATATTGCTTGGCTGTCTTGGGCATTTTTCAGCCCGTCCATTAAATCATTTGGAATGTTTGGTTTATCTCCATGAAAGAGTTCGTAAAACCCGTTTATTCTACCTCCTCCGTCTTCATCGTAATATGTCCCTATGAAGTTTTCATTATAAGATGTATCGTTCGGTTTCTTCTTTTTATGTTCGGTTTTAAACCAAAACCGAAATGATTTTGCACTTTTTATTTTCATTGAAAGCAATTAATTTTAGGTTTAAAAAACATGTAATATTTCTAATGCTTATTGGGTATAAGCAAGTTTGGTGTAACTTTGTATTGGCTTTTTATTCTATTTGTTTTTAAGTTCACTAATGGTTCCTTTTAGTATTATAAATCCATATATCCGAAATTAACGTGTATAATATTGGCCATCATTTGTCAAAAATAATAATTCTGTGATTTCATAAAAACGAATGTTTGTTTTTCTTGAAATTAATTTTCTTATTCTTATTTATCCTCGCCATTATCGGATTTTATTATCTGATTATAAAGTACAACCTCAAATGCAGCCTTAGGATATGCAAGACTAGCTGGTTGCTGATTTTTATCATACAAACACTCGGCATGCTTTTTAGTGATATAAAAAAATGAGTTATATTTAATTTAATCCGCACTGGCGCGAAGCATTGGTCGCTGTTTGTGTTTAGGGTGTTCTCTTTTTCGAACTTACTATGGGCAAATATCATGTTTGTTTTCCGTCTCAAACTTGTTTGGAAATACAAGCTCCTGATTGAGCTATAGAAATATTGAAAACTTTTTCTTGATGAATATGCGGCTTGGTGTGCAGCCAATTATTCCAATAACGATAGAAAAAAATGTACTCGTTTACGAAGAAAAATTCCGTTGACTAAAATCTTTTTGTTGAACACTTTTGCAAGAAGCAGATGTTACTCCACTTCCGTCAGCACCGTTTCAGAATAAAAGTTTTTAAAAACAATTAATTAACTGAAACGGTGTGCCGATTTGGTAAGTTCTGCAGGTGTTAGCGACTTAAAGTACTCATAAGTTCTTTTCAATCCTTCTTCCCGCTCTATTTTGGGTTCCCAGCCGAGCAATTTCTTGGCTCGTGTAATGTCAGGGCGCCTTTGTTTAGGGTCGTCCTGTGGTAATGGTTTGTAAATTATTTTTTGTTTGGTACCTGTCAGCTGAATAATTTCTTCTGCAAATTGTTTAATCGTAATTTCAACAGGGTTACCAATGTTCACCGGATAAACGTAATCGCTCATCAGCAAACGGTAAATGCCTTCTACCAAATCATCCACATAACAAAACGAGCGTGTCTGACTGCCGTCACCAAAAACGGTGATATCTTCTCCGCGCAGTGCCTGACCAATAAATGCAGGCAATGCCCTTCCGTCATTCAGCCTCATACGTGGCCCGTAGGTATTGAAAATTCTTACAATGCGTGTTTCTAATTTATGATAGGTATGATAAGCCATTGTTATAGCTTCCTGAAATCTTTTAGCTTCGTCATACACTCCGCGAGGTCCTATTGGATTCACATTGCCCCAGTAGTCTTCGTTTTGCGGATGTACCTGCGGATCGCCATAAACTTCAGAAGTGCTTGCAACAAGTATGCGTGCTTTTTTTGCCAGTGCAAAACCAAGCAGGTTATGTGTTCCCAGCGAACCCACTTTCAATGTCTGAATAGGAATTTTCAGATAGTCAATAGGCGATGCGGGTGATGCAAAATGTAAAATGTAATCTATCGTTCCGGGTACATGTACAAACTTCGACACATCGTGATGATAGAATACAAACTCTTTTAGTTTGAAAAGATGTTCTATGTTTTTAAGATCTCCGGTAATAAGGTTGTCCATCCCTACTACTTCAAAACCTTCTTTAATAAAGCGGTCACATAAATGCGACCCCAAAAAACCGGCAGCACCGGTGATAAGAATTCTTTTCATAAAATTTTTTTAACTGATTATTTCACGGCCAATGCTACTGTAATAATATCCCATCTCCTTCATCTTAACAGGGTCATACAAATTGCGACCGTCAAAAATAATTTTATTCTTCAGCAGTTTGTCTATTCTCGCAAAGTCGGGCGTACGGAAAAGGCTCCATTCTGTAGCAATCAGCAAAGCATCGGCATTGTTTATAGCATCATACTCATCTGTTGCAAATTCAATTTTATCGCCCAGCAGTTTTTTTACATTGCTCATCGCTTCGGGGTCAAATGCTTTTACGGTAGCTCCTGCTTTCAGCAATTCATCAATGATGTATAATGACGGAGCTTCGCGAATGTCATCGGTATCCGGTTTAAAGGCAAGTCCCCAGAGTGCAAAATGTTTTCCTTTCAGGTCGCCTTTGAAATAGTTTTTCAGTTTTTCTGCTAGCACCAATTTTTGTGCATTGTTTACCTGCATTACCGATTGCAGAATACGGAAATCATAATCATATTGTTTGGAGGTGTGCTCCAATGCCTGAACATCTTTAGGGAAACAGCTTCCGCCATAACCGATGCCGGCAAATAAAAATCTTTTACCGATGCGGTCATCAGAACCAATACCTATACGCACGGCATCAACGTTGGCACCAACTTTCTCGCAGAGATTGGCAATCTCATTCATAAAAGTAATTTTGGTGGCGAGGAATGAGTTGGCTGCATACTTGGTAAGTTCAGCACTGCGCTCATCCATAAAATATATGGGGTTGCCCTGACGTAAAAAAGGTGCATATAAATCCTGCATAACTTTTTTAGCTCTTTCCGAGCGTGTACCTATAACCACTCTGTCGGGTTTCATAAAATCATCTACTGCAAATCCTTCACGCAGAAACTCAGGGTTAGATATTACATCAAATTCTCCTTTATATTTTTTTGCAATGGCGTCATGCACTTTCTCTGCTGTTCCCACAGGTACCGTACTCTTGTTGATGACAATTTTATAGTCGGAAAGAATTCCGCCTAACTGATCGGCTACTCCCAATACGTATGATAAATCGGCAGAGCCATCTTCGCCAGGAGGTGTGGGCAGTGCAAGAAAAATAATAGAAGATTTTTTTACTGCTTCGCTGAGGTCTGTCGTAAACGACAAACGGCTTTGTTTGATGTTACGTTCAAACAATACGTCAAGGTGTGGTTCGTAAATCGGAATTTCTCCGTTTCTCATGCGTTCCACTTTCGCTTTATCAATGTCAACACAGATGACATGATTGCCCATTTCGGCAAAACACGTTCCTGTTACCAATCCTACATATCCGGTTCCTACTACAGCAATATTCATTATTCAATAAATCTTATTAGATAAAAATTATTATTTACAAAAGTCAAGTACAGAGCGTGTGATGTATTCTAATTGCTCCTCATCCAGCTCGGTGTGCATAGGCAGTGAAATTACTCCTGCACAAAGTTCTTCCGTTATAGGGAATGCACCTTCTTTATATCGGTCGTCCTTATAAGCGTTTTGCATGTGCAACGGTATGGGGTAATAAATCATGGCAGGAATATCTTTGGTTGCCAGATACTGACGAAGTTCATCTCGTTTCACACCATTGAGCAAAAGAGTGTACTGATGAAACACATGCGTAGATTTCGCATCACGCTCAGGAGTTTTAATTTTTGCATTACCGCTAAAAGCTTTGTCGTAATAAGCAGCAGCTTTTTGTCGTGCTGCAGCATACTCATCAAGGTGGCGCAGTTTGATGCGCAGTATTGCCGCCTGCAAACTGTCTAATCGTGAGTTACAACCTATTTCGTCATGCACATACTGAACAGACTGTCCGTGGTTGGCTACCATACGCAGTTTTTTTGCAAGGGTATCATCATTGGTAAATATAGCTCCTCCATCACCCATACATCCCAGATTCTTACTTGGGAAAAACGAAGTGCATCCAATAGTTCCGATAGTTCCTGCTTTTTGTTTGTGTCCGTCAGCAAAAATATAGTCAGCACCAATAGCCTGTGCAGTGTCTTCAATCACGTAGAGTTTGTGCTTATCGGCAATCTGCATGATTCGTTCCATATCGGCACATTGTCCAAACAGATGCACGGGAACAATGGCTTTGGTTTTTGGCGTAATAGCTTTTTCAATAGCGGCAGGGTCAATGGTAAATGTTCCGGGAATAACTTCTACCAAAACAGGCTTTAGTTTGAGCAGAGCAATTACTTCGGCAGTGGCCACATAAGTGAAACTTGCAGTAATCACTTCGTCACCCGGTTGCAGGTTCAATGCCATCATTGCAATTTGCAAGGCATCGGTTCCGTTGGCACAGGGTATCACATGTTTGCAGTTCAGGTAAGTTTCCAGTTCCTGCTGAAAAGATTTTACTTCGGGTCCGTTGATATATGCTGAACTTGCAATGGTGTCAAGTACGGCTTTGTCTATTTCAGGTTTTATTTTCTGGTATTGGCTGATTAAGTCAACCATGTGTATTTTTCTCATCTTACTTTTTTTAACGGCTGCGAAGATAAGCGAAAGGCCGCTTATTTAGAATATTCAAAAGTATAAATAGCATGAGGATAAAGGGTTACATTGTCATTGTGGTGTTAAAAATGCAAGTTGTACCTTTAGCCCGTCAGTATGAATCTGTCGTTTAAAATAGCTAAGCGTTACCTTTTAGGTAAAAAGTCGCACAACATCATTAATCTCATAAGCCTTGTTTCGGTAATGGGCGTATTTACCGGCACCATGGCGCTGATTATTGTGCTGAGTGTGTTCAATGGCTTTGGAAATTTAGTCATTTCCCTCTATGACACCTTCGACCCCGATATAAAAATTGTTACCGCAAAGGGTAAAACGTTTGATAATGCCACACTCGACATGAGCGCTATTCGTTCGGTACCGGGAGTGACTTATGCTGCTTATACACTCGAAGAAAATGGTTTGGTGAAATATAACGACAAACAATTTATTGCCACCATCAAAGGCGTGGACAACACACTTATCAATCGTACGGGTATTGCTCAGTCTGTAGTTTCTGGAACCGATAAGGTTGAAGAAGGCAGCCGCAAAAATGCTATCATTGGCAGTGGTATTGCTTATTCGCTAGGCATTCATATAGAAGGCGACTGGTCGCAATTGTCAATTTATATGCCTGATAAAAAGGCTACTTCGCTCACCAACCCCGAATCGGCTTTCAGAGAAAATGACATAATTCCGGGAGGTGTTTTTTCCATTCAGCAGGATTTTGATTCGAAATATGTGCTGGTTCCTGTTGATTTTATCCGCGAACTTGCAGGAGAAACCAATCGTTCTTCAGCTGTTGAAGTCATGATAAATAAAAATGCTGATGAAGCATCGGTAATTGCGGCATTAAAAAAAATAAGCGGAGAAAAATTTGTGGTAAAAAGCCGCCTGGAGCAACATGAGTTCATGTACAAAATTCTTCACTCCGAAAAATGGGCTGTATTTCTTATTCTGTCTTTCATTATGGTTATAGGCATCTTCAATATTCTCGGCACGCTCACCATGCTTGTAATTGAAAAGAAAGAAGATATTCTCACTTTAAAATATCTGGGTGCGCCTTTTCTGCTTATCAGAAATGTGTTTTTTTATCAGGGGCTGATGATTGCCTTCACCGGTATTGTAGGAGGCTTGTTGAGTGGCGCATTGATATGTTATCTTCAGCAGACTTTCGGATTTGTTAAACTCGGAAATGCTGAATCGTTTGTGGTGGAGGCTTATCCCGTTGACATGCAACTGATGGATTTCATCAATGTTTTTGCAGTGGTATTTTTCATTGGTGCTATAGCTTCCTTTGTGGTATCAGGGCATTTGGTACGCAAGCGTTATCAAGCTTAGTAAGGCGCAGTCAGAGAGGGTTTAAATTAGGTCTAATAAAAAAAGGGTTGCTGATATCAGCAACCCTTTTTCGAAACAAATGTTATTTAATTATTTCTTGGCAACACTTGCATTTGCTTTTCCTCCGAAATCAATTACTATTGGAGTAGAAATACAAAGTGATGAGTAAGTACCGATGATACGTCCTATAAGCAAGGCGAAGATAAATCCGCGAATCACCTCACCACCGAAAATAAATATCACAATAAGTACGAAGAATACGGTAAGTGTGGTATTGATAGTTCGGCTCAGTGTTGCATTCAACGCTTCGTTTATCACCTCTTCGTCAGGGGCGGTGTGATGGTGTCCTAGATATTCGCGGATACGGTCAAACACAACCACCGACTCGGTCATTGTGTAGCCCATCACCGTAAGAATGGCCGCTATGAAGTGCTGGTCTATTTCCAACGCAATAGGTAAAATTCCGTTGAAGATGGCAAAGAATGAAAGTACTATTAAAACGTCATGGAATAATGCAATTACGGCACCAAGTCCATATTGCCATTTTTTGAATCGGATAAAGATATATCCAAACATCAGTGCACATGAAATCAATACAGCCCATACGGCACTTTTCTTGATATCATCAGCAATGGTTG
Organism: Bacteroidota bacterium; assembly: GCA_018268195.1. GTDB lineage: Bacteria > Bacteroidota > Bacteroidia > AKYH767-A > OLB10 > OLB10. Next base: position 9,248 of record JAFDWZ010000015.1, on the reverse strand, counting down.
GTCCTACTTTCTGTGATGAAATTACATCCTTGGTTTTGAATGTTTCAAAATCGGGAGCTGTCTGATACAAAGGTTTTAATCCGGTGTACAGTTTGTCCACAATGATGTTTTCAACATTAGACGCTGTATCATGAATCAGATAAGCTGTTGTAATTTTAAAACGATCGGAGGTACCAACAGATTTTACTTCAGGTGCTTCAACCAATAACGGGTGCAATGCCAAACGGATATCTTCTGTAGAAAGAGATTTATCCATCTGAATGGTGTAGGTACGTCCTCCTTCAAAGTCAACACCGTAGTTAAGACCTTTCATACTGAAAGCTACAATCCCAGCAATGATAATTATAGAAGAGAAGATGTAGTATTTCTTTCTGTTATCAACGAAGTTGAAATGAATGTTTTTATAAACGTTGTTAGAGAAGTTGTTTCCGAAAGAAATAGGTTTGTTTTTGTCCAATAATCCTTCGAATACAAGTCGTGAAAGCAGCACTGCCGAAAACAGCGAAGTCAATACACCAATAACAAGTGTGGTAGCAAAACCCTGTACCGGTCCTGAACCGAAAATATAAAGTACGATACCGAGAATAAGAAGTGTAAAGTTAGAGTCGAGGATGGAAGGCATGGCATGTTTAAATCCATCGGAAATTGCAAGGCGGATACCTTTTCCTGCGCGCAACTCCTCTCGCACACGCTCAAAGATAAGAATGTTGGCGTCCACGGACAGACCTATCGTAAGTACGATACCTGCTATACCGGGTAAGGTAAGCACTGCCCCAAGCGAAGCAAGCACACCCATGATGAAAAAGATGTTGGCAAACAATGCAAGGTTGGCAACCCATCCTGCACGCATGTAATAAAATCCCATGAACAGCAGAATTACCACAAAGGCACCTGCAAAGGATATCCAGCTGTTTTGAATAGCTTCATCTCCAAGTGATGGTCCTACAATGGCTTCTTCAACAATGTGGGCAGGAGCAGGAAGTTTACCGGCTTTAAGAATGTTGGCCAAATCCTGTGCTTCCGAAATTTCAAAGTTTCCGGTGATAGACGAACGCCCTCCGGCAATTTCACCTTGTACATTCGGATATGAGTACACATAATTGTCAAGTACAATAGCAATACTTTTTCCGATGTTTTCGCTGGTAAGTCGCTTCCATGTTTTAGCACCTTCAGGATTCATGCTCATGGATATTTCCGGAGCACTGTTAAACTGACCGAATTCCTGTGTAGCATCTGTAATGGCGGCTCCATCGAGAGGAGCTTTGCCATCACGGCTTTTTACACGAATAGCAATAAGTTCTAAGAATTTCGACTCTTTTGTAGGTGGCTTAGCTGTCCACAACAAACGTAGGTCGCGTGGTAAAATATTTTTAATCTCAGGACGCTGAAAAATTGAATTGAGTCTGCCAGTGTCTTTAATTGCAGCGTAACCCACCACCGGACCCTTGCGATATTCGCTTTGGTTTTGTTGGTTGGTAAATATTGCAGGAGTAAGAAGGGCAAACAATGGATTTTCTTTAGAAAATTTGGCAAATTGTGCCTGTGCCGAAGTGTCTTTAGCCGAAGTATCGCTGTTAAGTTTGCTCAGCAGGGCCGGTTTTTTATTGGCTCCGGTATCAGCATCGGCAACAGTTGTGGTTTGCAATGTGTCTGTAACAGCTGTGCTGTCTGTGGAACGACCTTCGCCATTAAGAGGTGTATCCAGTGCCACAAGTTTTTTGTTTACTTCTTCCAGCTTTGGGAAAATCTCAGCATTATCATAGGTTTCCCAAAACTCCAGCTGTGCAGTTCCCTGAAGAAGTTTTCTTACACGATCCGGCTCTTTAACACCGGGAAGTTCAATCAAAATACGTCCACCGCCTAATTGCTGAATATTGGGCTGTGCTACCCCGAATTTGTCAATACGGGTACGCAGAATGTTGTAGGTACGGCTGATGGCAGCATCGGCTTCACCCTGTATAACTTTAAGAACTTCCTGATTGGTAGAGTTGAAATTAACACGGTTTTGCAAATCCATGGTGCTGTAAAGTGCAGCGAGTTTTGCATTGGGGTTATTTCGTTCAAATGCTTCGCCAAAAAGCTGAACAAGTCCTTTCTGGCTGGTACGTTTTGCCTGATGAGCATCATCAAGAGCTTTCACCAGCATGGGGTCGTTAGGGTTGTTCGACAGATTGCGGATAAGATCCGTAATACTGATTTCCATCGTAACGTTCATACCACCCTTAAGGTCAAGACCCAGATTAATTTCTCTTTCTTTACATTCTTGATAAGAATACTTTTTCACCCCAAGGTTATATGCCGTCAACGGACTGATGGAGTCAATATACGCCTTGTATGCCTCAGGATCGCCATTGGTAGCAGCATGTGCTTTCTTCTCTACACGTAGTGTTACAAATGTGAACGATAACTGAAACAGGCAGATGATGGTTACCAGGATGGCAAAAAATTTAATAGCGCCTTTGCTTTGCATGAATAATAGATTTTTCGGTAAATTTTTTAAGAGCGGCAAATATAGAAGTTTTTAACAAATGCACATTTGATTATTTATGGCACATTTTCAGCAAGTTAGCCGCAAGGTTGGCTGTATTATGCCTTCAAATCGTTAGTTTTTTTGCTCAATGGCCGATGTGCCTATTGTTTTGCCCTCATTTTTCATTTTTATGGCCAATACGAAAACCCCGATTTTTTCATGGAAAATAGTTCCAAGTTAATTGCCGGATAGCGCAAAATGATAACTATCATAGCTGTTATTTCAAACAGGATGGTCTTTACCTTGTTATATTTGAACAAATCAAAAACGGAATAATTATGATTAATATAGGATTAAATAAAAAATTAACTAAAGAATTGGCAAATAGACTGAATCATCTGTTAGCTGACTATATGATATTTTATCAGAATGCCCGCGGCTTGCATTGGAATATCAGAGGTGAAAAATTTTTCGAGCTGCACGTTAAGTTTGAAGAATTGTACAATAATTTGTTTTTGAAAATTGATGAAATAGCTGAGCGTATTCTTACACTTGACGGAACACCTTTGCACACGTTTGATGATTTTATGAAAGTGGCCGATGTGAAAGTTACAAAAAACGTAACCGGGGCAACACCTTCAGTGAAGTCTGTGCTCGATGCATTTAGCATCATTTTGGAAAAACAGCGTGAAATACTTGTATTGGCATCCGAAGCGGGCGATGAAGGAACCAATGCCATGATGAGCGACTATATCCGCGAACAGGAAAAACTTGTTTGGATGTATAATGCTTACATCGGCAAGTAAGATTTAATGCACACTTGTTGAGTTGTTTTTAATTTCTCTTAAATAATCTATAAGTAAATCAGTTTGCTGTTCTGATTAGCACTAGAATTGTTTATTTAATGAATGATATTCAATTTTTGACATATACGGGAAGTAAGGCAGTTTTTCGATCAGCTCTTTTGTTTGCGGCTCGTCAACATTTTGAAATATTAATACTGCGTCCTTTTTAGTCAGAGAAATATAAAAACTCTCCAAAAGATTTTCTGATTTCCATTTGTTTACATATTCCATTTCTTTTTTAGGTAATTCAGGTGTGCTTATGATGGTTTCTATACCACTGTCCGAAAGCGTAATCAAAACAAGTATTCTGTACATTTTTAGTGTTATTTGTTATTTCTTTTGAGCATATTCTGTTAAGTGATTAAAAAATCACAAGGAATGTTATTTGTCACTATTCCTTTGGCGTGTAAACCGTAAACACACGGTTCAGGTTAAACCCAAAGTGTATGCCTCCGTCAAGCCAGTCACCGGTGGTTTCGGCAATAAATCCTTTCTCCACCATACTGCGTGAGTTGGTAAAATGTATCTGAAAAACGTGTCCTCCCGTTTCAATATCAAAACCTACGGCAAGTGAATTCTTATAAGTGGAACTTATCTGCCCGGGGAAAACGTAATAGTACTCGGCAGTGAAGTTGATACTGCGCGAAAGTCTTATGCGACCTCCGCCACCCAGTGCAAATACATCATTTTTTTCTGATGCAGTAGGTACCATATTTCTGTGTATATAACTTGGCATCAGTTGTAGCGAAAATGTATTCGATACTTTTGAAGCTATCAGCAGCTGATGTGAATACGTAAGCCTTGACGAAAAAAAATTGTTGCGGTCGGGGTTTGCAAACTTCAGGGTGTTTATCTGCATGGCGCTCACTCCTGTTATGGTTACCGGAGTTCCCTTTTCGCGCTGCTTCAGCAATTTTACTTTTACAAATCCGTCATAGGTTTTCTCAAACGTACTGCGCCCAACGCCTACTGTGAGGCGGTCCCACACGCCATAGTCAAACCCCAAGCGCATGGTGGCTTGATCCAGACCGAAAAACTCATAACTTCCCTGATTAATTTGTCCGAAGCGATGTTGAACCGAAAAGAGTAACTCTCCTTGTTTGCAGGTTTCAATGTCGTGGCCATTTATCAGGCGTATAGATTTAAATGTGGCAGTAACTTCTTCTTTTTTTGTTTTGGCATTTTGCTGCTCCATTATTTTCATAAGGTCGTCTTGTGCAAAAAGTGCCGATGATGAAAATATTAAACAGCAGGCAAATAGTTTTTTCTTTGTAAAAATTCCGGTCAGGTAATTTCTCATCAGTTTTTCTTTTGATATGGTGGGAGGTCAAATTTACAGGTTACCTTTACTACTTCGGCTATATTTTCAATTACCAGCTTAGGTATGGTGATGTTGTAATCTTTCAGGGCTATGTTAAAACTCCCCTCTAAAGAAGGGGTACCGCTTTTCACGCTGTAGTCGGCAGTGTACGCTGCCGGTTGTTCCACACCGTGAATTTTCATTGTGCCGCTTACATTTACTTTATAGCTGGTGTCTCTGTCGGTAACCAGTGTTTCGGCAATTTTACCCTTAAAAGTAGCATCTTTATATTTATCACTCTCTAAATATTTTTCATTGAAGTGTTCTTCCATCAGTGCTTTGGCAAACTTAAAAGTACGTATGGCAATAATGGATAATACTTCGCCATTGGAGGTATTCACAATGCAGTTAGCCTTGCTGGACGTTGCTTCAATATCTTCAAGCGGTGCTTTGGAATAAAATGTTACTGTTCCGCTGTTGGTCATAAAAACAGTTTGCGCCATGAGTGTGCATGGCATCAGCGTCATAAGTGTCAGCCAAATTTTTCGTTTCATGATTTTTATTGTTTAGTTGTCTTGAATTCCGTTTTCTATCCAGATAGTTATTTTTCTGATATCACAATCGCTCAGTTTTCCCTGATCCTGAGGCATGGCAATGTATCCGCTTTCATGATTGATGGATCCCAACAGACGTCCGTCAGCAGCAACTGCTTTCACCGATTGGTAATTGTCTAACACCACACTGCCATTGGCCATGGCTGTTGAGTGGCAGCTGTAACAATTGTTTTTTAGCACAGGCACCACACTTTGCCGGTAAGTAACATCGGTTGTATCGCAATTGCTTGCAGGATATAATTCATCTTCCACATCGTAATAACAACTGCTGAATGTCATTACAAGGAGTGTGCCTGCAAGGTAAAAAATTTTTCTATTCATGTTGCATTAATTATTCGGATAACCATCATTCACCCATTTTATTATTTGTTTAATCTGGCATTGACCGATATATTTAGTAGAGTCGGCAAAGTCGGGCATGGTTACATAACCGGGAGCATGTGTTATGGTTCCTGTTAATTTTCCATTGGCTGCTATAACGGCCACATCGCTGTAGTCATTTAATATCAGATTTCCAGAAAGCATATACGGATTATGGCACGTTTTGCAAATGCTTTCAATAATCGGTTTTATCGTTTGCGAGTAGGTTACGCTCATACTGTCGCATTGCAGGCAACCGTTGTTTTTTGCTCCTTGCATAATCCATGTATAAATGGTGCTTATCTGTGCTGCACTAAGTGGCTGATTAGGTGGTGGAGGCATAATATCATCAGCATCAGTGGTAACAATTACCTTATACAGTTTGCTGTCGTCAGGATTACCGGCTTTTACTTTTCCACTGCGTATAATATTTTCATAAGTATCAAGAATTACATCATCCTCATGCGAAGCGGCATCATGACATCCGCTGTAAGCACATGCTGTTTGCAGCAAAGGCTGAATGGTGTTTTTGAAATAAACCGTATCGCTGTTGCAAATGTCAGATAGCGTACTGTCGGCAGTAGCAGGAGTTATTTGCGGAACTTCATGTTTGCACGACATGGTTGACACACATATATACAAGGAGATTATCAATCTTATAGTTTTTAATGATGCCTTCACGTCATTGTTACTTTCTTTGCTGTTCAAACAAAAATTTCTTTCACAAATAAAGAAATTAAATTGATAGTGGTGAAACATCTTTATGTAAAAACCATTTTACAATCATATACCTTTGCAAAAAATTAAATTGAATGTTGTCCATGCTTCTTTTTCTCGATAATCTTGGTGGCGGTGAGTTGCTGGTTATTATGGTATTTGTTTTATTCTTTTTTGGTTCTAAAAAAGTTCCTGACCTGGCTCGTGGATTAGGCCGCGCAAGCCGTGAATTCAAAGATGCCATGAATGGCGTACAACGCGAGATAGAACAAAGCATGAAACCTGCTGTTCCTCCTCAAAAAGCGGTAACAGAAGCCGAAAAACCCCTGCCTGAAGAAATAAATGTCCCGGAAGATCAAAAAACAGAAATTTCTGACAACACCCCCTCAAATTTGACATCAACACCCTAAAAAATGCCAAAAATTCACCCATCAGCCTAAAAAAACAGGGGGGGTGTGTGAAAAAAAGTAAAAAATTTCTTGACATCGGCATTATTTATGATGTATGTTTGCAACGCACAAACAAACAAAATACATCCATATATGAGCAATGTTCGCTTTCGCGCGCTCGAATCCTTAAACTCGCGCCCTCCGGTAAAGGTTGAAGCACCTTCCAACAAAATTTCTGATTACTTCGGCATCAATGTTTTCAATAACGAAGCCATGCTGAAGTTTTTACCCAAAAACGCCTATAAAGCAGTGGTATCAGCCATTGAAACGGGCGAAAAAATTGACCGCAAAATTGCCAATGATATAGCTCATGGTATGAAAGAATGGGCAATCAGCAAAGGAGCCAAACATTACACCCACTGGTTTCAACCTCTTACCGGAACTACTGCCGAAAAACACGACAGTTTCTTTGAAATGGATGGCGAAAGCTCTTTCGAGCATTTTTCAGGTGGTTCTCTGGTTCAGCAAGAGCCTGATGCCAGCAGTTTCCCCAGCGGTGGCATACGCAATACTTTTGAAGCAAGAGGTTATACGGCATGGGATCCCGGTTCTCCTGCATTTATTATGGAAAGCCTCAACGGAAAAACGCTGTGCATTCCTACCATTTATGTTTCATACACCGGTGAAACACTGGATAACAAAGCTCCTTTGCTAAAAGCACAACATGCCCTCAATACTGCTGCCGTACCGGTAGCACAGTATTTCGATAAGGATATTACACGTATTACTCCTACGCTGGGTATTGAGCAGGAATATTTTCTGGTTGACACTGCACTTTTCCATGCTCGACCTGATATGGAAGTCACCGGTCGAACCTTGTTCGGTCATGCTCCTGCCAAAGGTCAACAACTCGAAGATCACTATTTCGGTTCTATTCCTTCAAGAGTAAATGCCTTTATGCACGACTTCGAAAATGAAGCATATAAACTCGGTATTCCTCTTAAAACTCGACACAATGAAGTGGCTCCCTGTCAGTTTGAATGTGCACCGCTTTTTGAAGAGATAAACCTTGCTGTGGATCACAATCAGCTGCTTATGGACCTGATGGACAAAGTAGCGCGCAGGCATTATTTTAAAGTGTTGTTTCATGAAAAACCTTATGCCGGAATTAATGGCAGCGGTAAACATAACAACTGGAGCATGAGCACCAACACCGGCAAAAATTTGTTGTCGCCAGGAGGTAACCCCAAGTCAAACTTAATGTTCCTCACTTTTTTCATCAACACCATTAAGGCCGTGTATGAACATGCCGACCTGTTGCGTGCCAGCATTGCATCAGCACCCAACGACCACAGGCTTGGTGCCAATGAAGCTCCTCCCGCTATTATGAGTGTGTTTTTAGGTGCACAATTAAGTCAGGTTCTTGACGATATTGAGAAAAAAGTAGGCACTGTAAAAATGAGTATCGAAGAAAAAACAGCCCTTAAACTAAACATCGGTAAAATTCCTGAAATTCTTTTGGACAACACCGACCGCAACCGCACATCACCTTTTGCTTTTACAGGTAATAAATTTGAGTTTCGTGCTGTTGGAAGTTCTGCAAATTCCAGCGGACCTATGGTAGTGCTCAATACCATTGTTGCCGACCAGCTGCGACATTTCCGCGAAGCAGTGGATGCTCTTATTGACAAAAACATTAAGAAAGACGAAGCCATTCTTCGCGTGTTGCGTGAGTATATTGTTGAAACAAAAAACATCCGTTTTGAAGGCAATGGTTACAGCGATGAGTGGGTGGAAGAAGCCAAACGCAGAGGTCTCTCTAATTATAAAACCACACCTGAAGCATTAGATGCTTATGTTACGCCCAAGTCACTGAAGCTTTTCGAAGAAAACGGAATATTCTCGCACCGCGAAACCGAAGCACGACATGAAATTATGCTTGAGACCTACATTAAAAAAATTCAGATTGAAAGCCGTGTTATGGGCGACCTTGCTCAGAATCATATTATTCCGGCAGCTTTCCGTTATCAGAATTTTATGGCAGGTTGTGTGAACAAATTGCAAAACTGTGGGCTTAAGGAAGACTCTTATGCAACCCAACTGAAACTCATCCGCGACATCAGTAACCACATTTCGCATATACAAACCGGAGTGGACGAAATGATTGAAGAGCGCAAGAAGGCAAATAAAATTACCGATGTGCGCAAGAGAGCTTTTGCCTATTGCGATAAGGTAAGACCTTACCTCGATGTCATTCGTAAGCATATTGATAAACTGGAACTGATAGTGGATGATGAAATGTGGCCAATTGTAAAATACCGTGAGCTTGTAACTATCCGCTAATTTTTAATAAGTTAGGTGTGTTTTTTTCGGTTGAGTAGTTACTAAACCGGATACACGAAAAACAAAAAAAGGCTTTCCGAAGAGGAAAGCCTTTTGTGTATGGGAAGATGAGTCAGATGCTATTTGCTCATAGGGCCGATAACTACCGGAGTAGATCCATTGCGCTTACCGGGATTGATATGTGGTATGGTAGTTTCTGTCTGCAGATTG
>JAFDWZ010000014.1 GCA_018268195.1 Bacteroidota bacterium | reverse complement strand
CTTATTTTATTATGTATTGGGTTTGTTTTAAAAAAGAAAAGCCACCCTTTTAACAGGATGGCCTTTCCAAAAATTTCTAAGAAGATTATTTCTTCTTAGCAGCTGCTTTTTTCTTAGTAGCCGCTTTCTTTTTTGGAGCTGCTTTTTTCTTAGTAGCTGCTTTCTTTTTTGGAGCCGCTTTCTTTTTTGGAGCTGCTTTCTTTTTTGGAGCCGCTTTCTTTTTTGGAGCTGCTTTTTTTGCAGATACTACTTTCTTTTTAGTAGCTTTCTTTTTGGTAGCTGCTTTTTTCTTAGTAGCTGCTTTCTTTTTTGGAGCTGCTTTTTTCTTAGTAGCTTTCTTTTTTGGAGCTGCTTTTTTCTTAGTTGCAGACTTCTTTTTAGTAGCTGCTTTTTTCTTAGCCGCTTTCTTTTTTGGTGCCGCTTTTTTAGCTTCCACCACTTCAGCACTTGTAGTGCCAGTAATCATTGAATTGTTCATCATGATGATTATTTATTTATTGGTTATTGAAATCGTTATACTTAATTGATTAATATTTGTTTCACTTTGTCATCAGTGGTTTATATCTACAATTTTTTCTGCACGGTATTCGCCTTTCATTAATTTGTCTTTTATTTTACTGAAAGAATCAATCGTGTACTCCACATCTTGCAGGGTGTGTACAGCAGTTGGAATCAGTCGTAGCAGGATGATACCTTTTGGAACAACAGGATATACTACCATAGAGCAGAATACATCAAAGTTTTCTCTTAAATCGTAAATTAGTTTAGTTGCTTCCGGTATTGAACCATTAAGATATACCGGTGTTACCGGTGATTGTGTTTTGCCAATTTCAAAACCTGCCGATTTCAGGCCGTTTTGTAAAGCATTCACAATTTTCCACAAATTATTTTTAAGCTCAGGCTGCGATTTCAGCAGTTCTAAACGTTTCAATGCGCCAATTACCAAAGGCATGGGAAGGCTTTTGGCAAATATCTGAGAACGCATGTTGTATTTTAAATATTCTACAATCTGTGCATCACTGGCAATAAAACCACCAATCAATGCCATAGATTTAGCAAAAGTTCCGAAGTAAATATCAATGCCATCTTGCACACCTTGTTCTTCACCGGTGCCTGCTCCTGTTTTGCCCATAGTTCCAAAACCATGTGCATCATCTACAAACAGACGGAAATGAAATTTCTTTTTCAGTGCAACAATTTCTTTAAGCTTACCCTGGTCTCCACTCATTCCAAAAACACCTTCTGTTATTACCAGAATTGCACCACCGGTTTCTTCTGCCAGTTTGGTTGCTCGCTCTAATTGCTTTTCAAGGTTGGCTATATCATTATGCGGATAAACAAAGCGCTTACCCATATGCAATCGTACACCATCAATAATACAAGCATGCGATTCGGAATCATATACTATTATATCATGACGGTCAACCAGGCAATCAATAGCACTTACCATGCCCTGATATCCATAGTTTAATAATATAGCATCTTCTTTATGTTCGAATGCGGCCAGTTCTTTCTCTAAGCGAATATGATTGTCGGACTCACCACTCATCATACGTGCACCCATGGGTAAGGCAAGCCCGTATTGCTTGGCTGCTTCAGCATCAGTTTTTCTTACTTCGGGATGATTGGCAAGACCCAGATAATTATTTAAACTCCAAACTAATTTATCTTTTCCGCGAAAAATCATACGGTTTGAAATTTCTCCTTCCAATTTTGGAAAAGTAAAATACCCATGCGATTCTTTGGCATGCATGCCTAAAGGTCCGCGGTTTTTACTAATCTTCTCAAACAAATCTGTCATAAAAAATCTGAAAAATATTTTTCGCTTTATGTGTTTAAAAACGTTTCCGAAATATCAACACAATTTTTTTTATGGTAAACATGCTACTAAATATTTTTCAACACAAAAATGTTAACTCCTTTTTTGAAAATATTAAAACAAATTTATTTTATCAAGAAATATTTATTTGTTGTACTAAAAAAACAAAACAATGTTTTGTCAGAGGAGAAAATGATGACAAAATAAAACGCCAGGAATATTTTTTCAACTTCAATTTCATTAGTTGATGGAGAAGTGAGGCACATCAAAAGTCTTTGTGAGTTGTTAATATTTACAACCTGACGTAAAATTCAAGCATTAAATTTTGTGTAATCACATAAAAAAGTTTGAAAAAATGGAGCTCTTCAAAAGATGTCAAAAAAGAGAATGAATGGAAATTGATTTTAGTTTTTTAATAAGAAGTAAAAATCTAATCGGATTAAAAGCAGAAGCGTATTTTTCCATCAATCAGATAATTTTAAATTGTTTTTTATACGGAGTGATTGAATAAAAAAAGCCGCATTGTGAGATGCGGCTTTTTTATGAATAGAATCCTGAAATTACATTCCTCTTTGTTTTTGTTTGTGTTTTGTGATTTGCCTTTTAAGGGCTTCAACCGATTTGTCTGCAGCTTGCTCAAAGGTTGCGCATTGCTCACTGGCAAAAAGTACTTTGCCCGGTGTGCTTATTTTGATTTCGGCAATTTTGTTTTCCTGTGTTACGTTTTTGTCTAATCGTAAAAAAACTTCACCATCCAGAATGTGCTCATAAAATTGTTTGAGCTTATCAACTTTTTCCTCGACAAACTGAATGAGTTTTTGGTCAGCGTCAAAATGAATGGACTGCACTTTAATCTTCATACTTCTTTTTGTTTTTAGTACAAAACTTTCACTTTGCCCTTTAGCTACGGTTTTGTAATGTCAGTATTATTATTTGTGGGCATTTTAAATCAAATGGTATTAAATAATATTATCCGGTTTGGTAAATATACTAAATCACGCTTTAGGATGCGCTTGTTTATAGATGTTTTTTAATTTGTCAATAGTATTGTGGGTATAAACCTGAGTGGCGGCCAGATTACTGTGACCTAAGATTTCTTTAATGGCATTAATCTCGGCACCGCTGTTTAGCATTTCCGTAGCAAAGGAATGTCGTAGTACGTGTGGACTTCGTTTCGAATTGGTGGTTACTTCTCGTAGCATTATATTCACAACCTTATAAACGAATTTCGGGTATAGTTTGTTACCATCATCTTTAATAAAAAAGTTTTCGATTATCTGCCCTTGTTTTAAAAAGGCATTTCGCTCATTCAGGTAGTTCACAATTTCATTTTTCAGTTCAGGAATAATGGGTATGATACGTTCTTTATTGCGTTTCCCCAATACCTTAATGGAAAGATTGTATAAATCAACATCCTTGTCGGTGAGGTTTATTAATTCTGACAAACGCATTCCGGTTTGATAAAACATGTTGATGATAAGTTTATCTCTTACTCCTGAAAATCCATCTTGAAAAGTTACTCCATCGAGCAACTGATCCATTTTAGCTCTGTCAACAAATACGGGTAACTTTTTACTGACCTTGGGAGCCGTAATTTTCAGCATAGGGTTGTGCTCAACAGATTTTTCTCTAAGGAAAAACTTAAATAAGGTTTTGAGTGACGATATTTTTCGGTTTACGGAGCGTGCATCGAGCTTTTGCTCAAGGAGCGATACCACCCAACTCCGTATATAAAAATGTGTGATCTGAGAAGGTTCGCTTATATTATAGGTAGTGCCTATAAAATCAAAAAACTGCTTAAGGTCCTTGCCATAAGCAGTTATTGTATGTTTTGAATAACGTTTTTCGTATTGTAGGTAAAGTAAAAATTTTGCGTAAGGCATATTGTTCTTTATGCCAAAGGTAAACGCAAATTTTTAAAAAAGATTTTACCTTACTTCCGCAAAAAGCCTTTTTATAAAAAGCGGATTGTTAAAATCACATCGCGCCTTCAGCTTCAATACGCTGAAGATTGTTGCGATGAATAGCTTTTTTAACGGTGGTTCTGCGGGTAATTGAAGGTTTCTCAAATGCCTGACGAGCACGCAATTGTTTTACCACACCGGTTTTTTCAAATTTCTTTTTGAATTTTTTCAAAGCCTTATCGATTGGCTCGTTGTCTTTAATCTGTACGATTATCATTATACGTTTTTATAATTATGGGAGCGCAAATGTAAGAATTTTACCTTCATAAAAATCAAGGAAATAGCTGTTTTTTTCAAATACTGATGTTGGCCGGTTATGAATATCTGAAATTGATTATCTATATAAACATAACACGTTGAAATACACTCCATTGCAACTAAAAAACAGAAACCTTAACCAAGGTTTATTTTTGATATTTCAACAAATCCATACCTACATCATTTCGAAAATAAACCTTTTCAAAGTGGATTTCAGTCAAATTTTTATGGGCAATGGCGCGTGCTTCTTCAATTGTAGGGGCAGAAACCTGCAATGCTAAAACTCGGCCTCCATTGGTTAAAACCCGATTGTCTTTAAATATAGTGCCGGCATGAAACAAGGTAGCATCCTTTATATTCTCCAAGCCTGTAATTACTTTTCCTTTTTCATATTCCTCAGGATATCCACCCGAAACAAGAATAGTCACAAGCGAAGTAGTGTTCTCTACCTGATATTTAATAGTATTTAAAGTTCCATTAGCAAGGGAATTGAACAATTCGAGCAAATCAGTTTTCATGCGTGGCAAAATAGCTTCAGTTTCGGGATCCCCTAAACGACAGTTATATTCTATCACATAAGGATCGCCATTCACATTCATCAACCCGATAAATAAAAAGCCGGTGTATGTAATATTTTCTGAGTGCAAACCTTCGAGAGTAGGTTTTATAATACGTTCTTCAACCTTTTGTATAAAAAAGGCATCGGCAAAAGCAACCGGTGAAACAGCTCCCATACCTCCTGTGTTAAGTCCGGTGTCATTATTACCAATGCGTTTATAATCTTTGGCCTCAGGTAACAATATATATTTTGTGCCATCCGTGAGAATAAAAACGGAGAGTTCTATTCCATGTAAAAATTCTTCTATAACTACTTTATGACCTGCACTGCCGAAGGGTTGGTCAGTGAGTATATGTTTCAGTTGTTGTTTGGCTTCAATAATATCCTTGCAAATCAGCACACCTTTTCCTGCAGCAAGTCCATCGGCTTTCAGAACGAAAGGAGGGCTTAAGGTTTCGAGAAAACGATTTCCCTCTTCAATTGAGGTATTGTCAAAAGTTTTGTAACGTGCAGTCGGAATATGATGTCGTTGCATAAAAGCTTTAGAGAAATCTTTGCTTCCTTCAAGCATTGCACCATTTTTTGACGGACCAATTACAGGAACAGTGTGTAATATTTCGTCAGCCAAAAAATAATCTCGTATTCCGTTTACCAATGGGTCTTCAGGCCCGACAACTACCATATTGATATGATACTTTAAAACCGTTTCCCTGATTGCTGCGAAATCATTTACATTTACATTAATGTTTTCACCACAGTGCATGGTGCCTGCATTGCCCGGTGCTATATATAATTTATTGAGCAATCGGCTTTGCTTCAGTTTCCATGCCAAGGCATGCTCTCTACCTCCTGAGCCTAACAATAAAACGTTCATTACAGGTATTTTGCTGCAATGATAATTAAAAACGCCTATGAAACACTTAATGCTATATTATATATGATTAAACTTTTGTTGCATTGAGCGCCTTGCATTCGGTTATGCACAGATATTCTGTATTTTTAGCCTTTTAAAATTTATGATGACCGGAAATTCGGACAGTTCTTATGTAAAAAAGGTTACAGAAAACAATAAATCTGTTGTCGGAAATCATGAGGATATGCGGTGTTTTCAAGGAGCATGGATTCGTGTAGTGAATGGATTTAACAGCGTTAATATTAAGAGTAGAGTTTTTAAGCCTCTGCTTTATATTTTATCTTTGCTCATGATGATGTCTTGCGAAAATGATATTGAAAAAGTTAACCTTATCACCGGTAAGAATAATGCTCCTGTTGAAAGTGCAGAAGGTTTGGAGATTTTATACAGCGATTCGGGTATTGTGAAAGTGAAAGTAAAAACACCTGAGTTAAACCGTTTTATGCAGCCTAAACCGGTGACGGAGTTGCCTAAAGGAGTTTTTGTTGAATTTTTTAATGATCAACAGCAAGTTACTTCAACACTTACGAGCAAATATGCACTACGTGATGATGCAGATAAAACGATGGAAGCTAAAAAAGATGTGGTGGTAGTAAACGTTAAAGGCGATAAACTAGAGACAGAATATTTGAAGTGGGATGAAAAATCAGGAATGATTTCCTCTCCGGATTTTGTAAAAATAACTACTGCCGATGAAATAATTTATGGTAATGGTTTTGAGTCTAATCAGGATTTCAGCCGCTACCGGATATTTGATATTAAAGGCATTATTAACCTGAAAAAAGATGAAAATACTAAGGATTCTTGAAATTTCATGGCTGCTGATTGCCATCGGTGCAGTGTGTGCCGCCACTTATAAATGGATGAGTGCAGGTCTCAATCAGGCTGTATTTATTTATATTATAGCAATTATAGCAACAATTTTTTATTTCCTTCGAAGAAAACAACGCATAACCATGCAGAAAAAAAATTCATCAAACTGATTTTTCCGACAGCAATGTTGCGAACACTATTATAAATGAATACAGAATACCTTCCCGTTATTTTATCCTCGCTTGCCTTTGTAGCATTTTATTCAGGTATTGAAATTGCTTATTTGTCGAGTAATAAATTTAAAATTGAACTGGAAAGCAAACAAGGTAAATGGAGCGGTAAAATTTTATCTTTCTTCAGCCGCTCTCCATCTCGGTTTATCTGCACCATTCTGGTAGGACTGAATATTTCTCTCGTTATCTACGGAACCTATATGAGTGAACTTCTAAGACCGTGGCTGGGACTTTGGTTGCCCGAACGTTTCAATAGCGAAGCAGGAACACTCGTTATAGAAACCATCATTACTACTTTTTTTCTGCTTCTTGCAGGAGAGTTTCTGCCTAAAATTTTATTTAGTATCAACCCTAATGAAACATTAACTTTATTTAGTGGCTTTTTATGGTTGAGTTATATCATACTTTTTCCGGTAGTTTGGCTCATACTTAAGATTTCACACTTTTTGCTGAACAAAATTTTTAAAGTAGATTTTTCAGAAGAGATATCAGGATTTGGCCGTGTTGACCTAGATAATTTTATTGATGAAATAAGCGAAAAATCAGGAGGTAAAGGCGAGTTTAATAAAGAGATACAGATGTTTCAGAATGCACTCGATTTCGACAGCTTAAAACTACGACAATGTATGATTCCGAGGAATGAAATCATATCCATGAACGTGATGGATTCGGTAGAAGCACTGCGTAAAAAATTTGTTGAAACAGGGTTGTCAAAGATTATGATTTATCAGGGAACAAAAGATAATATTATCGGATTTGTGCACAGCTATGAGATGTTTAAACATCCCAAAGATATTATGTCGGTATTACTTCCTGTTTCTATTTTTCCCGAAACTTTGCCTGCACGGCAGCTGTTGAGTCATTTTACCGCAAACCATCGAAGTGCAGCTATTATAGTGGATGAGTTTGGTTCAACTTCCGGAATGGTGACGGTAGAAGATATTATGGAAGAGATTTTTGGAGAGATAAACGATGAACATGACGTGGATGAACATTATGAGAAAAAAATTTCTGATACGGAATTTTTATTTGCAGGCAGACTGGAGATTGATTTTCTGAATAAGAAGTATAACCTCGAGTTACCTGAGTCGGATGAATACACTACCCTGTCGGGATTGATATTATATCACCTGGAGGATATTCCCCATTTGCGTCAGCAACTGGTTGTAGGAAGTTATCATTTAACGATAGAAGCCGTAAGCGGTAATAAGATTGAGCAGGTTAGGCTGAAAGTTCAGAATCCTGATTAAAAACAATTTCAAACTCTTAACAGAGCAATTAAATTTGCTATGCTATTGTAGGAGTCGGCTATGTTATTGTCTAAGCCAATAAAACCATATCTTTGTGACATCAGAATGAAAAATATTAAAATTATGAAACGATTACTTTTATTAGCATTATCAAGCGGAATTTTCATTACTACTCAAGCTCAGAATATCAACGTTACGGAGCAAAATGTACTTTTTTTAAACGGCCAGCAACCTGCTTTGGTAACCATGGTGTATAACAACTCAATGAGCACTGTAATGGATAAATGGAAATCCTTTTTGAAATCGTATAAGAATGAAAAGATAAAAGCAGATAAAAGCGGTGAAATTTTTGGTGATAATGTTCTCATTAAAGATTGGGGCAACAATCCGGTTGACATTTATGCCCGTTTCGAAGAAAATAAAGCTGACCAGTCAGTGAAATTAATGGTAGCCTTTGATTTGGGGGGAGCCTATTTAACATCATCTGGCGATGCAGCAAAATACTCTTCGGCAGAAGGATTGGTTAAGAACTTTGCAATTGAAACAACCAAAGCGCCTGTTGCGGACAAAAAGAAAGATGCTGAAAAAGTGCTCTCTCGTTTAGAATCCGATAGAGAAAGTCAGGAGAAAAGTATTAAATCACTCAAGAGTGATATAGAAAGTTATAAGGATAAAATCAGCAAGGCCGAAAAAGATATTGAGAAAGGCGAATCGGATTTGAGTAAGAAAAAATCAGAAATAGATGCACAGCGAACAACTATTCAATTGTTGAATAGCCAGATTGAGGGAATAAAGTAACCTGTAAGAAAACAGAATCATGGATAGCACAAGACAGCTGAAAATTTCGCGAATGATTCAGAAGGAAGTCAGTGAATTGTTTCAGCATGAAGGGAAAGATATTTACGGAAATGCCTTTGTTACCGTCACCGGGGTGAGGGTAACACCGGATCTGGGGGTTGCTTATATCCGGTTAAGTTTATTCAGACAGAAAAATGCACAGCAGGTGATTGACCACATGAATCTGCATATGCATGATATCAGAAGAAGATTAGGAAATAGAATTAAAAATCAAATCAGGCACATTCCGGAGTTAAAGTTTTTCAACGATGAAAGCCTGGATTATGTGGATCAGATGGAAAAACTATTTAAAGAAATTCATAAAGGCGATACCAAGGAAGAATAACTCAAGTAGATGCATTACGATCCTATTAAGCGCTCATTGGGCGATGTTTTTAATAAAACTCCGTTTTTAAGAAAAATTTTTTACCGTCTGCTTGATTTATTATTGCTCAGAGCATGGCACATTCACAAGGAGCTTAAACCCTGGATTCGTCAGCATAGCCAAGGCGCAGAAGTGTTGGATGCAGGAGCGGGATTCGGTCAGTACACGTATTGGTTGGCACGTAAAAACGCTAATCTGAGAATTTATGCCGTTGATGTGAAGGATGAGCAGGTACGCGACTGTAACAACTTTTTCAAAGCGATAGGATATAACAATGTATTATTCGGAGTAGAAGACCTCACCGTTTATAAAAAACCTGACACCTATAATCTGGTGGTTTGTGTAGATGTGATGGAACATATTCTCGAAGATGAACAGGTGTTTTCTAATTACGTTGCATCCCTGAAAAAAGGAGGTATGCTGATAATATCAACACCCAGTGACCAAGGAGGTAGTGATGTTCATGAAGGTGGAGATACTTCTTTTATTGAAGAGCATGTTCGTGACGGATATAATATAAAAGATATCGAACAAAAACTTTTACGTGCAGGGTTCAGCCGCGTGGAAGCACGTTACAGTTATGGTGCTCCGGGGAAAATTTCATGGCGATTGTCCATGAAGTATCCAATCTCCATGTTAGGGGTTTCTAAACTGTTTTTTATCGTTTTGCCTTTTTATTATCTGTTGGTTTACCCGATTTGTTATTTACTCAATTATGCAGATACCAATGGAAACCACCCGACAGGTACCGGACTTATTGTGAAAGCATGGAGATAAGTAAGTTTTAATTGTGCATTGTATAGTGCAGTTATTACTCTTTATTATACGGCTTTTTTCTTCTTTGTAATTTGCAACTTTTCTATACAAGTAACACCAAAATCAAAATTCAAAATGAATTACATTTCTAGTTTTTTCAGAGTATGTATCATTACTCTGCTAACTGTTTCATGCGTAAAGGCATCAGACTCCCGAGGCTTATGGAAGGATATTTCCGAAGCCGATATTAAAGCAACAGGAGAGCGTTACACCGTACCAAGTAAATTCAGGGCACTGCGTCTGGATTTGAATCAGATGCGTCAGTATTTGGCAACAGCACCAAAAGAGCCAGCTCAGACAGCTATGCTTAAAAACGGATTGTTGTTTGAAATGCCCATGCCTGACGGCAGTTTTAAACGATTTCAGATTTTTGAATATGCAATGATGCATCCTGATCTTGCTGCTAAGTTTCCGGCTATAAAAACTTATACCGGACAGGGTATTGATGATGCTTCGGCAACAATTAAATTAGACGTAACTCAGCTGGGTTTTCATGCCATGACATTGTCGCCTGAAGGAAGTGTGTTTATTGATACTTACAATAAAAATACTACTACTGAATATATCTGTTATAATAAAAAAGACTTGATGCGTTTATCATCGTTCGTTTGCGAATTTGATAATATACAATCCGGATTAAATAGCATACCACAAAGCACACAGGCGCAACGTTCAAGTGGTACCCAACTGCGAACTTATCGTCTTGCTCTGGCATGTACAGGGGAGTATGCTGCTTATTATGGTGGAACCGTTGCAGGTGCCGCAGCAGGAATGGCAACAACTGTAAATCGTGTGAATGGAGTTTATGAAACTGAGAACAGTATAAGACTGGTGTTGATTGCAAATAATAATTTATTAATTTATACCAACTCTTCAACCGACCCTTATACCAACAATAATGGTTCAACCATGCTTGGACAAAATCAGACAAATGTGGATAATGTGATTGGTTCAGCAAATTACGATATTGGTCACGTAGTGAGTACAGGTGGTGGAGGTGTTGCTTATCTTGGTGTTATTTGTACTTCAGGCAGCAAAGCAAAAGGGGTAACGGGAAGTCCAGCCCCTACAGGTGATGCATTTGACATTGACTATGTAGCTCATGAAATGGGACATCAATTCGGAGGAAATCACACTTTCAACAGTACTACAGGAAGCTGTAGTGGAAATCGTGCATCTACAGCAGCGTACGAACCGGGAAGTGGTATAACGATTATGGCTTATGCCGGAATTTGTGGTACAGATAATTTAGCCGCACACAGCATTGCTTATTTCCATACCAAGAGTTACGATGAGATTAATATTTATACTACCACAGGAAACGGAAACAGCTGTCCTGTAAACACAAGTACAGGAAATAATCCTCCTGTGGTAACCAGTATGGGTAGTACCTATAGTATTCCTATCAGTACACCTTTTGTACTTACCGGAGCTGCTACAGATGCTGATAACGATCCTGTTTATTACAGTTGGGAAGAATATGATTTAGGCTCTGCCGGAGCATGGAATGTTCAGTCAACCACTGCTCCACAATTCAGACCATTTGAACCTACCTTATCACCTTCACGCACATTCCCGCAAATGTCAGATGTGGTTAACAACACTACAACAGTTGGAGAGTTGTTACCTAATCAGGCACGAACATTAAGATTCAGGTTAACTGCGCGCGACAATCGTTCAGGTGGAGGAGGAGTAATGCATCCTGACACAACACTTAACATCAGTGTAGTAAATTCAGGAGGAGCTTTTGCGGTAACTGCTCCTAACACAGCAGTGACATGGGCTGGAGGCAGTACCCAAACGGTTACCTGGAATGTGAGTGGAACAACCGGCAGCGGTATCAATACGGCTAACGTAAAAATATCATTAAGTACAGATGGGGGTTATACATACCCTACTGTGATTTTGGCAAGCACACCTAATGACGGTAGCCAAACTATCACAGTTCCAAATGTTGCAACCACAACAGCACGTATAAAAGTGGAAGCAGTAGGAAATATCTTTTTCGATATCAGCAATGTGAATTTTACCATCACTCAATCGGTAGGCTTAACTACAATAACTACTTCAACAATATCTCCTTTGACATACTGTGCTGGCGCATCACTTAATGTTTCCTTTACTACAGATGCATCAGCTAATTCTGGAAATATTTTCACAGCGCAACTTTCCAATGCAAGTGGATCATTCTCCAGTCCAATAACTATTGGAACATTGAACGCTACCAATGCAGGAGTAATTTCATGCACAATTCCTGCCGGTACTTCGGCAGGTAGTGGATATCGTATAAGAGTGATTAGCTCTAATCCAGCAGTTACAGGTAGTGATAACGGTTCAAACATTACAATCAGTACCAATCCCTCACCATCCATCAGCGGAACATTAAGCTTCTGCCAAGGCAGCAACACTACTTTGAATGCAGGCAGCGGTTACAGCACTTATCTTTGGTCAACAGGAGCTACAACACAAAACATCAGTGTAACCACAGCCGGAACGTTTACCGTAACGGTAACCAATGCCAACGGATGCAGTGGAAGTACATCAGCAACCACAAGTGTGTTGTCTAACCCTTCACCATCCATCAGCGGAACATTAAGCTTCTGCCAAGGCAGCAACACTACTTTGAATGCAGGCAGCGGCTACAGCACTTATCTTTGGTCAACAGGAGCTACAACACAAAACATCAGTGTAACCACAGCCGGAACATTTACCGTAACGGTAACCAATGCCAACGGATGCAGTGGAAGTACATCAGCAACCGCAAGTGTAAATGCATTACCTACTGCTGCAATCACACCATCAGGTAATGTTACAACATGTAATGCATCACAACTATTATCAGCAACTACAGGTACAGGATACACTTATCAGTGGCGACTTAATGGAAGTCCGATACCTTCAGCAACAGCATTTACTTATAATGCAACAGCTTCAGGAACGTATGATGTTCTTGTTTCAACAAATGGTTGTTCTTCATTATCACCTCAAACAATTTTAAGCTTAGGCACCGGCTCTCCTGTAATCACTGCCAATGGCAGCACTACAATTTGTGCGGCTTCTTCAGTAGTTCTTTCAGCTCCTGCAGGTGCAAGTGCATATCAATGGTATAGAAATAATGTAGCTTTGGCCACAGCCACAGGTCAGAGTTATACTGCAAATTCGCAAGGAACATATTTTTGCAATGTAACCGGTAGTTGCTCCGGCAACTCCAATGTAATTGTGATTTCTGTTATCAACAATCCTGTACCGGTAATTACCTTCACTACTCCAACAACTTTCTGTAGTCCGGGATATGTAGTTTTAACGGCAAATTCGTTTTCGGGAGTAACCTATCAGTGGCAGAAAAACAGCGTTGATATTCCCGGTGCTACATCATCCACATTAACGGTAACCGATGCCGGAGGGTATCGCGTGGTTGAGACAGCCAATGGTTGTTCTAAATCTACTTCAGTGAGTATAACAAATGCAACTACTGTTGCAGCACACATCAGCACCAACGATCCTACTACAATTTGTTCGGCCAGCGGAACAGTAACCATGAATGTAGATAATGTAATTCCCGGATATGCTCTTCAGTGGCAGAAAGACGGAGTGAACATTAATGGTGCAACAGGCACAAGCTACACAGCTACATCAACAGGGAATTACACATGTCTGATTACGGCATCTTGCGGATCTACAGTTTCCAATAATATTGCCGTTTCAATAGGAACGTTTGCAGCTTCAATAACTCCTGCAGGACCTGTTTATATTTGTTCAGGTGCAGCTGTTGAACTTTCAGCAAGCACAGGAACAGGATTTACCTATCAATGGAAATTAAACGGAGTAGATATTCAAGGTGCAAACTCAGCAACATTATCTGTTAATTCTGCAGGTAATTACACTGTTTATATGACTTCACCTTGTGGTAATGCATTATCCAACACTGTAGTGGTGAATAGTGCAACGGTAGTAGCATCTGTAACTCCTGCCGGAACGTCAATAATTTGTGCGGGTCAGTCAGTACAGTTCGACACTCCTTCTAATCCTGCTTATACCTATCAGTGGTATCGCAATAATGTATTGATTCCTACAGGTACAAATGCATCTTACAGCACAGGAACACAAGGGTTATACAAAGTTATAGTTTCACTTAATGGTGTTTGCCCTGTAACCTCCAATGAAGTTACTGTAAGTGTAATCAATAATCCTACTCCTGTTATTACTGCTTCAGGACCTTTGACTTTTTGTAATGGCGATCAGGTTACTTTGAGTACCAATTCTTGGGCTGGCGCTACTTACCAATGGACAAAAAACAGTATTGACATTCAGGGTGAAACTTCACTGAGTTATACAGCTACGTCAACCGGTTCTTACCGTGTTCGACAAACTGGCAATGGTTGTTCAAAATTATCACCTGGTCTGGCAGTAAAAGTAAATTCATGCCGATTGGCTGCTGACGGAATCACAGAACTTTCTGAAGAAGCTTCTATTTCTATACTCCCTAATCCTATGTTGAATAATGCAGAGATTCATATCGAAGGAGATATAGTAATAAATAATGCTCAGATTGACGTGTATGACATAACCGGAAATAAAGTAGCTTCAATTAAAAATGTTCAAAGCAAACAATTGAGTTTTGAAAGAAATAAAATTCGTCCCGGTGTTTACATGATGAACTTTATCAATGGTGATGGAATTACATTAAGTAAACGATTTATTATACAATAAGACAACTAATTGAAACAGCCTGAAATAATATTCGAAAACTATTACCTTGCCGTGCTGCATAAGCCGGCAGGGTTAATGGTCGAAGATGATGGATTTGGTAATCCGTCTGTACAGCAATGGATGCTTCAGTATCTTCAGAAAAAATATCCTGACCATAAGACCTATTACATTGGTTTTCCTCATCGTCTTGACAGAGTAACAGAAGGGTTACTGTTGATTGCAAAAACAAAAGCAGCACTCACTTCGCTCGGTCAACAATTTGAAAGTCGTTCTGTGCGCAAACTATATCATGCTTTGGTTGGACAATCTCCAAGACACACTTCAGGAGTTATGCGTCATTATCTTAAAAAAGATGTAAAGCAGAAAAAAGCTATCATATCACAAAAATCGAAAGAAGGTTTTTCTCTCTGTGAATTAAAATATGAAGCAGTTGCAACAGATTTGTCAAACTGTAAATTATTGAAGATAGAACTGCTTACCGGGCGCTATCATCAAATCCGTGCGCAGCTTGCATTCGAGAAAAACCCTATTGTTGGAGATAAATTTTATGGATCGGCTATTGATACCGGAAACGAAAAAATAGCTCTTGCGGCAACAGAATTATTATTTCATCATCCTAAAACAAACGAACCAATGGTGTTTGAACTGGAGTGGAAAAAAGTATTCTCTGTGTTTTTAAGAAATTATTGCAGATAGCAGACCTCCGGATTTGTTTTCTGTTTCTTAAGTATCTTTGCGGTTTATATTTTATCCATTGCAGAAAATATTTTATAACGATTTAGGAAAGGTTTCTTATGAATACGCCTGGCAACTTCAGGAGCAATTATTGCAGCACATTGTTCAGATTAAACTGAGCGCACGGGATAACAGTTTAGAAGAAAAAATATCTACACCTCATTATCTGTTGTTCTGCCAACACCCTCACGTTTATACATTAGGTAAAAGTGGTAAGAGTGAACACTTGTTGATAAACGGAGAGCAACTAGGAAAATATGAGGCAACTTATGTGCAAACCAATCGTGGTGGCGACATAACCTATCACGGTCCGGGGCAAATTGTAGGTTACCCGATTCTCAATCTCGATTTGTTTTTTAATGATGTTCATCTTTATGTGCGAAATCTCGAAGAAGTAATCATCAGAACTATTGCTGAATATGGCATCATAGGATCGCGTATTCCAAAACTTACCGGTGTGTGGATAGATGCAGGAAAACCACAGGCTCGGAAAATATGTGCATTTGGTGTGCGATGCAGTCGTTGGGTAACCATGCATGGCTGGGCTCTTAACGTAAATACACAACTTGAATATTTTGATCACATCGTTCCGTGTGGAATAAAAGATAAATCCGTTACTTCAATGCAGCAAGAAACAGGGGTGGTATGTGATGAGGCAGAAGTAAAAGAAAAGTTGTTCAGGCATTTTGCAGATGTGTTTCATGCAGAAATTCACTTATTACAAAAGGAACAACTACCTTTGGTTAACCAATTAAAGTTTCAATCATGAGAAAGTTTCTGCGTATTGTAGCAATCATTGTCATTATACTTACTGCAATACTTTATGCCACGGGCAAGTTATATTATTACAAAGCAATAATTTATAATTATGTAGATATTGATGATTTGAATTTATTTTATAATCGTCCGGTTGAAGCTAACAAGGGTGAATCATGGAATATTTCAAAATCATATAACAAAGAGAAGCTTAGCGACACGCTGACCTCATTATTAGAGTCGGAAAGAAGTGTAGCTTTTTTAATTGTAAAAGATGATTCCATCCGCTACGAACAGTATTGGGAAGGATACAGCGACTCTTCGCTCTCCAACTCTTTTTCTATGGCCAAGAGTATAGTTGGCTTACTCATTGGTGTTGCTATTGATGAAGGTAAAATAAAAAGTATTGATCAGCCTGTTGCTGATTATATTCCGGAGTTTAAAGAGGGAGATAAAGCTAAAATCACTATCCGCCATTTGCTGATGATGAGTTCGGGGTTGGATTGGGATGAAGGTTATGCATCGCTTACTTCGCAGGTAACGGAAGCTTATTATGGAACAGATTTATACAAGTTGGTAACAAATCTTAAAGTGGCAACACCCTCGGGTAAAGAATGGAGTTATAAAAGTTGTGACCCCGAATTGCTTGCCATTATACTTACTAAAGCAACAGGAGTTCCTTTAGCAACTTATGCCTCAGAAAAAATATGGAAACCGGTTGGTGCTTTAAACACTGCACAATGGAACCTTGATCATAAAGACGGACTTGAAAAAGCATACTGTTGTTTTTACAGCAATGCACGTGATTTTGCACGTTTCGGAAAACTTGCTCTGAATAATGGCAAATGGGGAGGAACGCAGATTGTAGATTCTTCTTATGTTTCGCTGATAACTCACCCCAACGGTTTGATTGACCCTGAAACTCATCAGCCGGTAAGGGTTTATGGTTACCAATGGTGGACAGATAATTTTTTAAATCATCGTGTATTTTATATGCGTGGAATTTTAGGTCAGTATGTGATTGTGGTTCCGGATATGAAACTGATAATCGTGAGGCTGGGACACAAACGCAGTACGGATGCTAATGGTAAGGCCAATGATTATCCGCTCTATACTTCAGAGGTGATTAAGATGTATGAGCAGAATTAACTGAGTGAAACAAAAATCAAAAAATACAGTTTAAAGATATATGTTGAAAGATATTCCTGAATTAAAGGTGGAGAATGTAGCTATTGCTGTGGTAAAAGAAACCAACAGCAAGGGCGCGGAGGAGTGGAATGCCTATATTCTGAATCTTAAAGATGAGGAACTGGAAGGTGTTTTGATTACCAGTAAGGGATATGGCACACACGAAGGAGAAGTCATTAAAACCTCTACGCTCCGACATTTTATTGAGAATATCCCTCCACAGTCATTTGTCAGAATTGAGCCTATCATTGATAATGTACTTATACTGAACAACGAATATTGGGTAAGCTTTTATCTGAACAATACCATGTATGACAGAAAATATGTTTTCTTACCCGGAGTCATCAGCGAAAATTTCTTCACTCATATTCCGCTACTCAACAAGCGTGGAGTGATGATAAAATAATTTTTGTTCCAAAAAATTTTCTGAAAAATCAAATATCATTTTGCTCCGGCATGCTCATAACCATTTGCACTGCACCGGAGTCATGCATTTTTTCCCATTCCATGGATTGAAGCCCACAAACACGAAGCCATTTGGAAAACTCTGATGTGTAACCGTGCGTAGTATAAATTCTTTGAGCACCGGTTTCTTTTACTGCCGTATTCAACTCTTCCCAGTCGGCATGATCGCTTAGCTCAAACCCTCTCTGATAGTTAGTTCGCTTCTTTTTTTCAAAAGCACCAACCCAACCACTGCAGAATCCTACCTGATAGTCGGGTAATTTTCGGAGCCATAAATTATCTGTTGCCGAAGGTTGAGATAATACCAATGCTCCATTCAGTGTTTTTGCTGACAAAGATTGTTTCAAAGGCAATGTTGCAGGTAGTTTATGACCTGCTTCTTTGAGGCGTTCGTGTAATTTCACAATAGTAGGATGAGCATAAACAGGAAAATCAAATTCAGGGAGGTTAACCAGCAAACGCTGCATTTTACCGAGTGCATAACCCATGAGAACACTGGTAATTCCATTGTTCCTGTTATCTAAAACCCATTTGGTAATTTCATCCATCACAGTATGCTGTGGCTGCCATTTGAATTTGGATAATCCAAAGGTTGTTTCCGAAATAAACACATCACATTTTACCGGCTCAAATGGTGTGCAGAAATTATCATTCTGCAATTTATAATCACCACTCACTACCCAAACCTCACCTTTGTACTCAACTCTTACTTGTGCACTGCCAATGATATGCCCTGCCGGATGAAGCGAGAATTTCACACCTTGGATGATAAATTCTTCTCCATATTCCACAGTTCGCAGACTGATTTGCTCGCCCAACCTCATTCTTAAAATCGGTTCGGAATGTTTATGTGCCAGATAATGTTTGCTACCCGGACGTGCATGATCGCCATGCGCATGTGTGATAATAGCGTTTGCTACTCGGTGTGACGGGTCAATATAAATATCTGCCTGAGGGCAGTAAATTCCTTTTCTTGTAAACTCAAGCAAATGACTCATGGTCTATATAGTAATCAATTCTGATATGTGTAAATATAGATGATAAATAAATTACTTCGGAGCATCTGAATGTATTTATTATACTGTTTCTTTGCCATTGTGAACAGAAATATCAGATTGATTCTTCTAATGTTGGTCGTTCTTAGTAGCCGCCTGATTTTTATTGATGCAGGTTTTGGCTCAGAGGAAGATGCATGGGGTTATGCGGTAAATGCAGAATTGATGGAGGAGTCGCACACTTATGAATATGCTCGTTTGCCCGGACATCCCGTAATGGAGTATATTTATAGCTGGCTTCCTCTCAAAGAAGCATGGTTGTTTAATATATGCACGGTACTTTTCAGTACAGCAGCAGTGTTTTTCTTTTTTCTGATATGTGAAAGATATAGGTTCAATGCCATCATGGGCTCGCTCATGCTTGCTTTTACTCCTGCTTTTTATATTCACGGTTCTGATGCCATGGATTACAACTGGTCATTATGTTTTTTATTAGGGGCATTCTATTTTCTAGGGCAAAGATGGATAATCCTCTCAGCGTTTTTTCTGGCATTGGCAACCGGTTGTCGCATTACCGCAGCAATAGCCTTATTCCCATTCTTGCTTTACCTGTATATTGCTGCTGTCAACAGGAAATATTTAATTCAATACACAGCACTCACTTTGATGTTGATTTTTCTTGTTTATGCTCCTGTATTTAAGCATTATGGCTTATCATTTTTTGATTATGTAAATCAGTTTGGATATCCGCCACTTATTAAATCAATTTACAAGGCTTCATTTGGTGTTTGGGGAACAACAGGCCTTGTTGCCATCATCATAGCAGGAATATTTGCATTGAAGGAATATTTCAGAAACTCCTACTCTTCAGCATACAAACCTTTGGTGTATTCAGTCCTTCTGTTGGTAGCAATGTATGTAGCATTATATTTTTATGAGCCACACAAAGCAGGTTATCTCATACCTGTTATTCCTTTTGTGTTGCTGTTTATTCTGTTGTTTATCAAAAATTTCATTCATCAATCCATGATATGTGCAATGCTGGGGTTTGGATGTTTTTTTGCAGGAATAAATCTTGCCGATGAAAACAGAAGTGCCACGCCTTCTGATTTTGCTGTAATCAGGACCATCCACCATCAGCATATTGCTTTCGATATACTAAGAGGAAGTGTTATTGATGATTACAAAAAGCGATGGGCACGCATACATTATACAAATAAGATTATTGACGCTGCTAACGGGCTTGAGGGAAATATTCTGATAATAAGCGGATACTGGCTCAACAACCTGCTCATTCAAAAGGAAGGAAGAGAATATGATAATATTGTTTACCGATATTATATCGATAAGGAAGAGATGCAGCAACTCTCTGCAAAAGGCACTAAAATTTATTACGTAAAAGGACAGGATGTTTTAAACGACTTGTGCTACAAAGACCAATTTACGGATGCACTTGCTCAACAGCTGGTAACAGATACACCTCAATAGTTTTCAACGCTGAAAATTGATAAGAAAAGTTAAATCTGCGCTGAACAAATACGGGAAATGTTGGTTTACTTATTTTTGCAATTATGGAAGAAGTACAGCCATTACTCGAAAGAATAGTTGAAGTAATTAAAACATGTTACGATCCTGAAATACCGGTTAACATTTGCGAACTGGGTTTAATTTATGATATTCATATCAACGAGGGCAACGATTTATCAGTAAAAATGACACTTACCTCTCCTAACTGCCCTGTGGCTGAGACGTTGCCCGCAGAGGTGGAACAAAAGTTAGAGAATATTCCTGAACTGAATTCTGTAAAAGTGGAAATCACTTTTGATCCGCCCTGGGAAAGAGAAATGATGAGTGAAGAAGCTAAAATGGAACTGGGAATGTGGTAAAAGAATGATGCAGGAAGAAATTATAAACAGAGTTTCTCAAAGTGGACTTATTCAAATAAGTCCTGCTGATTTTATTCCGCAGGGTGAAAGAGTCTTACTCGATATCAAGCCCTGGTTGTTTCAGGAACTTATTTTAAAAGAAAAGGACTTTCGCGAGCAACTCAAGTTGCATGATTGGGAGCAGTACCGACATAAGTATGTGGCTGTACATTGTTCAGCAGATGCTATAATTCCAACCTGGGCTTACATGTTAATTTCCTCAGCACTTGAAAACATAGCTGCCGGAGTTTACTTTGGCACATTAGAAGAGATGATTGAAATTTTAGCTTCGAAAAATATTACAGATACCGATTTTGAAAAATTCAGAAATCAACGTGTAGTAATTAAAGGATGCTCCGATTATAATTTTTCACCCTCAATCTATATGTTGCTCACATCAAAACTAAAACCTGTTGTAAAAAGCATCATGTTCGGAGAACCCTGTTCTACTGTGCCTGTATTCAAAGCTAAATAATTGCAGATTCAGGAAGCATGACATTTGTTATCCTGTCATAAAATATATTTACGGATATTCGCAACTCTTAAATAAATATACTTACATAATGAGAAAATTACATTTATGGATGACGGCCTTAGCATTAGCCGTTTCAGGATTGGTACATGCCGATGAGGGCATGTGGTTGCTTTCAACGCTGAAGCAATTGAACGAAGCTGATATGCAAAAGATGGGCTTTAAACTCACTGCTGATGATATTTACAATATCAATAAAGCTTCAATGAAAGATGGTATTGTACATTTTGGTGGAGGATGTACAGGTGAGATTGTATCACCGGAAGGTTTGATTCTTACCAACCATCATTGCGGTCTTGACTATATTCAATCACTAAGTTCCATAGAACATGATTATCTTAAAAATGGTTTCTGGGCGGCTACCCGTGCTGACGAATTACCGGCACCGGGACTCACTGTACGTTTTCTCATACGTATGGAAGATGTAACTGCTAAAGTGAAATCAGAAATTAGTGATACACTCAGCGAAGCCGATCTTCAGTCAAAACTGGTATCGGTGTTTGCCAAAATCACTAAAGAAGCTACTGAAAACACCGGCTATTTTGCTGATGTGAAATCAACTTATGGTGGCAACGAATATTATTTATTCGTTTACGAAAAATATGAAGATGTCCGTCTGGTAGGAACACCTCCAATGAGTATAGGAAATTTTGGTGGTGATACCGACAACTGGATGTGGCCACGCCAAACAGGTGATTTCTCAATGTTCAGAGTTTATATGTCGCCCGATGGCAAACCTGCAAAATATTCAAAAGATAACGTACCATTGAAATCCAAATATTATTTCCCTGTTAATATCAAAGGACTTCAGGAAGGCGATTTTACCATGGTAATGGGATATCCCGGAAGAACAGACAGGTATGCCACATCTTATTCTATTGAAAACTCTTTGGATATAACCAGCCCATCACTTGTAAAACTTCGTACCAGAAGACTGAGTGTAATAAACGATGCAATGGCTGAAAATGATGTAATCAGAATTAAATATCAGTCGAAGCGTAATCAGGTAAGTAATTATTGGAAATACTTTATTGGTCAGCAAAAACAACTCAAACGCATGAAGGTAGTTGACCAAAAACGTGATCAGGAAAATAAATTTAATCAATGGGTTAATTCAGATAAAAAGAGAAAACTGGAATATGGTTTCGTTCTTAGTGCACTTGAAAACTCTTATATGGAAAGCCGTAAATACGCCAAAGTGCGTGTGTATATGTCTGAAGCATTAATGGGAACAGAGGTGCTTCGTTATGCATTTTCTTTTAGCACA
Source organism: Bacteroidota bacterium (assembly GCA_018268195.1). Taxonomy (GTDB): domain Bacteria; phylum Bacteroidota; class Bacteroidia; order AKYH767-A; family OLB10; genus OLB10. Next base: position 30,109 of record JAFDWZ010000014.1, on the reverse strand, counting down.
CTTGAAAAAGCACTGAGTGAAAAAACACCTAATCAAGAAGATATAACAGCTAAAACAGATATGTTGAAATCAAGAGTAGATGACTTTTTTGATGAGTATGATGCAGGTGTTGATAAGAAAGTATTTGCGGTGCTGGTAAAATCATTCATGGATGATATATCACCTGAACAACAGTCGCCCACATTGGCGAAGATGCTTAAGAAGAATAAAGGTAACTATGAAAAATGGGCAGATTATGTGTTTTCAAAAAGTATGTTTGCTGATAAAAGCAAGGTGTTGGAATTCTTAAACAACCCTTCTGCAAAGGCTATTCAAAACGATCCGGCCTTTCAGATTATTCATGACCAGTCTGAATTTTACAATGATAATTTCCGTGCTCCGGCCAGAGCCGCTGAATTGGTTCAGGCTACCAATAACCGAAAATACATTAAAGGTTTGCGCGAAATGATGCCTGATAAAAAAATGAGCCCTGATGCAAATTCAACAATGCGCCTTACTTATGGAAAGGTTAAGCACTACGACCCTGCTGATGCTGTTGAGTACAACTGGACTTCAACCATAGAAGGGGTGATGCAAAAAATGGATAAGGATAATCCTGAATTTGTAGTACCTGATAAATTGGTTGATTTATATAATCATAAAGATTATGGTCGCTATGCAAAAGATGGCGTGCTGCACACTTGCTTTATTACTGATAATGATATCACAGGAGGGAATAGCGGCAGTCCGGTCATAAATGGTAATGGTGAAATTGTAGGCCTTGCGTTTGACGGTAACTGGGAAGCAATGAGTGGTGATATTAAATTTGACGAAACATATAAACGCACTATCGCTGTTGATATAAGATATGTGTTGTTCTGTATTGAAAAATTCGGAGGAGCAAAACATATTGTTAACGAAATGTCGGTTATAGAATAATTGTTAAGAGAAGTAAAATAGAAAAGGCCACACAACTGTGTGGCCTTTTCATTTTGTTTATTGGTAAAAGAAAAAATCTTTCGGCTACAAATGTAATAATAGTTTGATTGGGTCGTTGCCTTCAAACAACATTTTTGTTGGGTCTTCCAACATTTGTTTTACTTTAACCAGAAAACTTACCGACTCGCGTCCATCAATTATCCGGTGATCATAAGATAATGCAACATACATGATCGGACGAATAACTACACTTCCGTTTACAGCTACCGGACGCTCTACTATATTGTGCATTCCAAGAATTGCACTCTGTGGTGGATTGATAATTGGTGTTGATAACATCGAACCAAACACACCACCATTGGTGATAGTAAATGTTCCACCGGTCATTTCATCAATGGTAATTTTTCCGTCACGTGCTTTGGATGCAAGGTCTATTACTTGTTGTTCAATCTGCGCAAGTGTTAATGACTCGGCATTGCGTATCACCGGCACCATTAATCCTTTAGGTGCACTCACTGCAATTCCTACATCACAATAATCGTAATACACAATTTCATCACCTTCAATCTGTGCATTAACGGCAGGGTAAGATTTTAATGCTGAACAAACAGCTTTAGTGAAAAATGACATGAAGCCAAGACCTACTCCATGTTTTTCTTTAAAAACATCTTTGTATTGTTTACGAATATTCATGATGGCACTCATGTCCACTTCGTTAAAAGTTGTGAGCATGGCAGTTTCTTGTTTAACAGCCACCAATCGTTGCGAAAGTTTTTTACGCAACATTGTCATTTTCTCTCTGCGAACATCACGCGTAACAACTCCGTCAATTTTTGCAGCTGCTGACGTTGCTGAAGCTGTAGGTTGCTTTAATGCTTCCAGTACATCACCTTTGGTAATGCGACCGGATTTTCCGGTTCCGGTTATTTGCGATGCATCTGTCTTATTTTCTTTTATCAACTTTTCCGCAGCTACCGAAGGTGTTCCACTAGCATAGTTTTTCGTTTGTTTTTGTGTAGCGGCTGCAGGTTCAGATTTCGCTACAGGAGCCTTTTCAGATTTTACTTCTGCTTTTGCGGCAGGTGCTGTTGCCGGTTTTGCTGCATCCGTATCTATAGTACATGCTACCGTGCCAACAGCAATGGTTTCGCCTTCCTGTACTTTTATTTGCAACACTCCATCAGCTTCTGCTGCTAGTGTGAGTGTGGCTTTATCAGAATCTATCTCTGCAATTTCTTCATCCTTCTCCACATAATCTCCATCTTTTTTTATCCATCGTGCAATCTGCACTTCTGTAATACTTTCACCCGGACTGGGTACTTTAATCTCGACAATCATTTTACAAAAAATTGTTTCTGCAAAGGTATTGGTTATTTTCGATATTCATGAATATTGACTTCTCTCATATCTTTTTAATCAAAATGCTATACCACTATCCGGATTAATTATTTTGTTTATTGAAGCTTGAATAAAATTCAATTTAAATGTTGCGCTTATAATTTTCTCTATGAAACATTTCATCCGTGAAATAGAAATTAATTATTGATTACATCACTATCTTCTGGTGTTTTTCAATACCCGTGAAATGCATTGCAATATTACTTTTGTACTTGCAAACGCAATTGTGATGACCAAGGACGAAATCATACAGACAATAAAACTCCAGAAAAATGACAAGAATATCGAAGGCCAGAAAAGATTTGGAATCCGAGGTGCGGAATCGTATGGCCTTTCAATGCCACAGTTAAGGATTATAGCCAAAGGCATAGGAAAAAATCATGCACTAGCTCAGGAATTATGGTACACCAATATTCGCGAAGCTCGACATATCGCTGTTATGATTGCCGATAAAAACAAGGTCACAGAGAAGTTGATGGAAAAGTGGCTTAGTGATTTTGATTCCTGGGATATTGTGGATAATTGTTGTTCCAATTTATTTTGTCGCACGTCATTTGCTTATACCAAAGCACATGAGTGGAGTACACGAACCCGTGAGTATGAAAAAAGAACAGCTTTTTCGTTAATGGCATATCTTGCAGTGCACGATAAGAAACAACAAGACAAATCATTTGAACAATTTCTCGAAATCATTATCCGCGAATCTGATGATGAACGCAATTTTGTAAAGAAGGCAGTTAACTGGGCTTTGCGACAAATAGGAAAGCGCAACATAAGGCTATGTAATAAAGCTTTGGCGGTATGTAAAATTATTCAAGCTAAAGGTGATGCTGCTTCAAGGTGGATAGCTGCCGATGCTTTTCGCGAGCTAAATAAATATAAACAAGATGGCCGTATAAAATCTGTTGGAAGTATAAATTAATTCATTTTTTTAACACGGAGATAAATACTTTTGTAATCGTGGATCAGCGATTTTTAATAAAGGTAGTATTTCTCGCAGGAGCAGTTTTAATGCTTTGGCAAACGCCTTTACATGCGCAGATAGGAAATACCTTTGCTGAGGCATTTGAAAAAAAACCTAAACCGTTTTTTCAGTTAGATGGTTATAATTCATTCGTAAGAAAACGAGGTGCTAATGCTATTGGTGTAAAAGCCGGTGTCTCATTTAATAAAAAAATCCGCTTTGGTATTGGATACATGAAACTGTTTACCGATGTGGTTGATAGCATTGAAGTGAATCCGGGAAAATATTATCGGGGAGAAGTAAAAAGCGGATATTTTACTACCGGTATAGAGTACATACTTTATGAAGAAGACCCATGGCAGTTGAGCTTTCCGGCAAACATTGGAATTGGTTCCAGCTATTACGACTATCCTGATGGAAAGCATACACACAACAAGGCTTTGAAAGGAAGTATAATTTTATTCGAGCCTGCAATTACCGGACACTATAAAGTAATAAGGTGGGTTGGAGTTGGTTTTGGAGTAGGATATCGCATCATGCTTAAAAATAATACTCGAATTACAGATAAACTTTCATCACCTTTATATGTGCTGAAGTTGAAAATATTTCTTGATGAAATTTATAAATCGGTATTTCAGCCCGAAGAAAATAGCAATAACTAATGAAATCAATTTTTGGACAATACAACCTGGAGCAGGTAAAAAAAATTGGTGGTAACACCATGTTTGAACATCTCGGAATGGAAATTACTTCCATTGAGAATAACCAAATCAGTGGCAAAATGCCGGTGGACCATCGCACGGTTCAGCCTATGCATATTTTGCATGGAGGTGCTTCTTGTGCATTCGCTGAGTCTATTGCAAGTGTAGGAGCATATCTCACGGTTAATCCTGATACACATTATTGTGTTGGGATAGAAATTAATGCCAATCATATCAGACCCGTTAAGAGTGGTTATGTTTATGGAGTAGCATCACCCTTGCACATGGGTAAAACTTCACAGGTGTGGAGTATTGAAATTCGCAATGATGAACAAAAACTCGTTTGCATCAGCCGGATGACTATTGCTGTTGTGGCACGGCAGTAAGCGCTTACCATTAATTTCTTATTTTAGCGGCTTCATAAATAAAAGAAAAATGAAAAAAATAACATTATTAGCATTTGCATTACTTGCAACAGTGAGCATGTTTGCTCAAACAAAAGTTAAAGAAGGTACAGCAAAATATAAAATTGACTACGACCTTGATGCCGAAGGACAGGAAATGAAAGCCATGCTGCCATCAGAAATGACAATGTATTTTAAAGGAGATAAATACGCAGCCGAAACTACCGGAGGAATGTTTGATCAGAAGGCAGTTACTAACATGAAAAACCAGGAAACCATTATGCTTATGGATATGATGGGAAACAAAGTAGCTGTGAAAATTTCGAAAGATGACATTGAGAAAGAAAAAAACAAAGGAAAAAAGCCTAAAGTTGAAATAACTTCGGATACAAAAGATATCGCAGGTTTTAAGTGTACCAAAGCTATAACTACCTTAGATGATGGCACCAAAATGGAAATATGGTTTACTAAAGATATTATGGTAAACAATGCTTTCAAAGAAGGTTATGACGGAATAGATGGTATGATGATGGAATATTCTGTTCCACAAAAAATGTTTACCATGAAAATGACTTGTACCGAAGTAAAACAAGGCAATGTTGATGATAAAGTTTTTGAGATTCCTTCCGACTATAAAATGATGACCAAAGAAGAACTCATGAAGATGAGCGGTGGAGGGCACTAATTTTAATCATTGACCATTTATCGGTGAAGAAAAGCTTTCCGGTTTTTCTTCAGCTACAAAATTTAAACCTTTGTCTTTTACTGAGAATTCGGTTCAGACAAAGGTTTTTACTTTTCATCAACTTGTATTTTTAGAATCTTTTTACTGGCCGAATGTACCCGTGCCGGCTCGCTGATACGTTTACCTACAATCCAAAAGATTTTTTCGTTGCTTTCCATAACCCATTGATGTTCTTTTTCAGCAGAGGAATATTTTAAATCAATAAAAAAATCACTCAGTTTTTTGTTGCTTTTCATACCCATTGGTTGAAAACGGTCGCCATCCTTTTTATTTCTTATTACAATAGGAAAGGATACTTCACTGCTATCAAACCAGGCCTGTAATGAATCAGCATTTTCTGAAATTTCTTTTAGTGCATCTGTTTTTAGTTCTTCAAAAGATACTGTAATCGTTCTGCCATTGTATTCATATATTCCGCATTCGGATATTTCAAAATATACTGGCTCGTTATCAGCTTTAGGATGTATAATTATTTCATTCCTGCTTTTTGTCAGACTATATTTTTCTGAATAAAACTTTTTTGTTTCTGAATGACCAAGAGTATTAAAAAGCGCTTCGGTTTGCACCATCCTGAAACCGTATGGCGAAATCAGGTGATATAATACGGTAAGTGGTGATAAAGTGTTTTTCAAAGAGGTTATTGAGATGATAGCACTTTTATCTTTCAATGATAAAATCTGCTTACTCACAGTTTCAATATAGTGATTGATAATTTTTTCATCACCGTAAATAAAGTCAGCCTGTTGCACCAGATTGGTACTGAATGATGGATTTATTTCTTTAAGAACAGGAAGTACATGCAACCTGATTTTATTCCTTTGATATGCATCGGTGAAGTTTGATACGTCATCTCTCCATTTGATTTGATGCTGTTTTGCATATTCAAGTATATCGTTTTTGGTTGCAAATAACATTGGGCGAACACGATTGCCATCAGCAGGTAAAACTCCCTGCAATGCAGCATTGCCATAGTTGCGAAGCAGTTTCAGAATAATAGTCTCTGCAAAATCATCGGCTTGGTGTGCCGTGACAATAAAATCGAACTCAAACTTCTGACATAAATGATTAAAATATTCATAGCGCAAATCGCGTGCTGCCATCTGTATTGAAAGATGATTTTCTTCAGCATAAATTTTAGTCTGAAAAGAAGTAGTATAGCAAGCAATATTGTTGACTTCGCACCATTGCTTTACAAACGTTTCATCTGCATCCGAATCCTTTCCTCTTAACTTGAAATTGCAGTGTGCTACAGCAAAGTTATATCCTGACTTCAGAAACAAGTCAGCCATCACCATAGAGTCAACTCCTCCACTTACAGCAAGCAGCAGTTTGTTTTCTGTTGTAAATAAGGAATGGTGAGAAATAAATTTTTTGAAAGATTCAATCAAAGCACAAAATTTAGTGCTAAGATAACTTATCCGAGCACATCAATCATAGCTTTTGCTTTAAGCAAACTTTCTTCGTACTCGCTGCCGGCATCTGATTTTATAGTGATGGCACCTCCGGCCTGAACCGAAAGATATTTGCGCTGTGCATTATATAATATGGTGCGTATAATTACATTAAAGTCAAAATCTCCATCAGGATCAATGTAACCTACACTACCCGAAAAAGCACCACGTTTGGTTTTTTCATACTCATCAATAAGTTTCATGGCGCTTATTTTGGGTGCACCCGTCATGCTTCCCATAGGAAAAGTTGCTTTCAAAATATCACTGAACGATGTATCAGGTGCAACGCTACAACTGATGGTAGAAATTAGCTGATGAACCGTTTTAAAGGAATAAAGCCCGAGGAGTTCATCCACTTTTACACTGCCGGGTTCGGCAATGCGTGATAAATCATTTCGTACCAAATCTACTATCATCATATTTTCAGCACGCTCTTTTTCATTCTGTAGCAATTGCTCTTTAATATAATCATCCTCTTCGGCTGAAGCACTGCGTGCTGCAGTACCTTTTATAGGTTGTGAGTATATTTTGTTACCACGTTTACACAAAAATCTCTCAGGACTTGAAGAGATGATATGATGATTATCTTTTTTATAAAAACACGACATTGGTGCACGTGATTTTATTCCTAACTTGATAAAAGTTTCAAAAGGATTTATTTCAGCAGCATCATTATAAAACTCCTGACAAAAAGTTACTTCATAAATATCGCCATGTTGCAGGTAATTTTTCAAATGCGAAACAGCTGCCAGATACTCACCATCAGTAAAACGAGGAGTCAGTTCCAGCGGACGTGAGCGATTCATCTGCCTTAATTCCACATCATCAGCTTTAAACTCATCAATAGTCAGAGCTTGTTGGTCAATAATTTTCAGAACTCCTGCCTGTGATGTAAGCACTATTTGCGGAACAAAAAAATGCAGTACAGGAAAATTAAGTTTGTCGGTATGTCGTGAACTCAGGTCTTCAATTTCATTTTTCAGATCATAGGTCAGAAAACCAAACATCCAGCGGCCTTTGTTTTTTTCGGTAAACTGATGCAGTTGTTCCAGTGAATTGGAAGAGGTTTCAATACTATCGAGAGCATTGATGCCTGCCAGAAAATCATATTTACTCAAACCGCAATAGCTGCCAGGTGCGGCACCATTAGATGTCAGAAATGCAAAGTCCTTAAAAGCATTGCCTGTTTTCAGTAATTCTTCAAATTCGGATGGAGTAACTTTTTTATCGCTCATAGTGTATTCAAAAATAAAGGGCCGCCTATTAGGTATAAATCATGTAGACTTTTTCTTTTAAACACTTGGGCATGGAAAATATCAAGGAAGATAAGGGCAGTTTAAGAGGTTGTCGGGGGGGGGAGAATACAGACACTTCTCTCTGCAATTCAGTCACTTTGCAAAAAAAGCCCAAATTATTTGCAGGTTGTAAGCGTTTTTTTTTATATTTTTGCATCTTCAATCTCAAGGAAGAATTTGCACATGATTAAAAAGCCCAAAGTCCTGTTTATTTCGCAGGAAATCGCTCCTTATTTGGAAAATTCATCAATTAGTAAAATAGGGCGTCACCTGCCACAGGGAACCCAGGAACGAGGAAAAGAGATACGGACTTTTATGCCACGTTTTGGTGTGGTTAATGAAAGAAGAAATCAATTACATGAAGTAATTCGCCTGTCAGGGATGAATCTGATTATTGACGATAGCGACCATCCGCTGATTATTAAAGTTGCCAGTATTCAAGCCGCCAGAATGCAGGTTTATTTTATTGACAATGAAGAGTATTTTCAGAGAAAGCATACCATTCGTGATGCTGATAATAATTTCTTCAAAGACAATGACGACCGGACTATATTTTTCTGCCGTGGCGTACTCGAAACGGTAAAAAAACTTGGCTGGGCTCCCGACATTATCCACTGTCATGGCTGGATGACAAGTTTAATACCCTTGTTTGTAAAAACAGCTTACAGAGAAGACCCTATTTTTAAGAATGCCAGGGTAGTATATTCTGTTTATGACGATGAGTTTTCGGAGCCATTTTCTGAAAATTATTCCAAAAAACTGATGATGGATGGAATTTCCGGCAACGATATAAAAGATTTAAAAAACCCCGGCTTCGAAACCATTACTCTGGCAGCAATAAATAAATCAGATGCCATTATTAAAGGCGCTGAAAAATTGGGCACTAAGGTGGAAAATCATATAAAGAAATCAGGCAAAATGATACTTCCATACCATCCTGAAGAAACTTACGTTGAAGCTTACAATAATTTCTATGACGAGATTATGGAAGAAATTTCTATAGAAGCCTGATTGCTGTTGACTTGAACAAACACATTTATATTTCATAAACCACCTCATACTAAATGGTTAAACATAAACTCTGGTTAGCAGCATTGGGGCTAATGGTATTAGCCGGTTGCTCCAAACCTGATACCGTTGGGTTGAATCTGCTGCCCGGTGATGATGCAATAAACGTAGATTTTTTCGATACATTGACACTACGTACTTCTTATATGCTAGAAGACAGTGTCCGTTCGGATGCACGTTTATTATATGATTTACAATTATCCAATCATGATTTTATGATTGGCTCTTATGTGGATCCGATTTTCGGAGCTACATCAGCTGAATTATATACACAACTAAAACCTTCTGCCACTTTTACTAAAGATAACCGTAGCTATGATTCATTATTTCTGAATCTGGCCTATATTTCAAGTTATGGCGATACACTGGTGGACCAAACCTTTGAAGTGTATGAACTTACGGACGCTATGTATGATACGGCATCGTATTATACCTTCAACAGTTTGGCTTATGGCGATAAAGTAGGAGAAATAACTTTTAATGTTCACACTCTCAAGGATAGTATCCCGACTTCTGATACTACTAAAATTGCACCACGTATGCGTATTCGCCTGAGCGATGTTTTAGGGCAGAAAATTTTTGACGAAGCCGGAACTTATCTTAATGATATAAATAATTTCAAGAATCAGGTTAAAGGGTTTTGTATTAAGCCGGCAGCATCTTCTAACGGCAGCATCATTACTTTTGATGCTAAAACCTCAGCTTCATCCATGGTATTTTACTATACCGACCCCAATACACCCGGTACCGACTCATTGCCGTTTTACTTTTACAGCTCAGATGGGACAATTGCACGTTTCAGCCATTTTGTACATGATTATTCGGCATTTGATTTTAATAATCCGGCTACCGACAAAGCCTATGTGCAAACCATGGGTGGGATAAAAACCAAAGTAGAAATTCCCTTCATTGAAAATCTTAATCAATTAGGGCCAATTGCAATTAATAAGGCCGAACTGGTCATTAATATTGAACCCGGAACAGCTACTTCTGATTTACCTGCTAATTCTGAGCTTAACCTGTATGCCATAGATTCTACCGGAAAAGTGCAAACTATTCCGGATTTAACACGTTCTTCAACGTTGTTTGGCGGTTCGCTGGCAAATAGCCAGTATAGGTTTAATATTGCACAATTTTTGCAACAGATTTTATTCAACAAACGTAAAAACTACGGGATGTTTTTAAGAGTCCGAACTCCGGTATCATTTCAAACACCTAATAGGGTGGTAATGGTAGGAGGCGACCCTTCACTACCTCTACGTATGAAATTACAAATAACATATACAAAATTAAAACCGTAAAAATATGTGTGGAATTGTTGCCTACATTGGACATCGTCAGGCGTATCCAATAGTTATAAAAGGCTTACAACGTTTAGAATACAGGGGCTATGACAGTGCCGGTGTGGCATTGCTCAATGGAACACTAAGTGTTTATAAAAAAGCAGGAAAGGTTGCTGATTTGGCAGCTTATGTTTCAGATAAGAATCTTACCGGAACTGTGGGCATGGGTCATACCCGCTGGGCTACTCATGGTGAACCTAATGATAAAAATGCTCACCCTCATTATTCCGAATCGGAAGAACTGGCTATCATACATAATGGTATCATTGAAAATTATGCTTCCATTAAACAAGAGCTTATCAATTCGGGACATACCTTTAAGAGCGATACCGACACGGAAGTGCTTATTCACCTGATTGAAGAAGTTAAAAACAAAACTCACGTTCCAACGGAAGAAGCGGTAAGATTAGCATTAGGCGAAGTAATTGGAGCTTACGCAATTGTGGTATTATCAAAAAAAGAACCCAACAAAGTTATAGCTGCAAGAAAAGGAAGCCCGATTGTAATTGGTGTAGGCAAAGACGAATTTTTTATTGCCTCAGATGCAACTCCTATTGTAGAATACACCAAGAATGTGGTTTATCTTAATGACAATGAAGTAGCGACCATGAACAATGGTGAACTAAAAGTAAAAACAATAGACAACCAGATGAAGGTTCCTTTTGTTCAGGAACTGGAATTGAAACTAGAAGCTATTGAAAAGGGCGGCTACGATCATTTCATGATTAAAGAAATTTATGAGCAACCACGTTCTATATGGGATAGCATGCGTGGTCGAATTGATGCTAAGAATGGTCGTTTGAGGTTGGGAGGAATCAATGAGTTTGAGAAAAAACTGATTAATACCAAAAGAATCATTGTGGTGGCATGTGGCACGTCATGGCATGCTGGGTTGGTAGCTGAATATCTTATTGAAGATCTTGCACGCATACCTGTTGAAGTAGAATATGCATCAGAGTTTCGTTACCGCAATCCAATTATTTCGGAAGAAGATGTGGTGATAGCCATATCGCAAAGTGGTGAAACTGCCGATACGCTTGCAGCAATTGAAATGGCCAAAGAAAGAGGAGCAACAATTTTTGGTGTATGCAATGTTGTGGGGTCGTCTATTCCACGTGCAACGCATGCAGGCTCTTATACCCATGCAGGTCCTGAAATTGGTGTGGCATCAACCAAGGCTTTCACAGCACAGGTAACGGTGCTTACGCTTATGGCTTTACAGATTGCACAAAAGAAAGGAACTATTACCCAATCACGTTATCATGCATTACTGAATGAGTTGGAATCCATCCCTTCAAAAGTAGAGATGGCTCTGAAATCAAATGATAAAGTAAAACAGATTGCTGCACGTTTTAAAGATGCACGTAACTTCCTTTATCTGGGCAGAGGTTATGGATTTCCGGTAGCACTTGAAGGTGCATTGAAGCTAAAAGAAATTTCATACATTCATGCAGAAGGATATCCGGCTGCCGAAATGAAACATGGCCCTATTGCCTTAATTGATGAGGAGATGCCTGTGGTGGTAATTGCAACTAAAAACTCTTCGTATGAAAAGGTTGTGTCCAACATTCAGGAAGTAAAGGCTCGAAAGGGAAAAATTATTGCCATTGTAACCGAAGGTGATACCGTAGTTAAAGAAATGGCTGATTATACTATTGAGATTCCGGAGACGGATGATATTTTGGTTCCTTTAGTAAGTGTAATTCCATTACAATTGCTCAGTTACCACATTGCAGTAATGCGTGGTTGCAATGTAGATCAGCCGCGTAATCTGGCTAAGAGTGTAACGGTAGAATAAATATAATTACATAAAAAGAGCGAGGCTGACCGGATGGTCAGCCTCGCTCTTTTTGTACTTAATACAACTGCTGTTATCGCATAAATTTAGCTTCCAGTTGGTCATATCGTTTCTGTAAGTCGTCAGTAATTGCTTTTTGATTATCAATTTTCGACAGCCTTATCAACTCCTGGAATACAGCCATACCCTGATTGGTTTCACGATCAACCCCTTTGGCATAAGATGTTCCTTTAAGCGATAGATAATAATTTAAATCATTCTCGTAGATATCAGCAAGTCGTTTTACTATGATATTTCCTTTGTCAATATCTGCTTTATCAGAGGTTGACTGGTGTTCCACATCACCTGTAAGAGCAAGCGTACCTTCGTTTTGTTGTGCCCCTCTGTAATAGAGTTCTGCTATGCGAAGCATCATAATGTTGTAAGGCACTGTTTTATCCGGCATTACCTCTGTACATTTATCCAGCACTTTCATAGCTGAATCACGTTTTCCTTCCTGTAATAAATTTTCGCTCAACCTCGCAAAATTATTTCTGAAGTTCATGGTCATGTTCAGATTATTCTGATCCAGATAAACACGTGGGTCACTCATATTACCCCATTTGAATTTATTCATCATGTTGTCGTACATGCGCGTGGTAGCAACACCTCCGGTCTGTCCGGATGGGTCGGGATTTGCTTTTATTGGTACAAAGCGATAAGCTAAACCTTCAATCTGGAAATAGTTTTCAAGATTCATATACGAATCGTTGCCTACAGTTACTGCAAAATAAATGGGTCGGGTCCAGTCATTGTGAGCAATGAGGTCAAGAATCATCAAATCTGCTTTAAGTAAATAATTCTTGTCGAGTTCAAACTCAATGTAGTCAACAATACGTGAAGTGTCTTTAGGTTCTACCACATGGTTACGTATAACAGCTTCTTTATCTACTTTTATTCTGAATTTCTTTGTAGGCAGATAATTAAATTCATCACCACCTTCACTGCGCACTTTTGCTTCGGGGTTATCGCTGCCTATAAATTCAATGATATCTTTCAAATCACTATAACCTTGAATTTTACGGTCGTAAAATGGCACATAGTCGCGTGTTCCCTGAATGTATTGTTTGGACTGAAGTGAAAAAGGCACAGGGTCTGACTGGTATGCTTTACGTTTAATCTGATCAATATACCAATCGGTATTCAAAAGGCTGAGATTGATAATACGTACATCGGTACGCACACCTTCTACATCCTGAATATACCAAAGAGGGAAAGTGTCATTATCGCCATTGGTAAAAATTACAGCATTGGGAGCACAGGAATTCAGGTAGTCGTAAGCAAAATCACGTGACGTGTAACGGTATGAACGATCGTGGTCATTCCATCCTTCTTTGCCCATAACTCCCGGAACTACCAAACATACCAACCCTGCTATCATTGCTGCTGTAGTTTCCGGCATTCGTTTTTTCAGAAAATCTACCAAGGCTATCACACCAATTCCTATCCAAATACAGAAAGCATAAAAAGAACCCGCATAAGCATAATCCCGTTCGCGTGGCTGATAAGGTGTTTGATTCAGATAAACAACAATGGCTATCCCTGTCATGATAAACAAAAGCATGACAATGTTGGCATGATTTACGTCTTTCTTATAGTGATAGAATAATCCGGCAAGACCCAGAATCAATGGCAGGAAGTAAAAGGTGTTTCTTGCTTTATTATTTTTCATGCTGTCGGGCAACTTACTCTGCGGTCCGAGAAACATGCTGTCAATAAAATCAATGCCACTAATCCAGTTGCCCTTCAGAATACTTCCATGCCCTTGTATATCGTTTTGCCGTCCTACGAAATTCCACATGAAATAACGCCAGTACATAAAGTTCATCTGATAAGTGAAGAAGTATTTCAGGTTGTTTCCAAACTGCGGAAGTTGCTCACCTTTAATCCCCGACCATTCTTTATAGGCAGAAATGTGATTAGGCTCGCGACTGTACATGCGTGGAAATACGGTACATCTTGCCGGGTCATACTCCGGAATTACTTTCGCTCCGGTAGGAACATATTTTCCATCCACAGTGGAGTAACTCATAGACCCCTCTTTTTGTCCTACCACTTTGGCATCATAATATTGTCCGTAACCCAATGGACGATCGCCATACTGCTCTCTGTTAAGGTAGCTTAAAAGTCCGAATGCATTTTCAGGATTGTTTTCATCCATAGGAGGGTTTGCCATTGAGCGAACCACAATCTGAGCATAGGAAGAATATCCTAATAACAGAAATATAGTGCTCAGCAAAATGGTATTCATCAGAGGTTTGTGATTTTTCTGAGAGAAATAAATTCCGAACGCTATCAAAGCAAGAATAATCAACGAATAAATAGCAAAACCTGTCCATAATTTCATGCCCGCCTGATTAGCAACAAGGTCAATCTGAGCACCAATACTTACAAACCAAGCAATGATTCCATACTGTACTACCATTAGAATAACAAGAGCAATTCCCATCGTTTTGGCAAAGCCAACCCAGGTAAAGGGGTATTTACGGAGGTAATAAATCAGCGCAAGAGCGGGAATACACAACAAGTTAAGTAAGTGAACACCTATGGAAAGTCCCATCAGATAAGCAATAAGAATAATCCAGCGGATAGCATGTTTTTCATCGGCAACCTGATCCCATTTAAATGCAGCCCATACAACAATACAGGTAAAAAACTGTGAAGTTGCATATACTTCGCCCTCAACAGCAGAGAACCAGAAAGAATCAGTAAAGGTAAATGCCAAAGCACCTACTACTCCGGCTGCCATCACTGTTAATATCTGACCTGTTGTAGTATCATTGGTTTTTATAACCAGTTTGCGTGCAATAGCAGTAATAGTCCAGAAGGTGAATAGCACTGCAAGTGCACTTGCAATGGCACTAAAGGAATTTACCATTATAGGTACCATCTGCAGGTTATCGCCAGCAAAAAGTGTCATGATGCGCGACATCATTAAGAAGAGGGGCGCTCCGGGAGGATGTCCTATTTGAAGTTTATAGGCTGCGGCAATAAATTCGCCACAATCCCAAAAACTTCCTGTCATTTCTATAGTAGATAAAAACACCCAGGCGGCAATACCAAATACTGCCCAGCCGGTAATGTTGTTGAATTTATTATACTTGTTCATGTAGAATGAAGAGTGGTTAATGAGCCTGCGAATTTAGTAAAATTATATCCTGCTGATTTCAGATGAAGATAAAACGGTAACTTATTATTGAACAAAGAATTTTCAAGGAGATGATAGGTTGGCCGGTTGCACAGTATTCCGAAAGAAGCGTGAAACTATGCAGGGACATAGTTTATTAATACTTCCGATAACCGATAAAGCCCTTCTTTTTTAAATTTCTTTTACGCTTTATGTTAACTGAATAGCCTACTTGTTACCGTATTTCTAAAATTGATGGAATGAGATATAATTAGAAAGAAGCTCTATTTATTCCAGAATGATTTAATTCTCCAATATAAAACATCAGAAAAAGTTAAAAAAAGAATTAACTTTCCTCCAAAATTTTCTTTGCTAGGTTCTCTGATTATTTCGTATATAAGCAATGCTATTCCAATTGCAACTAATACAATTGGAGCAAAGTCAAGTTTTGGTGATTTTTTTAAACACAATGTTGTATCTCATTTAATCACAAGCCTAAACCTGTTAAAGTGAATATGGAATGAAACACAACACCCTCTATCTCACCTCACATCTATCGTGTAGTGCCGGAGAGGTAAAAAGTA
The DNA here is from genome assembly GCA_018268195.1 of Bacteroidota bacterium. Lineage (GTDB taxonomy): Bacteria > Bacteroidota > Bacteroidia > AKYH767-A > OLB10 > OLB10. Next base: position 14,274 of record JAFDWZ010000014.1, on the reverse strand, counting down.
AGCTTTGTCAGAACAAAATTAACCGCCAAACCCGGCAGAAGTGCTGCTTTAAACCAACTATATTTTATTTCATTACTTTTGACAGCTAATTTAAAAAACAGACTACTTTTTAGTTTTTAAGTATGAAAATTATTATTCCCATGGCAGGTATGGGCAAGCGGATGCGCCCACACACATTAACAGTTCCAAAACCCTTAATTCCTGTTGCAGGCAAACCTATCGTACAACATCTCATGGAAGATATTATTGCCGTATGTCCTGAGAAGGTTGATGAAATAGCTTTTGTGGTAGGACGTTTTGGTGCTGAAGTGGAAAAAACACTCGTTGATATTGCAGCCTCTCTGGGTGCAAAAGGAACCATCCATTATCAGGACGAACCTTTGGGTACTGCGCATGCCATATTATGTGCTTCATCAGCATTAACAGGTAAGGTAATTCTTGCTTTTGCCGACACATTATTTCGCAGCGATGTGAATATTGATGCCCATAGTGATGGGACCATTTGGGTAAAGCAAATTGATGACCCCAGCCAGTTTGGTGTGGTTAAGGTGAATAGCGATAATGTAATTACGGATTTTGTTGAAAAACCTACCACCTTTGTTTCCGATTTGGCCATTATAGGAATTTATTATTTTAAAGATGGTGAAAACTTGAAGGCGGAACTGCAATACCTGATTGACAATAACATCAAGGATAAAGGTGAGTTTCAGCTGACAAATGCCATGGAGAACATGAAAAACAAGGGAAAGAAATTAGTTCCCGGAAAGGTGATTGAATGGCTTGACTGCGGCAATAAAGATGCTACCGTATATACCAACGGAAGAATGTTGGATATTAAGTATCCTGAAAACTACATTGCCACCACAGCAAAAATCACCAACTCCGTTATTCAGAAACCATGTTACATTGCCGATGGCGTTCTAATTAACAACAGCGTTATAGGCCCCGGAGTAAGTGTGGGAAAAAACACACAGATAAATAACAGTATTATCAGTGCCAGTATCATACAATCAAATACATCAGTCAACTCAGCCGTAATCACCAATTCTATGATTGGAAATTACTGCAAATACAGTGGTCAGGCTGATGACCTGAGCATGGGTGATTATAGTACACAGCAATAATTAACATAGCAAACGGATTATGCAAAAAGGAATAAGAGGAATAACGATTATATTGCTGGCAGTGTTTTTTATAGCATCTTGCAAGAGTAGTGAACGAAGCATATCCGCATCATCAAAAAACAAAGGAGGCCAACTTACAGAGGAGCAACGCACCAAACTGATGTACTTTTTTGTCAATGCCAATAAAGAGAAAATTCTTGGTAATGACAGCCGTGCGATGGATTTATTTTCAGAATGTTTGAAAATAGACCCTCGGAATGATGCTTCCTTATATGAGATATCACAACTTTATGCTGCTAATAAGAAATATGCCGAAGCAATAAATTTTGCACGTGCTGCTTCGGAAATAAACCCTTCTAATGAATGGTACAAACTGTTGCTTGCTGAACTCTATCAGCGTACCGGTAAGTTTAATGACGCAGCATCTATTTATGAAAAACTTTCCGGTGATTATCCGAGTAGAATAGACTATCAATATCAGTGGGCTGAAGTTTTGCTTTATGCTGGAAAAGTAAATGATGCCATAAAAGTGTATGATAAGATTGAGTCTGTGATTGGATTAGACAAGGAAATTACGCTTCGTAAGGAACAGATTTATCTGAAACAAAACAAAGTAGATAAAGCAGCAGAGGTATTGGAGAATTACATCAGGCAATACCCCAACAGCATGGATATGTACTCCTTACTTTATGAGTTATATTCTGTAAACAACATGCCTGATAAAGCTTTGGCTGTTATTGAACGCATGAAAACTGTTGACCCGAATGAACCCCGCATCAACCTAAACCTTGCCGATTACTACCGAAACACTGGCGATAAAGAAAAATCTTTCGAGTATCTGAAAAAGGCATTTACCAACCGCGATCTTGATACCGATATCAAAGTTAAAATTATATCATCATACATTCCTTTATTGCAACGCGACAGCACCATGATGACTCAATGCCTGGAGTTATGCAGGACACTTGCAGAGACCCATCCTGATGAAGCACGTGCTCAGGCTATTTATGGCGATTTGCTCACCATGAATAAAAACTATGATAAATCATCAGAATATTATAGAAAATCGCTTGACCTGGATAAAAACAATCTCAATGTTTGGCAACAGTACATTATAAATCTTTCAGAACTCAAAAATTTCAGCCTGATGGACTCAGCAAGCACCGAAGCTATTTCTTTTTTTCCCAATGAATCTTCTCTTTATCTGCTGAGCGGAATAGCAAAAACACAACTCGATAAACATGAGGACGCGATAGAAATATTGAATCAAGGTATTAAACTTGTAGTGGATAATGATGCACAACTCGCTCAGTTTTACAGCAACCTTGGCGATAATTATAATAAAGTAAAAAAATATCAGGATTCTGATAAAGCATTCGACAAAGCATTGGAAATAGATCCTAAGGACGCCTATGTATTGAACAATTACGCTTACTATCTTTCATTGCGAAATGATCAGCTTGAGAAGGCAGAAAAAATGTCGAAGCTGAGTAACGATATTCAACCCAATCAGTCTTCTTTTCTTGACACTTATGCATGGATACTGTATCAGGAAAAAAAATATGATGAAGCCCTCAACTGGCTTGAAAAGGCTTTGGAAAATGGTGGTAACAGCAGCGGTACTATTCTTGAACATTATGGTGATGTGTTGTTTCAGAAAGGCGATGCCGGAAAGGCTATAGAGTATTGGCAGAAGGCTAAAAAAGCCGGAGGCGCTTCTGATTTATTGGATAAAAAAATAAAAGACCGAAAACTGTATGAATAAAGGGCTGCGACTATTTGTTTTAGTTGTAGGCCTTCTGTTTTTTTTCGCTTGTAAAACTACACGTAAGGCTGAAAAACCTATCGTGATAAAATCAACCAGAAATCTGGAAGAAAAAGGGGCTGATATACTGCTGAAAAATATTCACGACAGTGCTTTTTATGGAAGATGGATCAGTGCAAAAGCTTCTGTTAATGCAAATATTGACAATGATAAAAATTCTTTCAATATTAATTTGCGGATGTGCCGCGACAGCGCTATCTGGGTTTCGGTATCTCCTCTACTCGGAATTGAAGCAATAAGAGTTCTGCTTACTCCCGATACCGTACGTTTTCTTGATCGCCTGAATCATGAGTATAAAATTTCAGGCTATAAACTGATTAATGATTTGCTGAATTCAGGCAATCTCGATTTTGAAATCATTCAAAGCATACTTATAGGTAACCTGTTTGCTTATAAGAAGAATAAATTCAATTCGGTATATCTCGAAGAGCAATCTTATATTCTAAGCACATTGAGCAAACGAAAACTCAAGCGTTCGTTAGAAGAGAAAGATCCCAGCAAGCCTGTGATTCAGGATTTTTATGTGGACGGCAACACCTTCAGGATTATAAAGCTTGCCATTGATGATGAGCGGATTCAAAAATCATTAAACACAGAATATTCCGATTTTCAGGAGACGTCAGAAGGATTTTTCCCCTTCAGATCCGTAACTACTCTTCGTGCAGAAAAAAATATCAAAGTAGAAATTGATTACACCAAGGTTACAGTAGGTGAAGTACTCGAATTCCCTTTCAGTGTACCCAAAAACTACAAAGAAGCAAGATAGCTTCCGTGCATAATTTTGTCGAAAAGTAATTCGTCAGCAACGGACTCAACGTAAGAGGGGTCATACTTTTGCACCTATGCGGAAAAGGGCTCGTTTGATTTTTGCTTTTCTTATTATTTCGGGAGGGTTATTCACCTTACAGAATATGTATGCGCAACAGACAAAACGTGATCTGGAGAAAAAGCGTGAGAAATTGCTGAATGAAATTGCTGAAACAAACCGGCAACTGAAACAAACCGAGAAAAATAAAAATGCCACACAAGCGCAACTGGATATGCTTCGCAAAAAGATTGATTTGCGGAATGATCTCATCTACTCAATCAATACTGAAATACGCTCACTAAACGGAGAAATTGACCGTACAGGAAAAAGCATTGACTCGCTTGAAAGAAAAATAAACCAATTGCGCTCCGATTATGCAAATATGATTCTGTTTGCTCAGCGCAACAGCAATAAATATCAAACCATGATGTTTGTTTTTGCAGCCGAAGATTTCAATCAGGCATATAAACGGTTAAAATATTTTCAGCAATTTACCGAAAACAGAAGAAACCAGGTTGAACTGATTACTGCAGCACAAACCGAGCTTTCAGGTAAAAAAAATGTATTGGAGCAGAAGAAAACAGAAAAAACAGGTTTGAAAGTTTCGCAGGAGAATCAGAAAAAAGAACTGGAAAGCGAAAAACAAAAGCACGACCAGCTATTGACCAACCTTCAGGCAAGTGAAAAAGTATTGCGCAAAAGATTAGACGAAAAGATTAAAGCCAAGAAGCGTCTTGAAAGCAGCATTGCAACATTGGTTAGAAAAGAAATTGAAGCTGCTAAAAAGAAAGCTGTGAAAGAAGGTAATAAAAACGTAACATCAGAGAACGTATTTTCCCTTACTCCGGAAGCTCAAAAACTTAGTAACAGTTTTGCTTCGAACAAAGGCAGCTTGCCATGGCCTGTAGAGCAAGGTTCCATTTCTGAAACCTTCGGAGAACACAGACATCCTCAGCTCAAAAATGTAACTACCAAAAATGACGGTATAGACATACGCACCACCAAAGGCGGTAAGGTGCGAAGCATTTTTAATGGTGAAGTTACAGGTACTATTCATTTGCCAACAGGCTCTGCGGTTATTATCAGGCATGGTGAATACCTTTCGGTTTATTCAAATTTGGATGAGGTGTTTGTGAAAAAAGGTGACAAAATAACCACCAAACAGAACATTGGTACGGTGATGACCGATTCGGAAACCAACAATGCGGATCTTAATCTCCAGATTTGGAAGGGATTTGTTAAAATGAACCCAGCTTCCTGGTTGGCTCAAAAATAATTTTAACGAAAAATTGTACTGATAATTGAAAACAATATATATTTGTAGCATATTTTAAAGACAATGAGTTCCGTTATTTGTTTATTGCTATGGAGTTTGGGAGGATCAGAAATTCTTCTAATAGTGTTGGTATTATTGCTTTTCTTCGGAGGTAAAAAACTTCCTGAATTGGCAAGAGGCCTTGGAAAAGGAATTAAAGAATTTAAAGATGCATCATCCGGCATCGAAAAAGAGGATGAAAAAAAGGAAGATAAATAATCCTATAACGATAGTTTTCATGGCTTCGGGACGTTTGCGTAAGCTGCGTCCCGTTTTTCTTTTCTTGCCTTTTTATATTACAAGTCGCGGGTTTTTCCTTTGCTTTATGTAGCTTTACTTCCTGACTTTTTGTTTATGCTGAAAAAAATAATTTTCTTTTTCTGTATCTCATTATTATTTGCAGCCTGCGGAAATCAGCGCAATATTCCCTCTGTTGGCTTTTTGGATGTTGCCGAAGATGCTACTCTTGCCAAAGCACGCAATGGTTTTTTTGATGCATTGCAACAAAACGGATTTTCAGAAAAACAAAAATCATTGCAGGTATATGAAGCCAATGCACAGGGCGATATTAGTATGCTCAATCAGTCATGCGATTATCTGATTGCAAAAAATCCTGATTTGATTGCCGCCAACACCACACTGTCAACTATCACAGCTGTGCAACGTACCAAGTCGGTTCCGGTATGTATGATGGTGGCACCGAGTCCTGCTTTGGCAGGCTTAACCAACAACAAAGGTGAAGCGCCTAAAAATCTTTTCGGAGTGTATGAAACACTTGGTTATATAGATACTTCCCTAACTTTAATCCAACAGTTTTTTCCACAGGCTAAAACCATCGGAACTATTTATAACTCCAGCGAGCCACAGTCAACCAACGCACTGAATGAATTGAAGGCGGCTGCACAAAGACTGGGACTAACAATTCTCCCCATGCCGGTGACAGCATCATCAGAAACACAACTGGTAGCACAGGCATTGGCAGCAAAAAAACCTGATGCATTTTTTGCACTGCCCGATAATGTAATTTTTGCCTCTTTCGAAACAATTGCCAAAGTGTGTAATGATGCACATATTCCTGTTTTTACTTCTGAATCAGGACTTGTGAGCAGAGGTGCAATAGCGTCTTACGGTGCCGATTTTTATCAATGGGGATTTCAGGCCGGGCTACAGGCTTCTGAATATCTGAAGTCGGGAAAAAAAAACATTCCTCACCCCGAAGAAGTAAAAACGCGTAACTTCGTTTATAATCCCCAAGCTGCAGAACAATATAATCTTATATTTCCTGAATACTTTAAAAAGGCAGACAAATAAAAAATGGACGCACTATTTGCCGCCATCACACAAGGACTTGCTTATGCTGCATTGGCAATAGGGATTTTTCTCACACTCAAAATTTTTAATATTCCGGATATTACCACCGATGGCAGCTATACACTTGGTGGGGCTGTCACTGCTGTTGCAATATCTGCTCATGTGCCATTAGTGTGGGTGTTTCCTCTGGCTTTTGCTGCCGGAGCACTAGCTGGTGTGGCTACCGGAATCATACATACTCGATTAAAAATTCATCCGTTGCTTGCAGGGATTCTGGTAATGATTGCACTTTATTCGATTAACTTATTTATCATGGGGCGTTCCAATATTCCACTTACAAATTTGCCCTCATTTTTCAGCAATTCTTCTGTCATGAATTTTATTAAAGCCTTTTTATTCGCTTTGGTACTACTTGTCTTAATAATCTTATTGCTTAAAACAGATTTTGGTATTGCCATGCGTGCAACCGGAAGCAGTGAAAGTATGGTTTTGGCAATGGGCGTGAATATCGAAAAAATGAAAATCACAGGATTGGCATTAGCCAATGCGCTCACCGCATTGAGTGGAAGCCTGATGGTGCAGTATCAGGGATTTGCTGATATCAATATGGGAGTAGGTATAGTCATATCAGGCCTGGCAGCAGTTATTCTTGGCGAATCATTTGTACGTCTTACAAAAAAAGCATCACTGATGGTAAACATAATTATGGCGGTTGCCGGTTCGGTAGTCTTCAGAGTGTTGCTGGCTCTTGCATTACTTGCAGGGCTTCCACCGCAGGCACTTAAACTGGTTACCGCATTAATTGTGCTGAGTATTATCGCTGCATTAAAAATATCATTTCGCGAAAAGACATGATAAAGCTTGAAGCACTGACAAAAATATTTAAGACTGACGGTGACGACATTGTCGCAGTGGATAATATTAACCTTACGATTCATCCATCAGAGTTTGTAGTTGTTCTGGGCACTAACGGTTCAGGAAAATCTACGCTGTTGAATTTGTTGGCCGGATCACTGTCTGCCACTCACGGGCATATTATTTTTGATGATATGGATATTACTGCTTTAAAGGAATATCAGAGAAGCGCATTTATTGCCCGTTTGTTTCAGAATCCGCTTGCAGGAACAGCTTCTGACCTGAGTATATTGGATAATTTCAGACTGGCAGCATTACGCTCTCGAGCTAAGAAAGTAATACTTGGGAACACTAAAGCTTTTGAAGAACAAGTCAGAAACAAAGTAGCGCTATTGCATCTTGGATTGGAAGAGAAATTACACAGGCCTATTGGTTCATTGTCCGGAGGGCAACGGCAGGCACTTACCTTGCTGATGGCAACTATGGATAACATGAAGTTGCTGCTCATGGACGAACCCACATCAGCGCTTGACCCCAAGAGTGCCGAACGCGTGATGGAACTTGCCAATCATTTTATTCATGAACTGGGAGTTTCTGCCATTATGGTAACTCATAGCCTCAGAGAAGCACAGCGTTTTGGAAACAGAATTATTCAGATGGATAATGGAAGTGTTATAAGAGATTTGGGAGAGACGGAAAAGAAACAAATCAACCTACCGAAGCTTTTTGAGTGGTTTGCATAACAGAGCGCAACATGAATTTTATAGTGTCCACAGATGGGTATTCATTAAAGCTCAGTTTTTCATACTTTATGTTCACCCATGTCAAAATAGCGTGAAAAGGAATTTATAAGAGATTCCCCAATCTTCATATATAGTTGGATTTGTGCTATATGTGAATAAAAATGATATCATTTGCTACGTTTTCACTAAATTTGCCACACTTATACTATAATGGAAGCAAAAGCAGGAGACCTTCTTAAAACAATACAATCACCTTCAGATTTAAGAAAACTCAGTCCGGAAAAATTGCAGCAGGTTTGTAAAGAACTGCGGCAGTTTATTATAGATGTTGTTTCTGTAAATGGCGGCCATTTTGGTGCAAGCCTTGGCGTAGTGGAACTTACCGTTGCATTACATTATGTTTTTAACACTCCGTATGATCAGTTAGTGTGGGATGTAGGTCATCAGGCCTATGGTCATAAAATACTTACCGGCAGAAGAGATGTTTTTCATACCAACAGAATTTATAACGGCATCAGTGGTTTTCCAAAACGCAGCGAAAGTGAATATGATACTTTCGGTGTAGGGCACAGTTCCACTTCTATTTCTGCTGCTTTAGGTATGAGTGTTGCCAGCAGATTGAAGAATGACAAGGACAGACAACATATTGCTGTTATTGGCGATGGCGCCATGACTGCCGGACTTGCCTTTGAAGCATTAAATCATGGAGGGGTAGAGAACACTAACATGATTGTGGTGCTCAACGATAATTGCATGAGTATTGACCCCAATGTAGGTGCTTTAAAAGAATATCTCACCGGAATAGCCACTTCACCAACTTATAACAAAATGAAAGATGAAGTGTGGAAGGCCTTAGGTGTGGTGAGTAAATTCGGGCCCAATGCACAGGTAATAGCTCAGAAAATTGAGAATGCATTTAAATCTGTTTTGCTGAAACAAAGTAATTTATTCGAGTCGCTGCGCTTCAGATATTTCGGACCGATAGATGGACATGACGTGGATAAGATGGTCAAAATTCTCGAAGATTTAAAACAAATTCCAGGCCCTAAAATTTTACACTGTCTCACAGTAAAAGGTAAGGGTTTTAAAAAAGCGGAAGAAGACCAGACCAAATGGCATGCACCTGGTTTATTCGATAAAATTTCAGGTGAAATATATAAACCGGTAGTTGAGAGTCCGCAACCTCCCAAGTATCAGGACGTTTTTGGTCATACGATAGTGGAGCTGGCAGAGAAAAATTCAAAAATAGTAGGTATTACTCCTGCAATGCCATCAGGATGCTCACTCAATATTATGATGAAAGCCATGCCTGAAAGAGCTTTTGACGTTGGTATTGCCGAACAACATGCAGTAACTTTTAGTGCCGGACTTGCTACTCAGGGTATGATACCTTTTTGCAACATCTATTCATCCTTTATGCAACGTGCTTACGACCAGGTGATACATGATGTGGCTTTACAGAAATTGAATGTGGTTTTCTGTCTCGACCGAGGTGGACTTGCCGGTGCTGACGGACCTACACATCATGGTGCATATGATTTGGCTTATATGCGTTGCATACCCAATATGATTGTGAGCGCACCTATGAATGAGGAAGAATTACGAAATCTGATGTACACAGCACAACATGATAACATGGGGGCGTTTAGCATTCGCTATCCTAGAGGTAATGGTGTGATGACGGAGTGGCGTACTCCTTTTAAAGCCATCTCTGTAGGTACAGGACGTAAGTTGAGAGGTGGAGAACATATTGCTATACTTACAATAGGTCATCCCGGAAATTTTGCTGTTGCCGCCTGTGATGAACTGGCACATGAAAATATTTATCCCGCACATTACGATTTACGTTTTGTAAAACCATTGGATCAGTTGTTACTACACGAAGTTTTTGCCAACTACAAAAAAATTATTACTGTGGAAGATGGCTGCCTGATGGGTGGTATGGGTAGTGCCGTTGCCGAGTTTATGATAGATAATAATTACAGTGCAGAGATTATCCGACTTGGAATTCCTGATCGGTTTGTTGAACATGGAGAGCAGAGTGAATTGTATCATGAATGTTATTATGATAAAGCCGCTATTGTGGCCACGGTGAGAAATCTCGCTGCTTCGGTAAACGAAAAAACTCCTCAACGAATTAAGTAATAAAAAAAACCCGGCTCTCTGAACCGGGTTTTGGGGGCATACACAATGAATAATTTAATTACTCATCGACTTCTGTTTCTGTAGCATTGCCGGGAACAGTTTTAATCTTTTCCCATTGGCCGGTGTTCCAGTTATATTTTTCTATTTCGTAGCGCTCTACGCCTGTATCCCATTTATCATATTTTGTCCACCACAGTCGGCTGCTTTCATATTCCCATCTCGATTTTAGAAGAATGGATGAACTGTTGGAGCTTAACTTACCAGCCATGTCACAGTCGCTTACTGCTTCTATTTTGTAGTAATAGTTTTGCTCATTAACGTTCACATCGAAGTCTTCGTAGCTGGTAACATTGGCAGAAACGGTAGCTAATAATGAATAGAATGTACCTGTCGTATCAGTGCTTCTGTAGATGCGATATTCTTTAACTTGCTCAGGATGCAATTGTGGTTCCGACCACTCTGTGAGTACAAAGTGATTGTTGACAACAGTAGAACGTACAATGATAGCTTGTTGTTCTTGTAAACGATAATCAGGTCGTGCAGCAGCTGTATCACTCAGTGAAGTATAAGGTAATCCACATAAGTCATAAGCCTTAATACGATAACTGTAATCGCCTGGACAAATCATCATAGAGTCAAGATAACTCAGTTGTGTTCCCGGAACGGTAGCAATAACTGCAGTACTTCCGTTAGCAACTTCTGTTCTTGTTATTTCATAAGTTGAAACAGGGCAACCACCATAAGGTGTCCAGTTAACATTGATACCTGTTCCTGCTTTGTTTGCACTCACATTGATGGTAGTGTGTGCTTTAAGTACATTCAGTGGTAGTGCCATTGAGCAACGATCCAGTGTCTGTAATTTATAAGTGTAAGTGTTGGATAATGTATTCAGACCATTCTCAATATAGGATGACTCCGGATTCATGGATGCATTGGTAGGATTATTATCTGTATAAACATTTACATAATTTCCGCTTGCATTATCCAATCGCCATAATTTATAAGCACCCAAATCAAGAGCTGAACTGTTTTGCCATTTGATTTCAACCTGAGTGTCTGATAACACACTCACACTGTAAATTGGATCTTGTGGTGGAGGAAGCGTATCAAACACTTGTATGTAGTTATTCTTAATTTCAGTATCGGAACATCCGTTGCTGTTGGTAACGGTTAACGAAACGGTATAGAATCCTGGGTTTACCAACGGAATACTTACAGCAGGTGTGGTAGTTGAGAATCCACCAATAGTCCATTGATATACCGGTGAAATGGTATCAGAACTAAGATTACTGAATTCAAAAGATGTTCCTGCACATGCTGCAGTTTGCGATGCACTGAAATTGGCAACAGGAGTTAAGTTAGCACGTACTGTTTTTGGTAATCTAAAGGTGTCTGTACAACCTGAAGAATTATAAGCAACCAAATAAGGCTGATAAATTCCAGGTTGAGTATAAGTAAATTGTGTGTTGGCTCCTTGAGCAGACTGCCCATTTCCGAAATGCCATATCACAGAGTCACTGGTTGCTGAAGTAGAAGTGAAAGATACAGTGAATGGCGTACATCCTATGGTATCGTTGGTAAATCCGCTGGCAATAGGTGTAGGTTGAACATACACGTTGTGCGAAACGGAATCACTACATCCTCCTGCATTGGTTACAATCAGCGTGATAGTGTAATTTCCTGAATCGGTGTAAATAGTATTTGGTGATGTCAGAGCAGACGTTGATCCGTTTCCAAGAGTCCAGTTGTAAGTAGCATTCACTTCCTGTATTGAAGTGTTGTTAAAGCTAACTGCCAGTGGAGAACAACCGGATGTTGCCGACTGCGTGAATGAAGCAATTGGTGTTTGATAAACATGTATCGTTTGAGGCAACACCAGTGTGTCACTGCAGCCGGAAGCGTTGTATGCAATCAGTGTAACGGTATAATTACCTGCACCAGTATAGGTGTGACTTGGTGTAGCAGCAGTAGAAGTAGCCCCGTCACCAAAGTTCCAGAGATAACCGGTAGCATTAGTAGAATTGTTTGTAAACGTGTTGAGGAAAGGTGCACATCCCGTGGTATCAACAGCAGAAGCAATAGCTACCGGAGTTGCATTTACCTGTACCGTTTGCGAAGTAGTATCCATACATCCGCTGGCATTGGTTACCTGAAGTTGTATGGTATATGTTCCTGCAGTATTGTAGGTCACATCAGGATTGGCATCTACAGATGTTGTTCCGTTTCCAAAATTCCAGAGATAAGAAGCTCCACTGGCAGAAGAAGAGGTATTATTTAAATGTACTGTTAAAGGTGTACATCCACTTGATACAGATTTAGTAAATGAAGCTACCGGAGTTTGATTTACATGAATGGTGTAAGGGAATACAAGTGTGTCCAGACATCCTGCTCCTGTAGCAGCAATTAATGTTACGGTGTAATTACCTGCAGTAGTATAATTGTGACTAGGCGAAGCAGTGGATGAAGTAATACCATCACCAAAATTCCAGATGTAAGCTGTAGCATTCATTGAATTATTGGTAAACACACTTGTCATCGGATTACAACCAACGGTATCTGCCGTTGATGCAATAGCAGTTGGTGATAAATTAACCAAAATATTTCTGGTAGTATCGTCCATACATCCATTGCTGTTCATTACCTGTAATTGCACAACAAAATTTCCTGAATCGGCATATATATTAGATGGATTTTCTGAGGAGGACGATGCTCCGTTACCAAAGTTCCAATTATATACTGCTCCATTTGTCTGTGTGGATGTATTGGTAAAGTTTACCGTCATAGGCGAGCAACCTGTTGTCGAAGATGGATTAAAAGAAGCTGTCGGTGATTGCAATGCATGTATGGCATACGGCAACACAAAAGTATCTTTACATCCGTTAGCGTTTGTTGCTATCAGCGTTACAGTGTAAGTGCCTCCGCTGGTATAAGTATAAGTAGGAGTTTGTGCAGTAGATGTTGCACCATTTCCAAAATTCCATAGATAAGAAGTTGCATTAGCTGATGCATTAGTAAAATGTACAGTATGAGGAGTACATCCAAGTGTGTCAGTTGTGGAGGCTGATGCAGTTGGTAAATCGTAAACTGTAACAGTTTGTGAAATGCTGTCAATACATCCTTGAGGGCTAGTAACTGTCAACCAAACGGTATAATTGCCTGCAGTTGCAAAAGTAGTGCTGGCATTTGCCGAAGAAGAAGTTTGACTATTACCAAAATTCCATGAATAGGATGCTCCTATTGCATTAGTGGAGGTGTTGGTGAAATTAACAGTCAATGGAACACATCCTGAAGTTTTTGACTTATTAAAGGAAGCTTTCGGAGTTTGATTCACATGAATAGAATACGGTAATACGAAGGTGTTTTTGCAACCATTAGAATTGGTAGCTTCCAGCGTAACCGTATAATTGCCTGCGGTAGAATAAGTATGAACAGGTACTGCATCTGTTGAAGTTGATCCATCACCAAAATTCCAGCTATAAGAAACACCGTTTGTTGAATTATTACTGAAAGTAACAGTGTAAGGACTACAACCTGCAGTGTCGCTTGTTGCAGCCAAAGCAGTAGGTGAAAGGTTCACACGAATGGTACGAACAGAGTCATCAAAACAACCATTGGCATTGGTTACTAATAAGGTTACATTAAACGTGCCTGAGTCAGCATAAACAGTAGATGCATTTTGTGTAGTAGCGGTATTTCCGTTTCCAAAATTCCAGGAGTAAGTCGGATTGTTGAGATTGCTTGATACACTTGCAAACGATACATTCAGCGGAGTACAACCTGCAGATGGTGTAAAGTTAAACCTCGCACTTGGTGTTTGTTTTACATGAATGCTGTAAGGGAATGTGAAAGTATCTTTACAGCCATTGGAATTAGTAGCAATTAAAGTCGCAGTGAAATTGCCCGCACCGTAGTAAGTGTAAGTTGGGTTTGCCTGAGTAGAAGTAGCACCGTTACCAAAATTCCAGAGATATGAAACGGCATTTGTGGAGGAGTTGGTAAAGTTTACGCTGAATGGAGTACAACCTGCAGTATCGCTTGTTGCAGCCAAAGCAGTTGGCGAAAGGTTCACACGAATGGTACGAACAGAGTCATCAAAACAACCATTGGCATTGGTTACTAATAAAGTTACATTAAACGTGCCTGAGTCA
>JAFDWZ010000013.1 GCA_018268195.1 Bacteroidota bacterium | reverse complement strand
AATAGATTTTGTAATCATGCTGTGCTGAATCACTTCACCTTCCTTCAGCCCCATACGATCCATAAGTTTGGCAATTCTTTCGCTGCCGAATAAACGCATCAAATCGTCTTCTAACGAAACAAAAAACTGAGACGAACCCGGGTCTCCCTGGCGACCGGCACGACCACGTAACTGTCTGTCAACTCTTCGTGAGTCATGGCGCTCAGTACCTACAATGGCAAGACCACCTGCTTCCTTAACACCAGGTCCCAGTTTAATATCCGTACCACGACCTGCCATGTTGGTAGCAATGGTTACGGTACCAGCCTGTCCTGCTTCTGCTACGATGTCGGCTTCCTTTTTATGCAGTTTAGCGTTCAACACGTTGTGTTTTATGTTTCGCTGTTTCAGCATACGGCTGAGCAACTCCGAAATTTCTACTGAAGTTGTTCCCACCAACACCGGACGGCCTGCTGCTGTAAGTGTAGCAATCTCTTCAATTACGGCATTGTATTTTTCACGTCTTGTTTTATATACCAAATCCTGACGGTCGTCACGAATAATTTTTCTGTTGGTTGGAATTACAACTACATCCAGTTTGTATATTTCCCAAAACTCACCTGCTTCTGTTTCGGCAGTACCCGTCATACCTGCAAGTTTGTGGTACATACGGAAATAGTTCTGCAGAGTAATGGTAGCATAGGTTTGCGTTGCAGCTTCAATCTTTACACTTTCTTTAGCTTCAATTGCCTGATGCAATCCATCTGAATATCTTCTACCCTCGAGTACACGACCGGTTTGTTCATCTACTATTTTAACTTTACCGTCAGCAAGAATATACTCTACATCTTTCTCGAACAAAGTATAAGCTTTGAGCAGCTGATTGATGGTGTGAATACGTTCAGACTTTATTGCAAAGTCGCGCATCAGCACTTCTTTCTTTTCTAATTTATCTTCATTGCTTAATGCAGAGCGTTCAATTTCGGCAATCACACTACCTACATCGGGCATCACAAAGAAGTTAGGATCTTCGTTGTTGGCAGTTATGAGTTCAATACCTTTTTCAGTAAGTTCAACAGTGTTATTTTTTTCGTCAATCACAAAAAATAGTTCAGCATCTACTTTGTGCATTTCCTTTTGCTGATCCTGCATGTAATGATTTTCTGTTTTCTGCAGCAACGTTCTCACGCCTTGTTCACTCAGAAATTTCACTAATGCATTATTTCTTGGCAAACCACGGAAGGCGCGCAACAGTGGCATACCTGCATCATCAGGTTTGTTTTCAGCAAATTTCTTTTTGGCATCTGCCAAAACCGTATTCACATAGTTACGCTGTGCATTGAATAAAATTTCAACCTTTGGTTTCAATGCAAAAAATTCCTGAGTATCACCCTTAGGCGTAGGTCCTGAAATAATCAATGGAGTACGTGCATCATCAATCAACACACTATCCACCTCATCCACAATAGCGTAATGATGTGGGCGCTGTACCATTTCATTGGCATGACGTGTCATATTATCACGCAGATAATCAAAACCAAATTCGTTATTGGTTCCATAAGTGATGTCTGCTTTATATGCGTTACGTCTTTCCTCGGTATTGGGCTGATGTCTGTCAATACAATCAACCGTAAGTCCTAAAAACTCAAATATAGGCCCGTTCCATTCCGCGTCACGTTTTGCAAGGTAATCATTCACGGTAACCACGTGTACTCCAGCGCCAGGTAATGCATTGAGATAAATAGGCAGCGTAGCCACAAGGGTTTTTCCTTCACCGGTAGCCATCTCAGCAATTTTTCCCTGATGCAATACCGAACCACCTATAAGCTGAACATCGTAATGCACCATGTTCCAGGTAATCTTGGTTCCTGCTGCTGTCCATGTATTGCTGAAAATAGCCTTGTCACCTTCAATTTTCACAGCATCACGGTTTAACACCAGCTGGCGGTCATGGTCAGTTGCTGTTACCACAAGTTCTGCATTTTCGGTAAAACGTCTTGCAGTTTCGCGCACTACAGCAAATGCTTCAGCCTGAATTTCACTTAGCACCTCTTCAATTTTACTATTACGCTCTTTTTTGAGAGCATCAATGCGTGCATATAAATCTTCCTTGTGGGCAGAATCCATTTCCTGATTGGTTTCTGCCTCTTCACTGAGTTGATTTAGTTCAGCATCTGTATCTGCAAGGTATTCAGTAATTCTATTTCTGAATTCAATGGTTTTGTTTCTTAATTCATCATTGCTGAGCGATTTCAAATTTTCAGCAACAGCATTTACCTGATCAATAACCGGAGCAAGTTTTTTATAGTCGCTCTCAGTTTTGCTGCTGAACATTTTTGAAATGGACTTAGTTATAAAATCTATCATCGTAATTTGTATTCCTTAAAACTAAATAAAAGTGTGCAAAGGTAACGTAATGACGCTGCAATTCAAAGTAACTGAAGGTCATAAAAACTAATTCATATTTCATTAATAATTAATTCCGGATGAATGCCAAAAGATCATTTTAAAGCAGGTGAAAGCAGTGGTTAGGCTAATTCAGTTTAAACCATTAAAAAACCTTGAGTTAAGCACGCTGCCGACTGAAAAAGGGCTTCCATGGCGGTGCATGTACGACATAAGTTTAATCTTCCTGATCGGCTTTTTTCCTGATTAGTTGCCAATTTCTTTCTCTTTGGGTAAAAAAATCATGCAGCAGGTTTTCGAATTTTTTCAGTTCATTGGGGGCTTCAGGTTCCCCGTCAAAAACTCTTTTAATTTTCCCATCCAGATTTACCTTGGTAATGGTAACGGGAAAATCAGCAATTCCGGGATTGTAGAAACTATCGGGCAATGATTTATATCTTGCACGTTCTGCCTCACTGATTAATTCTTTCATTTCTTCCTTGGTAGCTTTTGAAGAATATTCTCCGAGATTATCCATGAAACCCTTGCGGTTGATGAGGATGTATCCACTTTTATACAGCGAAGCATCATAATAAGGGCAGCGGCCAAAACATGGAAACTTTTGTATAGAAACCAACAGTGAGTCCGTACCCTGTGTTGTCTTTTTTTCAACGGAACAACTGACCGAAGCAAACAGCAAGCTGTAAAAAACTACAGCCATGGCCAGTGCAAATATTTTTTTAGAAATCATTTTACAAATATGTTAAACAATGGTGCAAAGAACAAATTTTATGAAATTAAATACAGAACTGCATCCTATGCATAAATCAATAAAAATTTACAGTTATGAACAGGACAAAATTATTTTATGCCTTTATTCCGGTGATGGCATCGCTGCCATTATTATCACACACGTTTCATTCCAAAGATCAACCTGCGAAAGAAAAACCGCAAGCCTGTGTTTTCCGGACGGTTTTTGAAGGAGAAGGGATTGACTCCTCTTTTTATATTAAAACACCGGGCAAAGTAGCACAATCATTAACCTTGAGTATGGACTGGATTAGCAAGGCACAACAACATGACGGAGGCTGGGGAGCAGGCTCACACAGCATGCAATCGCAATTTGACCCCCATGCCGTAAAATCTGACCCTGCAACAACTGCCATTACTGCTATGGCACTTTTGCGTATGGGTAACACACCTTTTACAGGAAAATATGCAGCCAATGTTGCACTGGCAACCGAATATCTTTTAAAACAAGTTGAACAATCGGATGCAGAATCAACCAATATCACAACGCTTAAAGGCACACAGCCGCAGGTAAAACTCGGTCAGAATATTGATGTGGTGCTTACTGCTCAATACCTTACCAATCTGATGGATTATTTGAGCAATAACAACTCCATGAAAAGCAGAGTCCGTAAAAACCTTGATGTGTGCGTATCAAAAATTCAGCAGGGCATAAATCCTAACGGCAGTTTGCAAGGGTCGGGATGGGCAGGTGTACTTCAGTCGTCATTTGCTGCTAATGCCCTGGAAACAGCTTTGCAACAAGGAGCAAAAGTGGATACTGTAAAGCTTGAACAAAGTCGAAACTATCTGAAAGGAAACTATGATGTGAATTCGAAAACCAGTGTCACTACGGATGCTGCCGGTGTGATGTTATACAGTATTTCAGGAACGGCACGCAGTAGCTCATCCGAAGCACGCATTGCCAGAGAAAGAATTGCCAAAGCAAAAAAAGATGGTATTCTCCCTGCTGACAGAGAAGTGAGTGCCGAAAATCTGAAAGCAGCAGGCATGAGCAATTCCGATGCTGATAAATATGCTGCTGCTTATGAAATAAACCGTGCTGCTGCAAAGCAAGCACAGCAGAATGATGTGATGAATGGTTTCGGCAGCAATGGCGGAGAGGAATTTCTTTCCTATCTGCAAACCGGAGAAGGAATGATTATGAGTAAAGATGAGGGATGGAAAAAGTGGTATGATAATGTAAGCGGACGATTGATGACCGTACAAAATGATGACGGCAGCTGGAATGGTCATCACTGCATCACCAGTCCGGTGTTTTGTACAGCTACAGCAGTTTTGATTTTGTCGGTGAACAATGACATAGATAAACTAACTCAATCAAAATTTTAATCAGATTATTTCCAATTACAAAAAATAAGAGGGGATTGTACATCCCCTCTTTTATAACTATTTAATTTTTTATCACTTTTCCGGTCACTGTTTCATTATTTGTTGATAGGCGTAAATAATAAACTCCTTTGCTCAGGTTTTCTGTTGCAATAGCAGACAATTGCTTTTGAGAAAAATAGCTACTGTAAACTAAACGTCCGTCTGCTGAAAACAAATCAACAGTGGTGTTTTCAGGATGTGATACATATAATACCTCTTTAAACGGATTGGGGAATAATGACATTTTTATTACTGCAGAATTGGTTTGCAATCCTACTGTTGTCATGGTATAAACCAAGGATATAGACGAACATCCGTTGGAATCAGTAATACTTACTGTATAATCTCCGTTTTGAGAAGGAATAAAGTAAGGGGTATTAGCGCCTGCAATGGGTTGATTATTCAAATACCATTGATAAGTTAATGCCGGTGTGCATATTAAGGAGTCTGACACGAGCGATATTTGTGGTAAATCAGGAGCAGAATGCACAATCACCTGCACAGCTACAGATGCTGATGTGCCACATGAATTTGTTATTTCAACATGATAGAGACCATTTGAATTTACCGTTATGGCAGAAGAGGTATCACCTGTATAAACACCGTCTAACAACCATTGATAAGTAAAATCATTTCCTGTTGATGCAGTAAGCATCACACTGTCTCCATTACAGAAAGTGAGAGCCCCCGATGAAGTGACAACAGCAACAGGAGGAGTGCCTTGCATTAGTGATAGGATTGCTGAGGTGTCGGCACCACAGGTGTTAGACGCAACAATGGTATAATCACCGGCAACCGTAGCATAATAAGAGTTTCCGCCAGCGCCTGCAATTAGCTGATTGTTCAAATACCACTCTATCAATGGAGCAGATGTTGAAGAATTCAGCATTAAGGAGTCGCCTAAACATAAGGTGGTAGTTGATGTGGTAATATTGCCTGCTACGGGCATTGATTCAACTACCACACTTATAGGCACGGATGTTGTTGTTCCACAACTATTAGTAGCAGCAACTGTATAATCTCCTGATAAATTCGCCTGTAAAATATTTGAAGTTTCTCCCGATATGGATATTCCATTAAGCAACCACTGATAGGTAAGGGTTGAGTCAAATAGTGTGTTCAGTAGCACAGAGCCTCCATCACAAAAAGTAACAGGGCCGGAAGAGGTCACACTTGCAATAGGAAGAGGATTTACGTTTACGGCAAGACTATTCGAAACAACTGAACCACAGGAGTTGGTAATATTCAGCGTATAAATACCTGATGATGTTGCGGTATAGTTACTGCTGATTGCCGAATTTACATTCGTATTGTTCACCATCCATTGATAAGTATAACCAGGATCAAAATTTACCGATTGTAAAACAACAGAATTGTTTTCGCAAAAAGTCAGCGGTCCGTTTGCACTTATTGCAGAAACAGGAGTGTTTTCAATACTGAAATCTTCACCGTTATCTGTGCCAATAACTGAAGGACTTGATGAAACCACTCGAATTCTGTAACCTGTTCCTGTTGGAATATTGGCTGGTATTGTTGCAGATATTGTTCCCGAAACGCGCGATGTAAGAGTTCCAATAGAAACCGGATTTGCAAAACTTCCGTTTGCATCACTTAATTGTGCTGTAAAAACATTTGCAGGCTGTAAGAATGCTGAACCATTATAACTGCCATTGGCAACTAATGGAACCTCAATGGCAGAACCTGCGCAATATGCTGAATTCAGAGGAGTGGTTTGAATCTTATTATAATCATCACGATAAAATATTTCTGTTACAACTTCCAATCCCAGAATTTCAGTTGTTGTAATCTGTAATACCGGAATCACCTCATTGTTTGCAAGCCATTTGTATTGTGTAACCTTTGGGCGGTTTAATGCAAAGTGAAGATTTAAGGTGTCAACAGCAATAGTATCTTTAGCAAAAAGCTGGGTTTTTACTCTTAACACATCATAAGTTCCTCGAGGTGTTATTATTGTCCCCCATCCATCAACTTTATTAATGCGTGTTTGTGAAAATCCATAATAACCCAACCCGGGCAATCCAATATGCCATGCGGAATAGCTGGTGTCATTATCATTATAATGTAATGGTAAGTTATAAATCACATCATGCTGGCTGTATGTAATTGGAGTTGGTATGCCGGCTATCTCAGCACCCATACCAACTTGTTTGTAAACACTGTTAGACCTAAAATAAAAATTATAAGGGTTGTCAATAGTCAGCAAAGGGTTTGATGGTAATTGCTGTCCTGCTTCAGCAACTGTGGCACGATTGGGGTTAAACGGCAAGTTAGAAAAAAAGAGAGCGTAAATAATACCTGTAGAGGTAACACTCTTGTAATTTTTTAGGTCTTGCCCGTTATTGCGGAGATTGGCAAAATTCCAGGTATGGTTTGCCCCTGTTGCTCCATAGTTGATTAGCGGATTAACAACTGCATTTGTAAAACGTGCGGTATCTCCGGCAACAGGCATTTCGTTAGCCGTCAAAGATATTTGCCCCATTGAAATTAAAGGCAACCAAATTGACATGAGTAGAATTTTATGCTTCATCTTATATCTGTTTTATACAGCAAATTATAATCATGGCCTATCTTATTAAGTTCTATTTTGGGTGAACGAATAATAAAAACAAGCAGATGCATTATTTCATCTGACAAATCATCGCTGTGAAAAGTGACTGTCCTGCGTCTCCGCTAAGCTGTGCTTCGTAGGTTTTGTGAGCAGAAGTTTTAATTCTGTATGATAAAAAGCATAATTTGAAGGCACATTTCCCACGGAGTTCAACTTCAAAGGAACAGGCAATGAATGGATGGAAAGTTTTAAAGCATTATTGATTCGCTTTGAAACAAATAAAACTCACAGGCCATGCTTGAATTTATTAACTTCTTCCTTTATTTTAATTAGGACAACTTTAAACAACCCCAATAACTACCAATCGCAAAAGTTATATCTGAGTATAAATTAAAAAAAACAAATACGGCTATGCACCATGTTCTTTCACGATTTTATTCAGCCATTTTATCATTGCCAGAATAATGAGCGTGGTGATAAGCACTAAACCAAAGTTTACGAGAAAGAAATTGGACTTGTGTTCGTAGCCATCCCACATACTTGCAAGCACACCGCTCATTTTATTACCTATGGATGTTGAAAGAAACCACCCTCCCATCATCAGTGCAGTAAGTCGCGGAGGGCTGAGTTTTGAAACCAATGACAAGGCCATCGGACTTAAACATAATTCGCCAATGGTAATAACACCATAACTGGCAATGAGCCACAACATCGAACTTTTTTCCATTCCATTGTGGCATGCATAAGTTGCTGCTACCATTACCAGAGTAGAGAGTGATGTTATTAAAAAACCATAAAATATTTTCCATGTAGTGGAAGGCTCCTTGTTTCTTCGTTTAAGCATAGCCCAAAACGCGACAATAACAGGAGTTAACAACACCACCCAAAAAGGATTGATGGATTGTGCCAATTCTGTTGAAATCAGTGTCATTGATTCACCTACAGCAGGAAGTTTTTCCTTGGCTACATTTTTAAAATACAAAGGATAATCCCATGTTTTAATTACAGCGCCTGATGCATCTCTTGCAATTCTGAATTGTTCATCGGTAAGCGGAACAGAATCTTTGGTAAGTGTTAGCGTCTGTGTCATTCCGAGCGCTTTGGCAACCGGTTCAACTGCAGCCGGAATTTCTCTGTCGGTATAACTTTCGGCCCAGGTAGTAAGAGCCGTACCATTTTGTTTAAATATTGCCCAAAAGACTATGGCAACCGCAAACACGGAAAGCAATGCTGCCAATGGTCTTCGGTCTTCAGCATCGGAACGCAACAATAACATTACATAATATGCAGCTACCGGTAAAGCACCCAGAATAAATGCATCTGTTGAGTCGCTACCAAAAATATTTCCGGGAATAACCCATCCTATATAACCTGCTATGATAGCAGGAAGTAGTGTAATACCCAATATTTTTGATACCGGCATATCACCGGCTTTTACAGGTTTGCGCACATCGGCATGAGCATAATGTTTATTCCCTATCCAGAAAATAATTACCCCAACAAACATTCCTATTCCGGCAGCCATAAATGCAGCTCCCCAACTGATATTGTTTCTGAGATATGCAGCAAAGAAATTACAGATAAAAGCACCAATATTTATTCCCATATAAAAAATGTTATATCCTGAATCTTTCATTGGTTTATACTCCGGTGCATTATACACATTACCCAAAATGGTTGAAATATTGGGTTTAAAAAATCCATTGCCGATGATGATAAGAAACAGCGAAACGTAGAAAGCTGTCATTCCCGGAATAGCGAGTCCGCAATAACCTATACCCATCAGAATACCTCCCATGGTAATGGAAAAGCGATATCCCAAAACACGGTCGGCAAGCAATCCTCCTATGAAAGGAGTAACATACACCAATGCAATGAAAGTTCCGAAAATATCTGCAGCTTCTTTGCGATCCAATGCCATGCCCCCACGTTGGGTATCGGTCATATAAAGGAAAAATATTCCCAGCATCAGGTAGAACCCGAAACGCTCCCACATTTCAGATAAAAAAAGAAAAGGCAATGCCTTAGGATGTTTTCTCTTCATAACAGAATTATTGTTGGTTTTTAATGGCAACAATAATAATCATTAGAAGTGAAATAAAAAGCAATTATTTCCTTTTGCTCTGTAGATTGCTGATGACTGATAAAATTTCTTCGGCTATCACTGTTTCCGGGCGATTGCCATCAATCACAGTAATGTGCTCTGTGCTGCTTAATTTTTCAAAAGCCGTAAAATAATTTCTCCTTACGTTTATCAGATTTTGAAGTGTTTCATACATCTCCAGGCTTTCGCGTTTTGCACGAATTCTTTCCATGCATATTTCGGGTGTCACATCAATAAAAACTGTTATGTCAGGCTTAATCAGTTCAGCACAAATTTTATTCATGCCGATAACCCAATCCATATCAACAAACACACTGTGATAGGCATAGGATGAAAAATAATAACGGTCGCAAATGAGCGTATTTCCCTCCTTGATTTTCTGAAGCAAACCATTTTTATGGTTGAGTATGTGTTGTAAGCGGTCGGCAACAAATAAGGCAGCTATGCTGTGCTGCTCGGCATCGGTTTTATGATTGAAAATATCGCGGATGAGTTTTCCGATTTCATGGTCGGTAGGCTCACTCGATAAATAAGTTTTAAGCCCTTTATCCGACAGATTTTTGTTCAATAACCTTGCTTGCGTGCTTTTACCGCTGCCATCAATTCCTTCAAGAGCGATAAACAGATTTTCCTTCATGTAACAATGCTGCTGCTGATATTCTAATGCTGAGTGTTTTACAGCTTGGATAATTCGCCTTTGAGATAGTCAATCACTTTTACCTCGGTACAGTCAATGTTTTTTATTTCACTCAGATACCAGCTTGCCCAGTCGCCAAAATGAATAAGGTAAAGAGCTTTTTCAATCTGTGACTGACCTTTGCTTTGCACTTCAAAAATATGTGGTGTGTAACGTGCAAAAATTTCTTTGCAGATATCCATACGTTTTGCTGTACGGAAGTAGTCATCATCATTGCGAAACATCACTACTGCAACATCTTCATGCGGTGTTGTCCATCCCACCAATTCGTTGTGGTTCATTTCAGGAAACACATGATGCCAGCACAACATTTTACCATTCTCCTGAATCTGTTGTCTGAAACGCACAGCCACCCCTTCATAATTAGTAGCCGTATATATCACCGGAATTTTTCCAATCAGCTTTTCAGCCAGGCTGCGTGCATCACGTTTAATGTTTTCCTCTTCCGTATCAAGTAAAGCTATTGCTTTTTGTAATGGAGCCTTAAAACTATCGCTTATCAAATTAAGCTTGTGAAGAATATAAAACAACTGTGTGGAAGAGTATCCGTAACAAGAACGTGGCGGCATTCCTCCCGGAATCAACACACAATCCAGCTGATGTTTTTTTGCCAGCTCAACTGTTTTGCCTCCCGAACTCACACAAACCACCTTGGCTCCTTGCTTCAGTGCCATGTCCATGGCTTGCAGGGTTTCTTCGGTGTTGCCGGAGTAAGAACTCACAACTACCAATGAATGTTTGTCAACAAAAGCAGGGATAAAATAATCCTTATTTACAATGAATGGAATCTTTAATTCTTTTTCGCAAAGCTGCGAAACAATAGTTCCACCTATACCTGAACCACCTAAACCCGTAACCAGAATATTTCTGATTTCATGTGGTCCTGCAGTAATCACGGCTTTTTCGCCAATAGCTACTGCCTCACGCATCTGATTTGAAAAATTTGCTATCAAGTCTTTCATTTCCATTTTTTAATCTGTTTTTTATACTGAGGTTGCAAACCTAAGCTATTTTCAGCAACCTGAAATACTGTTTAAAAGTCAGGATACAGCAGGTCGCTTACATTAATATTGTCTAAAGGAAAAATCTCCACCTGATGATGAAATTAACGAAACGTCTGATTTTCAACACGTTTTCAACACTGTTTTCCCAAAAAATCATAAAAACGAAGATGAAAACCCAACTGTTGACACTATTTTGTTAATAACGTTTGATGATTACAAAATAAATGCTACTTTTGCGACCCCAATTGTAAAAAGTAAATACTACATACTGTGGATACATTATCATATAAAACAGTATCGCTGAATGCGAAGACTGCAAAAAAAGAGTGGGTTCTGATAGACGCAACCGATTTGGTACTCGGACGATTGTCATCAGAAGTTGCTAAAATTTTAAGAGGAAAACATCGTCCCGGCTTTACACCTCATGTGGATACAGGAGACAATGTGATTATCATCAATGCTGAAAAAGTAAAACTTACCGGCAGCAAAATGGATGATAAAGTTTACGTACGTCATACGGGATATCCGGGCGGACAACGCTTTACCACTCCTGCCAAGTTAATGGAAACATATCCTGAGCGCATTCTGGAAAATGCCATTCATAAAATGTTGCCAAAAAACAGATTAGGCAATGCCCTGAAAAAGAACCTTCGTGTTTTTGCAGGCAGTGAGCACAGCCATGAAGCTCAAAATCCACGCGTAATAAAATTAGATATATAATATTTTAAGATGAATAACATTCATAAAATAGGAAGACGTAAAACAGCCGTAGCCCGAGTATATTTAACACCGGGAACAGGTGCTATTACCGTTAACAACCGTGAATACAAAACCTATTTCACTACGGGTCCTTTACAGAATAAAGTAACACAGGCCTTTGCCATCATCAATGCGAATGAGCAATTTGATGTGAAAGCAAATGTTGCAGGAGGCGGAATCACCGGACAGGCAGAAGCTATCCGTTTGGCTATATCACGTGCATTGTGTGAACTGAACCCTGAAAATCGTCCTGCACTTAAAAAAGAAGGGCTGCTTACACGTGACCCACGTATGGTTGAGCGTAAGAAGAGTGGTCAGAAGAAAGCTCGTAAGAGATTCCAGTTTAGTAAACGTTAAAATTATTATAAGCGAAAATACATGTCCATTAATACACAGGAATTGTTAGATGCAGGTTGTCATTTCGGACACCTGAAACGCAAATGGAACCCAAAAATGGCTCCTTACATTTTTATGGAGCGCAATGGAATTCATATCATTGATTTGAATAAGACTTCAGTGAAGCTGGATGAAGCTGCTGCTGCTATTAAGCAGATAGCTAAATCAGGCAAACGTGTTTTGTTTGTTGCTACCAAAAAGCAAGCTAAAGAAATAGTTGCCAATGCAGCTAAATCTGTAGGTATGCCTTATATTACTGAGCGCTGGCCCGGTGGAATGCTTACCAACTTTGCCACTCAACGTAAGTCGGTAAAAAAGATGACCGGTTTCGAGCGTTTTATGAAAGATGAAACTTTCAATAATATCTCTAAAAAAGAGCGTCTTCAGGTAACCCGTCAGAAAGCTAAGATGGAAAAACTCATCGGAAGCATTGCTGACCTTACCCGTTTGCCTGCGGCATTATTTATAGTAGATGTATTGAAAGAGCATATCGCTGTTTCTGAAGCACAAAAGTTAGGTATCCCTACCATTGCTATTTGTGATACAAACACCGATCCGTCTCCGATAGATTTCCCGATTCCTGCCAATGACGATGCTACCAAATCCATTTCACTTATAATGAATGTGATGGTGAAAGCTATTGAAGAAGGACTTGAGGAGCGCAAAATGGATAAAGAAGCAGACCGTGAGCGTGAAGTAGCTGCTGAAGATGAATCAGGAGAAAGAACAGAAGGAGAAAAAGAATTTGCAGTAACTGATGATGCTGACGAGAGTGGTGAAACAAAAACTAAAGCTCCTGCAAAAAAAGCAGGAACGCGCAGCCGTAAACCAACTACCCGTAAAAAATCAGACAATTAAATTTTAATTATTCAGAAAGTAAAAAATGAGTACAGCAACAATAAGTGCAAGCGATGTAAACAAACTTCGTCAGATGACCGGAGCCGGAATGATGGATTGCAAAAAGGCGCTGATGGAAGCTAATGGTGATTTTGAAAAAGCTATTGATGAACTTCGTAAGAAAGGACAGAAAGTAGCTGCTAACCGTGCCGACAGAGAAGCTAAAGAAGGATATATCGTTGCCAAAACCAATGCTGATGCTACAAAAGGATT
Source organism: Bacteroidota bacterium (assembly GCA_018268195.1). GTDB lineage: Bacteria > Bacteroidota > Bacteroidia > AKYH767-A > OLB10 > OLB10. The sequence goes on along the minus strand of JAFDWZ010000013.1, from coordinate 32,299 downwards.
TTTGGTGGCTATCAGCTGCGAAACAGACTTTGTAGCAAAAAATGCAGACTTCGTAAAATTTGCAGATGATGTGTTGAATCTTGCTATTGCAAACAATGCAGCTTCTAAAGATGCCGTTCTTGCCATTCCAATGGAAGGTGTAACCATCAACGACAAAGTGATTGACATGGTTGGAAAAATCGGTGAGAAAATTGAAATTACCAGCTATGAAGTTATTGAAGCTCCTAAAGTGGTAATCTATATTCACCCGGGTAACAAAGTAGTTTCAATGGTGGGTATGTCATCAGCAACAGCTCCTGCTGAAACAGGAAAAGATGTTGCCATGCAAATTGCTGCTATGAATCCGGTTGCTATTGACAAGGACGATGTAGATCAGAAAACACTTGATCGTGAAATTGAAATTGGTAAAGAACAGGCTCGTGCTGAAGGCAAACCCGAAAACATGATTGAGAAAATCGCTTTGGGTAAACTGAACAAGTTTTATCAGGAGTCAACCTTACTCAATCAGTCATTCATTAAGGAAGATAAGAAAACCATCCGTCAGTATTTAGATGGTGTTGAGAAAGGCTTAACAGTAAAAGCATTCAGAAGAGTTCAAATCGGATAATATCTGTAACCGACAATAAAACTGAAAGCCACTCTCAACGGGTGGCTTTTTTATTTTGCAGACATCAGATAGCAAAGCAGAATTAACTCTGCACAAAGCGTACCTCTTCTGCAAGATTCCTATCTTTGTACATCATAAATTTTATCAGCAATGGCCTTGTCAGAGCAAGAAATTATACGCAGAGAGAAATTAAAAGAGTTGATACAAATGGGTGTCAACCCCTACCCTGCAGAATTATTTGAAATAAATTGTAGCAGTACTTTTATTCAGGACCACTACGAAGAAGCAGAACAAAAATTCGGACAGGGTAAACAGCAGGTATCCTTTGCAGGAAGGGTGATGAGCATACGCGATATGGGTAAAGCAGCTTTCGCAGTGTTGCAGGATAGCGAAGGAAAAATTCAGATTTACATTAAGCGTGATGAAATTTGTACCGGAGAAGATAAAACGCTGTATGATACCGTGTGGAAGAAACTTACAGACATTGGTGATATCATTGGCATAAAAGGTTACGTTTTCAAAACCAAAATGGGTGAACCGTCCATACATGTAAGCTCGTTTACCATGCTTACCAAATCACTCCGACCTTTGCCATCAGTAAAAGAAAAAGATGGTGAAGTGTATGATGCCGTTATTGACCCTGACCTCCGTTACCGTCAGCGCTATGTGGATTTGATAATAAATCCGCAGGTGAAAGATACATTCCGTAAGCGTACACAGTTGGTAAATACCATGCGGCAGTATCTGAATGAAAGAGGTTATCTTGAAGTGGAAACACCTATACTCCAGCCGCTGTATGGAGGTGCTGCCGCTCGTCCTTTTAAAACACATCACAACACTTTGGATATGACGCTTTATCTGCGTATTGCAAATGAGTTGTATTTGAAAAGACTTATTGTAGGCGGATATGATGGTGTGTATGAGTTTTCAAAAGACTTTCGTAATGAAGGAATGAGCCGATTTCACAATCCGGAGTTTACACAGATTGAACTTTACGTAGCTTATAAAGATTACGAGTGGATGATGAACCTTGTTGAAGAGATGATTGAGAAAGTTGCATTGACAATACATGGTTCAACCGTGGTGCGCGTTGGCGAAAATGATATTGACTTTAAACGTCCGTGGAAACGTTTTACCATGTACGAAGCCATTGAACATTTTACCGGTGTTGACATTGGCAATATGGACGAAGATAGCATGCGCAAAGCGGCAACAGCTATGGGAGTAGAAACCGATAACACCATGGGCAGAGGAAAAATTATTGACGAAATATTCGGAAGCAAATGTGAGCCTTTTCTTATTCAACCCACCTTTATCACCGATTATCCTGTGGAGATGTCGCCTCTGGCAAAAAAACACCGAAGCAAACCCGGATTGGTAGAACGCTTTGAAGCTATTTGTAACGGAAAAGAAATTTGCAATGCATTTTCAGAATTGAATGACCCTATTGACCAACGCAAACGTTTTGAAGAACAATTAGAACTTGGCAAGCGTGGCGATGAAGAAGCGATGCAGTTAGATGAGGATTTTCTGCGAGCCATAGAATATGGTATGCCGCCTACTGCAGGTCTCGGCATAGGCATTGACAGGCTAAGTATGGTTATGACCAACTCACCAAGCATACAAGATGTGTTGTTCTTCCCACAGATGAAGCCTGAAACCATAGAGTCACAGTCGGCAGCCGACAGCGGGCTTACTCATATTCCTTCGCCTTGGAATGATGTGATTGCCCGAATGGGCATTACCACCAAAGCACAACTGAAAGAAGTTAACCCCAATAAATTGTTTAACGATATGGGAGGCATGCGCAAGAAACTGAAACTGGATGTGAGCATGGTAAGTATTGACGAAGTGAAGAAGTGGATCAATGAATAAATTTCAGTTTTTTTTATCTGAGCTGTTACAACTACATTTGTTCACTGACATTCAATAAACTTTTTCACTCAGCACATAATGAAACAAATGAATCTGAAAGCTTTTCGCATAAAGGCGGGAAGAAATAAAAAGAAATATACCACCTTTCTGAAAGGGCTTCACAGCCGAAAAGTAAAGCAGCTTAATGCAAAAGCAAAAAAGTTAAACGATCTTGCTTTTAAAAAAATTGACTGCCTTAGTTGTGGTAATTGCTGCAAAACCATGACACCAACCTGGCAGCCGGCAGATATTAAACGTGTGTCCGCTCATTTTAAAATGACTCCTCAGCAGTTTAAAGATAAATGGTTGTATAAGGATGAAACCGGTGACTGGATGAATACAAGCACCCCATGTCAGTTTCTGAAAAAAGATAATAAGTGCAGCATTTATGAAATACGACCGAAAGATTGCAGTGGTTTTCCGCATCTTCACCACACTGATTTTTTAGTTGGTCGCGAAATAAATGTCCCCAACATGACCAGCTGCCCCATTACTTATGAAGTAGTGGAACGCATGTATAAGTTGGTTGTAGAAAAAGACCAGTCGGCACTCGACTCCTGAAAAATATTTTACTCGACTTCTACTTCATCCACAAAGATGAATGCTTCGCCACCATCAGGAAATCCCTGATGCCACTCCGGAAGTTTGCCTGCACTTTTTGCAACAACTTTGATGTAGCGCACCGAAACGGGATCTATTTCCAAATCAAAATTTCTGATTTGAACCGTATAGTCATTCTGAGGTAAAGTATTTTGAACCGTACCTGCAAGTGTAAACACTTTGCCATCAACAGAAGTGTAATAATCAACTTGCAAAGGCATCAGTATCCAAGAGCGTGTATCCTGCAGATAGGTGGACGACAAATGCGAAATTTCTGTTTTCTTCTGCATGTCTATCACACATTCAAAATTCTGCGACTGATAACCCTGCCACCTTCCTTTACGCCAGTTTTCATTGCCATGCAATCCGTCAATCAATCCTACTGCACCACCGGCAGAATACTGCGGATTATATTTCCCTTTGACAGAAACTTGCCATTTAGGATGAGGCAGTTTAAAAAATTCTGCTCTTACCCATTTACTTTCTCTTCCTGATGTGTCTGTTGTATATGTATTTATTACCGATGACTGATTGATAAAAAACGGTTTTGCATAATTCTGTTTTGCAGGTCGCTCAAACGGGCCTTGATGCATATATACAATTTTCCGATCGGGCTGCATTGCCTTAATTTTTATCTGCATGGAATCTTTAAACATCAGTGATGTAGATTCAACAAGAGGCGCACGTATAAAATCATCGTGATAATAAATACTGTCGGATAAATCTTTATGCTTCAGCACGGGCATCACACTGTCGGCCTCAAGAACTAAACCATCTAATTCGCTAAATCCCTCGTGACGAAATGAAAATGAATTGCGGTAAGGAATATTTTTTTCTTTTTTAAGTTTGAGATAAGAAGTTCGCTCCGTTTTGTTTTTGGTGATGATAGAAAAAGTTTTTCCCGCTGTAGCTATTTCAATGGTATCAAATTGAGGAGTGGTAATATCGTACACATTACTTCCCGGGCAAACCTGATATAATCCCATTGAACTCATCACATACCATGCACTCATTTGTCCGCAATCTTCATTGCCTATAAGTCCATCGGGACTGTTCTTATAAAATCCGTTGATGATTCTGTTCACCATTTTTTCTGTCTTTCCTGGCTTATCCACATAGTTGTAGAGATAAGCTATATGATGACTTGGCTCGTTGCCATGCGCATATTGCCCTATCAGCCCTGTAATATCCGACTGCGTGCGACCGGTAGTTTTGGATGATGCTGAAAACAACTGATCTAATTTTTTTTCGAAGGCTGCTTTACTACGGTAATAACTAATCAGTCCGTCAATGTCCTGCGGTACAAAAAAATTATACTGCCAAGCATTAGCTTCTGTATAATTATTATTCACTTCAAAAGGGTCAAATGGTTTCAGCCATCCGCCATTACTTCTTGGTCTTATAAAACCGGTAACAGGGTCGAATAAGTTTTTCCACGACTGTGAGCGTTCCATATAACGGTCATACTCCTCTGTTCGACCCAACTGTTTGGCCATTTGCGCAATACACCAGTCGTCATAAGCATACTCAAGTGTTTTAGAAACAGATTCATGTTCATCTTCCGCTTCGAGAAAACCCTTATCCATATAAGCGCCTAACCCATAACGGTTCACTGCTTCTGCACTTTTCATACAGGCTTCAAAAGCTTTATCATAATCAAAACCTTTAATCCCTTTCATCATGGCATCGGCAATCACACTTACGGCATGATATCCTATCATACATTCCGTTTCGTTCGAACTGAGTTCCCACACGGGCAACAGTCCGCCCTGCTCGTATTGAAGCAGAAAAGTTCGTATAAAATCTGCTGTTCTTTTTTCATCAATAATAGTCATCAGCGGATGCCATGCACGGAAAGTATCCCACAGTGAAAAAACAGTATAGTAATCATGATCGGTTTGATGAATCATCAGGTCACGACCACGGTAACGCCCATCCACATCATTATAAATGTTAGGTTGCAGCATGCAATGATAAAGGGCTGTATAAAAAATGGTGAGCTTATTGGTATCAGATGATCTTACACGTATCTTCGATAATTCCTTATTCCAAAGTTCTGCAGAAGCATTCTTTATACCTTCAAAATTCCACTCCGGATTTTCTATCATCATGTTACGGTTGGCACCTTCTGCATCCACTGCCGAGAGTGCAGTTTTTATGATAATGCTTTCGCCATCGGTCACGTCAAAACAAAAAACCGCCTTTCTGTTTTCTAAAAGTTTGGAACGTTTAAAGGGTTTTGAAAATTTGATATCAGCATAAATCATTTGCTCCTTTGCCCATGCTTCACTCTGCCGGAATATGTTAACCTCTGAATCATTCACTATATTGATGTCAGAAGCAGTGCGTTTGTCACGGTGGTCAAGGTCGAGATAAACAAACACTTCGCCTTTACTGTGAAAAGTGTAACGGTGCATTCCTATTCTGGCAGTTGCAGTAAGCTCCACATCAATATTATCATTTGTAAGATGTGTAAAATAATATCCCGGAGAAGCTTTTTCCTGCTGATGGCTGAAGGCTACTCTTGGCTGAGGTGCGTTCATATCCGGTTCGGAAATGAGAGGCAGCAAAAGAATATCGCCATAATCACTTACACCGGTACCGCTTAAATGGGTATGTGAAAAGCCATACAACACACTATCGGAATAATGATAGCCGCTGCAACCATCCCAACTGTCATCAATGCGCGTGTCAGGGCTCAGCTGCACCATTCCGAAAGGTACTGTTGCTCCCGGAAAAGTATGGCCATGCCCTCCGGTACCAATGAATGGATTTACATACTGTGTTAAGTCCTGTGCATGCGATGAGCGAACGAAAAATAACAGGGCGATGATTGAAAGAAGTCGTGCAAACAATTTCATTTTTCAGATAAATTTAGTTTTGAGTAGATTTCGGATTTTGTCATCTCTCTTAATTCTCCTTCTGCAAAATTAACGATTGATATATTTTCTATAGCAGTGCGTATCAGCCTTAATGTGGGAATGCCTACGGCAGCAGTCATTCGTCTTACCTGTCGGTTTTTGCCTTCCGTAAGTGTCAGTTCTATCCAAGAGGTTGGAATATTTTTTCGGAACCGCACAGGCGGAATTCGCTCGGGAAAATGAACATCTGACAATAGCCTTACCTGATGCGGAGGCAATGTTTTATAAGCTTTCCCCTCAACAGAAATCTGCACACCTTGCTTCAACAGGTTAATGTGAACTTGTGTAGCCTGTCCGTCAACCTGCACGGCATAAACTCGTTTATGCCTGAATTGAGGCGTAAGCATGCGGTGTTTCAGGAAATTGTCGTTGGTAAGTATGAGTAAACCCTCACTGTCCACATCGAGTCTGCCAACAGGATATACGTCTTTGGGCACCTTCACCAAATGTTGCAGCCCTTTATGTTTATCCTCATCTATAAATTTTGAGAGGTAGCCGTAAGGCTTATACAATACATAATATTTCACAGGGGAAAGATAGATTAATTTTTTTTAAGGAAATTATATTTTAAATTTGCACCGCCTTCGTCAGGCATTTTTTCGTTCTTAAAAAAACACTTCGATTGCTTATCCAGAAAGGCTGAGGGACAGTGCCCGATGAAGCCTTGGCAACCGTCCTGTCGCAGACAGGAAATGGTGCCAATTCACTTCTCTGACTTCAAAACATCAGAGAGCAGATGAGCCGGAATCAGATTCAGAATAAAATTTTAAAATCTCTTTCGGCCAATCGGAAGAGATTTTTTTTTGAACGAATGCTAAGTACGATGAATGCAAACTATCTTTTAATAAAGTATGAATAGTATAAACACATCCGAACATTTCTATTTTAAAACAGAGATGAGCAGCATGTACATTAAAACAGTAAATAGACAAATAATTTCCGCAAACACTTTTTGCTGAAACAGTTTTTAGTTTAAATAGGTGCGATGTATTGCACCTGAAAAATATTCCTGTTTCAGAAATTTAATTTGAGTAATAAATGAATATCAGAGAGCAATTAAAGAATCGAATTTTAGTGATAGATGGTGCCATGGGTACCATGATACAACGTTATAAACTTGAGGAAGCCGATTATCGCGGCAACCGTTTTAAAGACTGGGAACATGATGTGAAAGGCAATAACGATTTGCTTTGTCTCACCCAACCGGAAATAATTAAGACCATACATATTGAATATCTGAAAGCCGGAGCCGATATTATTGAAACCAACACTTTCAATGCACAGCGAATATCTTTAGCAGATTACCACATGCAGGAACTGGCTTATGAAATAAATCTGTATGCTGCGCAAATTGCTCGCAAAGCTGTTGAAGAAACCGGAAAAGCAGCTTATGTTGCTGGAGCCATAGGCCCCACCAACCGCACACTGAGTCTTTCGCCCGATGTAAATAATCCCGGCTTCAGAGCAGTTTCTTTTGACGAGGTACGCGATGCTTATAAGGAACAAACGCGAGGATTGATTGATGGCGGTGCTGATTTGCTATTGATAGAAACAATTTTCGATACATTAAATGCCAAAGCAGCATTGGTAGCCATTCAGGAAGTGTTCGAAGAAAAAAACATGGAACTCCCCATCATGATTTCAGGAACCATCACCGATGCCAGCGGACGTACACTCAGCGGACAAACGGTGGAGGCATTTCTGAACTCCGTAGCACATGTGCCTTTGCTCAGTATTGGCTTAAACTGTGCGCTGGGTGCAAAAGAAATGCGACCTTATCTGGAAGAGTTAAGTCGCAAAGCTCCTTTTTATATTTCAGCATATCCCAATGCAGGTTTGCCCAATCAGTTTGGCGAGTATGATGAAACACCTGAACAGATGTGTCATCAGATGGATGATTTTATGGAAAGTGGTTTTGTAAACATTGTAGGCGGTTGCTGTGGAACTACTCCCGACCACATCAAACATATTGCTTCGCATGCTTCAAAATTTAAACCCCGAGTGATTCCTGAAACAGAACCTTATTTGCGCCTGAGCGGACTTGAAGCAGTAACACTACGCCCCGATTCAAATTTTATGAATGTGGGAGAGCGTACCAATGTTACAGGTTCTAAAAAATTTCTCAGGCTGATAAAAGAAAACAAATATGATGAAGCACTGAGTGTGGCACGTGAGCAAGTGGAAGGAGGTGCACAGGCTATTGACATCAACATGGATGAAGGAATGCTTGATGCTATGGAAGCAATGACTACCTTTTTAAAACTCATTGCTTCGGAACCTGATATTTCAAAAGTGCCGGTGATGCTTGACTCTTCAAAATTTGTAGTGCTTGAAGCTGGGTTGAAACATCTTCAGGGGAAAGGAATCGTAAACTCTATATCACTGAAAGGTGGCGAAGCAGAATTTATCCGCGAAGCAAAAACTGTAAAAAAATATGGTGCAGCAGTAATCGTCATGTTGTTTGATGAGCAAGGGCAAGCCGACACCACACCGCGAAGAATTGAAATTGCAAAAAGAGCTTATGATATTCTGGTAAACAAAGTTCACTTCGCTCCGCAGGATATTATCTTCGACCCGAATATATTTCCTGTAGCAACAGGGCTGGAAGAACACCGCAAAAATGCTATCAGCTACTTTGAAGCAACTGCATGGATTAAAAAAAATCTTCCGTTTGCAAAAGTATCGGGAGGTTTAAGTAATGTTTCCTTTTCGTTTCGCGGAAACGACCACGTGCGCGAAGCCATACATGCAGCTTTTCTTTACCATGGCATCCATGCAGGAATGGATATGGGCATTGTAAATCCATCACAACTTATCGTGTATGATGAAATAGAAAAAGAATTGCTGACGAAGGTTGAAGACGTGTTGCTCGACCGCAATGAGGAAGCTACCGAAAAATTGGTGGACTTTGCAGAAGCATTCAAAGGAAAAGGAAAAGAAAAATCTACCGAAGAAGAAGAATGGAGAAAACAGCCGCTGCAAGAACGTATTACCCATTCATTGGTAAAAGGAGTTACCGATTACATTGAACAGGATACCGAAGAAGCACGTAAACAATATGCCAAAGCACTTGAGGTGATTGAAGGACCACTAATGACAGGAATGAGTGTGGTGGGTGATTTATTTGGTTCGGGAAAAATGTTTTTGCCACAGGTGGTGAAGAGTGCACGTGTTATGAAAAAAGCGGTTGCTTACCTTACGCCTTATATTGAAGCAGAAAAAACCAAAGGACAGTCCAAAGGAAAAATAGTACTGGCAACAGTAAAAGGTGATGTACATGATATAGGTAAAAGTATTGTTGGTGTGGTGTTGGCATGCAACAACTACGAAATTATAGACCTTGGTGTGATGGTACCCAGTGAAAAAATACTTTCAACAGCGCTGGAACAAAAAGCGGACATGATTGGAGTGAGCGGATTAATTACACCATCACTGGATGAAATGGTTCATGTAGCAAAAGAAATGGAGCGCGAAAAATTTACAATACCGTTGCTCATAGGAGGAGCCACAACCAGCAAGGTGCACACTGCCGTGAAAATAGAGCCCTATTATTCCGGTACAACAGTTTATGTAAATGATGCTTCACGAAGTGTGCCTGTGGTGAGCAATCTTCTTTCAGCCGAGTTGAGAGAAAATTTTATCGCTGAAATAAAAGCTGAGAATGAAAGAACACGAACTTATTTTAAAGCTGACCGCGCAAAAGGCTCGTTTCATACACTTGAAAAAGCTAGAGCCAATCGTTTTGAATGTAATGCTGAATCAGTAAAAACAGCTGCTCCGAAATTAGAAGACAAAAATTTTGTGGATGCCTATCTGAAAAGTGAAGATGGCATTCGCAACGGAGCTTTTACTCTTGACAATGGCAACGGTATAGGATGGTCGCATTATTCGCTGAAAGAAATTGCTCCCTACATTGACTGGACTCCGTTTTTTGTGGCATGGGAAATGAAAGGAAGCTATCCTAAGATATTCGACAACAAAGAACGTGGCGCTGAAGCACGCAAGTTGTTTGATGAAGCACAAGATATGCTTCAGAAAATTATTGATGAAAACTGGCTCACTGCCAAAGCTGTTATCGGCATATTTCCTGCTGCCGCAGTGCAAGACGATATTCAGTTGTATGATTGGAAGGGAAATAAAACAGAAACTTTCTTTACGTTGCGCCAGCAAACACAAAAGGCAGAGGGACAAAAAAATGCAGCATTATCCGATTTCATTCGTCCACACTCTGAGCAAACATCAGGCAACAACGCTGATGATTACCTCGGACTTTTTGCATTGTCAACCGGTTTTGGAATAGAAGAAAAAATTAAAATCTTTCAGGAAAATCATGACGACTATTCAGTGATTATGCTTAAAGCCATTGCCGACAGGCTGGCAGAAGCTTTTGCTGAACTGTTGCACAAACGTGTGCGAAGAGAATTCTGGGGCTACGACACCAACGAAAATCTTTCGAACGAAGAACTGATTAAAGAAAAATATCAAGGGATAAGACCTGCACCGGGTTATCCGGCACAGCCTGACCATACCGAGAAAATTACACTCTGGAAAATGCTGGATGTAGAAAAAAACACCGGCATTCAGCTGACTGAGCATCTGGCAATGTATCCTACTGCTGCCGTTAGTGGTTTGTATTTTGCACATCCTGAATCCTATTATTTTGCCTTAGGAAAAATTCAGCGTGACCAGGTGGAAGATTATGCACACAGAAAAAACATGAGCATGGAAGAAGTGGAGAAATGGCTGGGAAGTATATTGGCGTATTGAATGGTGAGTAATGATGAAAAGGCTCATTTCAATATTTCTCCTCCATCATTTTTTTTTCGTGTTATGCATACACTGTGACTGACAGATGTTATTTTTGACTGATGGTTCAGCAGCGGTATGTGTAAAAAGGTTTTTCTGATTTTTCTGTTGGCAATGCAGGTAAACTATGCTCATGCTGACGATAAGCACTATCTCGACAGTGTACAGGCTGTGCTGGATACAGCTCAGCTTGCCAAAACGCAATTACTCTGCCTTTACACACTGAGTTTCGAAAACGGGAAGTCAGACCCGCGAAAAGCTATTGAACAGGCGCGACAATGTTTGGCATTGGCAGAAAGCCAAAAAGACACTGACTATATACTGCATGGATATAATGCACTAGGCAATGCTTATGAAACATTATCTGAGTTTGACTCCGCAGTTTATTTTCATGAGAAATCATATCAGCTTGCTGTGAAATTAAAATCAAAAAACAAAATGATTGTAACACTTGCTAATGTGGCTAACTGCAATAAACTGCAGGGAAACTATCAGGCAGCATTAGAAAAAAACCTGTTGGTGTACAGAATGATGGAGTCGGAATCGGTTTACAATTACCGCGCGCATTACACCATTGCCGATTTATATATCAAACTGGGCGATTACAAGAAAGCTGTTGAACATTCACTGTTTGGAATTTATAAAATAGAACAAGGACATGACGAAGCTGCTACACTCAGCCTGTACGTTACACTTAGTAAAGCGCTCTTTTACCAAGGTCAAACTGATTCAGCTTGTGCAATTATTAAAACTACTATAGAAAAATACAGAAGATATACGGATGATACAGGTTTGGCAACAGCGCTCAATTTGTTAGGAGAAATTTATCTTGCAAAAAAAAATTACTCCGATGCACTTCCTGTTTTTACCGAAGCATTGCAGATAGACAATCGTTTGCATAACAATGACGGAATAGGACTCTCGCAGGTGAACATTGCATATTGTCATGTACTATCAGGCAAGAACAAAGCCTTAACGCTATCGTTGTTGCAAAATGCAGAAGATTATATACTTAAAAACATCACCAACAGCGAAACACTCATAGCAATGTACAGCAAACTTGCAGATGCATACGGGTATACCGGCAACAATGCCAAAGCATATTTTTACTCCAAACGATATTCAGCACTCAATGACTCTATTCTAAACTACGCTAAATACAAACAGATTATTGATTTGCAAACACAGTTTGAATCGGAAAAAGTAAATAAGCTGCTCAACCAACAAAAGGCCAAACTTGAAATGCAGTCAACAGATATTCAGAAACGTAAATTGCAGTTTATTTATTTATCGGTAGCCTTTGCACTAATGATATTGTCAGGCTTGTACTTGTATTCGCGTTACCGCTCAAAACAAAAAATTAAAATGTTGCTTGCCGTGCAACAACAGGAAAAAGAAAAAGAGCAGGCCATTAAAGAAAAAGAAACACAGGAAAGATTGCGTATATCAAAAGACATACATGATGAACTGGGAGCCGGTATCTCCAAAATATCCATTATTGCAGAGTACAGCAAACAACAAATAGACCAGCCTGTAAACATGAAGGATACTATAGATGTGATTGCAAAAACCTCACAGGAAGTGGCCGATAACATGCACGATCTGGTATGGTCATTGAATCCTGAAAATGCAACTCTTGATAGCCTGGCTGCGCGTATTCGCGAATATGCAGGCGACTATCTGGAGGAATTACCTGTTGAAGCTGTATTTACTTTTCCTGATGAAATACCATCAATCAGCATAAGCAAGGAGTTTCAACGCAATGTTTTTCTTACGTGCAAAGAAGCTATTAACAATGCTGTTAAACATGCTAATGCCACTAAAATAAGCATTCAGGTAAAAGTTAGTGATAACTTGTTTTCAGTTGAAATTTCTGATGACGGAAAAGGGATGAATGAAGAAACAAAACGCATGAAGGGAAACGGATTAAGAAATATGCAACTTCGAATTGAAAGTATTGGCGGAAATTTTGAATTAATATCCGATAAAGGAGTGCATATATGCCTTACTGTGCCCTTAAACCATACTGTCGCTTGAAAGGGTTATGATTAAATTACTACTTTTATGGGAATGTGCAGGGAATAAATTCAGCGTACTTTTGTTAGTTCTGAAACTGTTTTGAAAACCATATATGGCCATCAGCATTGCAATCATAGAAGATCAGGATGAAATACGCAATATGCTGACCATTTTACTAAATGGCAGCGAAGGCTTTTCATGCATTGCATCCTACTCCAATGCCGAAGAGGCAATTGCCGAAATCCCTAAAATAAAACCTGATGTAGTGCTGGTTGATATTCATCTTCCCGGTCAATCGGGTATTGCATGCATCAACACTCTCAAACCTTTGTGTGCGGAAACACAGTTTATGATACGTACTTCACTCGAAGATACGGACACCATCTTTGAAGCTCTTAAAGCAGGTGCTAATGGTTACATCGTTAAATCTACTTCACCATCCAAACTGCTTGATGCCATTGTGGAGGTATATCATGGTGGCTCACCCATGAGCAGTCAGATTGCACGCAAAGTAGTAAGCTCATTTCAGAATAATGAAAGCAAAAAAAACAAAACAGAGGTTGCATTACTGAGTAAACGCGAGAATGAAATTCTCCAGTTTCTCTCGAAAGGGTTGCGCTATAAAGAGATAGCCGACAAATTATTTCTCAGCACCGAAACGATTCGTACTCACATACGCAACATTTACGAAAAACTGCAGGTAAACTCACGCACCGATGCTTTAAATAAGGTGTTCGGCAGTAAAGGGAATCCATAGATTTTTTTACCTCTAAGTCACACATCATTACATAGAAGGCAGCAATGCTTCTCATAGGCCATTGAATTACTACTATCGTGGTATTGCTTTCAACATGGTGTTAGGTGCAAATTTGTAACATCGAATTAAAACAAAATCGCATGACAAAAATTTCTACATTCTTTCTGTTGATAGCTTTAAGCATCAACCTGCAGGCGCAAACACTTGACTATGCCAATTACAGCAATGTGCTCAACACTGTTCAGCATATCCGACTGGCTGATAATTCTTCCTTTAATACCGCATGGTATGGTACCACGGGCAATGGTGTAACTTGGAATGCCTCTTCGATTACCCCGATGAATGGTTACCCTCTTCTTAGTTTTTCATACTATAACCCTTCCATCACACCTTATGCTGCACTTTATCCTTCAGCCAACTATTCGTTTTACGACCCGGCACTCACAACACTTCTGGATTATGAATACTACAACGTCAGTAGCGACAGCGTTGTATTGGAGGGAAGTTATTCCCCATCCACAGCGCATGAGATTTTTCAGAATGGCGATAAACGATTAATATTTCCATTCATATACGGCCAGACCTTCACTGACAATTACGAAAAAACCAACTACAGCAACGCCACCACCGTAAGCAGTTACCAGAATGGAACACGCACAGTCAGTTTCAACGGATATGGTACACTGATACTGCCACAGGCAACATTTAACAATGTTGCTTTGATTTCAGAAACAAGAACCAATAATCTTGGTCCTGATTCTTATATCTATACCTGGATAGATCTCAACAATGGTCACACACTTATGATGTACAGTGTGAACGGCAGTTTCCCTACCAGTGCGTTTACTACAGATATACCTACAGGAATTCAACAACTCAGAAATGAGTCAGTACTTTCTGTTTACCCTAATCCTTCTTCAGGAATATTTACTATTCAAGCACCGCAACATACAGACCAAGTACGTATCACTTCTTCCGAAGGAAAAACCATTTACAACAGCACATTAAACTCAGATACAAAAAGCATCAGTCTGAAGGCGCAGCCAGGAATTTATTTTATTCATACCTGGGAGCAGAATCATCATTCGGTAAAAAAATTAATCATTCAATAAAAGCAACAAACTATAAAAATGAAATATATGAACAAATCAATCTATGCCATTGCCATTTCGCTTCTGGCATCAGGCTATGTAAATGCACAGGAGTTAAAGGAAGTTGTGCAACCATTGTCATCTAAAGCGGTGAAAGGTTATATGTACGACACCCGTAAAGGTGATGATGGGTCTTTATTTATCACCTATAAGATGAAGTTGGATAAAAAGAGCGACAACATTACCTATGAAGAATATGGCTTTGATAAGTCGCTTAACTTTACGGGAAGTAAGGAGGTTCAGGAAAATAAAGTTGACAAACCTGATTTCGAAAAAACATATTACTATGCTACCGTTGGCGGAACCAATTCATTTGACGTGTTGAGTATGAAATTAAAGCTTAACAAAGTGGTTCAGCTGAAAACATGGAACTACGAAAAGCAGCGTTACATAACTAAGAAAACCATTTCGCGTGATGTCATCAAACCGCGTAACGATGACGGCAAAGTTTATCTCGGATATTCTACCTACTCTTCAGAAGACAAACCGGATGTACTGACTATTGCCAAAGCCGATGCGAAAGACAAAGCACAATCTGATAAATTTTGTATTGTGATGTTCAATAATAATCTGGATCTGACAGAAAAACCTATTGACTTAAATGGAAAATATTCTCTGGTTTTCAGCGATCAGCTTTCAAATGAGGATGTAGTGGCCATTTTTGCCCCGGTGAAAGGTGCTGCCGATGTTTCCAAATATGTGTATTTCCGTTTCGATATTGAAGGTAATCAGAAGAGTCGCATAGAATATTCCAGCCCTGCATCAGCCATGTTTATTACTGCATCTTATGATAAAAACGACAATGTGTATTTCTTTGGCTCCTCAGGTGATTCAAAAGAATCGTTTGAAAGAGTGTACAGTGAATATGCACCTATTTATAATCCCGGTTATACAGAAGGAGGAGAAAACAAACTTGACGCTAAATGGAAAAAACACCTGAATGAAAAAATGGACAAAATCCATCTGCTGGAATTCAGCACCAATGCATTGGTGTTTGCCTCCTCTACTCCTGTATCTGAATTTAAAGCAAAATTCAAACCTGCTTCCGGTGAAAAAGGTGCTAAAGCCTACAATGGAAAACGTTTTGCAATCAACAATTTTTATGTTACTCCAGGTGGAGAATATCTGGCAGCAGGACAACTGATTGATGATGGCAATTTCAGCGATATTGTATGTTTTCATTTCGATTCCAAAGGCAATCTGAAAGCACAGTATGGAGTAAACAAAATGAATACCGACAAAAAGAGTGAGGTGTTCCGTACCATTCAGAACTTTTATGTAACCTCAGACAATAACCTCTGCTGGGAGCTCCTCGAAGTTAAAGGCGTAAAAGGTTACGAGTCGTTTTTTGCTGCATACAATGGTGAAGCGACTTTTTATCCGCTTTATTTTCCGCGTGTGGCAAAAATTGATTTAAACGCCACTACTGTTACAGCATTTAAAACCATGGGTAATGAGAAGTATTTCTTACGTAGAGATTTTCTGCCTACGTATGATGAGAAAGACAAATCAGTAACCTACTATGGTCATGATGAAGATTACAAAAAACTATGGGTAGGTAAAATGATGATACCTTGATTGATTGATTTCCTTCAGATAAACCAACAAAGGCAGAAATTTTTTTTCTGCCTTTGTTGGTTTATGAACGGTCAGATCCGTGATACTACTTTCCTCACACAACATCACATGTTGTTTCTTCATATCGCTGCCTGTATTCCAAACGCTCCATGCGCATAACATCAATAGTGTAAAACCCAAACTCCTCTGTTACCTTGCCGGTAATGAAATAACAGCCCCTACCCCGAAAAGGAAATTGTTTTATGATATCAGGAAAATGTACCGTATCAATCCACTGTCCGTTTTTATCCAGAAAAGTACCGAAAGCCATCACCTCACCCTTTTTTGTGCGTGTATGTTTGCGTGTTACAAAATAACCTGTCACGGAAACAATTTTCTTTGCATACTTCGCCAATTCCACAGCCGTTGCAACAAGGATTTCGCCACTCCGTTGCTGAAGTGGTGCATGCGCTACCAAATCAAATGGTGAACACAAAGGAAAGCCGAGCAATTCCATCTCATCCCATGCATCATCGGTTTTGCTGTGCTGTAACTTGGGCAACAAAAATGTTTTGCGTTGCGCTTCAAATAGCTCCTGTGTGGTGTTGGTCTTTTTTTCGCTCCCTACAATGGCATGTATGTCCCATAGCAGTTGCTGCTTGGTGCGGCCCGTAAACCGGAATGCATTGATGCGGATAAGCAACCTAAGCTGCTCCACCGAAATTTCCACTCGTTTCATAAAATCTTCGAGCGAAAGAAAATATCCGCCTTGCTGTCGCTCATCGAGTACAGAAGTTGCTGTTTTATGCTCCAACTCATGTATGAAACCGAATCCGAGATAAATATCATTTCCGTAAATAGTGGTTTCATACAAACTTCGGTTGATATCGGGTGCATGAATGTTGCCTCCACACAGGCGGGCTTCGTGAGCATAATACTCCGTTGCGTAAAAGCCTCCACCGTTATTTATGACAGCTGTCATAAACTCCAGCGGGTAGTGTGTTTTCAGATACATGCACTGATAACTTTCCACAGCGTAAGATGCCGAATGTCCTTTTGAAAATGCATAGCCGGCAAACGATTCAATCTGCCTCCATACTTCTGCCGTTACAGCCTCATCACGACCTTTTGCTCTGCAGTTGTCAAAAAAATTCTTTTCTACTTTTTTAAATTCTTCGCGTCCGCGATATTTGCCACTCATACCTCTGCGCAGCATATCGGCTTCCGTAAGCGACAGCCCTGCAAAGTAATGTGCCACCTTAATCACATCTTCCTGATACACCATTACGCCAAACGTTTCGCTCATCAGTTCCTGCATCATCGGGTGAATGTACTGCCTGCGGCTTTCGTCATGAAAGCGCAGAATGTATTCGCGCATCATTCCGCTTTGTGCTACTCCCGGACGAATGATGGAGCTGGCAGCAACCAAATCAAGATAGGTTGATGCTTTGAGTTTTTTCAGCAGCATGCGCATGGCCGGGCTTTCCACATAAAAACAACCAATGAGGTTGGCCGTGCGCAGATTTTCTTTCACTGCCTCATCTTCCTTAAACTTTCTGATATCATGTATATCCACTTCTACGTTGCGGTTTTTGCTGATAAGATTTACGGCATCTCTTATTTTTCCCAATCCGCGCTGCGCAAGAATATCAAACTTGTAAAGCCCTACATCTTCGGCTTCGAGCATACTGAATTGTACCAGCGGAAAATTTTTTGGCGGCAATGTGGTAGCGCTGTAATGGTGAACCGGTTTTTCTGAAATCAACACTCCTCCTGCATGTATGCTCAGGTGGTGAGGCAGGTTAATGATCCGCTGTCCGTAGCGGAGAATCAGTTTGCTGATATGGTCGTTGTGAACATTGCCTTTGTCGGAGAAAGAATCAATTTCAGCTTTTGGCAATCCGAAAACTTTTCCCAACTCACGCACTGCTGCATCCCACTGAAAAGTGTTGTAGGCTGCCAGCAAAGCCGTGTGTGCCGGTGTATGCTTCCGAAAAATATAGGCAATCACATCATCGCGCTCATCAGACGAAAAGTCCATATCAAAATCAGGAGGGCTGGTACGCTGTGCATTGATAAAACGCTCGAAATACAAATCGAGGTCAATGGGATCTACATCGGTAATGCGCAGCAGGTAAGCCACCATGCTGTTGGCTCCGCTGCCACGACCGGTATAGAAATAATTTTTGCTGCGCGCATAACGTACAATATCCCAGCTTATGAGAAAGTATGCGGAGTATCCCAGCTCACAAATCATCTGAATTTCTTTTTCAAAACGATCAATGATGTGTTCGTCAGGATTGTCGTAGCGTTGCGCAAGACCTTCGTAGCTTAGTTGCATAAGCTTATGATAGTCGAGCCGCGCACCGGAGGTGAATGTTTTTTTGTTTTTGTTTTTACCGAATTCAAAATCTATCATGCAGGGCTCCAGAAGTTTTTGTGCATTGTCAGGCAGCAAAGGATAATCGCTGTACATGCGTTTCAGTTCCTGAGGAGTAAACATCACTTCATCGGGGCAGGCCTGCTCTGCGGGGTCGAGTTTGCTCAGTAGAATATTTTTATCAATAGCTCTGAGCAAACGATGCGTGTTGAAGTCAATACGGTTGCGAAAGGTAACAGGAGCAAGTGCAACAAGTTTCTGAGGATTATGTTTCCACCTTGAAAAATTCAGCTTAAAAAGCTCGGCAGGTTTTATTCCCACAAACTCATTTTCTTTCAGGCGGAAAATATTTTCACCGAAAGGGTAAATCACAAAAGCATTTTCAAACGGTGGCGCCTGTGCAGGAAAAGGCTCTTCGCTGTGCAGATGCTGCGAAAGAAAAATATTAAGCTCATAAAATCCTTCTGCATTTTTTGCAATGGCTGTAAATTTTTTTTCAGTACTGTTTTTAAACTCAATTCCTGCTACGGGTTTTATTCCATATTTGGGAGCAAGGCGAAAAAAATCAAGAACACCGGAAGTGTTGTTGATATCGGTAATAGCCAGCGAAGAAACACCTTTCTGCTGCGCCTCCTGCAGCAACTCCTCCGGACTCATTATTCCGTAATTAAAAGAAAAGAAGGTGTGACAACAGAGATGCATTTTAAACAGATGAATTTTGGTGTAATTATTTTCCTTCCGGAGGTTCTGTTGTTCTGCTATCCCGGTAGTTTTTCTGCACTGGCGATTTACTCATTCCGTTGAAAGGATTAAATCCGCGAAAAGAAAAACTCAACGCTGCAGCGCGATGTATTTTGTCTTCGCCAAAGCGTAGGCGCATTCTGTCCATTGCCTGATATAGGTTGATGATTTCTTCGCTGTCTTCAAACAGGTTTATCTGATGACCTCCGCCAATCAGATGGCTGAATTTTACACCCACCAAGCGTATGAGCAGTCTGCGGTTAAACAGTTTATCGAACAAGTCTTTCACATGTTTTATGAGCGTATGGTCGCAACTGGTGTAAGGTATGCGGCATTGCATGGTGTGTGTATCGAAGTTGCTGTAGCGCAATTTCACTGCTACGCATGCCGTAAGTTTGCGCTCGCTACGCAGGCGGAAGCAAAGTTTTTCTGTCATGGCAATGAGGATATGTTTCAGGCGTTGCACGTCAATGGTGTCCTGCTCAAAAGTTTCTTCCGTGCTCATACTTTTCTGCTCGTGATAAGGCTCTACGGGCGAAGGGTCAATGCCGTTGGCTTTTTTCCAGATGCTGATGCCGTTATCGCCCAACACATTTTCCATCAGTTCCACGGGCATCTCCTGCACGGTTTTTACTTTCTCAACGCCCATGCTGCGAAGCAGTGTATAGGTTTTTTCGCCCACCATAGGAATTTTGCGCACCGACAGCGGAGCCAGAAATATTTTTTCTTCTCCCGTGTTCACCTTCATCTGGTTGTTGGGTTTGGCCTCATCGGTAGCTACCTTGCTCACCGTTTTGTTGGTGCTCATCCCGAAAGAAATAGGCAATCCCGTTTCACGTATTACGCATTGGCGAAGTTCACTTGCAAATTTGTACGACCCGAAAAAACGATCCATGCCGGTAAAGTCAATATAAAACTCATCAATGCTGCTGCGTTCATACAGCGGCACTTTTGAGCTGATGATTTCATTCACCATATCGGAGTGGCTGCTGTAGGCATCGTAGTCGCCACGTATGACCACTGCCTCCGGGCAAAGGCGCTTAGCCTGTCTGATGGGCATAGCCGAATGTACGCCATACCTGCGCGTTTCGTAGCTGCATGCTGCCACCACGCCCCGCTCACCTCCGCCCACAATCACGGGCTTGTTGTTAAGCTCGGGATGCAGCAACCGCGATACGGAAACAAAAAAACAATCCAAATCCATGTGGACAATCTGCCTGTCTGATAGCTGAGTCATGTTTACATCACAATCATTATGATGGCTACAATATAACCTGCCGTTGCAAACCTTTTTCGGCACACGGCCATTTTGTTGCTAACACTTTATTCCTCAGGTCTAAATTTTTGGGCAACCGATTGCATGGTAGTCATCACAGAGTTTTAGTTATATTTGGTTGCTCTACAAAATCAACTATGCGTATTGCCTTTTTGTTTACTGTGCTACTAGGTATGTGTGGAAGCATCCACTCTCAAAACATCAGACCTGTGGAAACAGATTACTTTCAGCAACCACCACACCTGAGCATCCGCGCATTGCAGGCATGCAGTGAGCACACCGTTTGGTTTGCTGCCAACAACGGAGTGTATGGCTTTACGCGCGATGGTGGAAAAACATGGCATACCGATTCGCTTACTGTTGACGGAAAAGCACCTGAATTCCGCTCTTTGGCAGCACTCAACGATTCAACCGTTATGCTGCTGAGTATTGATTCGCCCGCTTATCTGTTCAGAACGGAAGATTATGGAAAAACGTGGCAGTTGGTTTATACCGATGGCCGTTCGAAAATATTTTTTGATGCACTGTTTTTTAAAGATACTCTGCAAGGCATTGCCGTTTCGGATCCTGCTGACGCATGTTTCAGAATAATTACCACGCCTGATGGCGGAAAAACATGGCAGCAAAGCCCTTGCACAGCACTCCCTCCCGCTTACGAAGGCGAAGCCTGTTTTGCAGCAAGCAACTCTAACCTGTGGTGGCAGGGTAGCCACATACGGCTTGCCACAGGAGGGCATCACTCCCGTTTATTTGTGTCGGATGATAATGGTATTTCTTTTACCGCACTGCCGGCACCTATCATTAGCGGTGAGGAGCTGACAGGTATTTTCAGTATTGACTTCGCCAATGCGCAAACAGGATATATAGGTGGTGGCAATTACATGAAGAACGATTCTTCCATCGTTACCCTTTTTAAAACTACCGATGGCGGTCGCCACTGGACACCTATGCCTCTGCCCGGCTATGCTTTTGTATCATCTGTTAAAATTATATCTGCCAATCGGATAGCCGTTACCGGTATGCAGGGAACCTATGTAATAAACAGCAAAGGGAAGCCCGTTGAATGGTCGGACGATGCAGGCAGAAAGCTCTCTTTTTATACCCTGAGCAAGGCTCCCGGAAGCCCCTATTTGTGGATGGCAGGCAGCAAAGGAAGAATTGCTCGTGTAAAAATAAATTGGCAGGAATAAAAAAAACATATATCTTTAGATGCCGCATTTAAGGATAAATTCAACAACTGATATATGGAGCTCACCATCATTCCAAAAGAAGATCTGAATCAATATCACTTTGTGCAACAGGAAGTGCTGACCGATGAAGTGGACAGAGCCAGACGTAAAATACTACTCGAAGGTGCAATGGCACTGGGTAATGATTACAAACAAAAAGCACGTATCGTATTTGAAACCACAGAAGGTACGTGCGCTGTAGAAACCACTGTTTGGGCCGTCACTTCCAATCATGTTGAGTTAAAAGCGGGACAAGATATCCCCATCAGCGCCATAAAAGAAGTGGTGCTCTGAATACAGGCATAATCCCATTTTTTTGTTGCGGTTTATGGAATCGTTCGGTTGCCTGCATCTTAACATCAATCAGAAAGTAAAATAGAATATATGTGGCTCATCCGTAATAAGGATAAAAGCGCTTTAACCGATGAAGAGCTGATAACGGCTTATCGCCTGAAAAACGATAAGCAGGCAGTAGGCATATTGTTTAATCGCTACGGGCATCTGGTATTTGGTGTATGTATGAAATATCTGAAAGACCCTGACGAGAGCAAAGATGCCGTGATGCAGATATTTGAAAAACTGCATACCGACCTGCGGAAACATGAAGTACAAAAGTTTTCGTACTGGGTACATCGCGTGGCGCAAAACTTCTGCCTGATGCAGTTGCGCAGCAGCCAGGCAGCAAAAAACCGTGCCGACAAATATGTGCAGGACGAAAAAAATTTTGCAGATGATACCGAGCACAACCTTCAGAAAAAAGCCCATGAGCGCGAATATGAATTGCAACTGCTGGAAGAAGCCGTTGGCACACTGAATGAAGAACAACGCATTTGCATTGAATTGTTTTATCTGAAAGAAAAATGTTACAACGAAATATCAGAATTGACAGGTTTTGATTTCAACCGGGTGAAAAGCTATATACAAAACGGAAAACGAAACCTTAAAATTTATATGGAGAAGAAAAATCATGTACAGCAATAAAACAGACATATTTCAAAATTCAAGCTGCCTCAGCAAAGAGAAACTTCTTGCTTACAGCCGAGGTACACTCTCTGCTGCTGAGCAACATGAGGTAGAAAAACATCTTACCGATTGCGAATTGTGCTCTGATGCACTGGAGGGAATTGAATTGCTACACTCAACTCATCCGCTTGATGACACCGTGCGCGAAATTTCAGCTAAATATACCTCCGGACATGAACAACCACAAATCAACCGATGGTGGTATGCTGCTGCGTCTGTAGTTTTATTGATTGCAACAGGATGGGTATTTTCTGTTTACAATAACTTCAACGAAGAAAAAATTGCTTCCAAATTGCCTGAAGCTACTCCGCTATCTGCACCCCTGCCACCACCTGCTGATGTAAATGTAAACGCAAATACAAATGAGTCTGCTACCGACAGTGAAATGAAGATTACAACTTCACAGCAACAGCCTATTGCACAGGAGGAAACCAACTTCGCAACTAAAAAGAAAAGTGAACATGTTTCAGGAATTACGAATCATTCTCTCAGAGCATCAAAACACGCTGACACCATTGTCTTGAATGAAAACATTGCAGAAGTATATGCAGCAACCGATACCAAAGCTCTTGAGCCTGCCAAAGATGCAATGACTGACCAGCCTGATGTAATGTCAAAAGCTGCTGCCGGAGCTGCCGTAAGTGAAAGTGTATCTCTGCTGAAAAATATTAACGGATACAAAACTTACTACTATGCCCATGAATATACACTCAGGCAAAATGCTTCTGCTGTTCAACACCGTGAACGCACCGATGATGTTCAAAAAGCAAAAGACAAAAGCCGTTCATGGAACAACATCCGCATTGACGATGTGGACTACGAAACTTTTCTTGAAAATGCTTTGAGTGATATGAAGCTGAAAAAATTCGAAAATGCATTGCAAAAGTTTCAGCTTATTTTATCGGAACATCCTGATGATGTAAATGCCTTGTATTACGGTGCATGGTGCTATGCCGAAATCGGGCAGAATAACAAATCGCTTTTATTACTTGATAAACTGGATGCTTCAGCAAACCATACTTTCATACAAGAATCTGCGCAGTTGCGGGCACGGGTAAAAATCAAATAACCGGCAAAGTGTTTCGGATTACTTATTGGCTTTTTTCAGATACTGCTCAATAGCCATGGTCATACTTGGAGCTTCGGGCACAGGAGCCATAATTTCCACCTTAAGTTTGGCATCCTTTGCTGTTTGTGCAGTAGTTGCTCCAAAGGTTGCTATTCGTGTATTGCTTTGTTTGTACTTCGGAAAATTCTTCATCAACGACTGAACACCTGAAGGGCTGAAAAACACAATCATGTCGAAGGCATTGATGTCAATGTCTGACAAATCACTGCTTACCGTACGGTAAATTGCAGCCGTAGCAAAATCAATATCGCTTTCTTTCAAAGTGTTGATGATATCGGGATTCATCACTTCACTGCAAGGCAACAGAAATTTTTCCTTTTTATGTTTCTTCAAAACATCTACCAAATCGTTAATGCTGTTGTTGCCATAAAACACCTTACGCTTGCGATAGGTAATATATTTCTGCAGATAAAATGCTGTAGACTCCGATACGCAGAAAAATTTTACATCATCAAATGAAGTAAAACGCATTTCGCTGGCCATACGAAAATAATGATCAGCAGCCTGACGACTGGTGAGGATTACAGCCTGAAAATCGGGCAGATTCACTCTATCTCTCCTGAAATCTTTTGACGGAATACCTTCAATCTGAATAAACGGCCTGAAGTCAATTTTAAGATTAAACTTCTTTGCAAGATCAAAGTATGGATTCTTATCCGTCTCTGGTTTTGGCTGTGTAACTAAAATTGTTTTTACCTTAGAATTTCCGGTCATTTTTTAATTTCCCTATTCAATTACCAAATAGTTAATTTTATAATTAAAATCAACGGTACAATTTCAAGGGTGCAAAAGTATAAAAATAAATAATACAATCTGAACCCCGGTATGGTACGGGATATTAGTATGGCTCTGTAAAACAGATAAAGAAATGCTATTATTACCGATGCCAGCACCAGCCACAGATAATTCACAAATGCAATTTCAGTGAGATAGGCCATTGCAGCGGCAGCAATTACCAGCACCACTCCTATGGCATTGTTAGCTAAAAAGATAGAAAACACATAGACGGCAATCTGCTTGTCAATGCCAAAAATCCATCCTATAAATTTTAACAAAAGCATTTTCACTGAAAAAAATACAGCCGTAACAAAAGCAAAAAACAAAAATCGCAACAAACCGTGATTGATAAGCGGATTATTCCAACTGAGTTTCACGCTTACCCAGTATAAAAATAATCCTGCACCACCGTAAAAAATTGCATTCAGCAAAATAGAAGCACGCTGTACCAGCATGTTTTCATCGCGCACCACCTGATTGGTAACCGCAAAATTGTAAAGCGCATTAATCATCTGTCTGAAAATACTGTGATAAAAAACTTTAATCACGGTAATTCCTGCTATGAGTAAAAAGATTGTTGTGGCATACCAGTCGGGAACCTGCTTATTAAATGAAACCGGTGATCCGGACTGTACACTTAATGATTGATTACCTAAATATGATGATGCCGGCAGGAAAGAAATATCTGTGGATGTTAGGTCTGTATTTTCTTCGTCAACAAACCGGAATGCAGCAACCTTCGCCACTGAATCGTTCATAGCACTGCCTGAGTCAGCAACGGCAAGAGTATTATCTGTGACTCCAACGGAGTCGGCTTTAGTAAGTTCCGAAATTATCTGATGAACATGATTGGCACTACCTGCAGTTACGCCTGTGTTGTTGCTATCTCTGCGGATAATCTGACCTGCTGACATGGTTGCAAAAGTATTGAATTACTCTGCGAAAATCTGCTGCCGTTTACAAATTTTTACACTCAATCATTGCCGCAGTTTTTATTGCTTTAACTTTTAATTTTGCATTGATATTTTTTCGTTAACAATAAATCCTAATGATATGCCTGCATCCAAACAAAACACCCATGACATGCTGTGGTCACTGAAAGCCTTCAACCGGCTGTCGGTAAATGAGCTGTATGATTTGCTGCAAATGCGGCAACAGGTTTTTGTTGTGGAGCAAACCTGCCCCTATCGCGATTTGGACGATACCGACAAGCTGTCCTTGCATCTTACAGGTCGCAAAAACAATTTAGTAGTGGCCTACAGCAGAATTATTCCTCCCGGTATTCTTTATGCCGAGCCATCCATTGGCAGAGTAGCTACTCATTTTGAAGTGAGAGGCACCGGTATCGGTCGTGAATTGTTCTCTCGCTCACTTGAAGAGTGTATAAATCTGTTCGGTATGCAACCGATAAAAATTATGGCTCAGTGTTATCTCAGAAGTTTCTATGAGTCGTATGGATTTCAGGTGCATGGTGATGCTTTTCCGGAAGACAATATCCCTCATTTTTACATGATTCGTGCATAGATTCATTTTGCAGAGAAAAATTGACCCGACCTTATCATTGTTTAATAAAATCACAATTTTTTAATAAAAAGTAACGCATAGAGAATATAACTGAATTACTTTTGACGCCTGAAATCAGATTCTAAGAATTAACAATGAAATACTCACAGTTCAGAGCAATGATGGCAATTTCAAAGGCCAGTTTCCGCTCTATAACACGCAGCCCAAGTGCTGTGGTTTTCACTCTTGCATTTCCACTCATATTTATCCTTGTTTTCGGATTTCTTTCCGGAGGAAAAGTGAGTGTAAAACTTTATGTTGACCCTTCAGGAGATTCCAACAACGCCATTAGCCAGGCCATTCAGAAAATGGATGTTATTAAAAAGGTTGAAGGTTCGTATGACAAAATGCAACAATCACTTCAAAAAGGCGAAATTGATGGAATCTTAAAAATAGAAAAACTCAATAACAGCAACACTGATTTTACTGCACACCTTATCACCTCCACTGCTTCACCCGAAAAAGGAGCTCTTGCACACAGTATTCTGGACAACATCATCAACAAGGTGAACTTTCAGACGGCACACATTCAGCATCCTATGGCTCAGCTGAAACAGGAAGTTGTTCCGGGACGTGAGTACAAGCAAATAGATTTTATTTTGCCCGGGCAGCTGGGTTTTGCATTGCTGTCAACAGGTGTTTTCGGTACTGCATTTGTATTTTTCAGCTTACGTCAGACTCTTGTCATAAAACGATTTTTTGCAACACCGGTAAAGCGTATCTCCATCGTATTTGGCGAAGCATTAAGCCGAATGGTTTTTTCATTGCTTGGAGCCTGCTTCATCATTACTATAGGAAAATATGCCTTTGGATTTACTCTCATTCATGGCTGGTCAACTTTTTTGTTAATGTTGCTGCTGTGTGCATTTGGACTAATTATTTTCATGGGCTTTGGGTTTGTGGTGTCGGGAATTGCCAAAAGTGAAAGCACCATACCTCCTATCTCCAACATTATTACACTGCCACAATTTCTGCTTGCCGGAACTTTTTTTCCTATTGAAGTTTTTCCCTCATGGATGCAACCCATCTGTAAAGCCATGCCGTTAACCTACCTTAATGATGCCATGCGAAAAGTGGCATTTGAAGGAGCAGGGCTACTAGATGTTTCGACACAATTGCTCGTACTGCTTGGGTGGGGAATTGGTATTTATCTGCTTGCTGCCAAAACTTTTCGCTGGGAATAATAACGTCCTTGTGCCATACGTTTCTGCCAAAAGTGCAGACTATGTATATTTGCATACTTTTTGACGACAAAACTTAAATATCAATAAACTGTTACACATCAAATCGAAAATAGAAAAATGGGAATTTACCTTATAATAATTATTTTTATGCTCATCGGATGGCTGGTGAGCGCACAACTCAAACGAAAGTTTGAACAATACTCGCAGGAAACATTGTGCAATGGGATGAGTGGTAAAGAAATTGCAGAAAAAATGCTTCGCGATAATGGGATAAATGATGTGAAAGTAATTTCTGTGGAAGGACAACTTACCGATCACTACAACCCCTTAGATCGCACAGTGAATCTGAGCCAACCTGTATATAGCGGACGTAATGCTGCCTCTGCTGCTGTTGCTGCACATGAATGTGGCCACGCAGTGCAACATGCTAAAGCTTATGCAATGCTTCAGTTACGATCAGCATTAGTGCCGGTGGTAAGTTTCGCATCCAAATGGGTGCAGTGGGTTTTACTTGCAGGAATTTTACTGATTAATACATTCCCTTCATTGTTGCTTGCAGGAATTATTCTGTTTGCAATGACAGTACTTTTCAGCTTTATCACTCTACCTGTAGAATTTGATGCCAGCAAAAGAGCGCTGGTATGGCTTGAGAGCAGCAGAATGGTTACTCCTGCAGAACATGCCAAGGCAAAAGATGCACTTTGGTGGGCTGCAATGACCTATGTAGTAGAAGCACTCGGTGCCTTAGCAACTCTGATGTACTACGTGATGATTTACTTGGGTGGAAGAAGAAATTAATAAGACCATATATCAGAAAAAAGCTGCCTCATAAAGGCAGCTTTTTTATTTTACCAATTGCTGTTTTACCAAGTACTCTGCAATCTGCACTGCATTGGTGGCAGCACCTTTTCTTAAATTATCGGCCACAACCCACATGTTTAAACTTTTGGGTTGCGATTCATCTCTACGGATTCGTCCCACAAATACTTCATCCTTACCCTCAGCATAAAGTGGCATCGGATACACTGCTTTGGAAATATCATCTACCACTACCACTCCCTGTGTATGATTTAATAAGTCATACACATCATCCAGTTCAAAATCATTTTCAAACTCCACATTTACCGATTCGCTGTGACCTCCCTTCACAGGCACACGCACCGTAGTAGCTGTAACACGAATGGAATCATCTCTCATAATTTTTCTGGTTTCATTCACCATTTTCATTTCTTCCTTGGTGTATTTGTTGTCAAGAAAAACATCTATCTGCGGCAAAACATTCAAATCAATGGGATGCAAGTAAGCCATAGGTCCTTCTTTTCCTGTACGTTCATTCATCAACTGATCAACAGCCTTTTTTCCTGTACCCGAAACAGACTGATATGTGGAGACAACTACTCTTTTGATTTTATATTTTTTGTGCAACGGATTTAACGCAAGCACCATCTGAATGGTTGAACAATTCGGGTTGGCAATGATTTTATGTTTGGGCTGCAATACATCAGCATTAATCTCAGGAACTACCAGAGGGCAATGTTCGTCCATACGCCATGCCGATGAATTATCAATAACCGTAGTGCCGGCTTGTGCAAATAAAGGTGCCCACTGATGCGAAGTGCTGCCGCCTGCCGAAAATAATGCAATCTGTGGTTTCTGTTTAACTGCTTCTTCGCAGGTGATAACTTTATATTTTTTATTATTAAAAACAACTTCCTTTCCTGCAGATTTTTCTGATGCTACAGGCAACAACTCCGTAACAGGAAATTTTCGTTCTTCCAGAATTTTCAACATTGTTTGACCTACCAATCCCGTGGCTCCCACTACTGCTACTTTCATAATTATTTAGTTAAGTGTACAAATTTGCAAATTTTATTTCAGTGAACATTCTATTACATTGGTTTATTTACAATGGTATTCTTATCTTCACTGCCTTATTAATTCTATTAACGTGAAAAAGTTTTTAATCATTGCCTTTTTGTTTCAAAGTATTTTTTCATTTGGACAAATTACCGATAATTTTTCAGATGGCGATTTTACCAATAATCCCTCGTGGAATGGTGATGCAGGACAATTTATAGTCAATGCTTCGCAACAATTGCAGCTTAACAGCAGCGGGACAAGTTCCTCTTATCTGGCTGTGGCCACCAGCCTTCCTACCCTTGATAATACGGAATGGCAGTTTTATATCAAACTCAATTTTGCACCATCAGCAAGTAATAATGCCAGAGTCTATTTAGTGAGCAATTCGCAAAATCTCAAAGGCAGCCTTAATGGTTATTATCTTCAGTTTGGCGAAAACTTATCTAACGATGCCATTGAATTATTTAAACAGACAGGTACAACAACCGTTTCAGTAGCTCGCGGTACAGATGGATTTCTTGCCTCTGCATTCACCATCAGGGTGAAAGTAACAAGAGATAACAATGGCTTATGGAGCATTTTTGCTGATGCCGCTGCCGGAACAAATTTCAGTTTGCAAGCCACCGGCACCGATGTTACTTATAACAGCGGAAATTATTTTGGAGTAGTTTGTAACTATACTTCCAGCAATGCAACTAATTTTTTCTTCGATGATTTTGTCATACCCAATATTGCTGATGTTATTGCACCTACAATTATAAACACTGTTGCCGCTTCATCCACTCAGGCAGATGTGCACTTTTCTGAACCTATATCGCAGCTTTCAGCTCAAACAGCAACCAACTACTCCGTAAATAATGGTTTAGGTAATCCATCAACCGCTACACGTGATGCTTCTGATTTTTCAGTTGTGCATCTTGTTTTTTCAACTCCTTTCAACAGCGGAACCGCCAACACCATCACCATTAATAATGTGGAAGACCTTGCAGGAAATCCTATCGCATCCAACTCCACTTCAAACTTCACCTATCAAGCACCTGTAATTGCACAGCCTTTTGATATAGTCATCAATGAAATTTATTTTGAACCCGTATCTTCAGCACCATTACCTAATGCTGAGTTTGTAGAATTGTTTAACCGTTCTTCTGCCATCATAAATCTTAACGGATGGAAAATTAGTGATGGTTCGACATCAGTAGCAGTAATTGGCAATGTTTCTATTCAGCCGGGAGATTATCTGATTGTATGTAAAAGCAGCGATGCTCCATTGTTCTCTGCTTACGGTAATGTGGCCGGAACTCCTTCATTCCCTTCCCTTAACAATGATATAGGAGATGATTTAAAATTATTCGACAACAATAGTCAGCAAATTGACCGAGTGGTTTTCAGTGATGATTACTACAATAACAGCACCAAGAAAAACGGAGGTTTTACCATTGAACGAATAAACCCTGACTTCACTTGTGATGTGCGCTATAATTGGTTGGCATCAAACGACCCTTCAGGAGGAACACCGGGAAAAATAAACAGTGTGAAAGGAAATTATACTGACACAACCTCACCTGAACTCCTGCGTGCTTATCTTGCATCCTCGACACAAATTGATTTAACCTTTTCAAAAACTCCCGATGCTGCTGTTGCAGCACTTGCATCCAGCTATTCCATTGATAACGGAATCGGGCAACCTTTAACTGTTAACATTAACGACCGTATTGTGTCACTCATACTTTCATCTCCTCTGCAAAACGGAATTATTTATCATGTTACCGTAAGTGATGATATTACTGATTGCCCCGGAAATAAAATTACCGGAACACTCAGTCTGAAAGTTGCTTTGCCTGAAGCCGTAACGTCAGGAGGTATCCTCATCAATGAAATATTATTTAATCCAAAAACCGGAGGAAATGATTTTGTTGAACTGTATAACAATTCCACCAAGGTTTTTGACCTGAAGAACTTGCGTATCTGCAACACTGATAATCTTGACTCTATTGCAACAAATTATGTTATCAGCAGTGACGGGTATTTATTTTTCCCCGGAGATTATGTAGCTCTCACATCTGATGTAGCCTCACTTATGACGTTCTATCCTTCGGCAGTAAAAGAAAATATTTTACAATCTTCTCTTCCATCCTACAATGACGACAAAGGCACATGCATTATTACGGATTATTCCTTTAATCGTTTAGATCGTTTTGCTTATACTGCTTCCATGCATTACCCTTTAATAGATGATGTCAATGGTGTTTCCTTAGAACGAATCAGTTTCACTCGTCCTACACAGGATATTGGCAACTGGCATTCGGCAGCAGCTAAGGTGGGATATGCCACACCTGGATATAAAAATTCACAGTCTGCAAGTGAGCAAATTCCCAATGGAGAGTTAAGCATTCAACCTGAAATTTTTTCACCGGATGATGATGGGTATAATGATGTGATAACCTTTTACCTTAATCTGAATGAAAATGGTTATATGCTCAATGCTAAAATTTATAACGATGCAGGGCAACTTGTTAAGAATCTTGTAAAGTCGAAATTGCTGGCTCCTAACGACTCTTTTACATGGGATGGCATTAACGAACGTAATGAAAAAGCAGCAACAGGAATTTATGTGTTATATGCTGAAGTATTTAACCCCACAGGCTCGACAAAAAAATTCAAGAAAGCTTTTGTAGTAGCTACTAAGTTGTAGAAACAATTTTCTGCGGATTGCTATTTGCAGCAAGTGATAAAACAAAAAAATTATTCTTCTCTACACTCGTAGTCCCGAGCAAGAATCCTTGCCCGCCTTTTTCTTTTTGTTGT
>JAFDWZ010000012.1 GCA_018268195.1 Bacteroidota bacterium | reverse complement strand
TTTATCGTTTGTGTTGTGGCTCCTGTTGACCACAGATAACTGGCGTAACCTCCACCTGCATTTAATGTGGAATTAGCCCCCTGACAAAATGCTGTGACTCCTGTAATGGTTGGGGTTGGATTGGGATTGACAGTAAGATTAAACGTATTACTTCCTGTACATCCATTGGCATCCGTCACTGTTACTGTGTAAACGCCTGATGTGTTTGCAGAAATGTTTGCAGTGGTTGCTCCGGTTGACCATAAATACGAAGTGTAACTTCCTGCACTGAGCGTACTACTTAGACCCTGACAAATGGAGTTAGTCCCTGTGATGGTAGGAACCGGATTTGTGTTAGCTGAAACAGCAACTGAAGCAGATGCTGTACATCCTCCGGAGAAAGTTACCGTCACAGTGTAGGTGGCTGCGGTGTTGACAGAAATAGATTGTGTAGTGGCTCCGTTACTCCACAAATAACTGTTTCCTGAGGAAGCAGAGAGTGTTGTATTTTGTCCGGAACAAATGGTAGTAACACCCGTAATTGTTGCTGTAGGTGCTGCAACAGTTACAGACACCGGATTTGAAGTAGCAAGACATGTGGGCGAAATAGAAACAGTAACGGTATAGGTTCCTGCTGTGGAAACAGTGATAGTTTGTGTTGTTGCACCATTGCTCCACAAATAGCTATTACCAGAGTTCGCTTGTAAGACTACACTTCCTCCTGGACAAAGGCTGGTTGAACCTAAAGGAGTAATAGTGGCAGAAGGAGTTTGAAAAATTACTTTAACTTGCTTACTTGATGCAAAGCATAATGCGGCTCCATTGATTACTGCATATTGATATATCCCTGTAGGTGTAATGTTTGCCTCTGTAACTACAATTGATTGCGTTGTAACACCGTTATTCCAGGTAATATTGCTGCTGGTAGCTGATGCTGACAAAACCACAGAGTCGCCATGGCATGCATAAACGGTATCCGATGTACATACTTGACCATTGGCATAAAGATTCAAATTCCCAATACTGCTAAAACTTTTACCTTCCAGAAAAACTCCGGAATCAAAAACATGATCACCCACATCAGCAACCGCAAACTTCATGTGATACGTCTGACATGGTTGCACTCTTATTCCTGCAGGAATAACATGAGTGAACCCATCAAAAAATATTGATGCACCTCCATTAGGTACGTTATCGGTATAATAAGCACAATTGGTACATGGGCCTGTTGCAGCACCACCGCTGTTTCCATTATTCACATTATCAATTGAAACCGGAATAGAAGTTCCGGGTATTAACGCAAGGTTTTTGGAGCCCGTTATTCCTGGACCGGAAATATAAAATGCAAATACATCATTAAAGCCTGCATTCACATATTCATTATACTCCTCTGAAGCAAATACGAAACGAAATCCAATACTATCGGTAGCAGGTGTAAAATCAAACTCCAGCACTGCGGCATCAAAGGTGGTTTGTGGGCTCACAATCTGATTCAATTGTACATCTCCAACGGTGCTCATATCTGAGCTATGAAAATCTGATGGTGGTGAGGTAGGTGTTTCTCCTGCATCACCGGTTGAGAGAAAAATCCCCTTTGCTAATCCGAGATTACATCCGCCTGAACAACGAAAAAATCCGCGGGATGAAGCACTTCCGGTATATGTGATATTACTAACAGTAACACCGGTTCCTATCAATGAATCTACAATAGCATTTACAGGATTTCCTGAGGTAACAACTAATTGAGCGTTGACATGAGCGACTGCAAAGGCCAACAGTACAATTAAGGTAATTTTATTTTTCATATCAATGGCTTTGAATTCCAAAGATATATAAAATAAATTGAAATCAGCACCCTATATTTTAAGATTTTAATGTGCCTCGAGCCAGTTTTCGCCTACCCCAATTTCAACTTCCAGTGGCACATTGGTTTTTATTGCTTGTACCATTTTGTCATGAATGATTGGTTTAATGATCTCTACTTCTTCTTTATGTGCATCAAACACCAACTCATCATGTACCTGCAGAGTCATTTTTGTTTTAAGTTTTAATCTCCGGAATTCATCATAAATGTTAATCATTGCCAACTTAATTAAATCGGCAGCACTGCCTTGTAATGGTGCATTTATTGCTTCGCGTTCTGCGAAACCACGCACTGTAAAGTTTCTGGAGTTAATATCTTTCAGATAGCGTCTTCGTCCCATTATAGTTTTCACATAACCATGTGTGCGTGCAAAATCGAGCGTATCGTTCATATAGTTTTTCAACTTGGGATACTGCACAAAATAATTTTCTATAAGTTCACTCGCTTCCTTTCTTGGTATTCCAAGTCGCTGCGACAATCCAAATGCTGATATGGCATAAATAATTCCGAAATTTACCATCTTAGCTTTACTTCTCATTTCTTTAGTGACCTCGTCCATGGGCACATTATACACGCGTGCAGCAGTGGCTTTATGTATATCATGTCCATGTCGGAAAGCTTCCAGCATATTTTCATCACCGCTAATTTCAGCTGCCAACCTCAATTCAATCTGCGAATAATCTGCTGACATCAATACATGCTCTTTATCTCTTGCTATAAACGCTTTACGCACTTTTTGCCCGCGCTCTGTACGTATAGGGATATTCTGAAGGTTAGGCCCAATAGAACTAAGTCTTCCGGTAGAAGCGATTGTCTGATTGAAAGTAGTATGCACTCTTTCGGTTTTCGGGTTAATCATCAAAGGTAAAGCATCAACATAAGTTGATTTAAGTTTTGTCAACTCACGATACTCTAATATTTTCTCCGCAATAGGATATTCTGATGCGAGTTTACTTAGTACTTCTTCATTGGTCGAATGTTGACCGGTTGCGGTTTTCTTATCTACCGGCAATTTCAAATGCCCGAACAACACATCACCTAACTGTCGAGGAGAATCCAGATTAAATTCCATTCCGGCCAGAGAAAATACCTGATCGCGATAATGAATCATTTCCTTTTCAAGTTCTTTACTATAGGTATTTAAATAGGTCTCATCAATGCGCACACCTTCATACTCCATATCTGCAAGAACTTCTATCAGCGGCAATTCTATTTTCTGCAAAACCTCTTCCACTTCTTTCTTCTTAACCATTGGACTGATAACTTTCTTCAGCTGAAAAGTAATGTCAGCATCTTCGGCAGCGTATTCCGAAATTTTTTCAATAGGGACATCTCTCATGCTTCCCTGACCTTTCCCTTTCTTGCCAATGAGTTCTTCGATATGCACCGGTGTGTAACCGAGATAGGTTTCGCTCAGGTAATCCATTCCATGCTTCATATCAGCCTCAACCAAGTAATGTGCTATCATGGTATCGTATATAGGAAGGCTCACATCCACCCCATATCGCCTCATCACCAGCATATCAAATTTAATATTCTGTCCTATTTTGATAATGGTTTTACTTTCCAGAACAGGTTTAAATTTATGACAGATTTTTCGTGCAGCATCCTCATCATTCGGACATGGGACATAATAGCCGGTAGCATCCTTAAACGAAAAAGATAAACCCACAATGTTTAAAGAAAAATAATCAAGTGAAGAAGTTTCTGTATCGAAACAAATTTCTTCCTGAAGTAACAACTCCTTTACAAGGTTATCCATTGCTGTTTCATCCTGAACAACTACATAGTGATGAGGAGTGTTGTGTATGTTTTTTCCGCGATGAACATCTTCTTGTTTTTCGATTTCATCATCTCCGAATAAACTTGCCTGCACTGAAGTGGAAGGTTTCTGTTCGCGGTTAACAGTAAATGTTTCACCGAGAATTCTTTTTCCCAACGAACGGAATTCAAGTTCGGTGAATATCTGCGACAATTTTTCCTTATCCGGTTCCGTCATCTGCAACTCTTCATCACTTACTTCAACCGGAACATCAAGAATGATGGTAGCTAAGTGTTTACTGATTCGTGCTTGCTCAACATTGTTTCTGATATTCTCGCCCAACTTACCTTTAATTTCATCAGCCGAAGCAATTACATTTTCCATGCTGCCATACTCTTTAATAAGTTTTTTAGCAGTCTTCTCTCCTACTCCGGGTATGCCGGGAATATTATCCACTGCATCGCCCCACATTCCGAGAATGTCAATTACCTGATCGGGGTTATCAACTTCCCACTTCTCAAGCACTTCTTTTACTCCGAGAATTTCAATGTCATTACCCTGTCTGCCGGGTTTATAAATAAAAATATTTGGTGATACCAACTGCGCATAGTCCTTATCAGGAGTAACCATGTAAATGATATGGCCATCTTTTTCCTTTTGTTTAGCAATGGTACCAATTACATCATCGGCTTCATATCCGTCACATTCCAGCATAGGAATATGAAAACCTTTAATTATCTCTCTGATATAAGGTATAGCAAACTGTATATCTTCGGGCATTGCCTCACGGTTTGCTTTATAAAAGCTGTGTTCGGCAGCTCGGTTTGTTTCAGCTGCAGCATCAAATACCACTGCAATGTGTGTGGGTTTTTCTTTTTTTATAAGATCAAATAAGGCAGAGGTAAATCCGGTTATGGCTGATACATTCTGTCCTTTGCTGTTGATTAATGGATTTCTGCTGAATGCAAAATAGGCTCGATATATGAGTGCATAAGCATCGAGCAGAAACAGTCGTTTATCTTCGTTCATCAATGATTACTTAATATATTTTTTACTTTTTCAATGGTAAAATTAATGTCTTCTTCCGTTGTAAACCTTCCAAGGCTGAATCTTACGGATGAGTAGGATTCTTCCTCACTCAATCCCATTGCCTTGAGTACATGTGACGGTTGTTGCATTGCCGAAGTACATGCAGAACCTGCTGCAACAGCCACCGGTCGTATTTTTTTAATGATGTCTTCGCTTTTTATTCCTTTAAACATCAAATTTGTTGTA
Organism: Bacteroidota bacterium; assembly: GCA_018268195.1. Classification (GTDB taxonomy): domain Bacteria; phylum Bacteroidota; class Bacteroidia; order AKYH767-A; family OLB10; genus OLB10. The sequence goes on along the minus strand of JAFDWZ010000012.1, from coordinate 56,954 downwards.
TTACACAAACGATCTTTAATACTTCCATTGATAAATACATTTCCTGAAACCGTGAGGCTCTGCTCCAGCAATGTACGCAATCGCGACTGACTCATTGCAGATGTCAACAAATCCTGCTCTGCAATTGTACATGCCTCACCCAAAGCAACTATACCGGGAACATTCAATGTGCCGGAACGCAATCCTTTTTCATGACCTCCGCCATGTATTTGTGGTGCCACGCTAAGCCGTGGTTTTTTTCTGCTGAAATAAACTGCTCCTGTCCCTTTGGGGCCATAAATTTTGTGAGCTGATATAACACATGCATCAATATTATCATCTTTCACACTCAATGGAAGTTTGCCTATAGCCTGTGTGGTATCACTAAAATAAAACACTTCTTGCCGATGACAAATTTCACCTATCTCCTTTGCAGGAAAAACCACACCTGTTTCATTATTGGCATACATTGCCGCTACCATCAGTGTATCTTTTCGTAAAGTATTTTTTAGTAATTCTAAATCTATGGTGCCATCACGGTGAACCGGCAAGAGTGATATTTCTGCCCCGTTTGTTTTAAGATATTCCAATGTGTCGAGTACTGCTTTGTGCTCTGTTTGGTATGAGATGATGTGTTTACCCTTTTCACTATAATTTTCAAAAATTCCTTTAAGTGCAAGGTTGATTCCTTCTGTTGATCCCGAAGTAAAATAAATTTCATCCTTACTGCAACCTAAGAGTGAGGCCGTTTTCTCCCTTGCCTGCTCTACTGCTTCAGCGGCAGCCCATCCATAAGCATGTGTATTACTGGAAGCATTACCAAATTTTTCAGTAAAATAAGGAAGCATTCTTTCAAGGACACGCGGGTCAACAGGAGTTGTTGCATTATAATCGAGATAAACTGATTTCATTTTTTAATAAAACAGAAAAAGAAATTTCTAATTTTGGTTCTAAGATAAACAATAAAATTATGCATCCACATCCATCAGGTCATGGACATCATGGTCACCATCAAGAAACACATTTTACCCAGTCAGATCTGATAAGGGATATCGTAATTGGTATGGCTGACGGGCTTACTGTACCTTTTGCACTTGCGGCAGGGCTTAGTGGTGCTGTGGATAGCAACGCCATTGTGATAACTGCAGGCCTTGCAGAAATTTGTGCCGGTTCTATAGCCATGGGGTTAGGCGGCTATCTGGCCGGGCAAACCGAAGTAGAGCATTATAACAGCGAACTAAAGCGTGAATACTACGAGGTGAAACATTTTTACGAAAAAGAAAAAGAAGAAGTGCGTGAAGTGTTTGCGCAATATGGTTTGTCAGAAAAAACACAACAACTTATCGCAGATGAAATGGCTAAAGACGAAGATAAGTGGGTTGAGTTTATGATGCGTTATGAATTAGGTCTTGAAAAGCCCGATGAAAAACGTGCCGGCAAGAGTGCGCTCAACATTGGTTTATCATATATTGTTGGAGGGGTGGTTCCGTTAAGTGCCTATTTTTTTACTGAACATCCACAGGAAGGCTTGTTGTACTCATCACTTATAACGATAATCTGCTTGTTTATATTCGGCTATTACAAAAGTAAATTTACGGGACAACCTCCTGTAAAAGGTGGAATTCGTACTACTATAATTGGAATAATAGCCGCAGGCGCTGCATTCGGAATAGCGCGCTTAATCAGTTAATAAATTCAATTACGAAAACAATCAATAATTATTTTATTGAGCGAAACGATTACTGTTTTATTATTCTTCGCTTATACACAGCATTATCAGTTACAATGCGCAGCATATACACTCCTTTGGCAAAAGCGCTTGTCTGAACCTGAAAACTATTAATCATGTAAGGATTAAAAAAACCTTGTTTTTGAGTCACTCGCTTGCCTGCCATGTCAAATATTTCAGCAGTAAATTTACTATTTGTTTCTGCGTAAAAATTTACATTCAGGGTTTGTGAAAAAGGATTTGGAAATACGTTTTCAATAAAATCGCCTTTACCGAAGTTGGGATTATTGATGGATAACAACATCATTCTTGCAGAATCAAAATTAGGAATGCCGTAACCGAGTAATGAATCGGGATTGAGATATTGCGATGCACTTTGCTTTATCGCTCCCATTATCTGAATGTTGGTTGCCGATGGAACACTTTGCCAGAGGCAAGCAACCATTCCTGCAATAACAGGACACGAAAAGGATGTACCGTTACCTGAAAACACAGAGTTGTTATAAGGATTGGAAACATAGGTACCCATTCCTTGAGCTGCAACTGTAGGCTTTACTCTACCGTCAGCGGTAGGTCCGGTGCTGCTGAAAAAAGCATATTGCTCAACAGAGTCAACAGCACCAACAGTGATGATACTATCGGCATCGCCAGGGCTGATGATATAATGCCAAAAATTATTACCTTCATTACCGGCACTATTCACCACAACCATACCTTTGCGCGATGCTATAGTAGCAGCTATTGCAATAGGTGTGGTTTTTCCATCAAGATCTGCATAAGTATGGTCCAATGAAGGGTCGTCAAATACAAAATATCCCAATGAACTCGAAATGATATCGGCACCCACGCTGTCAGCAGCTTCGGCTGCAGTAGCCCAATTATATTCTTCAATTGGATTTTCAGTATTTGCATCTTCAGAGCGAAATAAATAAAAAGAAGCCTCAGGAGCGGTGCCTACCAGATTACCCGGATCATTGGCGCCAATGATTGAAAAACACATAGCGCCATGTGTATGGTCGTCATATACATTTGTTTGATGATCTACAAAATCATAGGTATCTATTATTCTGTTGTGAGCTCGCAGGCTGTCGAATACTGTCATTTGATCAGCATTAAAAAATCCCGCATCAAGCATTGCAATAATTTTTCCATTACCTCTGTAGCCCATGTCATGTAATTTATCTCCGTCAATCATTTGTATCTGATTAAGCGCATTGCCATAACTGTAAAATGAGTTTGCAGAGGCTACCCTCTGAAGCTGATGTTGCCTTTCGGTTAAACTTTGCATTACGAAACTGAATTTGTTAACTGCATGTCCGTTATTGCCGGGACGTCCCACAACCTTGGTTTGTTTTACAAACGGTAAGGCATTGATGGCAGCTAATGCATTAGGCGCTGATGATACATCAACGGTAACGGCATTCAGCCATTTAGATGTATTTAACACCATAGCGCCTGTATTTTGAATGGCGCTGATATAGGCAGGATTTACCGGAAGGTCAGTGGAATCTAATGCAATGGAGAATTGTGCTCTTCGTGCAATAGCGTGTTGTGTAAGATATGCCGATGGATTGGAAAAAGAATAAGGAGTTCCGTTTTTATCATTCAGAAGTACGGCTATTCTGTTTTGCGCAGGGGCCAATTCTGAAATCATGGCTAATAAGAAAATGAGTAAAAAGTTTTTCATGCAATTATTTTTTGTTATGTGATATCAGTGATTCGGTATAATGAAAGATACGACCACCGGGACTTCCCTGAAGTGAGTCATACACGTCCTTATAAACCATTCCTACTCCGGCTGCATACTTTTCATAATGGCTGCGTTTTTCAAAACCGTAGTCATAATCCACCTGCCTTACGGTGAGGCTGCTGTCGAAATTTAAATTAGCAGATGAATAAGGTTCATCAATACTTATGATTTTGTAATCGTCAAATTCATCAGCCATAAAATTTTTGGCATTACCGTTCCATTGTTCATTAAGTTTTACCGGGAAAACCAGTTTTACATAGGTGATATTATCTTCTTTTTTTTCGGCACTTGTAGTAAGAAGATTAGCTGTCCACACTTTATAAATAATCCAGGGGTCCGTTGCCGTTTTGCGAGTATATCTTTCCAACCTGAATGTTGGCCTGCCCTGATTATCAGAAAATATAGATTCAACACGCTCCAGTAACTGATAAGTACTGTCGTAAGTATTCAAATCTTTATCAAACAAACTCACATCATATATCAGTGAATCGCCAACTGCCATTGGAAAATACCTGTAACTGATGGGCTCATTTAGTGATTCATCTTTATGACATGCCGTGATTGTAATCACCGTTGCCAGTGCCAATATAAACAGAGCAGATTTTCCTTTCATTGTTCTTTTTCTATAAATCCACCGCCAAGTACGTCATTGTTTTCATAAAACACAGCACTTTGCCCGGGTGCAATAGCATGTACCGGTGCATGAAATGTTACTTCGGCATTTTCTTCACCTGTTTGAATTACTGTGCTCAATGTTCCGGGGTCTTTATATCTAATTTTAGTTAAAGCTTCTGTTTCTTTTTTCAGGTCATTGTATTTTATCAGATTAAGACCGCGCACCTTCATAGTAGTTCTTGTTAAATCATCATACTCTCCCAGCACTACTGTATTACTTTCAGGTTTAATTTTTACAACAAACATGGGTTTACCAAATGCTACTTCCAGGCCTTTGCGCTGACCGATGGTGTAAAACGGATATCCTTTATGTTTACCAATCACTTCGCCCTTGGTGTTTACGAATAATCCTCCATCTAATTTTTCTTCAATGCCTTCTACTCTCTTTTTCAGGAATGAACGATAATCATTGTCAGGAATGAAACAAATTTCATAACTCTCACTCTTGTTTGCAAGATCATTGAATCCCATTTCCATGGCCATGTTGCGAATTTCGGATTTCCTGAATTTTCCTAAAGGAAATTTTGTTCGTGCAAGGCTTGACTGACTTAACCCCCACAACACATAGCTTTGGTCTTTGGAAGAATCAAGACCTCGTGAAACCACATAGCGCTCATTCTCCAGACGAACCGATGCATAATGACCTGTTGCAATAAACTCACAGTCGAGCATATCGGCACGTTTTATCAGTGCACTCCATTTGATATGCGTATTACACAACACACATGGATTAGGAGTACGTCCTCCCAAATATTCATCCACAAAATTATCAATCACAAAATCGCCAAACTCACCTCTGATGTCGAGAATATAATGCGGGAAACCCTTTTGCACAGCAATGGTGCGTGCATCATTTATTGAGTCAAGACTGCAACAACCGGTTTCTTTTCCTGATGAACCCGAAGATGCATAGTCCCATGTTTTCATTGTTAATCCTATTACTTCATAACCTTCGTCATGAAGCATCATAGCTGCAACAGAACTATCTATCCCGCCACTCATCGCCATCAGTATTCTGCCTTTCTTACTCATTTCAAAAAAACTATCATTATCGTTTAATCGTATCCGTTTTCACTTCGAAACCATTTTTGTATTGGGTTTCTATCCATGGATTTCCTTTATCATCACACTGCACCCATTTACCAACCCTGTCACCTTTGTCATAATTACCGGAAGTATAGGGTTTACCATCTGCGTTATAAACAACAAAACTGCCTGTGAGTTTGTCATTCTTGTAAGTTGATTTCAGCATTGGTTTTCCATCACTGAAAAACTTGAGATAAGGACCTTCGAGCTTATCATTTACATAAATTTTTTCCTCCACTTTTCCTCCTTCAGGATAATAGGTGCTCCATTTACCATGGCGCTGACCATTTTTAAAACTTTCTATCGCTGTAAGTTTTTCATCCTGATTAAAGTATTTCCATGTGCTGTCTTTCTTTTCGTTTTTGTAAAACCCTTCCGACATTTTTTTTCCATCTTCGAAATAAGTCATTGCTGATGCAAAAATTCCCGGTTTCAGCCAAATTAGTTGCGATTTCAGTTTGCCGCTTTCGTAATAAAATTTAGAAGTGCCAGTTTGTTTGTCATCTTTAAAAACGGTTTCAGAAAAAAGTACATCATTACGATAATATTTTTTCCATATACCTTGTTTCAAACCTTTCTTGTCTTTGCGGTTAATGGTATCCCCTTTGAACACCATATAGGTTTGAGCGGAAGTATTCAGCATGAATACTGAAAACGTGAATAAAAACAGAATACGTAACATGTTACAAAAATAACGTATAGTTACCTTAACCCGTAACGCAGAGATGAAATTAAAATTGAAAATTTATTAAAAATATGGTGAAGCGTTTACTTGCTAAGGCAAATCGTCAATTGTTTCTACAGCCTTAATTTCGGGAACCATCCTTAGAATGGTTTCTTCTATTCCGGCCTTAAAGGTCATTGCACTCATTGAGCATGAACTGCAGGCGCCTTCAAACTTCACCTTTGCAATTTTATCGGCAGTTACTTCAATCAAGCTCACATTTCCATGGTCGGCTTTGAGGTAAGGTCGTACCGAGTCGAGAGCTGATTCGATTCTTTTAATAAGTGCACTGTTATCTTGTTGAATCATTTCCATAGCTTAATACCCTTTTGCTTCTACACGTTGTGCAGGTTCAAAGTTTGCATTGCGGATTGCAACCTGTTGAGCTACACTTTTTGCAAGGTTGTTAAATGCATCTGCCACAAGGGAATCGTCTGAGATTGCTACCGGCAAACCATTATCGCCACCTTCTCTTACCGATTGTACCAATGGAATCTGTCCTATCAAACGGATATTCATTTCATCGGCAAGCTTCTGCCCTCCATCCTTACCAAAAAGGTAATATTTATTTTCGGGCAATTCTGCCGGTGTAAACCATGACATGTTTTCTATCAACCCAAGTACAGGAATGTTAACAGAAGGTAACATGAACATTGCAACTCCTTTTCGAGCATCGGATAATGCTACAGGCTGAGGAGTTGTTACTATTAAAGCTCCAGTAACTGGTACAGCAGATATGAGTGTGAGATGTATATCACTTGTTCCGGGCGGAAGATCAATAATCATATAATCTATTTCGCCCCACATTACATCGCTGAACAACTGTTTCAATGCTTTGGACGCCATAGGGCCACGCCAAACAATTGCCTGTGCAGGGTCGGCAAGAAAACCTATAGAAATCAGTTTCACACCGAATCTTTCTATCGGCACCATGTACTGTTTGCCATTTACTTCTTCCACATAAGGCCGTTCATGCTCTACTCCGAACATGATAGGCACACTTGGCCCAAATATATCGGCATCCACCAATGCTACTTTTGCACCATTATTGGCTAATGATACTGCAAGGTTGGCTGCCACGGTAGATTTTCCTACACCCCCTTTGCCTGATGCAACAGCGATGATATTTTTAACTCCTTTCATCATCTGCAAATCATCGGTTCTGTTGGTAGTTACACGTGCAGTCATATTAACGGTAACATCGGCCTCCTTATCTACAAACTCACGAATTGCATTTCTGCAGGCACGTTCAATTTCGGCTTTAAGAGGACATGCAGGTGTGGTAAGGACAACGGTAAAGGCAACTTTTTTACCGTCAATTTCAATATCTTTTATCATATTCAGTGTCACCAGATCTTTTTTCAAATCAGGTTCCTGAACGTAACTCAGTGCTTCGAGAACTTTTTCTTTCGTTATGGACATGGGTGCAAATATAAGTATAAGCGTTTGGTTTGGCTATAATAAAAGTTCAACAGCAGGATCCCAAAAGTGTTTTTTAAAGTCCACAATTTTATCGTCTTCTACCTTAACACCTTCTTTCTCTAATAAATGTTTCATGGTATTTTGTTCTCCGAAAAAGTGCTTTCCGGTGAGCATTCCTATACGATTAACAACGCGATGTGCCGGCACTTTAGGTTTTACCCGGTGTGAGCCATTCATTGCCCAACCAACCATGCGAGATGAACGCGCACTACCCAGATAGGCAGCAATTGCACCGTAAGAAGTTACCCTTCCCTCAGGAATAAGCCGCACAACCTGATAAACCTTCTCAAAGAAAGTTATTTTGTCTGCATCATATACTTGCTGCATTTTACCCATATCAACCATGCTAAAATAAGAAAGGCTGCCCTGTTGGACAGCCTTTCGTTATAATATTATTTGCAAATTATTGCTTTACAAATTTATTTATTACAACACCATCGGCATTGTTAATTTTAACAGTATAAACACCTTTTGCAAGTGACTGAACATCTAACTGAACTTTGAAAGCTTCATTGAATGAATAGTTCATTACTTCCTGACCCAGGTTGTTGTAAATAATCAGTGTTGACTGACCTTTAAGTTTAGCTGTTACATTTAAGAAGTCAGAAGCAGGGTTCGGATAAACAGATACTTTGTTTTCAATAGTATTTTCATTTATACCTGTGCTAACAGCCAATGAAACATCATCCAAACGAAGTGAATTTTGTGGTGATGAACCAAAAGCATTAAATCCGAGGTAATAAACTCCGTCAGAAGCAACACTGAATGAGTGAGATGCCATATGATAGCTGGAGTCAGCGAAAAGTGGATCAACAGCAATGTTGTTAGTCATAGATGCACCTGTAGTTGCTGTGCCGAAACGTGATTCGAGTTGATAAGAAGTCTGTGTATCATCAAAACTTTTATACCAGTATTCCAGAATATAATTGGTACCAGCAGTCAAATCCAAACATGGAGAAATAAGCCAGTTTTCTGCAGTAGCAACTGAACCACCACCAAAACCAATTCGTGCGCACATTGCGCCATTATGTGGATACGTATTAATGAAATCCCAGTTAGAACCATCACCGTCAGTATCTTCGGTAGTCCATCCAATAGGAGGCGTAGCTCCTACAGCTGCCAATTCAAAACCTTCAGTAGTAGGAGTTGTAGTTATCACTATTGGAGGAATATTAATTACCGTTGTTGAAAGTGTATCGTTAAGTGGGTTACCATCAGAAGGCAAAGAAATAAAAGCTTTAACGGTATGTGCACCCGGTGCTGATAAATCCGCAGTTCCTGTAAAGGTATAGGAAGCGGTTGCATTTGATGCAATAGTTCCTGTAAATGTTTCATTAACAGGTGTACCATTATCCACCATAAAACCAACAGGGAAACCTGTGATACTTGAAGCTCCGTTATTCTTAAAAGTAACCGTAACAGGAGTAGTTGCACTTAAACCACAACCAGATGGAATATTATCCATAGCATATGTCTGACCATCAATAGCCTGAGGAGTGAAAATATCTAATTGGTCAATACCAATGTAATTACTGTTATTTCCTGATGGGCCTCCTTCAATTACTGCATAACGAATTGCAAAACGTGCAGTAGCACCTGATGCAGCAACGGTATAAATTTTTTGTTCCCAAGCCTGATCATAAGCCTGAAAACGACCTAACTCAACCCAAGTTAAACCCTCAGGTGTTGAATCGCCTGCTGCAGAATACATCACACGAACAGAATCCGGCCAAATAGAACCATCTGTTGTTCTGCAATAAAAAGAAATAACATCACCTGCAGTAATATTCATTGCAGGAGTTACCAGCCAACTGTCAATATCATTCATACCGGTTACTACCTGAAAATTAGCTGCAACGTAAGCATCTGCAGCACCGTTGTATGCGGTAATTGCTGATGCATTTCCCTGAAACCATGTTGCTGCAATTCCCTGTGGGCCTGTACCTCTGTAATAAGGTAGATAACCTCTTGCTTTCAATGAGGTAGTGTCATTAGGTTGACTGAAATCATCAGAATAAGCTACGTTCACAGCACTGATACCGCCACGAGCCACAATTTGGTTCTGGTGGCTAACAGTTCTGTGATTTGATTGAATTCGCGCTCCATTGGCAGACGCTTGTGGCACTACCAAACGGTCCTGAGCTACGGCACTAATAGTCATTAATGCTGCGAATGCAGAAACGAGTGTAAATTTTGTCATGATAAATTATTTATTTGATTAAGTGATTTTTAATAGTGCGTAAAATTATAATTCAAATATTAATATTTTAGTTTTGTTGATTAATTTTTAACATAAATTATGAACATTCGGAAAATTGCAGTTTTCACCTCAGGGGGCGATGCACCTGGGATGAACACGTGCCTGAGGTCGATTGTAAGGTGTGCATTATCTAATAATTGTGAAGTAACAGGGATTATGCGTGGTTATGAAGGCATGATGCATGGCGATTTCATTCCGCTAACAGCACGGTCGGTAAGTAATATCATGCAGCGTGGAGGTACCATATTAAAAACGGCACGCAGTAAAACATTCAGAACTGCTGAAGGAATGCAGCAGGCTTATCAGCAATTAACAAAACATGGCATTGAAGGCATCATTGCCATAGGTGGTGACGGGACTTTTAAGGGTGCCGTTGAATTCAACAAACAATGTAATATTCCATTCATTGGTATTCCCGGAACCATTGACAATGATTTGTACGGCACGGACTATACGATTGGATTTGATACGGCTTTAAACACTATCATTGATGCAGTGGATAAACTGAAAGATACTGCTGCATCACATGACAGAATATTTTTTGTTGAGGTGATGGGGCGCGACTCCGGATGCCTGGCATTATATGCAGGTATTGCATGTGGTGCGGAAGAGATATTGCTACCTGAAGAAAAAACAGATATTGGTAAATTGGTGAACAAGCTTAAAGACAGCTTGCATCGGAGAAAAACTTCAAGTATAGTAATGGTAGCGGAAGGTGATGACGGTGGTGGTGCTTATAAAATTGCACAGGAGGTGAAAAAGAAATTTGATTATGATATACGAGTAACTGTATTGGGTCACATTCAGCGTGGCGGTAATCCTTCTGCCAAAGACAGGATTATGGCTACTCGATTCGGTGCTGTTGCCGTGGAGGCACTTCTCAAAGGCGAAACCAATAAAATGACCGGTTGGAATGGCAAGGAAGTAACTTTGGTTGACCTGCAAAAAGCAGTGAAACAGGAAAACCCATTAGACAAAAAACTGCTGGGATATAAAGAATTTTTATCGTTGTAATTTCATTAAAAATAAAATAATATGCTTTTAGTTGCCGACAGTGGCTCTACAAAAACCAATTGGTTGTTATCCGACAAAAAAAATAAGCCTGTAGAAATTGAAACCATTGGCTTCAATCCATTTTTCCATTCTACTGACTTTGTTTTTGATGAGCTAAAAAAAAGTAAATTACTACTACAGCATGCAGCATCTGTAATGCAAGTCAAATATTTTGGTTCAGGATGTTCCAGTGCCGACCGCAAAAAAATTATTGCTGAAGCGTTGCAAAAAATATTTACCAAAGCTGATGTATTTGTAGATCATGATATGCTTGGCGCATGTTTAGCAGCTTGCAATAATACTCCCGGATTGGTTGCCATCCTCGGAACCGGCTCCAATATTGCTTTCTGGGATGGGAAAGAAATTTTTCCTACCAATCATGGACTTGGTTATATTTTAGGTGATGAAGGCAGTGGCAGTTATTTCGGAAGAAAACTGATAACACATTTTTTATACGGCATCATGCCTGATGATTTAAAGAAAAAATTTTATGACCAATACAAGATGACTAAAGAAATAGCCATTGAAAATGTATATCATAAACCCGGTGCCAATGTTTATCTGGCTTCGTTTGCAAGATTTCTCTCATTTGAAGCAAAGCATCCATATATTCAAAACCTCATCTATAAAGGTTTTATGGAATTTGCAGAAACCAGCGTTCTTGCCTATCCGCAACACAAGCAACATTCAGTTCACTTTATAGGAAGTATTGCATATCATTTTCGTGATTTGCTGGAGAAAGTGGCACATGAAAAAGGATTTAAGGTTGGTAAAGTAATAGTGCGACCGGTAGATGATTTGCTGAGTTATTTTATGCAACGATAGTTATGTTAAATGCTATATAATTTATTTATATCAAAAAAATTATCAATCGAATTAAACCTTACAAATTGAACATTGTCTAACATTATAATAATTTTGTTTTCGGAACGTTGTTTTGATAATTTTCGTAACAATTAAAATCTTATAAAACACATAACAGAATGAAAAAACAAATCATTAGTATGCTCTGTGTAGGATTACTTGCAGGGTTTATTACCTCATGTAAAAAAGAGGACCAGAAAAAATTAGATGAACAAACTCAACAGTTTAATGACGACTCTAATAATTACAAAGCCGAATCCGATCAGGCTGATGATGATGTGAACAATTCAGTGAATGATATCCCTGCTTTTGGAAGAGGTGCCGGAGTTTTATCCAGTCCCTTATGCGGAGTTACCATTGACTCTTCTCAATTATCTCAAAAAATTCTGTTTTTTAATTTCGATGGTATTACTCCTTGTTTCAGTCCTTCCCGCACACGCTCAGGACAAATTAAGGTGCAGTTAACCTCAGGCAGTAGCTGGCATGATCCCGGAGCAGTACTTACCCTAACATACAATAATTTTAAAGTAACACGTCTTAGTGACAACAAATCCATCACTTTTAATGGAGTTAAAACTCTAGAAAATGTGAATGGTCACAACTGGTTGACTTTTTTAATGGGAACAAGCACTTTCAAATATAGAAGCAGAGCTTATAACGTTCAGGTTAGTTATGACAATGGTGCAACAGCAGTTTGGAATCAAGCTTATATAACTGAGTGGCTCTATACACCTGTAAGTACTCATGGAGCATATATTACCTTTACTTGTAACGGTGACACTACCATGAATGGTTTTTCAGGTGTAAGTATGTGGGGCACGAATCGTTTTTCTCAGGCTTTTACTACCAACTATAATACTCCAATAGTATCAAACACCTACTGTGGTTTGTGGCGACCTAATTCAGGAGAATTAGTACATCACGTAAACGCAAACACCTTTACTCTTACACTCGGTGTAGATCAGAATGGTAATGCTACTACCCTTGACTGCGCGTATGGATATAAAGTAACCTGGACAGTTAACGGAACAACAAACAGCGTGGTGCTCAGTTACTGACACTAAAAAATTAAATCCCCTATACAAACAAGGTCTTAAATCAGGCCTTGTTTTATATTTTTGACGCTTGAATTCAATATAAGTAAATTATGGCATTGCAGGAAGAAATGGAAAAGCAAGGATTGTGGTTATTTAAGTTCAGAAGCTTTTTACCAATTCTACTATTAATCGGAGGATTAGCATTTTATGTTTGGCGTGAAAAATATAACATGCGGCCTTTTCACGAAAATTCAAAAGCTGAAGAACTTTATCTTTATTTCTGCATGGCAGTTTCATTCTTCGGATTAATTTTCAGGATGTATATTGTTGGTCACACTCCGGCAAACACATCAGGAAGAAATACATCGGAAGGACAGGTAGCTGAAACGATAAATAAAACGGGAATGTATGCCATGGTCCGACATCCACTTTATGTCGGAAATTTCATTATGTGGTTAGGAATTGCATTGTTAACTGCAAGTGCGTGGTTTGTGCTGTGTTTTATACTTATTTATTGGTTGTATTATGAGCGAATTATGTTTGCAGAAGAACAATTCATGCGCAAGAAATTTGGTGAAGCATACACCGATTGGGCTGCCAAAACTCCGGCATTTATTCCTGATATTACTTTGTACAAAAAACCTGCACTGCCGTTTAGTTGGAAAAAAGTACTTAACAAGGAGAAGAATGGATTTACAGCAGTGTTTATCGTTTTCCTCTTATTTTATTCGGCAGGTGAATTAGCTGAAGGAAATATCCCTCAAAATAATTTTCTGATATACGGGACCGCATTCAGCGTAATATTTTATACAATCATAAAGTTGATTCGTAATCAAACTAACTTTTTCAACGAAGCAGGACGTTAAAAAACCATCTTCTAAAAAACAGAATTATATTTAATTACTTTTGATGGTAATACTTCATTGCAGTAGGCATAAATTTATTGATATTGCTGATGCGTGTTTCATTGCTGGGGTGAGTGCTTAAAAGTTCAGGCACCTTACCACCACCTGCTGCAGCCATTCGTTTCCAAAATTCCGGAGCAGTACGTGGGTCATATCCTGCCATTGCCATAAATATCAATCCCAGCTTATCTGCTTCGGTTTCTTGCAAACGTGAATATGGTAATAGCACACCAACAGTAGCACCTGCTCCATACGCTGCATTAAACAAAGCTCGTGTTTCTGCCGGCTTATTTGCCATTGCAATATCCAATGCCAAACCACCTGTGGCCGCAAGCAACTGCTGACTCATTCGCTCGTTTCCATGTCGTGCAATGGCATGCGCAATTTCATGACCCATAACCATAGCCAATCCATTTTCATCTTTTGTAACAGGAAGCAATCCTGAATATACAACTACCTTGCCTCCGGGCATACACCAGGCATTTACTTCTTTGCTGTTTACCAGATTAAACTCCCATTTATAATCTTTAATCCGATCGCCCAGATTATTCTCATTCATATACCTGATTACGGCATTTTTTATTTTCTCACCAGTATTTTTCACTAGCTGTGTTTGCGGACTTGTGGTGGCTACAGGTGGATTTTGCTTAAGGAAATCACTGTATGAAGTAAGCGCCATTGCTACCATTTGTGATTCGGGTAGCAGGTTTATCTGTTTTCTTTCTGTAAGTGGAACTTTGCTGCATGCTGTCATCAAAACAATCAGCAACATTGTTCTTATTTTTATTAACTGTTTCATAATATTATAAAGCTGATACGGAAATAATACAAACGTAAAACCAAGATTACGTGTGAAAATAAAATTATGATGAAAATGTTATTCAACTTCAGCGGTAAGCCCCCTCTGAACAAGTGCTCTGCACATTGTTCTGAGATCTTTGACCTCTCCGTCTTTAACCGAGCAACGTCCATTGTTATGTACAATCACTGAACATTGTTCAGCCTGCTCACGCTCATGATTGCAGATTTCAATCAATGATTTAATGACAAAATCAAACGTATTAACATCATCATTGTATAATACCAAATGATGATCCCGCCCTACATTGGAAGTTTTCTCTATTTCTTGTTCAGCATGTTTTGCGGCCATGAAGATTTTTAATTATTGAACACTGCAATAATAAAAATCTATTTAATTAAACAAATGCTGTTGTGAATAATTTTTCAGATGATGAAAATCACTTAATAATACTATCAGTTTGCGGATACATTGCCGTATTTTCTGATAACAGAACCGGATTCCCGTCTAATACTGACAGGAATTCGCTCATTTACATCAACATAAGAAGCTTTCTGCAATTTTTCTGAAAGTGAAATTTTATTAGACTCTTCAGGTTCAGCAGATTTAACTTCACGTTTATGAATTTCAACTGTCAAATTCACAGGAATATCAGTACCCTCCGATAATTTATTTAACATCACCGGCTCTCTCTTAACTTCACTGGTTGCAACACTATGTTCAGCAGTTGGCGCTATTGCCTGTTCTTCCTGAAGTGGAATAACTTTAACCGCTATAGATTGATTCTCTACTGCCACTGCTCCACCAGACTCTACTTTTTGCAAATCTTCAAACGAAATATTTGTCAGATCATAATTTCCGCTTACTGAAAGAGAATTGTTTACAACATCATTCTGTTTTTCCTCATCCTGTTTTTTCTGAGCTAAATCCAGCTCAGCTTGTCTTGCCTGAGTAACTTGCACCATTTCTTTATCATCCGGAAGATGAATGGCCAAACGGAGTGCAGATGCCGGTAATTTTGGGGAAGGTATTAACTGCAACTCTGTAATGGGTTGTTCAATCAAAATTTGTTTCATTTCAACCCTACCGGAAATCAGACTGATATCAGCTGACGGCTGCGCATTCAATGTCAAAACAGACATTGAAAAACTAATACTGATGGTAATGGCTAACTTTTTCATTGTATATATGCTACGGCTTTATACTTGCATCTGACTAAAAAAGTTACTCTATTGCAGCATTTGCTGGATTCACTCTGCAAAGTATTTTTTAGCTTTGCTTTTCAACTCTGTAATTCATCTGAAATCATGATTAAAAAACTCATCTTCATAATTCTTTTTGCATTTCAATGCCTTAATATCAAAGCTGATGAAGGAATGTGGTTGCCCATGTTGCTACAATCCATCAATGCTGATGCTATGTATTCAAAAGGATTAAAAATACCAATTGACTCCATTTATTCTGTCAACAAAACATCGCTAAAAGATGCTATAGTTTTATTTGGTGGAGGTTGTACGGGAGAAATTATCAGCAACAAAGGACTTTTATTAACCAATCATCATTGCGGTTATAGTCAGATTGTAAGCCACAGCACTGTGGATCATGATTATCTTACAAATGGTTTTTGGGCAATGAACATGTCGGAAGAATTACCTTGCCCAGGTCTTACTGCAACATTTATAATAAGAATGGATGACGTTACCGATACGATATTAAATCAGGTGAATAGTATCACTAACGAAGATGAAAGAAATAATAAAATCAGAGTAATAGCCGATCAGCTAATTAAATCTGCTACGAATGGAACTCAATATAAAGCAGAAGTAAAACCGTTTTATTACGGCAATAAATATTTTTTAATCATTACCGAGACATTTAAAGATATAAGAATGGTGGGCGCTCCCCCATCAGGTATTGGCAAATTTGGTGCTGATGCCGACAATTGGATGTGGCCACGACATACAGGCGATTTTTCTGTTTTCAGAATTTATTCCGATAAAGACAATAACTCCGCAGAATATTCAAAAGACAATATACCATATACTCCACGCTATTCATTTCCTATTTCCATCAATGGAGTTAAAGAAAATGATTTCACCATGGTTTATGGTTTTCCCGGACGTACACAGGAATATATTCCTAAAGAAGCAGTGCGTACTATTATTGAAAATACCGACCCTAATCGTATTAGTCTTCGTGATACAAGACTAAAAATTATGGATAAATACATCAGAAGCAATGATACCACACGCCTTCAGTATGCTTCAAAATATGCAGGGGTTGAGAATGCTTATAAAAAATGGCAAGGCGAAGTGCTGGGATTAAAAAGACTAAATGCCATTGAAGAAAAATCGGCATTTGAAAATAAATTCATCCGTTGGGCTAATGATGTTAAAGATGGAAAAATGTATGTTAACTCAATTAATCAGCTCAATGAGCTTTATATAAAAATAAGACCTTACAGTATTGCTGTTGATTATTATACAGAAGCACTAAAAGGAATAGAACTGATGAATTTTGTAAATAACTTTTCGAAACTAGAAAGCCTTGCAAAAGAACAACCGGCAAATGAAAAAGCAATAAGAGATGCTGCCGACAATCTGATAAATGCTTCTAAAGGTTTTTTTAAAAATTATAATGCCTCCATTGACAGAGAAATATTTTCCCGACTGATAAAAGCATACCGCACGGGCACACCCGCTGAATTTGAAGCAGACCTTTCTTTCATTGATAAGAAATTCAAAGGCGATTATGAAAAATATGCTGATTATGTCTTTAGCAAATCACATTTTTCCACTTTGGAAAAATGTGAAAAATTTCTTCAATCGTTCACTGCAAAAAAACTAAAATCACTCACCAACGACCCTGCTTATCATTTGCTCTCGCTGGGCAATGCAGCATTTGCAGAAAAAGTAAAACAACCAAATAATGATCTTCAGAAGCAGATTGAATTAATGCAACGTACCTATATGAAAGGTCAAATGGAGATGGCTGCAGACTTCAAGCAAAAAATTTATCCTGATGCCAACTCCACCCTGAGAGTTGCTTATGGCAAAGTTGAAGGCTATGAGCCACGTGACGGAATTATGTATAAATACTATAGCACACTAACAGGTGTTCTTGAAAAGTATGATCCCAATAATTATGATTACAGAGCACCTGAAAAATTACTGGAACTCTACCGAAAAAAAGATTTTGGTGAATATAGCAGCAATGGAAATATCACACCATGCTTTCTCGCATCTAATCATACCACAGGAGGAAATTCAGGAAGTCCTGTTCTCAACGCTTATGGGCAATTGATTGGCACCAACTTCGACCGTGTGTGGGAAGGAACCATGAGTGACATCATGTTTGATCCTGAACGATGCCGAAACATTTCTCTCGATATTCGTTACACACTTTTTATAATAGACAAACTTGCAGGTGCACGATGGCTGATTGATGAAATGAATATTATAAAATAAATTTCATTACTTAATAATCAGTCGCAAAGTTCTGTTTCTGTTGCCCTGCAAAATTCTTACAAGATAAAATCCCTTCGGATAGGTTTCAGTAATAATAGGAACCTGCATTATTCCTCTTTGTGAGAAAAATTCTTGCTGTGCAACCATCTTACCGCTGATATCCATTATCTGCACTTGAGTTATAATAGCTGATGATGAAGTCAGTTTCAGCATTACATTACCTGATGACGGATTTGGACTTAAAACTGCTGCAAAATCAGGTTCAGAAAGTTCAGATACCGACACAGGAGTAAACTGAAGCGGATCTGAAACTGTACTGCATCCGCTTATGCTATCTGTTGCACTTACATAATAAGTGCCTTGTTGTGTTGCATTCAGTGTCTGACTTGTTTCACCTGTTAATGCATTACCCTGAAAATACCACTGCAACATATATCCCGTAAGAACACAGTTTAAAGTATTTCCTGCAACATAAAATGTAGGTTTAGGCGGATTGGGATTAACAACTACGGTAGAGATTAACGATTGTGCCGTGCATCCGGATGCATTGGTAACAATTACATTGTAATCACCTGAAGTGGTAACAGTGATATCGTGATTGGTTTCACCAATTAGCAAGGATGTACCTTCGTACCATTGAATTGCATTACTGTCATTACAAGTTAAAACAATACTGTCGCCATCGCAAAATGACAAAGGTCCGTTTGCAACAATAAGAGGAATTGCAGGGTTTGCAAAAACATGCACTGTGTCCGTATAACTGTAAACAGGCACCGGAATTTCAAGAATTGAATAATTTACAACGAGCGACCCCGAAACACCGGGCAAAGTTCCTGTGGCAGAACCGCTGCTACTCCATCCGGCAAAAGAAACAGCACCCAGATCATCATCGGCTCCAAACAATCCTCCATCTTCATCCCACACATGTATGGTGTAATTGCCATTTTGCAAAGGAATATTAGGTAATGCCCAAGTGTGTGGCGGGTTGGTATTTAAAATAGCAGGGCGACTGTCATAAATCTGACTTCCTGAAGAATCGTAAATAAGAAAATACATATCCGGAACATCTACCGGTGCACCATAATTATTCGGAATACTTGCCACAGTAATTTCAGTTAAGAAGTACTGAGGGTTTCCTCCGGAAGTAACGGTTTGTGTTACTGCGTAATCACCGGGTACGTTATAAATTTGTGACGGTGGATTTTCAAGATTACTTTGAATACCATTATCAAAATCCCAATGATAAGATGCCTGACCGGGATTATTGTTTATAAATGACACTGTGAGTGGGGCACAACCACTGCTATTGGTCATTGAAAAACCGGGATTACTTACCGTATCAGGTACAACAATAAAAGGAATGGTATATGGAATTGTCTGATCACCCACAATCTGTAAAGTAGCGATAACAGTTACCGTAACAGAATAGGTACCTGCCACAAGAGGTGTGCCGCTGAGATTAACACAACCGTAAATAGAAACGGCCGGGTTGTAATTGCAGTTATTTGAAAAATTATTGCATTGCCATGTCATACCTGCAGGAAGACCGGTAACATTTGCCAGATGAAAATTGGAAATGGTAAGCCCTAAGGTATCCGTAATCATTACAAAGGTGATGTCCTGATTATACATCTGATTGACAACAGCAGCCTGAAGTGTGTCGGGGTAAATACCGGGAGCCGTTTGTGATGAATCAATTGTGCATTGCGCATGTAACGATACGGAGGTTAGTAGTATCAGTAATAAAATCAAGTAACGTTTCATCATATTAATTCTATTTTTTTCAGGTGAAAGATAATGGAAATAAATAACTCAATTATAAATTAAATATATTCATTTAATGTTCGTACGTATGCAGTTTTTATGGCTTATAACTCTTTCCGACAATAAATATTTCCTTGGAGCTGTCGCGCGTGCTTTTAGGTCTTACAATATGAACTTCTACAAAAAACTTTTTCACCTCATCTCGAAAAGTCATGGCATCTTCTCCGTCAAATATTTTACAGATAAAATGTCCTCCTGTTCTGATAAAGCGATGTGCTGTATGCAAAGCCATCATGCTCAAATCGAATGATCGTGCCTGATCGGTAAACCTGTTACTGCTGGTATTAGGAGCCATATCACTCATCACAATATCAAACTGAGAGCTGAACTGATATTTATCGAATAATAATTTTAAATCAAACTCATTAATGTCGCCCTGCACCGTGAAAACATTTTTCAATTTCACTTCTACAGGTTTTAAATCAATACCAAAAACTTTCCCACCATCTCCTGTCTTTGCAGCAGCATATTGCATCCACGAGCCCGGTGAAGCTCCTAAATCCAGAACATTATATCCTGATTTAAACAAACGATATTTCTTATCTATCTCTTCCAGTTTATAAATACTTCTGGCAGCAAAATTTTCCTTTTTTGCTTTCTGCGCGTAATAATCATTTGGCTTGTAACTCACGATATTTCAAAATTCATGTGAAAATATAAAATTCATCTGAATTCCCGAATATCATTATCGTTCTTCATAATAATACTACTTCACAATGACGACCAAAGCAACTTTCAGAATATGCCATCCCGGCCGGTCAAAAAAAATCTCAGTGGCGATTAAACCTTCAACAACGAACATGTGTCATAATAGAAAATTAAAAAACAAATAAAATGAAAAGGAAAGTAATTACCCTTATAGCAGTTGCAGCAATTACTGCAGGGTTAACATCCTGTCGCAAAGACAAAAGCGAAAGTTCTCAGATAGAAGAACAGGTACAACAACAAACCAATGCGGGAGATGATGAACGTGTCATGGCCACAACTGACGAAGTAAGCGATGATGCAAACAAGATTATAGCACAGCATCCACGCTTACGCGGTTTCAACTACCTAGGTATTTTCAACGGTCAGGTTTCACCTTGTAACACCACTGTTGACACTTCTTTAGTTTCACATGGTCAAGTGACCGTAACTTTTAACGGACTTTCATGTGACGGAAAACGTGACCGTTCAGGCTCAATGACCATTCAACTGCCTTATGATTCTATTACAGGAACTGTGACTCCGTGGAGCGATGCAGGAAGTCAGCTTACTGTTACTTTCAACAACCTTACTGTTACACATGTAAGTTCCGGTAAAACATATACTTTAAACGGAGTAAGAACAATTACCAATGTGAACGGTGGTTTAGTTGATAATTCACCAACATTTACAACTCCGATTTTGCATCACATCACCGGTATGTTGCAAATAACATTTGACAACAATACTACTCGCACCTGGAATATTGACCGAGACCGACTGATAGAACGTACAAACAATGTTACTACCATAACTTCATCAGGCAATGCTTCTGAAGGCGGATTTTCAAACGTAGCAATGTGGGGAATAAATCGTTTGGGAAATATGTTCTATGTTACTATTGATACGCCAATTGTAAGAAGTTCTACCTGTGATAATGATGCCATGAGCGGTGTTAAAATTCATCATGGTGTAGTGCGCGATTTAACTGTAACATTTGGCGTTGATCAACAAGGAAATGCACAGACAAGCGGTTGCCCTTATGGATACAAACTTAACTGGGTTGACGCACACGGTAATCAAAGACAATGCATAGTGGCTTACTGAGAATCATAAAACAAATCGGAATCTGAAGAAATCCCCTTTGGTGAAATTCATCAAAGGGGATTTTCAGTTATTGAAAATAAAATCCTGAAGGAATGTTTCCGGTACGAAACTGATGTTTAAGTGTACCATCAGCATTATAACGATACACCACTCCTTGTTGCAAATAATCCACTGCATCTGCAACATAAACCTCATTCAGTAATGGGTCAACGCCTAAGCCGTAAAATAATTTTCCTCCACCATTGATAAATGACAATGCGGGCAATTGCGTATCATAAATACTCATCCTGTAAACATTACCATCTAAAAAATACAATGTATCGTTGGTTACATTCGAAACCATTCGCCACGGTGAATGATGTCCTGAAAACGTCAAAGTCTTTTCCACCTGATTGGTTACAGGATTAAACTGAACCAATGCAGAAGGTTTACTTTGCAATGAATCTCCTGCACACATTACCCATATCATTCCATCCTTGTCCTGACACATTGCTCCCGGAGCCCAGGCTACGGTTATACTGTCCGAAATTTGATCCGTAAGCGTGTTCAATACCATGATTTTTTCTGAAAACATGGAAGAGATAAAAACTTTTCCATACATCATAATCATTTGTTGTGAGTCGTGATTTAATGTTATGGTTGAAGAAATGGAATTGCTAACAAGACTTACAACATAAATACCATCAGCATAAATGTCCGAAACATAAGCCTTACTGTTACTCACTGGAATAAAATACCTCGGTGATGTAAATCCCGGAATTTCTGCTTCTTTCTTAAAAGTTGTTGCATTGACTACAACTACTTTTGAAGAGTTATTCATCACAATGTAATAACGATTGTTAAACAATGTCATTGACTGGCATACATCACCTAAGGGTGTATGATTTATTTCCTGATAAAGATCTTCAACTACCGATAAACTATCTTTATCATAAAGTGAAATTTTTGCATTGCCAAACTGAAAGTTGCCTTCGCAAGTAATGTAAACTTTACCCTGCGCTCCTGAATTGATTACCGGTGTTGGCGACACATCAGGTTTATCTGATTTGCAACCAAAAATAAATGCTGCTGAAAATAAAAGTAAATAACAGACAATCCTATTCATTGACAACAAACTTTAAGGAGCATAAAGAATTACCCTCCGACAACTGAACCAAATAAATGCCCTTACTTAATTTCAATTTGTTTAATGGATAGGATTGTATTCCTGCTTGCTGATACAAATGCTCGTCCAACATCACCGAACCATCAACAGAAAGTACTTTCAGTCCGATGTTTGATGCTTTTTCCAAGCGATATCTTAAATACCCTGAGCTGTTAACCGGATTAGGATACACCATAAACTGATTGATGTTTTGGTGTTCGCTCACAGCAGTTACACCCTGATGAATAACACCTACTGCATCAAGATCGAAACCTGAACTGGGAAACGGTGTAGGCCAAGGGTCATTAACTTTATGCCCCTGACTGTCGTAAGTTGCATACAAATCGTCCACGCTGCCAACAACATCTACTACACGTATGTGGGTGATATGCATTACATCAAGACCCGGAATATTCAACATATCATCTAAATCGAAGGGGGTGCCATATAATGCAACATACTTTCCGGCCAGGTTACTAATTTTGGTTGCATCCACACTACCGAAAGTTCCCACCTGCACGGTGTCCTGTGTTAAGGATACCGAAGGGAAACGAAAAAAATTTACTCCATCACTGCTTACTTCCACAAAAGCAAGTTCCAGAAATGTCTGAAGAAAACTGTTTTCAAAAACAGCAAAATCCCATCCGGGTCCATTGGTTACAGGATTTGCAAAAGTCAGTGTGGCACTTCCTCCATCACCAAGGCTCACAATACCTACACCATCGGCTATGCCAATGGCATTGGAGCTATCGCCAATAGTTGTAAGCCCTAATGAAGGGGTTGAAATATCCTGCCATCCTCTGTTAACGGTGCATCCTGTTGCCCATGCAACAAACACACTGCTGTCCTTATGAATGGCAGTAGTGCCGGGCACTCCCGAAGGAGGTGCAAACTGACTTTTTGCAGAATAACCCAATAGAATTGCAGCAAAAATTAATATCCAGTGTTTCACTCTTTAATAAATTTTCCTGTTTGAAAACCGTCACCCGAAATTACTGAAATAAAATACATACCTGCAGGCCATTGGCTGACATTATATCTGAAGTCAGAATTTATGGTATTCGTCAAAATTGTTTTTCCATTTATATCAGTAAAAATAATTTTACTTTCCGCTTTCACTCCACTCACCACAAGTTCACTCTGCACAGGATTGGGGTAAACCTGAATCTTTGTGTCATTATATTTTAAATCTGCTATACCAACAGGTGAATCAGCAGTTGTGAAATTATCAATACAAAAAAACAATGGAGTGTTGATTCCGAAAGAGCCTACATCAGTTGAGCTGAGAGTGAATAATAAACTGTCCGAATTTCCGAGTGAAGTAAGGTCAACCCATTGCCAGTTTTTTACAATATAATCCAATGCATTGTTGCTAAAACGATAATCTGCCAGATAAAATTCAACACTGTCGGTAGATAATGTACCGTTATACCAGTTACGAATGATGATTTTAAAATAATCAGGGTCATTACCGGTAACACCTCCAAATTTTTTCGCAAAGGCATCGCCATCGCGCATACTGATATAAGCGTATGTTGAGTTGGTCAGATAAAATCCATTCACTACTTTTCCTGCTGCACTTCCTGTTAATGCAATAGTTGCGTTTTGTTGTCCTACAGCATAGGTTGCCGAATTATTTACTCCCATAAAAGAAGCAGCAGCATACATATTGGCAAAACCCGCTGTAACAGTATCCTGCATGTTGCTGATTGCCCATCCTGATTGCCAGTACTGAAAAGATGGATCATAATAGTTCGGGAATTCAGCATTTCCGTCATTGAAAATCATTCCCCCCGGTTGTGAAGATCCATCGAGATAACTTCCCGGTGAGAGGTTAAAATTTTCAAATTCAGAAACAGTTTGAGCTTGTGTAGCTTGAATCATGAGTGTCATACTCATCATCATTATTGATTTGTAGAAGACTTTCTTCATTGTGTGTTTATTTAATTTACTTAAAATTTAAAGTTGAATCCTGTACGTAAATAACGCATTGGCATAGGCCTGTTTTGCATGACATAATAATCTTCTTCGGCCAGATTATTTAACTGTAAAAACAAATCAGCATTTACTTTCTTCACATCAAACTTGTAAGAGAGATATAAAGCATGTAATCTGTAAGGAGTTAAATATTCACGGTTGTCAGAGGATGTAAATCGGTATCCCGTATATTGAAAAGAATAACGCAATAAGAAATTCCTGTGCTGAACAGCAAAGGATGCATTTGCAAAATACAGCGGCACATAAATCAACTGCTTATGCAGCGATGCATCATTCCCGGAAATTTGTTTCTGATTTGTTGATAAAGTATATGACGTGTTGAGGTTTGCAATAAGATTAACAGCCTGAATTTTTATGCTTACCTTGCTATTGGTTTCTACACCTCTGCTCCAAACTTCCTGAATATTTTGTGGACTCCAGTAATTTCCGGAAGGTAGCCACACAATCTGATTCTTCATTTGTCTGTTGAAGACTGTTCCTTCCATTTGCCATTGCAAAAGTTTGGTTTTATCATTCTGCCTGAACACTATTCCGGCATCGGCAGTGCGCCCTTTTTCAGGTTTTAAATCAGGATTGCCACCGGGAACCCAATAGAGATCGTTGAGTGTTGGCTGACGAAAAACTTCAGACACATTCATTTTAAAACTTAGTTTAGGAATCAACCTATATTCCAACCCTGCAGTCCATGTAAAAGGTGCAAATCCTTGTGTAGAAAACTCTTGTCGGGCTGCTACCAGCGGCTGTAATTTATCTCTGAAAAATGATGCCGACTCCGAAATGAATAATGCAAAGCTGTTCTGATTTATTCTTTTTGGGAAATTATCAGCCTCAGCCAAATTCAGGCTATTGTTGATGCCGGCACTGATGATACGATGCTTTCCCACATTCCATTTTCCTTCTGCTTCTGTAATCCATGAATAGGTTGAACTGTTACTCCAAATTTTTGAAAGATCATCATCATAACTTATTTGGTCATTGAACAGTGCTGTTCGTACGGCATAAGTTGAATTGTGATTGTTATGTGTCCATTGAGCTGTTATCCTCAGATCTTTATCTTGCTGAACTGCTTCACTCACTTGTTGAATTACTGTTGGAGGCAATTGTCTGTTATCATTCTGCCACCAAAGTGCAAGGCTAACCTTGTTTTTATCATCAACAATAAAAACGTTTTCATTCATCAGCCCAATAGCTTTTGTCTGAGCATGCTCTTGTCGTTGCAAAGGATTAAATTCGAGAGTATGATTGTGAAATAAAAAATTATTTTTTGCCTGCTCATTAAATACACGCACTGAAGAATACCATTTTGTATTACTGTATTTGACCTGTGCATACTGCTGATAAAAACCAAAGCTGCCGAATGACGCTCCGGCTTTCAGCGACCATCCTTTATCAAATTCAGGTACGGAATTTAACTGCACCACACCTCCTACTGCACCGCTTCCCCACAGTGCACTTCCGCCTCCGGGCTCAACTGAAATTTTATCAATAAAGTAAGAAGGTATGATAGATAAATCTGTCTGCCCCAACATAGGATTGCTTATAGAAAATCCATTCCACAAAACTGCGGTTTGCGTTGCGTTGCTTCCACGCATTGTTGCAGTAGCAATGTTGCCCACGCCATAGGTTTTAATAAACATGTTACTCTCACCGGCCAGCAGTTCCGCCAGTGAATTTGTCTGATAGGAAGCGCGTTGCAAACTGTCGAAATGCAGTAAGTGTGTGCTATTTGAAAAATCATTTTCTCTCAGTGCAGAAATAGTTACATCCTTCAAATGCAACACCGTGTCCACTGCTGTTTTCTGAGCATAAGCACCCGTTGCTGCAAGCAAAGAGAGAGTAAATATTTTAACACTGTTGCAATTCATTGTTGTTGCATGAAATTATTCAGGCATTCATAACATGATTTGCATTAAAAAGTATAAGGAAGAAGGAAACAGCCGAAAGGGAATCCTTTTTGACTTATGCCTTTATTGCGAAAGCATGGTCAACTGCTGCATTAGCAGCAAGGCTCTGGCAGGTCTCCTGGCTTGTAACATTTCTGCTTACCTTCCCATTCCATGAGTGGATCAGTGGTAAAATAATTCAGCAGAAACTTTGCGTTACTTACAGTTGCGCAACAGCTCACGATTTTCACGTGATTCCCTTTTAATCTCTCTTAATTTGAAAGAACCTTTAGCCGGTTGAATAATGAATGTAAGAACTTTATGGGGCAAAGGTAATAATAAATCAATTAGTCAAATTATTTACTGAACAATCCGGTTAATTCAGCCTGAACGCGCTCTACAATCATTCCGAGGTGTTCTTTGTTCTCAGCAAAATTTATTTCATCAATATCAATGATTAAAATTTTTCCCAGCTCGTAAGTAGAAATCCATGCTTCATAACGTTCATTGAGTCGTTTGAGGTAATCAATACGAATATTGTTTTCGTAAGGGCGCCCTCTCTTCTCAATTTGTTTTACCAACGCTGATACCGAACCTCTGAGGTAAATCATCAGGTCGGGTGGTGAAATAAAACTGCTCATCAGTTCAAACAACTGCTGATAGTTTTGAAAATCGCGTGTAGTCATCAACCCCATGGCATGTAGGTTGGGAGCAAAAATATATGCATCCTCATAAATAGACCTGTCCTGAATAATGGTCTTCGGGTGCTTTCTGAATTTCAGAATCTGGTTAAAGCGACTGTTCAGAAAATATATCTGCAAGTTGAACGACCAACGCTGCATGTCATCATAAAAATCGTTCAGATAAGGATTGTCGTTTACATCCTCATAATGAGGTTCCCATTTAAATTGTTTAGCAAGTAAGCCGGTGAGTGTAGTTTTACCGGAGCCAATATTTCCTGCAATAGCTATGTGCATAAAATTAAAATCAATCTGGTTTTATAAAAACGTTCTCTCTATGAAGTGCGCTAAAGTAAAAAAATTATAGATAAAGAAGTTAATGTTTGTGTTTTAAAAAATATGTTTTGACCGATTTTTATTCCTTGATATTGAAAATCCCGATTTGTTGATTGTTGAGAACATAAAAAGCATTATAAAACCATTGTATATCATCAGCATTACTGAAACCGGTGTACAAACGTTTGATTTCACTGTTCAGCGCAAGGTCCACAAAAACCAAATCACCTTTTTCAAAATAAACCATGGTATTCTCAAGAATCATAAATGCAGTTGCATCAGGTGCCCGCCAGGTTTTAACATAACTCCCAAACCTGTCGAATAACATAAAGCCCACGCCTTGGTTATGGCAAACCAACCATCTGCTGTTTTCTGCAATATCACCAATTTTCAATGGGTCATTCACGAGCAAGTTAAAAGGCTGCGATTGTGCTGTATTTTTAAGCAGGTAATTATATTTGAACAACCGATTTTGAATATTATCATAAAGCCAAAAACCATCAGAAATACCGGACGCAACAGCACTTACATCATACATAAACTGTTCGCGCAAATTTACTGTTGATTGTACCGACAATTTGTTATCGAAGAAAAAAATTATAGAAAATTCCTTTGAATAAGCAAGTATGCGCAAAGGGTTAGCTGCATCAATAACATCAAAAGTACCTGCCGCTCTGTTACTGTAAGTCTGAATAATTCGTCCTGAAGTATCTGCTTTTATAATATTACCATCTTCCACTGCATATATGTTTCCGAGATTATCCATGCTGAATGCGCTTATATTTCTTAGCGACAATGTGCGCACAACCAATGAATCGGTTTGAGAAAAAGATAAAAAAGGAAAAAGAATAAGGCTTACAAGAAACCTCATAATGCTTGATTTTTTAAAGTGAGAATTTCTTCTATAAAATCACGGTTGTTCGCCAATCGGGGAACTTTATGCTGACCACCTAATTTTTTTCTTAACTCCATCCATCTGTAAAAAGTATTTAAAGGGAGCTTTCTAACGATAGGTTTATTAAGTGTCATATCTTTAAAACGTTTTGCCTCATAATCGGAATTAAGTTTTTTCAATTCTTCATCCAAAGCAACAGCAAAGTCATCCATGCTGGTAGGGTCGTTGCTAAATTCAACGAGCCATTCATGTGCACCTGTTTTGGTGCTGTTAAAATAAACAGGCGCTGCGGTAAACTCACGAACAAGTGCACCTGTTCGTTTCCCTGCTTCGGCTATTGCTCTCTCAGCATTGTCAACCATCAGCTCTTCGCCAAATGCATTTATATATTGAGCAGTACGTCCGGTTATCTTTATTCTGTATGGGTCAGTAGATGTAAACTGAATGGTGTCACCAATTTTATATCGCCAGAGCCCGGCATTGGTAGTTATTATTACGGCATACTGTTCTCCAGTCTTTACCTGATCAAGGCTTAATGTTACCGGGTGTTCACGATCCCATTCACTTTGAGGAACAAACTCATAATACACTCCGTAGTCGAGCATAAGCAGCATATCATCCGAATTATTTCTGTCCTGAATTCCAAAAAATCCTTCTGATGCATTATATGTTTCAAGATACTGAATAGGCTTACCAATAATTTTATGAAATTGCTCTTTGTAGGGTGTAAAATTTACTGCGCCATGCACAAATAGTTCAAGGTTGGGCCATACCTCTGCAATGCTGCTTTTACCTGACAGTTCCAAAACTTTATGAAGCAGCACAAGTGTCCAACTGGGAACGCCTGACAGATTGGTTACATTTTCCTTAATTGTTTCCTGTGCCATTTTTTCAATCTTATCATCCCACTTATCCATCAATGCGATTGAAATATCCGGAGTACGCATAATTTTCACCCAGAAAGGAAGGTTCTGAATTAATATGGCCGAAATATCACCGTAATATGATTCGCTGTTAAATGCACTCACGCTGTGGCTTCCTCCCAGTGAAAGTAATTTGCCATCAAATAACTGTGCATCGGGGTTATTGTTTAAATAAATAGAAAGCAAATCCTTGCCACCTTTGAAATGACATTCCTCCAATGACTCCATACTCACAGGAATAAATTTACTTTTACTTCCGGTGGTTCCTGATGATTTTGCAAACCATTTTATTTCTGTTGGCCACAAAATATTTTGTTCGCCCCGCATAATTCGTTCTATCTGCGGTTGCAATTGTTCATATGACACAACAGGCACTCGCTCTTTAAAAGTGCGTGCATTTTCAATTGAATTATACCCAAAATGTTCGCCCCACTGAGTATGCTGGGCAGTAAGTATCAGTTTGCGCAGCCACTCTTCCTGCACTTCAGAGGGATATTTCATAAAAAGCTCAATCTGATGCATGCGCTTTTTAATAATCCAGCTTAATATAGAAGTGATGATGGCCATCCATTATTTTTTTTAACGAAATAAAAGTAAGAATAAATATCCACTCTCCGTAGAATTCATTAAAAAATTCGATAAACAACAACGACCTTTGCAGGAAATAAAATTCTTCCACATATTATGTCGAATATGAAACGCAAATACAGCCTTGACTTTAAACTTCTTAAAATGGAAAATCAGGGATCACATCCGGTAAGTAAAATTTTGATAAATGGTGTCGATGCGCTTTTTGTTGTGGATACAGGTGCATCACATACCGTTCTCGACAGCAACCGCCTGAATCGTTTTTCGGAACAACCAAAGTTAGAACAACAGGAAGCCCTTTCAACAGGATTAGGCACCAATCAAATGCAAAGCTCCGTGACTCGGCTAAAGACTCTTCAATTGGGAAAACTTACTCTCAACAGACGCAAAGTAGCAGTACTGGATTTATCGCACATCAATCAAACTTACAGAACATTGGGATTAAAAGAAATTGATGGTGTGCTGGGCTGCGATTTGCTCAAAAAACTCAATGCTGACATCCGATTTTCATCACGAAAAATATTTTTTTATTTCTGATTTTTTTATTAGCTTAAAAGCCTTCTGAACCCTCCGGAAAGCAATCTGATTTTGTTAAAAAAAATACTGAATTTATCTCCTCTTGTTGCATGCGGATAAAGCCTTTTTTCTTAAATTTGAACGTTTCTTAAATAAAATATTACCATCATAAAATGAGTGAGAATACAGTAGATAACACAGTGGAAATGGAAGTAAAAAATAATTACTCTGCCGACAGCATTCAGGTACTTGAAGGTCTTGAAGCTGTACGCAAACGTCCTGCCATGTACATTGGTGACGTCAGTACAAAAGGGCTTCATCATCTGGTATATGAAGTAGTTGACAACTCTATAGATGAGGCATTGGCCGGACATTGTAAAAACATCAGTGTAACTATTAACGAGGATAACTCCATCACCGTAAAAGATGACGGAAGAGGTATTCCTACGGATATGCACAGTAAAGAAAAAAAGTCGGCCCTTGAAGTGGTAATGACAGTGCTGCATGCAGGAGGAAAATTTGATAAAGATTCCTATAAAGTATCAGGAGGATTGCACGGTGTAGGTGTTTCTTGTGTAAATGCATTAAGTACACACATGCGCTCCGAAGTGCATCGCAACGGAAAAATATTCGTTCAGGAATACAGTCAGGGAAAACCATTATATGCCGTTAAAGAAATTGGAACTTCCAGTGATCATGGAACTATTCAGACATTTAAACCCGATGCCTCTATTTTTATCACAACGGTTTACAATTACGACACCCTGGCTTCACGCCTCAGAGAATTATCATTCCTGAATAAAAACCTTCGCATTACACTTACCGACTTAAGAGATATAGATGAACATGGGGATGCACGTAATGATGAGTTTTATAGCGAACAGGGCTTACGTGAGTTTGTAGAATATATTGATGCTAACCGTGAAAAATTAATTCCTGATTGTATATATTTTGAAAGTGATAAATTCGGAATTCCGATTGAAGTGGCTATGCAGTACAACACTTCTTTTACTGAAAATATTCACTCCTATGTGAACAACATCAACACCCATGAAGGAGGAACACACCTTTCAGGTTTCAGAAGAGCATTGACACGTACTTTAAAAGCTTATGCCGATAAAGAAGGATTTTTATCAAAACTTAAATTTGATATTGACGGTGATGATTTCCGTGAAGGACTCACTGCCGTTATTTCTGTAAAAGTTGCCGAACCTCAGTTTGAAGGACAAACAAAAACCAAACTTGGCAACAATGAAGTTATAGGATATGTAGATCAGGCTGTAGGTGATATGCTGGTGCATTATCTTGAAATGCATCCTAAGGAAGCAAAATCTATTGTCAACAAAGTTATTCTTGCCGCTACAGCACGTCATGCAGCACGCAAGGCGCGTGAGTTAGTGCAAAGAAAAAATGTGCTTACAGGAACCGGATTACCCGGAAAATTATCAGATTGCTCTGAGCGTGACCCTGAACGTTGTGAGTTATTTTTAGTTGAGGGTGATTCTGCGGGCGGAACTGCCAAGCAAGGTCGCGACAGAAATTTTCAGGCTATACTTCCACTGAGAGGAAAAATTCTGAACGTGGAAAAAGCTATGGAATATAAAATTTATGAAAACGAAGAAATACGAAACATCTTCACCGCGCTCGGAATTTATCGTGACGATAAGCAGGAAGGTCGCCCTTTGATATTGGATAAGTTACGTTATCATAAAATCGTAATCATGACCGATGCCGATGTGGATGGAAGTCACATTACCACTCTTATCCTTACTTTCTTTTTCCGTCACATGAAAGAGTTGATAGAGCATGGTTATATCTATATTGCCACTCCCCCACTCTATCTTGTAAAAAAAGGAAAAGAAGAACGCTATTGCTGGACAGACGAGGAACGTATGGCCATAGTAAAAGAACTTGCAGGCGAAAAAGAAAGCAGTGTGAATGTGCAACGCTACAAAGGTTTGGGAGAGATGAATGCTGAACAACTTTGGTCCACTACAATGGATCCTTCAACACGTACACTTAGACAAGTAACCATTGAAAGTGCTGCTGAAGCAGATTTTGTTTTCAGTATGCTGATGGGTGATGAAGTTCCTCCGCGCAGAGAGTTCATTGAGCGAAATGCCAAATACGCTAAAGTAGATGCATAAGTAAAAATTATAACTCTTATTAAAAGCTGTCTCAACAAGGCAGCTTTTTTATTTTAAAACATTTGTAGAATAAAAACAGGAAATAGTATATTTGGGACATGCATTAACTGATAAGCAGTTCATTTATTTTTAAATTAAAATCAAATAACAATAAAAATAAATTAATATGACAAAATCTCTACTCTTACTTTTAAGTGCAGGAATACTTTCTGCAACCGCTCTCGCTCAGGACACTTTGTTTACTGAGAATTTCGAATCAGCTTCATCATCTTTTACATTGAATACGGCAGATGTTAGCAGTACAACAACGGGCTATAACCAATGGATTATTAACAATATTTATGCAGGTGGTGCAGGTAGCGTAACTTGTTTGGGTATACCATTTACATTTACGGTGCCCGCCACTCCTTCGCAACCGGCAGGAATATACAATGCCCCTTCAGGCACCTATATGCACATACGCAGCAATGAAGCTTTTAATTCAGGAGTAAATAACTGTTGTTTTCAAACTGCTGACGCATTCTGCTTTAATGTAGAAAATTATTTCACAGCAATGAATACAGACATCAACACCTTGAATTATGACAGTGTAAATGTCAACTTCTGGTGGATTTGTGATGGAAGCAACAACAACTATGGCGAAATTTATTATAGTACGGATTCAGGCGTAAACTGGACACAAGCTTCTGTACCGTTACCAAAATTTTATAATCAAAGTACTTGGACCAGTATTAATGTTTCACTTCCTGCATTTGCACATCAGTCAACGCTTCGCTTTGGATTCAGGTTCGTTAACAAAACTTCGATGAATGCAAGTGACCCTGCATTTGGTATAGATGATATCAGCATCACAGCAACAACCTTTACAGGTATCCATAATCCAACAAGTTCAAGCAATCAACTTACCGTTTATCCTAACGTAGCAACAGAATATATTTCAGTTTGTAACGCGGGTAAAAATGCTGCGATTATTGACATGAACGGCAAGGCTGTTATGGGAGTTTCTTCCGGCAAAAATTGTGCACATACCGACATCAGTCAACTGTCGCAGGGAGTTTATGCAGTAAGAACTGCAGAAGGAAACGTAAAACGTTTTATTAAAAAATAATTACAGGACTTAGAATCCTATTTTATTTTTTTGGTCGTCAGAGAGCAGTGCCATCTGCAATGCAGTGAGTGCTGCTTCACGTCCTTTATGACCATGTGCGCCACCACAACGTTCGAGAGCTTGTTGTTGATTATCGGTAGTAAGTACTCCAAAAATTACAGGTTTACCAAATTTCAATGTAACTCCATTTAAGCCTGTGGCTACTGCATGACATATAAAATCAAAATGGCGGGTTTCTCCCTGAATAACACAACCCAAACAAATAACAACATCTACAGGGTGATGTTGGTATAGCCACTGTGCACCGGCAGTAAGTTCATAGCTTCCGGGTACTGAAATTCTGAAAATATTTTCTTTGGCAAGACCTGCTTGTTCAAGAACTTCCAAGGCTCCTTGAAGTAGTTTATCAGTTACCTCACTGTTCCATTGTGCGTAAGCAATTCCTACCTTTATTCCTGATCCGTCAGGAATTTCTTGCGGATTAAAAAGCTGTGTGTTGTTACCGTACTGTGCCATGGCACCTCATCAGTTGATGTGGGCTTCAGCGCGTGATAGATAAGTAGCTACTTGTCGTGCTTCGGTAGAGTTAGGATAATCACGCTTGATGGTGTTATATAAATCAACGGCAGATTTATAGTCGTTGTTAAGTTCATATACCAGCGCTTGTTTCATCATATACACCGGAGCAGTAAATTGATTGTTATCATAGTCAGTAGCTTTTTTGTAGAATTTCAATGCTTCCGATTTATCGCCTTTTTCCAAATAGGCATCTCCAATACATCCAAAAGCGATTGCTCCTGTAATATCATCTTCAGCATCGTATTTTGATAATGCCGCAATTGCATCATCAAACTGTCCTTTACGTAAAAATGAAACTCCTAAATAATAATGTGCAAGGTTGGCAGATTTAGAAGAGCCATAATTGGAAATAATCTCTTCAAATCCGGGAAAATTACCATCCCCTTTAATTGCTTTATCCAAAGAGTCATTTTTAAAATAATACTCCGCCATGAACATCTGTTTTTCGGCATTTTGTTCCTGAGGTTTCACGATAAACTGATTATAGGCAAAATATCCACCAAGAAGCAATAGGGCTACTACTCCAATGATAGACAGGCTTTTTTTATTTTCCTGAATATACAATTCTGCTCTGTCCATCGTAGATTCCACATCAAAGCCGGAATTTTTCTTATTCGTCATTTTTTACGATTAAAATTTAGAGGCTGCAAAGATACTTTTTTTTATGACAAATTAAACTGCTGAAATTAAATATTTTATGGACTGACGAGGTCTTTCAGACGGCTTTACAAACAACATCAAAATGCATCTGAAAAAAATCAAAATCAGGGGTTACAGTTTCACCGGTTTCGGCATGATAACAGCGATACTGAAGCGATTCCATGAAAGCAATCAACTGTTTGGCAGAAGAGCCGGCTCGTTGCAGGAGGCTATCACTTACCTCCATGAAAATTTTGGGTTTTAGTTTCCGTAAAGTTTTCTCACCTCCCTTCACAATGAAAAATTCAAATCCTTCAGTATCAATTTTTATTAAATCAATATGAGCAATTCCGTTCTGTTGAACAAACCCATCGAGTGTAAGTACTTTCACCTGCGTATCGGATTTGATTTCTTTACTCACAAATGCCCCGCCTGTATGATCTTCTTTAGTGCCAATGAATGAAAGTTCTCCTTCAGTATCGCCCATTGCAACATTATAAAGTTTCAGGTTGGTGAATGAATTGAGGTCAACATTCTTCTTAAGCCTTTTGAAAACACCGGGTGACGGCTCAAAAGCATAAACGGTTCCTTTATTATCCAATATCTGAGCAATATGTAAAGCTGTATCTCCCATGTTGGCACCGATATCAAAAACCACATCTCCTACCCGAACAAGTTTCATCAGACTGTCTCTATTAAAGTCTTCTGAATCCCGAAAACCAAAATAGATTCCGTGATCGAGATAATCATTAATATGCAATTCATAATTAATACCTCTACGGGCGCATCTTCTTACAGTATCGGTGCGATATAGATAATTGCTACCAATAAATTTTCTTGCAAATGCATCGTTATTCAATGACCTGCTTACCAACCATTTTTCAACAAATGGTAATTGGTTCAACAACCTGAACTTATTAAGTATACGAGTTTTTAAGGAATTTGCCATGGCATTATTAATATGCCAAAAATATTAAAACGATTGCAAAACACTCCTAATTAACAATAAAATATTACAAGGTTTTCGGCTTTCAAATGCAATGAACTAATTCTATAAACGAAATTTCAGAACAATAGAGAATGCGGGGAGCCTAAACTTAAGTATAACACTGGATGGAGCCGGACCTAAGCAAAAAATCTTTGTGCAATTTTAAAAACTATTACAGCAAGTGCTGCTGAGATAGGAATTGTGAGCACCCATGCCCAGATGAGTTTGATGGTAACACCCCAGCGAACGGCAGAAATGCGTTTAGTCATTCCCACACCCACAATAGAACCTGTAATTGTATGAGTAGTACTTACAGGAATTTTAAAATGTTGCGTAGCGAAAAGTGTGAGTGCTCCGGCTGTTTCGGCACTGAAACCTTCAAACGGAGTAAGTTTGGTAACCTTCTGCCCCATGGTTTTTACAATGCGCCATCCGCCAAACAAAGTACCAAAAGCAATAGCCGTATAACAGGATAAGGGTACCCATTCAGGAATATGCTCAATATCTGTAATCATTCCATGCGAGAGCATTGCTGCACCCACAATACCAATAACTTTCTGGGCATCATTCCCGCCATGTCCGAGACTATAAGCCGCTGATGATAACAGCTGCAATCGTCTGAAAATTCTGTCAACCTTTGAGGGGTTGGTCTTTTTACAAATGTTGATGGCTATTACAGAAATGATATAGGATAATACCATACCCATGATAGGTGCCAGCACGATAAAATAAATTACAGGCATTATGGTGCTAAAATGCACTGCCTGCAAACTTCCTGCGTTGGCAACACCGG
Organism: Bacteroidota bacterium; assembly: GCA_018268195.1. GTDB lineage: Bacteria > Bacteroidota > Bacteroidia > AKYH767-A > OLB10 > OLB10. The sequence goes on along the minus strand of JAFDWZ010000012.1, from coordinate 20,312 downwards.
CTCCTGCAAATCCACCGATAAGAGTATGTGATGAACTACTAGGGATACCCCACCACCACGTTAAAAGATTCCAGATGATAGCTGCAACAAGTCCGGAAGCAACAACCATCAGAGTAATATCCTGAGGTCTTACGGTTTTAGCAACAGTATCGGCAATTTTCAGATGAAAAATCCAGTAAGCAAGAAAGTTAAATGATGCAGCCCAAAGTACAGCAGTGAGCGGGCTTAGCACCTTGGTTGAAACAACTGTTGCGATTGAATTTGCCGCATCATGAAAACCATTGATAAAATCAAAAATAAGCGCGAGAACAATTATAACTATCAGTGCTTCACTCATATATTTATTAAGCCATTTTTACAATAATGGAATCAATAATATTGGCAGCATCTTCGCACATATCGGTAGCTGTTTCAAGTGCCGAAAGTATTTCCTTTTGTTTAATCAATTCTATTGCGTTGGTTTCTGTTTCAAATAATCGTGCTACGGCATTATCAAAAATATCATCTGCATGGTTTTCAATGGAATTTATAAGCACCAGTGATTCAGTGATATTACGTAAATTTCTTTTGTTTTTCAATTCGTAAATCAGTCGTCTTAACTCTTCGGTTTGGGTTTGAAGCAATTCCGATAGTTTTATCATATCTGACGTGCATTCTTTTAACTTATAAAGCTCAATGCGTTTACTCGATCCGTTGATATAGTCAAGGATATCATCAATAGCACTTACAAGGCGATGAATATCTTCCCTGTCAAACGGAGTTATAAAATTTGTGCTAAGCTCTTTAAATACTTCATGTGTAATTTCGTCACCACGGTGCTCCAGGTCTTCAATCTGACGAATTAACTGCATACGTTCGTCATTAGATTTTGCAGTAACCAATTGATACATTACCTTGCCCGCCTCCTGCAAATTAGCAGCAGCTCTGTCAAATAACGGGAAAAATTTTTTGTCGCGTGGAAGGAAGTATTGTAGTAAAGACATGCTCTGATTTTTAAGCAATTTTTTTCGGATGCAAAGCTAAAATTAGAGATTAAACTTTCATTGAAATGTTAATAAATTATATGAATTATATTTATCGCTAATTTTGTAGATTATGCAAATAACATTTTATGGTGCTGCTCGCAATGTTACGGGTAGCAAACATCTGATTACTACCACAAAAGGTAAAACAGTGCTCCTTGATTGTGGATTTTTTCAGAACCGAGGAAAAGACAATGACCGTGTCAACAGGCATTTTGCATTTAATCCGTCTGACATTGATGTGTTAATTCTCTCCCATGCACACATTGATCATTCAGGCAATATTCCTAATCTGGTAAAGCAAGGTTTCAAAGGAACTATTTACGCCACTCAGGCAACTATTGATTTATGCTCGATAATGCTCACTGACAGTGCTTTTATTCAACAGAGTGACATTGAGTATATCAACAAAAAAAGAAAACATAATGGTCAGCCAAAACTTGAACCAATCTACGATGTAGAGGATGTTGAGAGAACCATGACCTACTTCAAGCCAATTGCTATAGGTGAATGGAAAAAAATTGACGATGAGGTGTCGTTTCAGTTTACCGATGCGGGGCATATTTTAGGTAGTGCTACGGTAAATTTAAAATTAACAGACAATGGCAATGTGAAGCATCTGACTTTTTCAGGTGATGTGGGCAGATATCATGATTTGATACTAAAACCTCCTGCAGCATTTCCACAGGCAGATTACATACTTTGTGAATCAACCTATGGCAATCGCCTGCACGATTACAGTGGAGATGCACGTCAGAAGTTACTCGATATTGTATTGGATACCTGTACCATACGAAAAGGAAAACTAATTATTCCTGCATTCAGCCTTGGCCGCACTCAGGAAATTATATACACACTCGACCGTTACAAAACCGAAGGAAAACTTCCTGATATCCCTGTATTTGTTGACAGCCCGTTGGCAATTGATGCCACAAACATCATGAGGAAACACTGTGAGTTTTTCAATCTGGAAGTGAGAAAGTACATGAAAACTGATCCTGACCCATTCGGGTTCAGTTCGCTGCATTATGTGCGAAAAGTAGAGGAATCAAAAAAAATTAATGATTATAACGGCCCATGTATCATTATTTCAGCTTCCGGAATGATAGAAGCAGGACGTATCAAACACCATATCAAAAATAATATTCAGAATCCGCGCAACACTATTTTGATAGTTGGATACTGCACACCTCAATCCACAGGAGGGCAACTAATGAATGGTGCTGAAACAGTTAAAATATTCGGAATAGAATATCCGGTGAAAGCGAAAGTTGAAGTTATATCTTCCTTTAGTGCACATGCAGATTATGGCGAGTTGCAGAAATATTTATCGTGTCAGGATATTTCTAAAGTGAGAAAACTTTTTCTGGTGCATGGTGAGTATGAAGTACAACTCGATTTCAAAGAAAAACTTATAGAACAGGGCTTTCAGCATATTGAAATTCCGGAAGAAGGACAGAGTTTTAATCTGTGATTATGAACCGGTAGTTTTCAGAAACAGCATCATCTTTTGTAGTGCTATATAACGGTGACTGATTTTGTTTTTCTCTTCAGGTGTCATCTCAGCAAAAGTTTTATCATAATTTTCCGGCACAAAAATTCTATCGTATCCAAATCCTCCCTCACCTCTTTCATTTTCCGTTATCCTTCCGCTGATTCTTCCTTCGAAATAATAAACTTTACTTTTTAGCAAAAGACAAATAACCGTGATGAAATATGCTGAGCGATTATTTTCGTTACTCAATTCGTGCAGTAATTTTTTTCTGTTATCGGCATCTGTTGCCTTATCGCCTGCATAACGTGCAGAATAAACACCCGGATCTCCATGAAGAAAGTCAACACATAAACCACTGTCATCAGCAAAACAATCCTTCTTCATTTTTTCAGCAACAGTTTTCGCCTTTAGCAGGGCATTCTCCTCAAAAGTAACACCCGTTTCGGCAATCTCAAGATTCATTCCTGCTTCCTTAAGATTCATTAATTTGTAACCAACAGGAAGCATTTTTCGTATTTCTTCTGTTTTATGAATATTGTTAGAACAAAAAAGTAATTCCCTCATTTTTAATCGTCAAATTTATATACATTTACTTTTCAATTTTAAAAAACCACCTTTAAATGCGAAGAATATTCCTGTCGCTGTTGTTAATAGTCTTTCACATCAGTGGCTTTGCACAATGCCCTGTAGCTTCTTTCAATCTTCCCGATACGGCCTGTAGCGGCACACCACTGCCTCTGGTAAACACCTCCACCGGCAATGGTCTTACTTATAAATGGGATTTCTGCCCCAAAGAACAACACGGGTTAACCTTATATCAGTTTTACCGCTATTCCAATTACACATTATCCACAATGACCGATTTTGATTTATTGAAAGTGGGTACGGAATACTATATGATTTCAATGGATACTATAAATAATAACTTAGCTATAGGAACCATTGGCAATCATCTCTCAACACGACCTTTTAATGCTCAGGTTTTCGGCCCATTTCCCAAGTTTAATTGTTTTGATTTTATTGTCGAAGGCGATTCCACAGTTTATGCACTTGCATGTTATTCACCTACGAACTCCGTTTCGTTAGTATCATTTCCTGGTGGAATATTAAATGCACCGGTGGTTACACCATTGTCAGCCATTGCTTCATTATCCAATCCAACCGATATCAGATTAATAAAAAATAATCAAACCTTTTATGCTTTTGTAACCAATCGAGGAAATGGTACAGTAACCTGTCTGTCCTTCGGAAATTCTATGGTTAACACACCTGTTGAACTTTACACTTTTAGTGTTCCAGGAGCAGGAAGTTTAACGGATATTGATATTTCTTTAACCTGTAATCCGCCTGTTGCATTTCTTTCTGATGCACAAAGTGGCGATATCATCAAACTGTTGTTTTCATCAGGGTTGAATGCAGCACCCACAGCACAAAACTACAGCGGTACAGGTTCATCAGGTAATAAATCAGTTTGTATTTCACAGGAATATGAAAGTTACTTTGTATATTTCACCGACTCAGCCAACAAGCAACTGAAATATCTTCAGTTTGCAAATAATGACTTTAATGCTACGCCTACAGTAAACACATCTCCTACTTTTTATTTCGGCCCTAATCAAATTGAATCCCTCACCGATTCATCTTATACCAAATTAGTAGTGAATGATGTTCCATCACTGAATTTTGTAGAGCAGATTTATGCCGATTCCTGCATTTCATTTTACAGTGAAGCTTCAACCCCCAACTTTACTTACTTCAATACCGGATGGAATAAATTTTCATTGACGGTAACAGACACAAACGGATATCAGTCTGTTGCTTACGACAGTGTATATATCATCAATGGGCCGGTAGCGAAATTCTCCTTTAGTAACAACCTTTGTTTTGATGTTAACGATAGTATTTCATTTACCGATTTATCCTCTTCACCCTCAGGTCCTGTTACAGGATGGTTTTGGGATTTTGATGATGGGACCACATCCACACTTCAATTTCCATATCATCAGTTTAATGCACCAGGCACCTATCAGGTAAAATTAACTATTACCGCAGGTTGCGAAAAAGACACTATCATCCCTGTTACCATAAAAGCATTACCGGTTGTAAACTTCAGCGCTACGGTTGCATGTGCATTATCACCAACTGTATTTTCTGATTCATCCTATTCGGTTTCAGGAATACAGTCATGGCAATGGAATTTTGGAGATGGCTCTCCTGTTTCTTTTGATCAGAACCCTGTTTACACTTACCAACAAGGAAACACTTATTACGCACAACTGATTGCAACAGCCAATGACGGATGTACAGATACCACTTGGCTGCCTGTGGTTGTGCACTCTACTCCTCAGAGTGTTTTTACATCAACCAACACATGCGAAGGCGATACGGTGCATTTTAACAATACTTCAACCATTGATGACGGAAGCCCTTTAACCTATCTCTGGGATTTGGGAATTTCAGGAGTTACCAGTCAGCAGACTGATACTGTTTATGCATATCCGGGAGCAGGCATCTATCCTGTTTCACTCATTGTTTATTCCAATCTGGGTTGTACGGATACGCTTGTACAAAATGTTATTATTTCGACACCTCCAACTGTAAATTTCAGTTTTCCGACAAACAACTGTCAACGCAATCCGGTTGCATTTACTGATGCTACTACCGGAAACAATCTTTATTCATGGCTTTGGGATTTTGGTGATGGAGATACCTCACATGCACAAAATCCTGTACATGCTTATACAGGATCAGGACCATTTACAGTTACACTCACTGTTTCTGCAGGTAATGATTGCTCTTCATCACTCAGTCAAACCATCAACATCACTCCCGGACCTACAGCAGCATTTGCTACAACTGATGGCTGTGTAGGAGCTAATTTATCTTTCACTGATTCCTCAACCGTTCCGTCAGGATTGACTATTACCAACTGGTCATGGTATTTCGGTGATGGCAGTACTGCTTCATCGCAAAACACTACACATACCTATAATCTACCGGGAAATTACACTGCCCTGTTGCAGATCACTGCCAACAATGGTTGCTCCGATACTATTAAGCATATCGTTAATATATTTGAAAACCCTGTTGCAGGTTTTATTATTCAGCCATTACAATGTCAGAATACAGAAGTATATTTTCTTGACACAAGTTATATCGGTAACGGATTTATCAATCAATGGAGCTGGCAATTCAGTAACGGAAACACCAGCACCCTCCCTGCACCAAATCAAATTTTCAGCAATGCAGGACCTGCTTCTGCTACGCTCACAGTAATAACGGGTAATGGATGTAGTTCTACGCAAACTGAATTTTTTAATATAAAACCTCAACCTGATTTTACTTTCAGTTACAGTGGAATTTGTAAAGGGCAAACTACTTCGTTTACTTATCTGCCTATTAATAACATTGCAGCTTATGCCTGGACGTGGTCGTTTGGCGATAACTCTTATTCGTTTACACCAAATGCAACGCATGCTTATACTGCTAACGGCAGTTACCCGCTTTCTCTTGCAGTAGTTGATTCCTTCGGTTGTCAGAATGTTAAATTTGATACACTTACCATTTATAACAGACCTATAGTATCTTTTATTTCAAATGGAATTTGTCAGAACGAATCAGTACAGTTTATGAATCAAACCAACATGAATAACAGCAATGTGCTTAGCTGGCTGTGGAATTTTGGTGACGGACAAACTTCGACTGATTCAATGGCTTCGCACACTTATTCAACTCCGGGAAATTATACCATTTGGTTAACTGCCAATGCTGCTGGAGCTTGTAATGACTCCATGCATACCGTTATCAACATCAAACCTGCGCCACAAGCATTATTCAGCATATTACCTTCAACCGGAGCTCCTGATAATACCATACAATTTTTAAACAATTCCTCCGGAGCTTCGCAATACGAATGGAATTTTGGCGATGGCTCTGCCATCAGCAATGCGGTAAATGCAACACATCTTTATACTGATACCGGCACTTATGCAGTAACACTTACTGCCATCAGTATTTTCGGATGCTCTGCACAACAGCAACAACTCTATGACGTAATTATTCCATTTGCCGATTTGTGGTTAAAAGATATTAGCTATTCAATGGACAATGATTATCTCACACTAAAAACCAAGATATCAAACTTCGGAAATGCCACCGTAAACAATTTCGAACTCAAAGTTATGGCTGAAGGAAAAAGCACCTTCGTTGAAAGTGCACAATTCAATATTCCCATAGGTGCTGAAAAAACATATACGTTGAACACAAAAGTAAAATCAGATCATTTACCTGACTATGTGTGTATAAACATCATATCAGTTAATGACGGTGCCGATGTCAACCCTGAGAATAATGAAAAATGTATTTCATTAGACCATGAAAATACGCATGTTACCGTATCGCCAAATCCTGTGAAGGATAATTTGTTGCTACAAATAAACCAACCTGTAAGTTCTGAAGCCACTATATCTTTATATGATGTTTCAGGAAAAAAAGTAAAATCTCTTTACAATGGTGCAATTGAATCAGGATATAGCAGTTACAATTTTCCGGTGCCCTATTTGACTAAGGGAACTTACATTGTTGAATTGCGTACAACAGAAAGTGTTCATCATATTAATTTTATAAAAAATTAGGTAATTAATGACGATACCATTTAACAAGCCGCACTTAACAGGAAAAGAAATTGATTACATAAGGGAAGCATTCCTTGCCGGAAAACTTTCAGGTGATGGTGAATTTACCAAACGCTGTCATAAACTGATTACCGAAAAATATGGTTTCAGAAAAGCATTGCTTACTACCTCATGTACAGATGCATTAGAAGCATGCGCCATACTGCTGAACATTCAGCCCGGTGATGAAGTGATTGCTCCCTCCTACACCTTTGTTTCAACTGTTAACGCTTTTGTCTTGCGAGGTGCTAAAATTGTTTTTGCAGACAGTGATTCACTAACAGGAAATATAGATGCTACAAAAATTGAAGCGCTGATTACATCACGAACCAAAGCAATTGTGCCCGTACATTATGCCGGTGTAGCTTGTGATATGGATGCTATTATGCAAATTGCTGAAAAGCACAACCTATTTGTTGTAGAAGATGCAGCACAGGCAATTGATTCGTATTACAAAGGAAAGCCTTTGGGAAGTATAGGTCATCTGGCAGCATTTTCTTTTCACGACACTAAAAATATTATCAGTGGCGAAGGTGGCATGCTGGTGGTGAATGATGAAAGATTTGTTAAACGGGCTGAAATTATCCGTGAAAAAGGAACCAACCGCTCTGCTTTTTTCAGAGGAGAAGTTGATAAATACGGATGGGTAGATGTAGGCTCCTCATTTTTACCGAGCGAAATTATTGCAGCCGTATTGCTGGCTCAATTAGAACAAACTGAAAAAATTCAGAACAAGCGCAAACAATTATGGGAACAGTATTTCGAATTACTGAAGCCCTTAGAGCAAAAAGGATTTTTAAAGCTACCTCACATTCCGGAGTATGCAACCAATAACGCACACATGTTTTATATTGTGCTCTCTGACCTGAATACCAGATCCGGATTGATAGCACATCTCAAATCAAAAGATATACATGCAGTGTTTCATTATATCTCTCTGCACAAATCGGTTTACTACGAAAAATTACATGACGGGCGCGACCTGCCCGTAGCTGACGAACTTACCAATACCTTGCTTCGTTTGCCGATGTATTACGATTTAACGAAAGAACAAATTGAGTTAATCTGTAAAAGCATTTCAGAATTTTTTGAGAAGTGAAACGTATAGCTCTGCTTTCAGACACGCACAGTTTCTTAGATGAGAAAATTCTCAAATATGTGCACAAGGCTGATGAAGTGTGGCATGCAGGAGATTTTGGCAACATTGAAGTATCGGACATCCTTAGTAAAACAAAACCGCTTAAAGGTGTTTACGGAAATATTGACGGACATCAAATACGAGCCATACATCCTTTGCATCAGAAATTTTCATGTGAAGGTTTAAATATTTGGATGACGCACATAGGTGGATATCCCGGACATTATGCCCCACAGGTAAAAGATGAAATTAAAATCAGCAAACCGGATTTATTCATCAGCGGACACTCACATATATTAAAAGTGATGCCTGACAAAACTATTCCTGGATTGCTGCATATCAATCCCGGTGCTGCAGGTATTCACGGGTTTCATCATATAAGAACAATGGTGATGTTCAGTATTGAAAACAAAACCATAAAAGATGTGGACGTTATTGAACTTGGGCCAAGAGGCTCTTTAGATAATTTGAATATTCTGCAATCACAATAATCTATTTCACCCTTTTAACAACCATAATATTAAGATTATTACTACTGAGCTGCAATGAACAACGCAGTCGCTCCAATTTACTATACATCAATTATGTCTGATTGGAATAAGTGAAGTACAAAAGCTGAAAAGGTAAACCATTTTACAATGAGCAGAAATGAAAATGGATAATTCACTCCTGATTCTTATTCGCAATACTGCGTAAATAGCCACGCAGTTTATTCATATCCTTTGCTCTGAAATAAACTACTGTTCCTTAACATTGATTTTTCATAGGTCGCGGTTGGTTGTTGAATTCTATTTTTTAAATCTGGTTCTTTCTGAGTTTTTCAAATCAATATAAAACTTGTGTTTGCTCTTTAATGGCTTGCTATAAACCTCTACTCCATTACTCGTTTTAACAACCTTACCTCTATAATGTTTGTATTCCATTTCTTTTACTGAGTTAACATAAAATTCGTTTTCGATAAAAAAGAACGATGGATTCTCATCAGAAAATGAAAAGGCAAGAAAGTTTCTAAACTTTATTGGAGACAATTGATAGTTGAATTCTTCAGTATATTCTATAGTTTTCTCCGATGGTATATCATTACGATTTGTTATTAAAGCGAATGTTCTGTCACCAAATCTAAATTTGAAATCATTGAACAAAGAAAAATTTATGTCGGGATAAATGTATGAATGAGGTGGAATCATTGCTACACGTTCAGGCTTGGTTGTTTTTGCTTTTGAGGCTTCCATTTTGTATCCTTCGTATAGCCCAAACCCGGGAAGTACTAACGGCCCGTTGTAGTAATAACCTTTTTCATAAGATAATCCTACAGAATTGGTTGTTTGTTCATCATTCCAATAGTTTAGTTTTTTGCTGTTATAAATGAAGGATGATTTTTTCCAGTCAATATAAATTGGAGCACCTGTCTTGTTATAAATTGAAAATGCCATCACACCTCTCGATGCCCAAAATTCATAGACTATTTTTAGGGTGTCGGATTCATATTCATAATACTCATTATCAAGCTTAATATTTGACTGACCTTCTTTTGGCAAAGTGTCAAAAATCTGAATATAATATTTTGTGCAACCAGAAAATATCAGTGAAACAAACAACAACAACAAAAAAGATTTTTTCATATTTATGAAGTATTTCTACAAGTATGCTATGGTAAATTTAATTAAACCGGACATTAGATTTAGTGTTATTTGTGCAACACAGAAAAAGAATCTACTCTCTTCGGGAATTGTTTTTACAATTCTACCTTAACCTGTCAGCCGAGCGAACCAACTTTTCATCCTTACTTATTGCGCGCATGGCTAAGTATATCCATAACACAGAAACCACCAATAGATACATGCCGAGGTTATAAATAGGTTTAGCATTACTTTCCACCAAATGGTCGGCCTTTTGAAAAACAAGTAAGATAAATACAACAACGGCCAGAATAAGGAAGCTGCACATGCGAATTTGCAGTTTACGGTTTTTGAACATAAAAATAATCGTCAAACCAAGTGCCATGAGCACCGCATTGTAAATGCTAAATGAATAAACAGGAGAAATTTCTTTCAGAACAGAAGCATCAAAAATGCGATATTCACGAATGGAAAAAATGTGCATCACGCTACCTTCAGCTACTGTGCATATCGGGAGCACATAAAGAGTTGCACAAAAAATAACGAATAGAAGCAAATAGGCTGTTTGAATACGTTGAATCATGCGATAATAAATATTGTGCGGTAAAGATAGTACATGAAATCAACTTATTTTCATAAAGTATTTGCACAAGCCGATTTTTTGTTTTACGTTTGCAACGCATTCCGAACGTTAAACCTTGTTCATTTTTTCTCGTTCAGATTTCCAGCATCCATAAAACATTTCTGTTTAAATTTTACAAAGCCACTTATATTTTTATTTATTAATTACATTAATTCATGTACGATATACTTGAACTTAGCGACAAACTCGTTGCAGATTTGCGTGAGATTGCCAAAGGACTGAACATAGAACACTATGAAGGTTTGAAAAAACAAGACCTTATTTATAAAATACTGGACCATCAGGCCATACATCCAGAACTTGCAAAAACCAAAAAGCAAGAGAAAACCAAACCCGAAAAAATGAAAGAAGAAAAACCAAAGGCTGAGAAAAAAGAACTTAAAGTGGAAGAACCGGCAACTGCACAAATTGAAACAAAAACTGAAACCCATACGGATAAACCACAGCATGAAGCAGAACGTCCACGCAGAAAAAGAGTGATTCCTGAAGGTGTTGCTGCAAGAAATGAACCGGCAAGAATTTCAGCTAATACCGAAACCGTTACACCTCCTGCACCGGCAGAACCTGTGCAAACAATTACTCCTGCAGAAGTAAAACCGGCCAAGGTAGCTCCACAGGAATTTCAGCATCGCGAAAGAAACCGTGAACGCAGATTCCCTGACCAAAACAACAATCAACAACAAAACAACAACCAACAACAAAACAACAACCAACAAAATCAATTCAGAAATCAGAGCAACGATTATTTTGAATTTGACAACGTCATAACAGCTGAAGGAGTATTAGAAATAATGCAAGAAGGCTATGGCTTTTTACGTTCATCAGATTATGATTATCTGAGTTCACCTGATGATGTATATGTAGGTCAGTCACAGATAAAATCGTTTGCACTTAAAACAGGCGATACAGTGAGAGGAAAAGTGCGCCCACCGAGGGAAGGAGAGAAGTTTTTCCCGCTGACAAAGGTGGAGCTGATAAACGGACTGGAGCCTACTATTGTTCGTGACCGAATTCCTTTTGATTACCTCACCCCACTCTTTCCATTTGAACGATTAAATCTTTCAGGCGAAAACAGCACCATGAGCACACGTATCATGGACATGTTTGCCCCAATTGGTAAAGGACAAAGAGGACTTATAGTAGCTCAGCCTAAGACAGGAAAAACTGTTTTACTCAAAGAAGTTGCTAACGCTATTGCAGCCAACCATCCGGAAGTATATCTGATAGTATTGCTGATAGATGAGCGCCCTGAAGAGGTTACTGATATGGCAAGAAGTGTGAAAGCAGAAGTAATTTCATCAACCTTTGATGAACCTGCTGAGAAGCATGTGAAAATAGCCAACCTTGTACTTGAAAAAGCTAAACGTTTGGTGGAATGCGGACATGATGTGGTTATTGTATTAGATTCGATAACACGTCTGGCACGTGCATATAACACTACTGCTCCTGCATCAGGAAAAATATTGTCAGGTGGTGTGGATTCCAATGCACTTCATAAGCCAAAAAGGTTTTTTGGTGCTGCACGCAAAATTGAAAAAGGCGGCTCACTCACCATTATTGCCACAGCACTTATTGATACAGGTTCACGAATGGACGAAGTTATTTTTGAAGAGTTTAAAGGAACCGGCAACATGGAGTTGCAATTAGACCGCAAACTCAGCAATAAGCGTGTTTATCCTGCTATTGACTTGGTTGCATCAAGCACCAGACGCGAAGACCTGCTGCTCGACAGAAAAATGCTGGAGCGCATGTGGGTGCTGCGTAATCACCTTGCCGACATGAATCCGATGGAAGCAATGGAGTTTCTGCAGGAAAGACTAAGAGGAACCAAGTCCAACGAAGAGTTTCTTATTTCGATGAACAGCTAATCTGCTTATAAATTATTATTCATCAGGAAGACGTTCACGGTCTTCCTTTTTTATTGACTTTTTTTCGGGAAGTGTTCCAAAGATATAATCCCACAGTGGGTTTGAAACACCAAAAGCTGTGTTTTCAGATTTGTAATGATGCAGACTGTGATGCTTCCATAAAATGTTGAGCATGTTATGAGGTTGTCTGTAACGATGCACGGCATAATGAATAAAGAGGTATGCCGCATATCCAGAAATGAATCCTGCAAAAAACGGGTAACCGCTTTTCCCTGGTAAAATCATGAAAAGAAAAAAGAATATTGCAGCAAGCAACAACGACAACACCACAGGCATGGCCAAACGGTCTTTGTCTTTTGGAAAATGATGATGCACACCATGAATTTTATACTGCAATTCTTTTTGCTTTTCAGTATCGGCATGAAAATGAAAAAGAAAACGATGAATCAGATATTCAAACAATGTAAACACTAACCACCCTGCAAAAAATAATAATAGCAGTTGGTAAATTGACATAGAGAATGTGCGTGCCGAGTAAATAAATACTACAATACCTATGATTGAATAGAGCAAAACAGGCACTATAAAATTAGTGCGTGTGAGTTTTTCTAAAAAGGAGTTCTTAAATAACGTTGCAGAACCCTTATTTGAAATTTTAAAGTTCTCCATTATATTTAAGGTTAATGGTTATCCTGCCTTCTTCTTCTTCGATTTATAAAGTTCAATATAACCGATAAGTCTGTATGCAAGTTTTGCCAGAGTAAACTCTGAAAGAATGCTGCCTTTGGCAGGTGCACATTCCACAATATCAAAACCGATAATGTTTTTCTTAGATGCTACCTTTTTAAGCAAATTAAGTGTTTCGTTCCAGAAAAGGCCATTGGGTTCTGCCGTACCAACAGCAGGCATAATGGAAGGATCGAAACCATCAGCATCAATTGTAATATACACATTGTCGGACAAATCAGCAACCACTTTATCATCCCACTTATGGTCGTTTCTTATCTGATGAGCATAATAAGTATGTATGGATTTTGATTTCTTAATAAGCTGGGCTTCCTCTATACATTGAGCTCTGATACCCACCTGCACCAACGGAATACCCAAATCATAAATGCGTTTCATTACGCTTGCATGCGAGTATGGATTATTGTGATATGCTTCACGTAAATCGCTATGCGCATCTATCTGCAATACAGAAAAGTTTTTGTAAAATTTCTGATGCGCTTTAACAAATCCAAGGGTAACGGTGTGTTCGGCACCTAAAGAAACCACAAACTTTTTATCACGTAACAACTGCGAAGTTTGTTTTTCGATATAGTCAACAGCTTTCTTGTCGTACTTCAATTTAAAATCCAAAGCTTTCAGTGTTGCAATTCCTGCTTTGCGATATGTTTCCATATCGAGTTCCTCATCATAAAGTTCCACATATTGCGAAGCTCTGACAATAGCAGCCGGACCTTTATCGGAACCTGCTAAATAAGAACTGGTGTATTCATAAGGAACTTGCTGAATGACATAACGTGATTGGTCGTAAGAAAAATATTCCTCCTCCGGAATACCAAGAAAATTAAGTTTTGTTCCCAGTGCTTTTATCATGATGCAATTTTTTCCTTTACCAATGCTGCTGCTTCTTTCAACTGAATAGCAGAAAACACTTTCAAGCCCGACTTGTCAATGATGTTTTTAGCTTCTTCGGCATTGGTGCCCTGCAAGCGAACAATAATTGGAACGGGAATTTTTCCGATGTTGTTATAGGCATCCACAATTCCTTGCGCCACACGGTCGCAACGCACAATACCACCAAAAATATTTACAAGAATAGCTTTTACATGAGGGTCTTTGAGAATAATACGGAAGGCTTGTTCCACACGTGCAGCATTGGCCGTACCTCCCACGTCAAGGAAGTTGGCAGGTTCGCCACCTGAGAGTTTTATAATATCCATAGTGGCCATGGCAAGACCGGCACCATTTACCATACAACCTACATTACCATCCAGTTTCACATAGTTGAGGTCATGTTCTGATGCTTCCACTTCAGTGGGATCTTCTTCTGATTTATCGCGCATGGCTTCATAATCAGGATGACGGAACAATGCGTTCTCATCCAGGTTTACCTTGGCATCAACAGCAATAATTTTATCGTCAGAAGTTTTAAGTACGGGATTTATTTCAAACAATGAAGCATCGCAACTGGTGTAAGCACGATATAATGCAGAAACAAATTTTGTCATTTCCTTAAATGCAGTACCGCTTAAACCCAGGTTAAAAGCAATTTTTCGAGCCTGAAAAGCCTGTAATCCCACTTTAGGATCTACTTCTTCTTTGAAAATTTTATCAGGAGTTTTTGCTGCCACTTCTTCAATATCCATTCCGCCTTCAGTGGAGTACATAATGATGTTGCGACCTGCTCCACGGTTGAGCAATACGCTCATATAAAATTCTGAAGTTTTGGAAGGTCCCGGATAGTACACATCCTGAGCAATAAGAACTTTATTTACCTTCTTACCCTGAGGGCCTGTTTGCGGGGTAACCAATTGCATTCCTATAATAGCAGAAGCTTTTTCATTTACTTCATCTAATGATTTAGCCAGTTTAACACCACCACCTTTTCCGCGACCACCTGCATGTATCTGCGCCTTCACCACCCAAAAATTAGTTCCGGTTTGTTTTTGAAGTTCTTTAGCTGCTTCCACAGCCTCGGCAGGAGTATCGGCAACAATACCTTCCTGAACAGCCACACCAAAAGATTTGAGTATGGACTTACCCTGATATTCGTGAATATTCATAAAGAGAAAAATTTTGACAAAATTAGTATTATTAATACAATGATAACCCAAATAAAACCGGGAAAATTATTGATAAGAAGGGAAAAAGTTAAAAATTATACTGTGTGAGAAAAAAGTAAATGAAAAACAGGAGCAGTATAATAACAGTACCTATTTCCTGACGGAAACTGTAATCTCTTGAAGCAAAGTCTTTGTTACTTTGTAACATTACCTGATAGATTTCTTACTATATTGGTTGTAAAGAAAAACATTTTAGGCCAAACGACAAAATTTTTTATTTTTTTATTAAAACCATCCTTGAATATTTAATAAATATCTACTTTTGAAATTCTTAAAAATCATATTTAATATAGTCGCTAAAAATCAAAGTAATGAAAAAACTGTTTACTACACTTTGTCTCGGCTTAACAACGTTATGGGGATTTTCGCAATCCAATTGTTATTTCGAGGAAAACATGGATACCATTGATGTGGTTACATCTGTCCCGGCTAATGCCTGGGTAAAAAACACGCGTTTAGCATATACAGGCACAGGTTGCGATTCAGCCTCTGTGCTTAATGGTGTTACATCTTACCTTGAAACCGATCCAATAGATCTTTCAGGGTATTTCTTTGTTACACTTACATTTAGACAAATCTGCCGCGTTGACTTCTTTGACAGAGGCGATGTAGAGATATCTATTGACGGTGGTGCAACCTGGTCGGCATTAACCCCGGCTGAATTTGACGCAACACTAACGGATTATGCGGCTTTTGCCGGACAGGGATATTTTTCATCTGCAACATCATTGGACTGGTTGCCCGGAGATGTTACCACAGTTACCTCAAACGCTATGTGGCATTTGGCACGATTTGACCTATCACAATGGGGCGGTGCCAGCGATTTCCGTATGCGTTTTAAACTTTCGGATGCTAATGGCGGAGGATCAGGTGGATACCCCGGTTGGTTTATTGATGATATCTGTATTCAGGCTGCTGTTTGTGAGTTAGTCCCCCCTACAATCTCATTCAATAACGGATACCCTCAAGGAACCGTTTATAATCTCGGGCCATTTAACATTACTGCTCAAATAAATGATGCCTCCGGAATTTTAGTTGCTTCTTTTGATTACACTATTAACAATGGCGCTCCGCTCAATCTCCCTATGACTGATATGGGCAATGGCGATTTCTCTGTTTCTGTACCTGCTGTTAATGATGGTGATACCATTTGCTATACCATTACTGCTATAGATAACTCAGGATGTTTTAACTCTGAAACATTCCCGAATAATGGCACCTGTATTACTTTTGTAGCCTCGCAAGGTATAACCTTCCCTTACTGCGATAATTTCGATAATCAGAATATATGGACGGAAACAGTAGGCAATGCTTCATCATCACATTGGGGGCTTGGCATTCCTGTTGCATGGCCTGGATCTGCTCATTCAAGCCCTAACATTTGGGAGGTTGCATTAAATCAAAACTATGTAGATAATTCCGTAGCTTATTTAACCTCACCTCCGCTTTCATTTCTTGGAGTTTATAACGCTCAGATTGAATTCTGGGCAAATGCCAATACAGAATCTAATTATGATGGAGTAAGGCTGGATTATTCATTAAATAACGGAACAACTTGGACAATAGTAGGTGCTGTAGGAGATGTATTCCCGATAGGAAGCAACTGGTATAATACCAGCAACATCAACTCCAGCAGTAAACCGGGATGGTCCGGTAGCAGCACGGCTATATCAGGCACATCCGGATGGTTCAAAGCAATGCATAAATTAAATATGCTCAACAATCAAGCCAATGTCCTTTTACGTTTCGTATTTACGTCAGACGCTTCTGTTCAATCCGCTGGATTTGCAATTGACGACCTTTGTATTTTCGTTCCTCCTGCACAAGATGCCGGGGTAAGTTTGATATCCCAACCTCTTACTCAGGCTCCAGCAGGACAATGTGTGCCTGTAGAGGTTACCATTACCAACTTCGGTAGTCAGCCAATTACCACAACTCCTGTAACTTATACAGATGGTCAGGGAAATACACAAACAGCAACATGGACCGGTAATTTAGCTCCCGGTGCATCTACACAATTTACTATCACACCTTGCTATACCATTCCTTCCGGTGCATTTAATCTTTGTGCATACACTTCATTACCAAATGATGGTTTAGCTTATAATGATACAACCTGCATGAGTGGTGTTGGTATTCCTGTATTAACACTCAGCTCTTGCGATGATTTTGAATCAGGCAACAACGGATGGGTTTCAACACCTACCGGAGGTGGAAATCAGTGGCAATTAGGAACTCCTGCTTATGGTGCAACATCAGGCGCACATTCCGGAGTAAATGCATGGGATATTAATTTGGCATCAGCCTATTTTGCAAATGAAAATGACACCTTGTTTACCCCAATTTATGATGTTACAGGTTTGACAGCAAGTAACCTTACGATGTCTTTCTGGCGTAATAATAACACGGCAACTACTGACGGCTTCTGGGTTGAATATACCATCAATGGAAACAACTGGATTCGCTTGGGTAGCATGGGCGATCCTAACTCATCCAACTGGTATAATAATGCCAATCTTAACAATACCAATCTTCCTGCATTCAATGGCAACTCTTCAGGATGGGTTAAATCAACCTATTTCTTGAATAACATTTTATCATCCAACCCGACAACCATACGTTTCCGCTTCATATTTTCTTCTTCTGTATTCTCTGCCGGAGGCGATGGAGTTTCAATTGATGATTTCTGTGTACTGATACCTTGTGCCAACGATGTAGGAATTGTATCGGTAGGGTCGTATAACACTTTCCTTGGCAATACACTTCCTGCAGGAACACAAGACTCTGTGAGGGTAACATTCCATAATTATGGTACGAACACAGTTACTACCCTAAACATCTCTTACTCTATTAACGGAACTGTAATCACTCCTCCATATACATGGACAGGAACTTTGAATCCAAATGGCAATGTTACTTTAATTCTTCCGACTACCTATTCTACTCCCGGTGGTCAATACACCATAGCCGCATGGACAAATTTAACTGGCGATTGTGAATCTGCTAACGATACACTTTCAGGATTTGCTGTGGGAGTGCCTATATTAGTAGTAAATTATGCAAATCAGTATTGTGATGATTTTGAGAACGGAAATATCGGATGGACATCTAAAACTGTTGGCCCTCCTGACACCTACTGGGAACTGGGTACGCCTAACTACGGCACTACCAATACTGCTTACAGTGGTGTGAATTGCTGGGATATTAATCTGACCGGTCCTTATGGTCCAAATGCTAATGCTGAATTGTACACACCGATATTTGATCTTTCAAATGCAGTAGATACCCGTTTAGAATTTTATCAGAATGTTGCTTCTGAATCAGGATGGGATGGTACTCGTATGGAATACCGAATAGGAAATGGTCCATGGACAGTCCTTGGAACCCCTTGCGATACGGTATTTAACAACCAATATAACTGGTATAATGAAAACAGCCTGAACTCATCTCAAAAATATGCATGGACATCAGGTACACAAAATTGTTCATTGCCTGCCGGATGGTTCAGAACATATACACGTCTTGGAAGTATATTTAATAATCAACCTCAGGTGCAATTTAGATATGTATTCCAAAGTGATGGCTCGATTCAGACAAATGGATACTCTATAGATAACTTCTGCCTTACAGTTCCGGTTCCATTAACAGTAACACCTTTGGAGGTATCAACAGCAAATCCTGGTCCTCCATTTATATTACCGGGTCAGAACATTCCATTTAAGGCTAAGATTTTCAATGACGGAACCTCAGCTGTTACCAGTTTAGTTGCTACTCTTCGTGTTGATGGAAATATCATCTCAAACGATACCGTAGTACCTGGAACACCACTGGCACCAAGCACTTCCATGTTCTATACATTTGCCAATGCATGGTCGGCTAATCCCGGCTATCACAATGTGTGTGTATCAACTTATTATCCAAATCAGTCAGCGGATCTTAAACCTGTTGGCGATACGGTTTGTTATGTTATACAGGTATTTGATTCTGCAACTGTAAATGCCAATGCCATACAAAAATGTTATGATTTTGAAAGCGGATATCGTTGGGTAACATTAAACGCTTCGTCTTACACCAATAACACCAGTTGGGATTTGGGAACTTCGGGGAAATTTGGTGGTGCACATAGCCCGGTAAATGCATGGTTCACCAGCCTTACAAGTCAATATCCTAATCGTGATACATCAGCATTATATTCACCTGTGTTTAGTGTAACAGGAGGCTTGACCTATAATCTTAATTTCTGGCACAGCTTTATGACTGAGCGAAATGAAGACGGAGGAACTGTAGAGTACTCAACCGATTTAGGTAACACATGGACTGCACTCGGTGACGACCATGATCCTAGCTGGATGAACACTTACAACATTACTGCTTTGGGTTCGGTACCTCCTGTACATCCCGGATGGTCAGGTAACAGCAATGGTTGGTATCAGGTGAATCATGATTTATGCATACCTGTAGCAGGAACACAACAATTAATTTTCCGCTGGAGATTTAATTCTGACTTCAGTGTTCGCGATGACGGATGGGCAATTGACGATGTATGTTTTGAAGTTAAATCACCGATTACAACATGCTCAACAGGAATAAATGAATTGGCAAATGGCTTCGATTTGATTCAGAATAATCCGAATCCGTTCAGTGATCAAACAACCATTTCATTCAGTATTGCTGATCAGGGAGCTACACAATTAACCATTGTGGATGTTACAGGAAAACTTTTAATGACACCTGTAGATGCAGCCTTGAATGCCGGCACTTACAACGTAACGGTAAATGCACGTGATCTGGCAAGTGGAGTATATTTCTATATACTGAAACATAACGACAGACAGTTAGTAAAGAAAATGGTTATTGCTAAATAATCATTTTAAATAAGAATAAGAAAGGTTGTCTGAAAAGGCAACCTTTTTTATTTTCTGATGAAAGGTATTTTTATTTTCTTTGCGTGCCTTTTAAATTATTTGGGGATGTAGCTCAGTTGGCTAGAGCGCTTGCATGGCAT
>JAFDWZ010000011.1:53429-72603 GCA_018268195.1 Bacteroidota bacterium | reverse complement strand
AGCAGTTTGCCCCACATAATAGATGTTGCTTTTAAGACTCAGCAGAACATAAACGTGATACATTGAAAGAAAAGGTTTTGAAATAGAAAACCCCGCATTGCTGCGGGGTTTGCTCCCCCTCCTGGGCTCGAACCAGGGACCCCATGATTAACAGTCATGTGCTCTAACCAGCTGAGCTAAGGAGGAATTTGCCTCATTTAATTTCTGCCGAAACAGAAAAATGCTTTTCTTAACTCAAGCCATCCCGCCAACAGGCGGAACTAAAACACGTGTAATCACGAATTACACTTTGTAAAGGGACGGCAAAAATAGTTTTTTTCTGTGAAAAAAAAATTTTCCGGTGAAAATTTAACCTGCCCAGCCCTCGCGATCCAAACTTCTGAATTGTATGGCTTCGGCAAGATGCTCAGTTTTTATATCTGTACTGCCGGCAAGGTCGGCAACAGTACGCGACACTTTTAATATACGGTCATAGGCTCGGGCTGACAAACCTAAGCGCTCCATGGCGGTCTTAAGCAATTGATTCCCTTCGTCCGAAATTTTACAAATAGTGTGCAACATCTTACTGCTCATCTGGGCATTGCAATATATGCCTTCTTGCTGCGAATAGCGCTCTTCCTGAATCTGACGTGCAGCAACTACCCGTTGTCGTATATCCTCACTTTTTTCAGACAACCTTTGTTTCGATAATTCCGAAAAGGGTACAGGTGTAACTTCTACATGCAAATCTATTCGGTCGAGCAGAGGGCCAGAAATCCTGTTCAGATATTTCTGAACTACTCCAGGAGCACAAACACACTCTTTCTCAGGGTGGTTATAAAAGCCGCATGGACAGGGATTCATTGAAGCTACCAGCATAAAACTTGCAGGATATTCTACCGAAAATTTAGCTCTTGAAATGGTTACTCTCCTCTCTTCGAGAGGTTGGCGCATGACTTCCAGCACCGTACGTTTAAATTCCGGAAGTTCATCCAGAAACAATACGCCATTGTGTGCCAGCGAAATTTCGCCAGGCTGGGGAATGCCACCGCCACCTACCAATGCCACATCGCTGATGGTATGGTGTGGCGACCTGAACGGTCGTACCGAAATGAGTGAAGCTTTTTTACCCATCTTTCCGGCCACTGAATGTATTTTGGTAGTCTCTAATGCTTCGTGTAGCGACAGCGGTGGTAATATGGTGGGTAAACGCTTTGCAAGCATGGTTTTTCCTGCTCCCGGAGGGCCAATTAATATTACGTTATGACCTCCTGCAGCAGCAATTTCAAGTGAGCGTTTAATATTTTCCTGACCTTTTACGTCAGCAAAATCGAATTCACTCTGTATTTGTGCAGCATAAAATTCGTCTTTGGTATTTACCGTGGTTGGCTCCAGTGTGCCTTCACCTGTAAAAAAATCAATCACTTCTTTGATGTTGTTCACACCATAAACATCCAGTTCGTTTACTATAGCAGCTTCGCGAGCGTTTTGAGCGGGCAGAAAAAATCCTTTAAATCCGTGTTTTTTCGCTTCAATGGCTATAGGCAGTGAACCTTTGATAGGTTGCAATCCGCCATCGAGCGACAATTCGCCCATGATGATATATTCTTCAATACCCGGAGCATTAATTTGTTCGCTCGCAGCAAGAATTCCCATGGCAATGGTTAAATCATATGCTGAGCCTTCTTTGCGGATATCGGCAGGAGCCATATTTACAACTACTTTTTTACCGGGCATTTTATAACCGGTATTTTTTAGAGCAGCTTCAATGCGTTGCTGACTTTCTTTAACGGCATTATCAGGCAAACCTACATGAAAAAACTTGGTGCCTTGCCCCACATTTACTTCCACAGTAATAGGCGTGGCATTGATTCCATACACTGCACATCCGTAGGTTTTTACAAGCATAAAATAGTAATGGTTACTTCCGTTCAACAAAAATGTCAAACAAAAGTAACCATTAAAACTTATTGTACAGAGTAACTCTTAAAACTCCGTAAACTTAATTACTCTCAGCAGAATTTATTGTAAGCAGCCATTAATCCTTCTGCAATTTGCTCGGCAGAATAACCTTCAATATTATGACGCTCTACAAAATGTACCAATTGTCCGTCTTTAAACAGCGCAATACTTGGCGATGAAGGAGGAAAAGGCGCTGTATATTTACGTGCCTGAGCCGTAGCTTCCAAATCCTGACCTGCAAATACAGTTACTAATCTTTCCGGTTTCTTTTCATTTTTCAATGATAGTTTTGCTCCCGGACGGGCAGTGCCTGCAGCGCAGCCGCAAACGGAGTTTATCATTAAAAGAAGTGTTCCTTTGCTGTTGGGAATAGCAACATCTACATCTACTGCAGTTTTTAATTCTTCAAATCCTGCAGCGGTTAAATCCTGGCGCATTGGAGCGCAAAATTGTTCTGGATATGGCATGGTAATTATTAAATATTAATTTTTTGCAAATTTAAAATTTCCGGCAATAGGCTTTTTCAGTATCACCTTATTTGGCATTAACAATGTTTAAGGCGGAAAGTTTACATTTCTTACAGCTTGTTTTTCAGATTTTCAGGCATTCCGTACCGACAGCTGCCTCTGTAATTTGACGTCAGAGCGTATCTTTTTTACCTGAAACCTTACAGATGTAAGACAAAAGCTCATGCTTCATGTAGCTTTATTGTAAAACCCTCGTTCAACTATTGTTCAATTAAACAAAAAATTCATGGCAGAGAAAAATTCAAACTTCGTTTCACCTCACGACAGCAATATGTTTCCGGTGTTCAAAATTGATTACTCAGGAAAAATTATTTATCACAATGTAGCGGCAATGCCTATACTTAGTTATTGGCAGTGCAAGCTTAACGAAACGGTAAATAATCAGGCTCAAATGATTTATCCTGAAATTTTCAATATCAATGCTCCGAAGGAACATGATGCCACCATCCGATATCATGAATATTTGTTTCACTTTTCAATAATACCATTTCCCGAAGCAGGTTATGTAGGCATTTATGGTCATAGCATTGAGCAGGCCGCAACAGTTTCGAATGTTTCAAAATCAGCAGTAAGACAAGAGAAGTGATACCCGCAGCGCAAGCATCGGAACAAACGGTAGTGCCTGTAAATTTCAACGAAATTTTCAGGCAGTCGGTAGATCATCTTCGCTATACTGAAGGGATTGATAAAATACAGATTGAGTTTAAGGAGGAATCCATCGCTCCATTTGCCGGTAACCGTAAATTGCTTGCTCTGATATTTAACAACCTTATTTCTAACGGAATTAAATATCGTAAAATTACAGGAGACCAATCGGTATTAAAGCTGACGGTTTTTAATGATAAAGATAAAGCCATTTTGCATATTCAGGATAATGGAATAGGCATTGCACCTGATGAAACGGATAAAATTTTTAGCCTGTTTAATAAGGACGGAAAACGTGAACTTGGCAGAGGAATGGGGTTGTTTATGACCAAAGAAATTATTGAAAAATTAGGAGGAAAAATTATGGTGGAGTCGGTACTTAATGTAGGCACGGCATTTACCATCGAAATTCCCAATAGATTATCGCAGAGTGATACAACATTTTTAAATAAGAGCGCATGAGTAAAAAATACAACAGTGTTTTAGTGGTTGATGACAGTGAAGCTGAACAGCTGATGATTCAACAGGTAATAAGTAATTCTGATTTTTGTGACCAGACAAAAACATATACCAGTGCAAAGAAAACACTGGATTTTCTGACGACAACTGCTCCTGAGCAGCTTCCTGAAATTATTTTTCTGGATATTGTAATGCCAGAAATGGATGGTTTTGCTTTTTTAGCTGAGTTTGAAAAACTGCCTGAGACCATTCATAAAAAGTGTAAAATAATTTTACTGTCCAGCTCAGATAGTTTCAAAGATTTGAATCGTGCCAATAAAAACCGTTTTGTAAAAAGGTTTCTGAACAAGCCTTTAACCGGTTCAATGTTGCAGGCAATAAATTTCTGACATAAACAATCTTACCGGTTGTTTACAGCCTTTTTTTCTTAAAAAAATCTTTCAGCAGTTTACTGCATTCATCCTCTATTACACCGCCTTTAATCTCAGTTTTGGGATGTAAAATTCCCGATGCGGCAGAAGTATAACCGCGTTTCTCGTCTGAAGCCCCATACACAATACGGGTTATTTGTGTCCAGAAGGAAGCACCTGCACACATCACACAAGGTTCAAGTGTTACATACAGGGTGCAACCTTTCAGATATTTTGAATTCATGTAATTGGCGGCAGAAGTAAAACAGATCATTTCTGCATGGGCAGTAACATCGTTCAGTTTTTCAGTCATATTTCGCCCGCGTGCTATTATTTTTCCGGAGTGCACTATCACAGCACCTACCGGAATTTCGTCAGCCGCAAGTGCTTCTTTAGCCTCTTTAAGTGCTTCTTGCATAAAATGTTCATCGCTGCCGTAGTTGAATTCCATTGAATCTTATTTTTGTGCTAAAATAAGTTTGTTTCGTTAAACAACATCATTCATTGATACCGGCAGTGGCAGCAAAAAAAATTGTATTAAAATTCGAGGAAGACTATGATTATGATTTCCTGTTGGCAGGAGTCATTTGTTCTTACAAGGATTACCGTTTTTGTTTTGAGCTGAATGAAGCATTTGACCTTTCCTTCAAACGAAGTGAAAAAAGTCACTCACTCTTTCTGGGCAAACCGGGGGCCAATGCCGACTTCTCTTTTTACTCAGCTGCCGACCGCTACGGAATAAATTATTATGTGATTTCCAATAAAAGTGTTCAGGCAACGCTGATACCTGAGAAACCTGATTTTGATTATTTTTTTATCGTGAAAGATTATGGAGCGCAGTATGATTTTCAGGAGGCAGTGAAAAAAATAAAGGAGATACAAATGGTGACTGCTGTTTCCATTTTAGACCCAACGAAATTGAAATCGGCATCCAACTTATTGTTCGATTAAACGCCTTCGCTTTTCAGCATATATGCTTAGTTGAAAATGATATTTTCTGAAGGAAATATTTTTCTCAGCGAGTTTGACTTTGTACAAACTCTTGATTAACTAAGGCGCATTTGTTAAGAAGCACAAATTCTGTTTCAGGACTTAAATCTGCTAAAAATATTTTTTATTTGCCACTAGTAGCAACTCTGAAGTATAAGCCTGCTCTTAACAGGAAAGCATCAGGAAGTTTCTCTGTATTAAAATAATTTGTTTTACTGTTTTGACGCATACCGAATTTAAAATCTCTCAGTACGGAATGTCCTGCCTCTGCTGAAAGAACTATGTTTTTTGTAAGGTAGAAATCATAAATCATTTTAAGATGGTTGTCATTTACTCTGAGAAATTGACGTCCTGGAGTGCGATAACTCACGGTTTCTGCATCTAAAGAAATTTTGCCGTGAAATTTACCTGGAACAATCTTGTATTCGAGAGTCATATAACTGGGTAAGATTCCGAATAAATTCAATCGCTGATTTATATTCCAGTCAATTCCCAAAAGAGGAAGTATGTAAGGCCCGAAAAATTCAGCATTCCCATACAATCCGAATTTATATTTCAGATTTTCATTTTTGGTAAACGTACTTAGTATGGCTCCGCCCGCCTGCAAGGTGTTGTCCTCAAACCAATTTTGTTTCATTCCGTTGCTGCCTGCAATTGCCACAAATGCAGTATTCCATTTTTCATTTTTCCACTGATGTAACCACGAAACTGTAAATTGTGCTGAGCGATAAGAGTTCAACGAATTTTCAAATCTCACATCAAGAAATTCTACAGTAGGTGTGAGCAGCAGATAATCCTTTCTTATTTTCAACGGAACGTTAATGTATGCAATGGTTTGATTTATGGTGTTGAACCGAGGTTGTTCAATGTTACGAAAGGGTTGCTGATAGGTGTAGGTGACACTTGCAACATCTAAATAGGGTTGACTTAAAGCCTTGTAAGTGCTTCCGGTAAAGAGGATAAATAAAAAAATAAAAAAACAATAAAAATTATTTCTACTTGGAAACTTCATATTCAAAATGTTTTAGCAGCAGACAAATTTATAAGAATATCAATATTGTAATTACTACATTTGTTGAGTTCAATCCACTTAATATTGTTTAATATGTTAACAACTCAGCGTTATTTCTTCAGGAGCATAGTGGCATTAGCGGTTGTGTTTATTACAACATCGTTTTCTGCGAGAGCACAATCATTCAGAGCAGCAGTTATAGCAGGAATAAATTCTAGTCAGGTTTCAGGTGATGAACTGAGCGGTTTCAATAAGGCCGGACTTCTTATTGGTGGCAGTGCTATACTTCCTGTGTCTAAAAAGTCATTAGTAGAAATGGAATTGCTGTTTATACAAAAAGGAAGTAAAACACCTGCGGTGAAAGATGGTGCCGCAAATGTATATTATAAGATGAGCTTGAATTATCTTGAAGTACCTTTGATATATACTTTTCGTCCGGTTAAATATGTGTCGCTTCATGCAGGTCCGACCCTTGGTGTGCTTGTTGGTTCAAAAGAGGAAGATATTGCCGGTGAGTTGATTGGTCAACCACCTTTTCTAAAAACTGAGTTAGGAATAGCAGGTGGGCTTTCTATCTATTTTAAAGATAATTTTTCACTGTGTATGCGACTATCCAATTCATTACTTCCAATACGCAACACAGGGGCAAATACACGACTGTTTAAAAGTGGTCAGTATAACAGTGGATTGGCTTTCTTCTTACAATATACCTTCAAGTCGAAGAACCAAGGTGAATAACACCATTATCAAAACGAATCTGATATTTCCGATAAAAGATTTACAGTATTAGGCAGTCACTCTTTCAAATGCAGATTTGATTAACTGGCTTTGCTCTTTGCTGTGAGTTTCATGTGAGCCGGTAGCAGGGCTTGCTCCCTCCGGTCGCGAAAGAAGTTTTATTTTAGTATCAGGCATCATACGCTGAATAAATGTCCATGCACCCATGTTTTCAGGTTCTTCCTGAAGCCAGAAAATTTCATCAGCATTTTTATATTTCCTGATTAAAGCGTCCACCGTTTCTTTCGGGAAAGGATAAAGTTGCTCTATGCGTATGATAGCAGTATCATTTATTTTTTCTTCGTTTCTGTAGTTGATAAGGTCGTAATATACTTTTCCAGTACAGAAAATTAAACGGTTTGCTTCCGCAACTTTTACGTTTACATCATCATAAACATCGGTGAAATTTTTTTCTGTAAAGTCACTGATGGTTGACACACACAATGGATGACGCAACAGGCTTTTGGGAGTAAACACCACTAATGGTTTGCGGAAAGGCCATTTCAGTTGTCTCCTAAGGAGGTGAAAGAAATTTGCCGGAGTAGTACAATTGGCAACAACCATATTGTGCTTGGCACAGAGGGTAAGATAACGCTCCATACGTGCACTGCTATGTTCGGCACCTTGTCCTTCATAACCATGTGGCAGCAACATCACTATACCGTTCATTCGTTTCCATTTATCTTCAGCACTGCTCAGGTACTGATCAATGATAATTTGTGCGCCATTACTGAAATCGCCAAACTGCGCTTCCCACAGTACCAGTGAATTTGGCGAAGCAAACCCATAGCCGTAATCAAAGCCTAATACACCATACTCCGACAGGAGTGAATTGTAGATATAAAAAGGAGCTTGCTTTTCGCTGATATGATTCAAAGGAGTGTATTGTTCTTCGGAATCTTCCACACGAACCACTGCATGACGATGTGAGAAAGTGCCGCGCTCGCAATCCTGCCCGCTAAGGCGAACAGAAAATCCTTCGTTAAGCAATGTGCCATAAGCAAGCAGTTCGCCCATAGCCCAGTCAAGACGACCATCACCTTTCATCATCTCCTTGCGTTCGCTGAAAAGACGAACAATTTTGGAAAAGAAATTTTTATCTGCCGGAAGGTTTGTCATTTTATCGGCAATGCTCAACAGCGTATTCTTATCAACTTTTGTATCGGGTTGTTTTAAGAAATCATCAGCATTGGAAAAGCGAAATTTATTCCATGCACCTTCTTTGAAGCTATCAATTTTTGCTTTTTCAATTTTTGTGGATGCATCCAGTTTGGATTGAAGCAATGCTTTAAATTCTTTCTCCATCTCTTTTGCAAGTCCGGCTTCTATTTCACCCTGTGCAAGAAGTTTCTGTGTATAAATTTCGCGTGGGTTCGGATGTGATGCAATGGCTTTGTATAACAAAGGCTGGGTGAATCTTGGTTCATCGCCTTCATTGTGCCCGTATTTTCGATAGCATAAAATGTCAACAAAAACATCACGGTGATATTTCTGTCTGTATTCCAAAGCAAGTTTGATGGTATAAATTAGTGCTTCAACATTATCGCCATTTACATGAAACACCGGTGAGAGAGTTACCTTCGCAACATCGGTACAGTAAGTGCTTGAACGTCCATCAGTATAATTGGTAGTAAAGCCAACCTGATTATTTATTATCAGATGAATGGTTCCTCCTGTGGAATATCCTTTGAGCAACGACATCTGTATGACTTCATAAACGATGCCTTGTCCTGCAATGGCTGCATCACCATGAATAAGTATGGGCGCAATATCATTTATGCTTCCGCCTTGTGAATCAATTTTTGCACGCACTATTCCTTGTACTATTGCATCCACTGCTTCCAGATGTGAAGGATTTGGAATTACTGCAACGTGAAGTTTTTTGTTATTGGCCGTAGTTAAATCGCTTGAAAATCCGAGATGGTATTTTACATCACCGTCAAAGGCATTGTCATCAAATTCTTTTCCTTCAAATTCAGTAAAAATATCTTCATAACTTTTATTCAGAATATTTGCCAGCACGTTTAATCGGCCTCGATGCGACATGCCGATGGTAAATTCTTTGATACCCATATCGGCACCATATTCAAGGATGGCATCTAATGCAGGTATGGTAGTCTCGGCACCTTCAAGCGAAAATCTTTTTTGTCCGGTAAATTTTACCTGAAGAAAATTTTCAAACACTACCGCTTCATTTAATTTCTGAAGAATTCTTTTTTTATCATCAATAGAAAACTCCATTCTGTTGCGTGTGCTTTCCATTTTTTGTTCCAGCCAGTTCAGCACTTCCGGATGGCGGATATATTTATATTCCACACCAATGGCTGCACAATAAGTGTCGTGCAGATGTGATATGATAGCAGCAAGAGTTGAAGGACCGATACCAATTTCATTACCTGCCTGAAAAACGGTTGACATATCTTCCTTTGTCAACCCAAAGTTTTCTATGTCAAGTGTGGGTGAATATTTTCGCCTTTCGCGCACGGGGTTGGTTGCCGTAAACAAATGACCACGTTCACGATAATCGTTAATCAACCTTAATACTTTAAATTCTTTTTCGAGATGTGCTGATGCCACATTGGGAGTGGAGTCATCAGTGTTGGTGGTATTTGTGCGTGCAAATTCAAAACCATCAAAAAATGTTCGCCATGTTTCGTCCACCGATTGTGCATTTTGAAGATAGTTACTATAAAGTGCTTCAATTGCTGACGGGTCGGCATTTCCAAGATAGGTGCGTTTTTTTTCCACGATAAAATTCTTCTAAAATCAGTTTGCAAAAATAGATAATAAAAATTGAGGAAAAGTGTGAATTTTGTCAGGAAAAAGGGTTACATGAATATCTGCGAAAGCACAGGTAAACTCTGTAGATTAAACCCTGAAGGCAGATGATATGCGTAATATTGAATAACGGACTCTAACATAATCTGTCGTTGATGATGGCTGAGAATGGTTTGGTCGTAATGAGCATTCATGCAGCGATACAGCAATTCGGAATTTTCGGCACTGAGCAAAGCAGGAGCAGAGAGGCTTTTTGTAAAAACACCTTCGGATAAACTGAAATAACAATTCTCAGAGCTGTAATTTGCAGAAGGGCTGAATCCTAAGAAAGCAGCGAGCTTCAGCATAAAAATAAGATGAAAATCAGGAAGAGATTCTTCGCAGTGGTCGAGAAAAATAACGGAGTCTCTGATAAAATCAAACAACACAGGATTGCTTTCTTCCTCACGGATGGTGCGGTAAAGTACTTCGGCAATAAATAATGCCTGTGCACTTGTTAAGGTCTGAAAAGGCAAACGCGAAAAATGATAATGATATTCTATCTGACTTATGCGTTGCAACCCTTTAGCCGGGTTGTGATATACCACAAGGTCAAGCAGTGTCAGCGGTTGGAAGTAAGCATTTTTATTTTTGGCACGCGAACTTCTCACACTGTTTACAAGATAACCTTGGAGTCCGAATTCGCGCGTGTAAAGTTTTGCAATAACAGCAGTGTTGCTGTAGGCAGTGGTGTGAAATACAATGGCAGTAGTTTTATGCAGCACGATTTTCCGGTTTACGGATTAAACCTTTTCTCCGAATTCCATCAGATAAGCCTTCATAAATGGTTGCAGTTCGCCATCCATCACAGCCTGCACGTTGGATGTTTCGTAATCGGTGCGAAGGTCTTTCACCATTTTGTAAGGATGAAAAACATACGATCTTATCTGCGAACCCCATTCAATTCTTTTCTTTCCGGCTTCGGTTGCTGCTTTGGCTTCATTGCGTTTGCGTAGCTCCAACTCATATAATTGCGAGCGCAACATCTGCATGGCTCGTTCGCGGTTGCCACTTTGCGAACGTTCTACCTGACACACTACCACAATTCCTGTAGGAAGGTGTTTGAGTTGTACCTTGGTTTCTACTTTGTTTACATTCTGACCACCGGCACCACCTGACCTTGATGTCTGCATTTCAATATCTGCGTCTTTAATTTCAATTTCTATGGTGTCATCAATAAGCGGATAGGCAAATACAGATGCAAATGAAGTATGGCGTTTGGCATTGGAATCGAATGGAGAAATGCGCACCAGCCGGTGTACACCGTTTTCGCTTTTAAGATAGCCGTAAGCAAAGTCACCTTCAATTTCCAGAGTCACAGATTTTATTCCTGCCACATCACCATCTTGGCGGTCTATTTCTTTAATTTTATAATTCATGTTTTCAGCCCAACGAATATACATTCGCATAAGCATTGATGCCCAGTCGCAACTTTCAGTACCTCCGGCTCCTGCATTTATGGTAAGCACTGCACTTAAAGCATCTTCTTCGCCACTTAGCATATTTTTAAACTCAAGATCATCCAGCTGTTGCAATACTTTGGAGTACTGATGTTCTACTTCAGCCTCTGTTGCATCACCACTTTTTTCAAATTCAGATAATATAGAAAGGTCATCAACAGCACTGGCTACAGAAGCGTAGGCATCTGTCCAGTTTTTTTTAAGCTTGATGGATTTGAGAATCTGCTCCGCACGTTTGGGGTTATTCCAAAAATCGGGAGCGTGAGTGAGTTGTTCTTCTTCTTTTATTTTCAGGAGTTTGACATCAATGTCAAAGGTGCCCCCTCAAAGCGACCAGGCGCTCCTTACATTCGTCTAATTGTTCAATTGTCATAAGGGTTGCAAAAATAGAATAATATCAGACCCGAAAAAGTTTATTGTTTTTCAGGAGTTATTTTTCATCAGTTTATACGCTTTAGCTACATCAAAAATCATGAATAAGAAATAAGCTATTAAAAAACTGATGGCAAAAGGTATTGCTGATTGCGGGTTGATAAAAAAATAGAAGGCGAGAATAATCAGCAGTAAAAAAAGTTTGATGGTAGTGGATGCCATAAAAAATCTTATGGAACTATTTCCGGTGCTTTGTCGCAGGCGTAAATAATGAATCACTGCAAAGAGTAAAAAATAAAATACTGCTATTTTCCAGAAACCCTCATAAAAACGTGAAGCCAAAATATCGCGCATCATAAAGTAAAGCAGGCTATATAAAATAGCAACTCCTGCCAACTGAAGAAGGTATTTGGGGTAGGTGTGGCTCATGGTTTTTTACGAATGAAATCTTTAAGAGTGAGATACAAGGATGTGGCTACCGACAATAAAGCAAAAAGTAAAGTAAAAACAGGAATGTGGTTGTTACAATATTTATCGAGGCGGTAACCTCCGTAGGTACCAATAAACATAATTACGCCCATTTGTATTCCCATGGACGCATAACGCATATAGTTGTTAAGCAGTTTTTTCTTGGAGTTTTGTTTCTGCTCTTTCGACATTTTTAATGTCTTTTACCATAGGACCCATGTTGCAGTTACCTGTGAAACTTGCTCCAACTTCAACAACTAATTTTCCGGTGTTGATATCCCCATTAATTTTAGCTGATGATTTGAGAAAAAGCATTTCAGAAACTGAAGTGATGCCTTTAACTGTTCCTGATACGTCTGCATTCTGACAAACAATATCTCCATCTATCACTCCTGTGGCGCCTATTACTACTTTAGCTTTTGAAAACACGGAGCCGTTAATATGCCCGTCAATACGCAAATCGCCATTAGATTTTATTTCACCTTCAATGGAAGTGCCGGCAGCAATAATATTGATGGAGCCGGATGGGTTTTCGCTGCTTTTTGCAGGGGTGGTTTTACCCTTCAGATTATCAAACATAGTTCAGACTTTTTAATTTGTAATTCGGCAAAGATAGAAATAATAGTTATTAACAAAAAAAACTATTGCGGATAGTTAACTCTGTAAAAATCAAGGTATTTCGAGATGTCTTTGTCTGTAACGAACTTGTTGAAATTTTGTTCGGTGATGGGGAAAAGCGTAAATACATTCTTATCCATACCTTCAAAAATTGAAGGGTCGGAATTCAGGCCTTTAATATATTCACTTGATTGGGTGTGATTAGGGAACGAGCGAACCATCACGTACACATTGCCATCTATAGTAAGGTTACTGATGTTAAGTTTATTGGCTCCATAATTACGTTGATTGAAGAGGTTCAACCTTCCTTTCAGCTGATTGGTATAAGGATGTTCGGCAGAAAAAATAATAACTACATTATGGCTCACATCAGGCATAAAAGAGTATATGGATGGTGTAATAGGCTTATTCGATGATGGTAACGTTGCATTTTCTGCATTCCATAAACTATCACTTGCAGTAGGATTGCTCATTTTTGCCAATATAGCTTTTGCAAGAATACTTACAGAGTCGCGCGGGTAGGATGTTACAACGGCTTTCAATGCCGTTTCAAACTCCGGACGTGGTTTGGTGTAGCCGATGGCTAAAGCTTTAAGATATGCAAACTTAGGGGATAATGAGCCACCGGGGAACAATGAGTCAGCAGCGGATTTACGTTCTATAACATCAGTATATTGCCGGTTCAGAAATGCACGGTAAGTGTTTTCGTAAAATACCTGCATGATAGCAGTTTTTCGTTGTGCATCTTTAAAGTAATTCGGGTTACTGATAATGCGTGCATATTCCGAGTCTTCGTATTTCGTCAATATAATATTTTTGTAATAATCGGCCTTATTGGAATCGGGTATTGCCAGATAACAGCGGTAGAGGTTGTAATAAGCAGGGAGTATGTATTTGTTATCCGGATATCGTTTCATCATTTCTTCCAGATCATCGGCAGCAGGTTTGGGTTGCAAAAGAGCTTCTTTATAAATGATTCCTGCATTGTAGTAAGCCTCCAGAATCTGCGCATTGGTTTCATCTTTCTGCGCTGTTGTCTTCGGGATATTATCGAAATAAACTTTCTTACGTGCTTCGCTGTTCAGTTGCCTGATACTGTCTGCCATAGCTTTTTCTGCAGCTTCTAAACTATCGGCTCTTGCTTTTGCTTCTTCTTCTTCGGCACTGCCGAAGGCCGCCATAGACTCTTTGCTGCTTCTGCGCCAGTTGTCTTCTAATTTTCGGTTACCCCATTTTTTGGTAAATTCCGAAAATCCGAAACTTATGGCACTTGGGTTATAAAAATACCATGAACTTCCTGTGGTACTTCCTGTCACTCCTTCTCTGTTGGGTTGATTCTGAAACTGGCTGAATTGTTGATTGCTTTGTTCTTCCTGTTCCTTCGCTTTTTTCGCTGCTTCTTCTTCCTTGAGTCGTTGTGCTTCCTGATCTTCAGCATTCACAATGCCATCTACACGATTATGCTGTTCGCTTTCGGGCAATGCACTTAATGCAAGCAAGCTGTCGCCTCTCGAAATGATATTCAGATTTTTTACCAGTCGGCTAAGGTTGTTTTTTTTGTTTTGAATAAGTGCATAATCCGGATAGTCGGAAGCTATGTTAGTGGCAGCACTATCATAATAAAGTTGTGCCTGTCTGAAGTCTGTCTTACGGTAACTGATTTCACCCATTTCTAAGTATGAAATACCTTTTTGATTGGTGTTGGAAGTGCTTGCCGCAACGGACTCTTTCAGATATTTAAATGCCTGAGTGGTATCTTTTTCGCGCATGGCCACACCGCTGAGTGCATAATAAACCTGATCTAAATATTCTTTGTTTTTTTCGTCTTTGAGCATTTTCAAAAGCTCATTTTTCACCTTTGCTGCATCTGAACTGTTTACATCAAATGAGCGTGCACGGTTAATTCGAGCATTAAAAGTCATCTCATAATCAGGGTTCATTTTTATAACTTGATGATAGAGAGCAAAAGCTTTTTCGTTGGAGTCGGTTTTCTGATATAATTGTGCCAGAATATAGGTGTATCTGATTTTATCGGCTCTTACTTTGGTGAACGCTACGGCTGTTTTCAGCTGTTCAATCGCTTTAGGATAATTGTCTTTTTTAAGGTAAAAGTCGGCTGCCACAGCATTGAATAATGCTTTATAGTAGGATGGAAGTTTCTTTTCACTTTTCAGATAATCCAACAGATATTCTGCATCCGACATTTTGCCTAATTGCATTTGTGTTTGCATGAGCCAGATTAACCCTTCGTAATGTTTAGGATTGTCTTTGTAGGTTGATGCTACATATTGAAAAGTTTCCAGTGCCGTCCAGAAATCATGTTTGTAAAACTGTGCTTTTCCTATCAGAAGATAATTGTCAGGAATCCAGCGACAGCGCTCTTTGCCGTCAATAAGCATGCTGTGACGCTGAATAACGATAGAGCTTTTCTTGATAGCGGCATCCATGTCAGGATAGATGGCTTTAGCTTTATCGTCAGTGCCATACTTAAATATATCGAGAATGCGGTCATAGTGATCTGTATGTGACGCAGCAAGTGTTTTAGCACCTTCTTTCACACGTTCGCGTGCATTGAAATAGCCATTGTAATGCGCGGTAAGATTGTGATAGGCACGGTTTACAACTGTGTTTTTCTTTGTCGAACAAGATATTAAAAACAGCAATGGTGTTATTACCAATACAATTTTTATTCTGGTAAAATGTTTCAAAGTGAAGATATTGTAGAGATAAGAAATAACTTTTTTCTGCATAAATTATTGCTCAGGTAAATATTACGATATTTGCCCAAATAAGATGGCAAACATAACAATACTTTTTCGTTTAACCAATGTATGGCTAAGGAGCAACGCAAAGAACGTGTAAAACTGGGGGCCCGGCTCAGGAACAAGTTCCGGTTGGTTATCATGAATGATGAGACGCTGGAAGAAAAGGCTTCACTTTTACTTTCTCCGCTCAATGTGGTAGTGTTTATTGGCACCATCATTATTACCTTAATTACGTTTACCATTTATATCATTGCTTTTACACCTCTGAGGGAATATATTCCCGGCTACACGGATATCAGAATAAAGCGTACTGCAATTGACAACATGTTGCGTACCGACTCTCTGCAGCGGCAAATTTCTGCTCAGGATTTGTATATCAATAATCTCAAAAATCTGATTACCGGTCAATCCCAAAAAACCGTATCTCTTGATACCGTATCCATCCCCCAACTTTATGATACCATCCGCAGCCTGACCCATTCTGTTGAAGACTCACTCCTGCGTTCCGAAATGGAAACTCCGCAGGATTATAATCTTGACTACAACAACAATACTGCAAGAGGGGGTTCTATCAGTAACTTTTACTTTTTTACACCTTTAAAAGGGGCCATCACTTCTCGTTTTAATTCTACTGATAAACATTTTGGTGTGGATGTGGTAGCAGGTCCTGATGCCGTGATAAAAAGTGTGCTTGACGGTACGGTTGTTATGGCAGACTGGACTTCACAGAACGGCTATGTCATAGCCATTCAGCATAGCAACAATCTTATGTCTATTTACAAACATAACTCAGCACTATTGAAGTCTGTGGGCAATGTGGTGAAGGCAGGAGAAGTAATTGCCATTGTAGGAAACTCAGGAGAGTTGAGCCATGGCCCGCATCTGCATTTTGAATTGTGGTATAACGGAGCACCCGTAAATCCTACCGACTATATTGCATTCGAATAGGTAATAAAATTACAACAACTTTTCTTCGTAATATTTTTATCAGGCATTAGTGAGCATCCACCGGTATAGTTGTATTGCGCTTGAACTTTTGGAGATAAACGAGCGGGATGCAACAAAGTACAAATACGCCTACCAACAAATACAGGTTGTCATAGGTAACCAACATGGTTTGTTTGGCTACTACTCCTTCCATGGCGCGGTTGGCCATTTGTTCCGCATCAAGCAGATTAAAACCTTTGCTCTGAAATACATGTACATAGGCTTCTTTTCTTTCTACAAAAGCTGTATTGTACTGATTCACGTTTTCGAGTAACAGATTTCTGTTGGTACCCATGTTTACATGTATAAGTGTGGTGATAATAGCAATACCAAAAGAACCACCTAACTGACGCATCATGTTATTAAGACCTGTTCCCTGACCAATATCTTTGCCATGCAAATCCTGAATAGCCAACGTAGTGAGCGGAACAAAAAGCACACTCATTCCGATACCACGAATAATAAGCGGCCAGAAGAAATCACCTGTTCCCGATTCAAGATTGGAGCCTGAAAGCATCAGACTGAAAACAAAAAACAAGGCAAATCCAACAGTTGTCATTATCTGTGCAGGTACTCCGCGCTTGAGCATGATACCTACAAAAGGCATCATACAAATGGTAGCTAACCCTCCCGGGAAAAGCAATTCACCTGTTTGCTGTGCTGAAAAACCAAGTAACGTCTGACAGAATACCGGGAAGATAAACATGGAGCCATAGAGCGCAAATCCAAGTATGAAAGAAGTAAATATTCCAATGCTGAAACTTCGGTATTTAAGAATCCTGAAATTTACAACAGGATGATCGGTGCTTATTTCTCGCCAGATGAAACC
Source organism: Bacteroidota bacterium (assembly GCA_018268195.1). Classification (GTDB taxonomy): domain Bacteria; phylum Bacteroidota; class Bacteroidia; order AKYH767-A; family OLB10; genus OLB10. The sequence continues at coordinate 55,526 of JAFDWZ010000011.1, read as the reverse complement.
TATTGCTGACAGGATGGTAACTACTGTGAGTATCGAAATATAGGGAGTGGAAAACCAGTCTTCCGATTCACCTTTTTCAAGTACGGTCTGTAAACTCCCTACAGCAATGGCAAGAAGCAAAATTCCCCACCAATCTATTGGTTGCCCCTTGGCATATTTAGGTGATTCTTTCACGAATGTAGAAACTAGAAAGGCTGCCATCGCTCCTACAGGTACGTTGACATAAAAAATCCATGGCCATGAAAAATTATCTGTGATGTAACCTCCAATGGTTGGACCTACTGTGGGACCCACTACTGCTCCCAATCCAAATAATGCAGTTGCCATACCCACTTCTTCACGCGGCCATGTTTCAAGTAATATTGCCTGTGCTGTTGACAACAATCCTCCACCTGCCAATCCCTGTAAAATTCGGAATGCAATTAGTTCTTCTAATCCTGTAGCATTACCACACAATACGGAGGCTATGGTGAATAATAAGATTGATGCTATAAAATAATTTTTTCGCCCGAACCTGTCGCCCAGCCATCCCGACATTGGCAGCACAATTACGTTAGCAACGGCATAACCCGTAACCAGCCATCCGGCATCTTCAAGTGTAGCACCCAGATTGCCCATAATATCAGGTAAGGCCACATTTACTATAGTTGTATCAATCAGCTCCAGTAACGCAGCCATAATTACCGTGAAGGTAATTACCCATTTTCGTAATCCGTGCTCAGCCATTGTGTTTAGTTATTCCTGAATGAAAAAAAATGAAATGCATTTTTGATTTTTTGTAAAAAAAAGTTGCAACGTTTCAAGGGTTCATGATTACATTGTATGTACTACTACCTTTGCACTCATCCCAGGTCGTAGTTGCGAAAGAAATGTTTGCTCTGCTTCCAGACGAATTCTTACAGGTACACGCTGTACAACTTTCACAAAGTTTCCTGTTGCGTTGTCGGGAGGCAGTAGTGAAAATTTTGCGCCTGTAGCTCCGGCAAAAGATTCAACAGAACCTTGCACGGTGTTGTGTTTAAATGCATCAACGGTGATATCTACTTTTTCACCTACCTTAAGACTTCCCATTTGTGTTTCTTTAAAATTGGCGGTAATGTATAATCCCTTATCATTAACTACCGATAGCATTGACTGGCCGGGTTGCACCAATTGCCCTACCTGCACATTTCTTTTTGATGCTATACCCTCAGCAGGAGCAACAATCACTGTGTATGATAATTGCAGTTTTGCATATTCCACATCTGATTCGCGTGGTGCAATGTTGGCTGCAGTAGCATCAGCCTGCTGTTCATTGGTGCGTACTCTGTTATCAATAACCGGTACTTGACTTTGCGCTGCATCTAAAGCGGCTTGTGCGGATTCTTTATCTGCCTTTGCTGCATCAAACTGTGCTTTGGTAATGGCATGATCATCATAAAGATTTTTATACCTGTTAAAATCCTCTGTAGCTTTCCACAGTTTAACTTTTGCAGCTGCAACGTTGGCATTTGCTGTTGCTATATTAGAACGTGTTTCTGCAATAGCGTATTTTGAAACATTCAGCATTTGTTTTGATGATTGCAACGCTGCTTCTGCCTGTTGAAGTTTTATTTTGTAATCTCTGTCGTCAAGTATAATCAGTGTATCGCCTGCTTTTACCTGCTGATTGTCCTTAAAGCGGATTTCTTTAACATAACCTCCTACACGTGCTATCACTGGGCTGATGTCGGCATCTACCTGTGCATTATCGGTAACTTCATGACTCCTGAAATAAAAATATTCTTTCAGCGTAAATATCAATGCCAATACCAGTACCATTGCCAGCAGCACCGGAAAAATGATTTTTTTGTTTTTGAATTTATTTGTCTTGTCACTCATATAGTGTGTTTTAATCTGATGTTTATTTATTTTGATTTATTAAAGTTGAATATGTCCTGTTGATTTGAGTAAGGAATAATAAGCACGTGTAGCATCTGATTTTGCAAGTTCAAGATTTAATCGTGCTCTGTAAAGCAGGGTTTGTGCATCAATTCTGTCAGTGGTGGTAGCCAAGTTGTTACGGAATTTGGATTCTGTTATTCTCTCATTTTCTGTTGCCTGTGTGATGGCATTCTG
>JAFDWZ010000011.1:0-53401 GCA_018268195.1 Bacteroidota bacterium | reverse complement strand
ACCTCTGATTTTATCTTATCATTCATCAGCTCTGATCTTTCAGTTATTTCTTTTTTCTGAATTCTTGCTTCGCTGATTTTATTCTTGCTTTTATATAACCCTGAAATATCCCAGCCTATGTTTAAACCAACAATCAATGGAGCGAGGTACGTTCCTGTTTCAGGAATAATTTTTTTAGAAGGGTTGATGTAATAAAGATTTCCGCCTAAACCCACAGTTGGAAGTTTGGTGTCTTTAACTTTGCGGATATTGATTTCAGATAGTCTTTCCTGATATTTCAACTCTGATACTTCTTTGCGGTCTTTCAGTGCAAGTGAAAGGTAATACGGTATGTCATCTGTTACATCAAGTTTGTAACTCACATCTTGTTCTTCAATCTCCGTATTTTCAGGAAGCCCTAATAACAGATTGAGGTTGTAGTTCACTATATGTCTGTTGTTCTCTAACTCAATGGCCGACAGTTGCATCTCTGATTTTTGGAGTTCAAATCTCAATACATCATTTTTTGTTGCCAGCCCTTCAGCTTCATACTGTTTTATCTGAGTAAGCTTTTGTTCAACGTCATCAAGGTTTTGTTTCAGAATTTTCTGATTTTGTTTCAGTTTAAAATAATTGATATAAGCACTGATAATGTTGTAAACAACTTCCTCTTTATCAGTTTCGGCATCAAGATTACTCAGTTGTACCATCAGTTCAGCCGACTGACGTGCATATCGGTATTGGTTGCCTGCAAACAATGGCTGGTTTAAACTAAGTGTACCCTGATACATAGTATTGTCAAATGGCAGCTGTATCATTTGAGGCCTTTCTCCTCCCGAAGAAGGAAGGTAAAAATCCTGCGACAACATCAACGCATGACTATATCCAATACTGGCTTTCGCTGAAGGCAAAGATTCCTTTCGCGATTGCTCCAGTTTTTCGTTAGCTTCATCAATTTTATATCCGGCAAGTTTAAGTTGTTTGCTGTTTTTAAGGCCTAAGTTTACCGCATCTTCCAGGCTCAGGGTTGTGGTCTGTGCAAATGCACTTACGCTTATTGCAGTTAAACTAATTACGAATCCTACAATCTTATTCATGTATATCTATTTACGGTTCTTATGTGTGGAGTTATGATTAATATTTTACAGTTAAAAAAAAGTTCAGTAAATAATTAAGTGTTTTGGATGTGCAGGTGAGCTTTCAGCATTTGTTTCAGATGCGTTCTTAATTTAAGAGTCATCTTTTTTCTGTAGCCATCATCATCCTTTATATCAATTTTCAGTAGTTTGCAATAAAGACTTCTGGAGGAAGTTACTTGCGCAATAGTGCCCATTACGGTTCCGATAGTGAGTTCCATATCAATCTTTCTGAAAACATTTTTCCTTTGCCCCTCCAGAATAATTTTTTTGATAAGCTCAAAATTTCCTGCTTTAATTTCAATTATCTTTTCTCTGATTTCATCTGACTGCGAAGTAGCTAGATGCAGCGTCATGATGCGGTAAAACCGGTAATTATTCAAAATCTTATCTACATACAGGTCTATCAGTTTTTCAATTTTATCCCAAGGGGTAAGCATTTTATTGTTATTCATTTCCTCAAGGATGTCTCTTGTGTACTCCGACCTGTAATCAATCAGTGCTATCATTAGATTTTCCTTCGACCCGAAATAATAGGATATCATGGCAATATTTACTCCGGCTGCACCTGCAATATCTCTTACAGAAGTGCCATTAAACCCTTTTTCGGCAAACAGTTGCTCTGCTGCTTCGAGAATATGTTTATGCTTATCATTCATGATATTTTTTTGAAAACAGGGCGCAAAACTAAACAAACGTTTAAACTAAACAAACGTTTAATTGATTAAAAAATGTTAAGAGATGCTTTGTGTTGAAAATCAGCAAATAAAAAACCTGAAAGGATACAATTGGGATGGTTATGAGTGGTTTAAGAGGGTTGAAATGGGCTGATGGAAATGCAGTATAACAACATCTCAGTTTTACAATAGGGCCATGAAGAACCGGGAAGTAACTTAAATCACATCCATTTATTTAATAGCCTTTTACTTTTGTGTGGATTTAACAAAACAAAAAGATTATGTCATATTATTTTTCAAAAACCATAAACGGCACGTTGGAAAGTGCAAAGGAAAAAGTTACAGCATCATTAATGGAGGAAGGCTTTGGTGTGTTAACGGAGATAGATATGAAAGCAACATTGAAAAAGAAATTGGATGTTGACCTGAAACCATATCTTATCCTTGGGGCATGTAATCCGGGCTTTGCACATCAGGCATTGCAGGCTGAACAAAATATTGGAACCATGCTGCCATGCAATGTGATATTAAAGGAAAATGAACCGGGGAAAATAGAAGTTGCAGCTGTTGACCCTGTGGCATCAATGCAAGCCATTGAAAATAAAAAACTGGCACACCTTGCAACTGAAGTGCGCAGCAAATTGCAAAAAGTAATTGAAAAACTCTAAAACAAAGTAGTACCGGAGTAAATGAGCAATACAGTTTTAAAATATAGTTCAAAGAGTGTGAGGTAACATCATTTTGTTTTTATTTTCAGCTGCTGTATTTTTGTAAGAACAGTTGGTTTAAAAAAAACGATTATGATAATGAAAAAAATTTGGATGATTGTACTTTGCAGCACAATAATGTGGAGTTGTAGCAACACTTCCCCTCAGCATGATGGAAACAGTGAAACAACTGAAACGCATGAACATCATGAATCAGCGGATGTCATAGAACTGAATAATGGCGAAAAGTGGCAGGTGAATGAAGAGATGCGGCCTTATGTTGAGAAAGGTGAGGCTTTGGTTGAAAATTATATTCATAACAACGACACTGATTTTAAATCTTTAGCTGTTCAGCTGAAAAAACAAAATGAACTTTTAATCAATAGCTGCACCATGGATGGCAAAAGTCATGAGGAATTACACAAATGGCTGCATCCGCATCTGGAACTGGTAAAGCAACTGGAAGATGAGAATGATGCAGATAAGGCTGCAAACTTGGTGAAAAAACTAAAGGAGTCTTACAACACCTATCATTCCTATTTTAAATAAAAACAAATGCTTTTTTTATTGAATAGAAATCTGCTCTACAGCGGAGGAAGTCATATTGTGCCATAGCTGTTTTGGTGGTGAAGAGAGATTTGAATCAAAATCTGATTCGTTTTTCTTTAATAAATCTAAAACAGTAACCAAACTCACACACGAAACGTAAAATATTATTTACTTTTGCTTCGCAAATGAAATTATTCGCAGTCATATTCAGCATGTACTTACTGGCATTGTCAGTGATTCCGTGCTCTGATTTTGACGAATGTCAATATAAGTACGAACAATCTGTTTCTCCACTTACTGCCGGAGAACATAATAGCCATACCGCAGATACCGAACATTGTACTCCTTTCTGTATTTGCAATTGTTGCGGTCAGACCTGCAACGCTGAAGTTTTTGCCTATCAGATTTCCGCTTTTGAAAACCCTGACGAAAAGGATTTTCCTGTTTATACTTCAAGTTTTGTTCCTGAAGTGTATTTCAATATCTGGCAGCCGCCAAAGATTTCGTAATTCTGTTTTACTCTTTGTAGTTGGTGTTTGCGCAGTAAGTTTCTACTGTCATTCACGCATCACTATTTAAAATTTACGAATTACAAATTTTTATTTCAATGCTTGACAGAATAATTGCATTCAGTATAAAAAATAAACTGGTCGTTGCTCTGATGACACTGGCGCTTATTGTATGGGGAGTGTGGAGTGCGACCCGTTTACCGATAGATGCTGTTCCTGACATCACCAACAATCAGGTGCAGATAATTACCACTTGCCCCACACTTGCAGGGCAGGAAGTAGAACAGTTGGTTACATACCCTGTGGAGCAGAGCATGGCCAACTTGCCTGATTTGGTTGAACTGCGAAGTGTTTCACGTTTCGGGCTCTCTGTAATTACAGTGGTTTTTGACGAACATGTGGATATTTATTTTGCACGTCAGCTTATTTATGAACGCCTCAAAGATGCAGAAGAAAAAATTCCTGCCGGTGTGGGCACTCCTGAGTTAGCTCCCATCAGCACGGGCCTGGGAGAAGTTTATCAGTATATCATTCACCCAAAGAAGGAGGCTGAAAACAAATACACGGCAATGGATCTGCGCACCATGCAGGACTGGATTGTGGCCCGTCAGCTTTACGGCACACCGGGCATTGCCGAAGTCAACAGTTTTGGCGGAGAGCTAAAGCAGTATGAAGTAGCAATCAATCCCAATAAACTGCAGGCAATGAATGTTACCATACCTGAAATTTTTGAAGCGCTTGAAAAAAATAATGAAAACACTGGAGGAGCATATATTGATAAAAAACCCAACGCGTATTTTATCAGAGGGATTGGTTTGGTAGGTTCATTTGATGATATAAAAAATATTGCAGTGAAATCAAACCCCAACGGCATCCCTATTATGATTAAAGATGTGGCTGAGGTGAGATTTGGAAGTGCAGTTCGCTATGGTGCTATGACTTATGATGGAGAGAAGGATGTGGTAGGAGGAATTATTATGATGCTTAAAGGAGCCAACAGTGCTGATGTGGTGAATCGCATTAAAGAGAAACTTCCTACCATACAGAAATCTTTGCCTTCGGATGTGATTATTGAACCGTTTCTTGACCGTACGGATTTAGTGAAACGAGCAATCAGTACAGTAGAGAAAAACCTCATTGAAGGAGCGTTGATAGTAATTTTTGTGCTGGTATTGTTTCTTGGAAATTTCAGAGCCGGTCTCATCGTGGCTTCAGCTATTCCACTGTCCATGTTATTTGCATTGGGGCTGATGAATGTGTTTGGTGTTTCGGCAAATCTTATGAGTTTGGGAGCAATAGATTTTGGTTTGATAGTAGATGGAGCAGTGATTATTGTCGAAAGTGTGTTTCACAGTATCAACAGCAGGGGAATTAAAAATCAGTTGACCAAAACTGAAATGGACGAAACCGTTTTTCAGAGTGCGAAGAGAATGATGAGTCATGCAGCTTTCGGTCAGATAATTATTCTTATTGTTTATCTTCCCATTCTTACGCTCATTGGCATTGAAGGAAAAATGTTTCGCCCTATGGCACAAACGGTAAGTTTTGCCATCCTGGGTGCACTTATACTTTCGGTAACATATATTCCTATGATGTCGTCTTTTGCATTAAGCCGAAATACTACACATAAAGAAAATATCAGTGATCGCTTTATCAGGTTTTTACAAAAAGTATATACTTCCTTACTCGAAAAAGCGCTGAATGTAAAACGAATGATAGTGGCATTAACGGTTGCTGTATTTCTGATAGCAGTTTTTGTTTTTTCCAGAATGGGTAGTGAGTTTATTCCAACGCTGCAAGAGGGTGACTATGCCTTTCACTGTATTCTTCCACAAGGCACATCATTATCGCAAAGTATTGAAACCAGCATGCAGGCTATGCGCATCATTAAAAAGTTTGATGAGGTAAAAATGGTAGTAGGTAAAACAGGTTCAGCCGAAGTTCCTACAGACCCAATGCCTCCGGAAGCTACTGATATGATGATAATTCTTAAACCGCAGAAAGAGTGGAAAAGGAAAATGACCTACAATGGTTTGGCCGAAGAAATAGAAAAGAAACTTACGGCTTCCATACCCGGTGCATTCTTTGAAATTAATCAGCCTATACAAATGCGGTTTAATGAATTGATGACGGGAATAAGACAGGATGTTGCTATTAAAATTTTTGGTGAGAATCTCGATACCTTGTTGTGGTACGCCAATAAAGTGCAAGCACAGATAATTACTGTTGATGGAGTGAAAGACCCAATGGTGGAACAAGTAGAAGGACTGCCACAGATTGTAATAAGATACAACCGTACTCAGATGGCTAATTATGGTTTGAGTATTGAAGATATTAATCACATCATCAGTACAGCTTTTGCAGGAGGTAAGGCCGGAGTAGTTTTTGAAAATGAAAGACGGTTTGATTTGGTAGTGCGACTTGACGATGAATACCGGTCAGGTATTGAAGATGTAGAACATTTGTTTATTCCAACTCCTGACGGACATCAGATACCACTCTCGCAGGTTGCTGAAGTAAAGTATGAATTAGGTCCGGCACAAATAAGCCGCGAAGACGGGAAACGCAGAATAGTAATTGGTTTTAATTTAAAGGACAGAGATGTTTCAGGTGTGGTAAATGACATTGAGAAACGATTGGTTGAGAAGGTGCAACTTCCTGAAGGATATTATTACAGTTATGGTGGCACTTTTGAAAATCTGCAAGCCGCCTCCAAACGATTGATGATAGCTGTGCCATTTGCCCTGGTATTAATCTTTTTGTTGTTGTTTATGGCTTTTCATTCTATAAAGGAATCATTGCTGATTTTTACGGCAATTCCTATGAGTGCTATCGGAGGAGTATTTGCTTTGATTCTTCGCGATATGCCATTTAGTATTTCTGCAGGTGTGGGATTCATTGCTTTGTTTGGTGTTGCGGTGCTTAACGGAATTGTTTTAATAGGAACTTACAATCAGTTAATAAAGGAAAAGCAGATGGCTGCAAATGATGAAAATTACCAGCTGTCTGATTCAGAAATAAAAAATGTTGTTATGGAAGGATGTAAAATAAGATTGCGCCCTGTGTTGATGACTGCTACAGTGGCATCATTAGGATTTTTACCAATGGCATTGTCGCACAGTGCCGGTGCCGAAGTGCAGAAACCATTAGCCACAGTGGTTATTGGCGGACTCATTTCAGCTACGTTTCTTACATTGTTTGTGCTGCCATTGTTGTTTTATATTTTCTCCGGAAAAGGAAAACGTAAAGTAGGTACTTATTCTGCAGTAGCTATTGCAATTATCTCTTTATCGGCTTCGGAGATGAATGCACAGCCTGCTGTCAGCAATGTGCCCGCAATTTCTATTCAGCAGGCCATGGAGATGGCGCTTAAAAACAATCTGCTCATGCAGTCGCAACAGTTGAATGTGCTGTCATCACAAAAAATGAAACAATCAGTTTTTGAATTGCCGAAGACAGATGTCAGCCTACAGTATGGACAATACAGCAGCATCAACAACGATTTGGGATTTAACGTTACACAAAATCTGCCTTTCCCGACTTATTTCATAGCGAAACAAAAGTTGTATGATGCAGAACTGCAAAGTAGCAAATTAAAGCAGGCAGTAGCAAAGAATGAAATGTTGGCTCAGGTAAAAGCTTTGTTTTATGGCTATCAATATTTGCGAGAGCAGAAAAAAATCCTGACCCGGTTAGACAGTGTTTACGGTAATTTTGTTCAGGCTGCTACACTCCGATTTACCACAGGCGAAACCAATCTTCTGGAGAAAGCTACTGCAGAAACAAAACGCGGACAGTTAAGCATGCAATTACGTGAGAAAGAAAATAGCCTGACAACTACCTATGCGTCATTAAAGGCTTTACTAAATACCAGTGAAGATTTTGAGGTGGAATCACCTGCTGAATTTGTACCGCTTACTTTTTCGGCAGAAACTGACACTTCATTACTGAAGAACAATCCTTCACTTAAATTGCTTTATCAGCATGCGGTAATTGCGCAAAAGAATAAAAAGATGGAAAATGCAATCGCACTTCCTGATTTTACAATAGGATATTTCAGTCAGTCACTCATAGGTTATCAAAACGTTAACGGACAAGAAATTTATTTCGACCGCAGTAAGCGCTTTGAAGGAATTCATGCAGGTGTGGCCATTCCCTTAACGTTTTTCAGTAATGCTTCAAAAAGCAAATCAATGCAGATGCAATCAGACGCTTTGCAAATGGCTGCTGAAAATGAAAAACGCCAATTGCAGTCGCAGCTTAAGAATGCTTTAACGGAATATGAACAACAAATGGCACAGTATGATTTTTATAAAACTACGGCACTGCAAAACGCAGAAACCATCATCAACACCGCAATATTATCATATCGCAGCGGTGATATTGGCTATATGGAATACTTGCAGGCTTTACAAACCGCAACAGACATTAAATTAAGTTTTCTTCATGCAATTAATGAAGTAAATCAAACGGTAATTAAATTAAATTATCTTCTTGATAAATAAATTCAGTTGAACAGTACATGAGTAATTGTCCAACAAAATAATTAAATCAAAAAAAATATTAATGAAATAAAATATTAAATAATAGGAAATGAATAATAAGAAATTAATAGCGCCACTGCATTCTCTGAGAATTGCTCAGTTGAGATACCTGCTGATAATTTTTCTTTTTGCATGTAACAGCAATACCGGAGTTGAAAATACTGTCGAAAAGAATGCTGAACCGGAACATGCAAACACAACCACGTTGTCCGGAGAGCAAATGAATGCAATCGGAATACAATTTTCTACATTGGAGAAAAAGCAATTGACCGCTTCCATGAAGGCTAATGGAATACTGAATGTGCCGAATCAAAACCGGGCTACTGCCACGGCTCTCATGGGAGGTGTAATAAAATCCATTCTGGTGCAGGCTGGGAATAACATTAGTAAAGGGCAAACCATTGCTACCATCAGCAACACTTCTTTTATTACCATGCAGGAGGAGTTTTTAAGTACTTCGGCTAAACTGGAATATGCGGAAACTGAACTCAAAAGACAACAGGAATTAAATGCAGGTAATGCTACTGCATTAAAAACACTTCAACAGATACAGAGCGAAGTGAAAACACTTAAAGCACGAAAAGTAAGTTTGCAAAAACAATTGGAGCTGATAGGCATTCATACGGCTTCACTTAATGCAGATAATATTCAAAGTGTCATCAGTATCATCAGCCCAATTAGCGGAGCAGTACGCGACATCATGGTTAATATTGGAAGCTATGTGGAAGCGAACAACCCCATTGCTGAAATAATTGACAACAGCCAGCTACATCTCGATTTGTTTGTATATGAAAAAGACTTGAGCAAGCTCAGAGAGGGACAAATTATTCACTTTACACTTACCAATAATCCGGGGAAGGAATATGATGCTAAAATTTATGCAATATCAAACACCTTCGAAACAAATAGCAAGGCAATTGCAATACATGCTATGGTGGAAGGTAACAAGCAAGGGTTGATTGACGGAATGAGTATTACGGCTATTGTATCTCTGGAAAAGGCAATGCTTGATGCTGTTCCTTCAGAGGCATTGGTAAATTATCAGGGAACAGATTTTATTTTTATAGTTGCAGCCAATCAGAGTGATAGCACACAGCAACAAGAAACAACAGCAATACATCAGCATGATGAAAATGGGCATAGTCACCCTAATGATAATAAAACAACAGCCAGCGAAACTGTTTTTGAAAAAATACCTGTTAGAAAAGGAACCAGCGATGTGGGTTATACCGAAATCACACCACTGAAAGACATACCGGCTGATGCCCGGATTGTAACAAAAGGGGCTTTCTTCATTTTGGCAAAAATGACCAATACAGGTGAACATGAACATTAGTAGTTTTGTGAGTTGAAATATTTATAATATGCGCCTTCCTTTAAAGGACAAGAAATTTATCTTTTTGCTCAGTGCTATAACAATAGTAATAGTCCTTGAAATACTCAATTTATCCGGAATCACAATTCCAATGCCGTATGTGCCTTTTGTTTACGGTACATTTATAATTGCAATAGGCCACGAGGTTTTAAGAAAAGGGCTTAAAGCTGCTGCACGGCTAAATTTCAGCAGTATTAATTTACTTATGCTCATTGCAAGCATTGGTGCTTTTTATCTTGGAGAGTATCCTGAAGCAGCTGTGGTAATTGTACTTTATGTTTTGGGCGAAAGACTGGAAGACATAGGAATTGAAAACAGCAAATCTGCTCTTGATAATTTGGTGAGCAAAGCTCCTAAAACAGCTTTTGTAAAATCATTGCAGCAAAGTATGGCTATAGATAAAATTGCTGTAGGAACCATAAACCAGATAAAACCGGGAGAGATGATTCCTTTAGATGGAATTATTGTTTCGGGCGAAACCACAATAGATGAAGCAGCTATCACAGGCGAACCTATTCCTATGGATAAACATCATGGTGACCATGCTTATGCCGGTACGCTTAATAAAAATGGTTTTATAGAGTTGGAAACAACTAAACTATCTGCCGATACTACTTTTTCCAAAATCATTAAACTCACGTTTGAAGCTTCAGCCAACAAAAGCGAAACACAGAAATTTATTCAGAAGTTTTCAAAATATTATACGCCATCGGTTATTGTATTATCGGTTTTGATTTTTACTATTCCTGTTTTTTTTCTGCATAAAGATTTTAATCACTGGTTGCTTCAGGCCATTACGTTACTTGTTATTGCATGTCCATGTGCTTTGGTTATTTCTACCCCTGTTGCAATTTACGCTGCCATCGGAAATGCTTCTTCCAAGGGTGCGTTGGTTAAAGGTGGTAAGTATATTGAAGCACTGGCAACTATTCAAGCTATAGCACTTGATAAAACACGCACCATTACCTATGGAACGCCTGTAGTAAGCGATGTGGTTACCTTGCAGGATACCAGTCGCGAAGAACTTCTGGCATGCACTGCCGGTGCAGAAATTTTCAGTGAACACCCGCTGGCACAGGCTATCGTTGACGCCAGTCGTAACGAAGGTTTCGAACCTCATCAAACCGAAAAATATAAAAGCCATTCAGGAAAAGGAGCTACAGCAAAATGTTTGGTATGTAAAGATGAAACCATATATGCAGGTAAATTGGATTTTATCAAAGAGTATCACCAAACAGATAAGCACACCGAAAGCCTTGTTGAACAATTTTCGCAAGCCGGCAAAACAAGCGTGGTGGTAAGTTTTGGAAATGGAGTTGCAGGAGTGCTTGCACTCACTGATGAAATAAAAAACGACAGTGCTGAGGCTATTAAAGAATTATTGGAATTGAATATTGTGCCGGTGATGCTCACAGGTGATAGTCGGGAGGCTGCTCATTATGTTGCGCATAAAGTTGGAATTGATAATGTTTACGGAGGATTACTACCTGAAGATAAATCAGAAAAAATTAAAGAACTCCTTCAGCAGTATAAATCGGTTGCAATGGTGGGTGACGGAATAAACGATGCACCAGCACTTGCACAAAGTACTGTTGGAATTGCCATGGGTGCCGCAGGCAGTGATACAGCCATCGAAACCGCCAACGTTGCGCTGATGAATGATAAACTTTCTCTCATTCCTTTTCTGATTCGCCTCAGCAGAAAAACATTGAGGCAGATTAAAATAAACACCATCGGAGCGGTAGCAGTGAAACTGATGTTTATTCTGCTTGCATTTTTAGGATACAGCAACCTTGTATTTGCAATTGCTGCTGATGTAGGTGTAACACTGGTAGTAATTTTATTAAGTCTGCAACTGATGAATTACTCGGAAAAGAATAGTTGAATCAGATAGTGCATGGTTAATTCAGTTAAATTTGCATAGTTTTTAATGTAATCAACTTTTAGGGTAATCAATTGTTTTATGACTATTACATTTCAATATAAAATTATGACAGTATTTACCTTAATTTAAAAGTTATCATGCTAAGTTATTCTGAAATATTAATTCGATTGTCCGTAGCATCTCTTTTTGGAGCTTTCATAGGTTTGGAGAGAGAACGAAAAAATTGGACAGCAGGATTGCGTACTCACATGATGGTATGTGTAGGTTCCTGTTTAATAATGATTGTTTCGGCATTTGGTTTTGCTGATATATTAGGTCATGACAATGTTGTGCTCGACCCGTCACGGGTGGCGGCACAAGTAGTCAGCGGAATAGGATTTATAGGTGCAGGAACCATATTGTTTATGAAACAGGGAACCGTGCATGGGCTTACTACAGCTGCCGGCCTTTGGACCGTTGCTGCCATTGGCCTGGCAACAGGTGGAGGTATGTATTTTGCTGCTGCAATAACTACAGTAATTGCTTTAATTATTCTTTGGGCTTTAAAACCTTTAGAAAATAAATTTGAGGAAAAATTCAAAGAAAAGGTTCTTCGCATTTCTACCGGAACAGAAATTAATATCAATGAACTGATGAATTTATTTCTGAAAGAAAGCAGTATAAAAATAAAATCATTTTCTCTTGATAAAGGAGAGTCCGGAAACACATTTTTACTCATGTTTGACAACTATGATCAGATAGAAATAGAGGAGATATTAAACAATCTCAAGGAAATTCCATCAGTTAAAACCGTATCCTGGACAAAATAATTTTGTATACGAAAAATCATTAATTGAAATGAAAACAAAGTCAATATTCATATTATGCATGTTATGCAGTATTACCTTCAACATCAAAGCTCAGACTAAAAAACGTGCATTATTTCTTGGTAACAGTTATACCGATGTAAACAACCTGCCTGAAATTGTTAAACAACTTGCACTCTCTGCTGGCGATACTCTTATCTACAGTAAAAATGCTCCCGGTGGATATACTTTTCAGATGCACTCAACCAATGCTACCAGCATCGGTCTTATTCAGGCCGGCAACTGGGATTATGTGGTGCTGCAGGAACAAAGTCAGCTACCTGCATTTCCAGAACCGCAGGTTGTGAGTCAGGTATATCCTTACGCTCATGAACTGGATAGCGTCATAAAAGCATACAATCCCTGTGCTACTACTTTGTTTTTTATGACATGGGGCAGGAAATTTGGCGATGCATCAAACTGCGCAAGTTATCCACCCATCTGTACTTATGAAGGCATGGACAGTTTGCTGCAATTGCGTTATACCATCATGGCCCAGAATAACGGTTCAGGCATTTCCCCTGTAGCAAGAGTGTGGCATAAAATCATTGACGAAAATTCTTCCATTGATTTATATTCAAGTGATAACAGCCATCCTAATAATAATGGCTCTTTTGCTGCTGCATGTACTTTTTATGCAGTCATGTTTGGAAAGAACCCTCAGATAGCTCCATATAACTATACTGTTGCACCTGCCGATGCCGACACCATTAAGTCGGTTGCCAAAGCAGTAGTTGCCGATAGTCTCAACTTTTGGTATCGTTTTGCTCCTATGGTGAATGCTGCATTTACTTACAGTGTGAATGGAAATAATGTAAACTTTACTAACACCTCTCAAAATGCGGTTTCCTTCAGTTGGAATTTTGGTGACGGGCAATCATCAACAGCTGCATCCCCAACGCATACTTTTGCTGCACCGGGTAGTTACACCGTACAATTAATTGCAAGCGACAGCTGCACTCGTACTGATTCTATCTATGTTACTATAACTATTACTGCTACGGCAATGCAGCAATTGTCAGTTAATCCGGATTTTGTCATTTATCCGAATCCTGCTAACGACATTTTATATATCTCATCTTCTGATTTTCTGCAGGAAATACAGATTTTGGATTTCACAGGTCGCATCGTAATGACATACCCTGTTTCCGCTGATAAAGCGAATTCGACCTCTGTGGATATACGCACCTTACCTGCAGGCATGTACATGGCGCGTGGCTTACATTCAGGTTACAAAAAGCAAATTTCTGTGTTTAGTAAAACAGCACAATAAAGCCTTGAAATATAGGTAAAACAAAGAAGCCGGAGTAAAACAGATTCCGGCTTCTTTTAATGCTGCAAAACTGCTTTTTTTTTCGTTTCTTTGAGGAGATTAAAACCAGGCATTTAGGAACACATGTCATCAGATGTTTTTGAGGTAAAACTTCCGGCATTCGAAGGGCCGTTTGACTTATTGTTGTTTTTTATTGAACGCGATGAGTTAGACATTCATAATATACCGATTTCTAAAATCACTAACGACTTTCTCAGTTATATACATAACTTGCAGTCGCTGAATATTGAAGTAGCAGCAGAATTTATTCTTGTAGCCAGCACACTCATGCGAATAAAGGCTAAAATGCTGTTGCCTCGTCCGCAAATAGATGAACAGGGCAATGAAGTGGATCCACGTCATGATTTAGTGCAGCAATTACTTGAGTATAAAAAGTACAAGGCAGCAGCGGAAGAGTTCAGGTACATGGAAGAAGAACGTGCCATGAAATTTCAAAGAGGAAACGTTGCCAAAGAAGCCGCTAAAATTGCAGTGGTTACCGATAGCAGTGGATTCAGCAGTGAATTGCACCAACTTACCTTGTTTAAGCTTATCTCTGCTTATCAGCGTGTATTGCAGCGGTTCGAAAATGCACAACTTGAACTGAAACATACCGTTGTGCAGTATCCGTTTACGATAGAAGATGAAAAAGAACGGGTATTCAAAAAAATCAATACCGGTAAGAAAGTTTCTTTCGAAGAATTATTTGAAGAGTGCACCAGCCGTATTCATGCCGTATTTATTTTTCTTGCCTTGCTCGATTTGCTTCAGGCACGTGAAGTGGCTATTCACATTGGAGAAGGGTTTAATAATTTTTCACTGACCAAACCACAGGATTTATTTACCCATGCAGATTGATGGCAAAGATGTTCTGCATAAACTGAATCCCAAAAAAATAATTTGGCCTTTACTCATTGGCTTTACCGTAACAGCATGGCTGTTTTATTCACAATTTGACAGAGAGGCATTCAGTCAGATAGACTGGACATGGCATAGTACATTTTGGATGATACTTGCCGGTGTATCAGTTTTTGTGCGCGACTTTGCTTATATGGTTCGTATTAGAGTGCTTACCGATAACGAGTTAAACTGGTACCGCAGTTTTATTGTCATTATGCTTTGGGAGTTTTCTTCGGCCTTAGCTCCCGGAATTATCGGAGGAGGGTTTGTCTTTGCCATTTTTATTCTCAATCGCGAAGGGATTAATCTGGGAAAGAGTATAACTACTATTACATTTTCATCATTCCTCGATGGAATATTTCTTGCTGTGATGGCGCCATTAGTTTATTTTATGGTGGGTAAACAAGCATTGTTTTCAGGAGTCAGTGTTGGCCAAACCGCTTTCGGAAACAGTATATACTATTCGTTTTGGGTAGTGTATTTTATCATCCTTGCCTATAAAATTTTTATCGCGTATGCATTATTCATAAATCCTTATTTCATTAAAAAACTGTTGGTGGGAGTTTGCTCCATCGGTTTTTTAAAACGATTCAGAAAAGGCGCAGTAACCACCGGTGATCAGTTGATTATTGCTTCCAACGGATTGCGTGATAAGAATTTAAAATACTGGGGAATATCGCTGCTTGCAACTTTCGCTTCGTGGACAGCTCGATATTCCATTGTCAATTGCCTGATACATGCCTTTCATGGACAAACTCCTTTGGCTGATTTAATTGTTTATGCCAAACAGGTTGTTATGGGAATAATTATCCTGCTCAGCCCAACACCTGGCGGTAGCGGCATTGCCGAAGTAATGTTTACTGATTTCCTCGGAGAGTTTATTCATAAGGGATTGGCCCCAACTCTGGGTATTCTTTGGCGACTGATTAGTTATTACCCATATCTTATTGTAGGAGCATTTATTTTGCCGCGATGGATCAGAGAGCGGCTTGTTAAACGTATATTTTAAATTATCATGACCAACAGAAGAAGAATTTTTCTCGTTTTCATTTCATTATCAATCGGGATGGGATTATCCATACTTCTTTTTATAAAGAAAAATAATGGCAAACCTCTCGATTCAAACGATTATCTGTGGCTGGGAACCAATTTGTTTTTTTCGCTGCTGATAATTGGAGGTATAGTCTATTATTTCAGTAAGAAAGATGATAACGACCTGAAAAAATAGTTTCATTCTCATTATATTTGATACAAAATTTATAGACTATGAAAGTTAAGCAAATTTTTGTCGTGATAGTGTTCACATTATTGAGTGCCCGGATAATGGCACATAACGAAGCAAAACAGGTGGAGTATAAATCAGGTGATGTAACCTGCAAGGGCTACGTGGCTTATGATGCACACAAGAGCAAAATGCCGGTTGTGCTGATTATTCATGAATGGTGGGGTTGTAATGATTATGTACAAATGCGCGCTAACATGCTTGCATCACTTGGATATTTTGCTTTTGCTGTAGATATGTATGGAAACGGAATTATTGCAACTACTCCTCAAGAAGCTCAGGAATATTCCACAAAAATTTATAGCAATTCAGCATTAATGGAAGAGCGGATTCAGGCAGCAATAGATAAGTTAAAAGATTTCCCGATGGCTGATGTAAACAATATGGCAGCAATAGGTTATTGTTTTGGTGGCAGTATGGTTCTGAATGCAGCAAAGTTGCGTATGCCTTTCAAAGCAGTAGTTAGTTTTCATGGCGGACTGGAAGGTGATTCGCCAAAAGGAGATGTTAAATCGAAGATACTTGTTTGTAATGGCGCTAGTGATAAGTTTGTTTCATCTGAATCAATTGCAAAGTTTAAAGAGGAGATGAATAAAGCTCATGCCGACCTTACATTTATTGATTATCCTGATGCTACACATGCATTTACCAATCCTGCAGCCACCGAAATAGGTAAAAAATTTAACATGCCGATTACTTACAATGCAACTGCCGATAAAAAGTCGTGGGACGACATGAAAGATTTTCTGGCTAAGATACTCTTGAAATAAAGAAGTCTTGCTAATGGAAACAATATGACTTTCACCGTTCGTGAAGTAGGCTGTTTAACGGCAAAACAACTCGATTATATTACAGAAATTAGAATCTCAGTTTCAATTTACACCCTATATTTGTCTTGAAAAATTATAACTGATAATGACGCGGATATTATTAATAGAAGATAACAAAGAAGTTAGAGAAAACACAGCCGAAATACTCGAATTGGGTGGCTACACTGTAATAACTGCTGCAGATGGAAAAAAAGGTGTGGAAGAAGTTCAAAGACAGAAGCCGGATTTGATTATTTGTGATATTATGATGCCTGTTTTAGATGGCTATGGCGTGTTGCATTTGTTGTCTAAAAACCCCGAAACGGCTGTCATACCATTTATTTTTCTCACAGCTAAAACGGAAAGAGGTGAAATGCGCAAAGGCATGGAAATGGGAGCTGATGACTATATCACCAAGCCCTTTGACAAGAGCGAGCTGTTGAATGCTGTAGAAAGCCGCCTAAAGAAATCAGAAGCGATAAAGAAAGAATACACCAAGGATATTGACGGACTTACTGCATTCATAGGTGAAGTAGGAGGAAAGAATGCTATGCAGAGCTTTCTTGAAAATAAAAAAACCCGCACGTATAAGAAGAAGGAAAATATCTATAAAGAAGGCGATTATCCAAGAGGGATGTATTATGTCAGCCATGGAAAAATAAAATTATTTAAAAGTCATACTTATGGCAAGGAACTTATTACATCCTTGCTGAAGGTTGGCGACTTTTTTGGTTTCACCTCTCTCATTGAAGACAAAGACTACCTTGAAAGCGCACAGGCACTTGAAGATTCTGAAGTAGTTTTTATCCCCAAAGAAGATTTTCTGAACTTGTTATACTCGAATCGTGAAATAGCAAGACGGTTTTTGATGATACTCAACCAGACACTTACCGATCAGCAAGACAGTTTGATTGAACTTGCCTACAGTTCAGTGCGTAAACGAGTTGCAGAAGCATTGGTATTACTTTCAGAAAAATACAAAACGAAGGAGTCAGAACCGTTCAGCATGTCCATCTCTCGCGAAGACTTAGCTAATATTGTAGGCACGGCAACCGAATCACTCATACGTACTTTAAGCGATTTTAAAGAAGAAAAACTTATAGAAGTTAAAGAAGGAAAAATCGTTCTTCTGAATGAGAAAAAATTAAGAGAGTTGAAAAACTAATACCCGTATTTTTTCCCCCATCTTGTTTTCAGAAATTCACGCATTTCTTTTTCGCGGGCATTATTTCCGGGTTCATAAAATTTTGTGCTGCTGATTTTGTCAGGCAGAAATTCCTGTTCGGCAAAGTTGTTTGCATGTGCATGAGCATATTTGTAATCATGGCCATATCCAAGTTCTTTCATAAGTTGGGTGGGCGCATTTCTTATACTTAAGGGCACAGATAAATCTCCTGTTTGCTGCGTCATTGCCAATGCTTCTTCTATGGCCATATACGAAGCGTTGCTTTTTGCCGAACATGCTAAATATATACAAGCCTGCGACAAAATAATTCTGCATTCAGGAAATCCGATTTTATTTACTGCATCAAAACATTGATTTGCTATGAGCAATGCATTGGGATTGGCATTGCCAATGTCTTCAGATGCTAAAATGAGCATTCTTCTCGCAATAAACAACGGGTCTTCACCACCATTTATCATTCGTGCAAGCCAGTAAACTGCGGCATTGGGATCGCTACCTCTGATAGATTTTATAAACGCAGAGATAATGTCATAGTGTTGCTCACCTGCTTTATCATAAAGCGCAATTTTTTGCTTTATGGTTTTTTCCACCAGTGCATTATCCAATATCAACTTATCTTTTGTGGAATGAGATTGTATCACTATTTCCAAAAGATTTAAAAGCTTACGGGCATCGCCTCCGCTTAAGCGGAGCATTGCATCATATTCACGGATTTCAACATTTATGTTTTTTAAATATTCATCACTTTGCAACGCATGGTCTATAATTTTTTTCAGATGTTCTGCTGTTAACGATTTCAAAACAAATACCTGACAGCGTGAAAGCAGAGGTGAAATAACTTCAAAGGATGGATTTTCTGTAGTGGCACCGATGAGTGTAAACACACCGCGTTCAACAGCACCCAATAAGGAGTCTTGTTGCGATTTGCTAAACCGATGTATCTCGTCAATGAATAACACCGATTGCTGTCCGTTGTCTTTTTGCAGATTTTCTGCTTGCTGTA
Organism: Bacteroidota bacterium; assembly: GCA_018268195.1. Classification (GTDB taxonomy): domain Bacteria; phylum Bacteroidota; class Bacteroidia; order AKYH767-A; family OLB10; genus OLB10. The sequence goes on along the minus strand of JAFDWZ010000011.1, from coordinate 34,703 downwards.
TCACCTCTCTTATGTCTTTTACTCCACTGTTGATAGCGCTAAGCATAAAAATTTTTTTCCCTGACTCACCTGCAAGAATATTTGCCAGTGTGGTTTTACCTGTTCCCGGAGGTCCCCATAATATCATACTCGGTAAATGCCCCGTCTCAATAGATTTTCGGAGAATCTCACCATCTCCAACTAAATGTTCTTGCCCGAAATATTCATTCATCTTTTGAGGCCTCATTCGTTCTGCCAGTGGTTTCATGATTACAATCATTTGATTACACCACTAAGTAAATATATTTTATGATCCTAAATCGAAAAACATAATTATTTTTAATCAACCATATTCAATTACTTTTGCAGCCATGGATACAGTAGTAAGCGGAATTCGTTCAACAGGCAACCTCCATCTCGGAAATTATTTTGGTGCCATTAAAAATTTCATTCGCATGCAGCATGAGTATCGCTGCTTTTTCTTTATTGCAGATTATCACTCACTCACCACGCACCCCACTCCCGAAAATCTGCAACAAAACGTGTATCAGGTTTTGGTAGAGTATCTTGCCTGTGGCCTTGATCCGGAAGTGTGTACTATATATATACAAAGTGATTTACCCGAAACAGCAGAAATGTATCTCTTGCTTAACATGAATGCTTATGTAGGAGAATTAGAAAGGGTAACTTCTTTCAAAGAAAAAATCCGCAAGCATCCCGATAATATTAATGCGGGCTTGCTCACTTATCCGGTGCTCATGGCTGCTGATATTTTAATACATAAGGCGCAGAAAGTACCTGTTGGTAAAGATCAGGAACAACATCTGGAAATGACACGAACTTTTGGTAATCGTTTCAACCGTTTATATAAAACCGATTTTTTCCCTGAGCCTGTTGCTTTTAATTTTGGAGAAACACTGGTGAAAGTACCGGGGCTGGATGGAAGCGGTAAAATGGGTAAGTCGGAAGGTGAGGGCAATGCTTTATACCTGAAGGACGATGCAGCTACTATTCGTAAAAAAATAATGCGTGCTGTTACCGATAGCGGACCTGTTGTACCCAATTCACCCAAACCGGAGGCAATAGAAAATCTATTTTCACTCATGAAATTAGTGTCTGCTCCCGACACAATCACTCATTTCGAAAAAGCATATACTGAGTGTAACATTCGTTATGGTGATATGAAAAAACAACTTGCCGAAGACATGATTGTTTATTTGGAACCGATTAGCCGAAAAATTTCGGAGTTGAATTCCGATAAAGAATATATCAAAAAAGTAGTGAGCCGAGGACGGGAAAAAGCCAAAGAAAGTGCTTGCAAAACCTTAGAAGATGCCCGACAAATTATCGGTTTTAGAAGATTTTATTAGTCGTTGAAAAATTTATTCCGGCACTAAGTTGTCCCTCTTAGTTCTATCTGTCTATGATTCAATGGTAAACAGAAAAAAATTTGTTCGGTTAAAATATTTTGAAAATCCGATTCAAAAACATTTCTTTGCGCTCTAATTCAAAACATTATACAAATGTCAGACATTGCATCAAGAGTTAAAGCTATTATTGTTGACAAATTAGGTGTTGACGAAGGCGAAGTTACTAATGAAGCTTCTTTTACCAACGATCTTGGAGCCGATTCGCTCGACACTGTTGAACTGATTATGGAATTCGAAAAAGAGTTCAACATTGCTATCCCTGATGATCAGGCAGAAAAAATCGCTACTGTAGGTCAAGCGATTGATTACATTTCAGCTAACGTAAAATAAGCAGCCATATCTTACTGCATGGAGCTTAAAAGAGTAGTAGTTACAGGTTTAGGCGCCCTTACACCTTTAGGGAATTCCGTTACCGAATATTGGAATGGATTATTGAATGGTGTGAGTGGTGCTGTTCCTATTACTAAATTCGATGCTTCTAAATTTAAAACAAGGTTTGCATGCGAAGTAAAAAACTTCGATCCACTGCAATATCTTGAAAAAAAGGAAGCCCGGAAACTCGACCCGTTTTCGCAGTATGCTATTGCAGTTTCAGACCAAGGCGTAAAAGATGCGGGATTAGATAAAGGTAATATTGACCCTGACCGTATAGGAGTTATCTGGGGCTCAGGAATAGGCGGATTACGCACTTTTCTTGATGAAGTAATTGCCTTTGCAAAAGGAGATGGAACACCCCGATTCAATCCGTTTTTTATTCCAAAGATGATTGCTGATATAGCCTCTGGACATATCTCCATGCGTTTCGGTTATCGAGGGCCTAATTATACTACTGTTTCGGCTTGTGCATCATCCACCAATTCACTTATAGATGCATTTAATTATATCCGCCTGGGCAAAGCTGATGTTTTTGTTGCAGGTGGTTCCGAAGCATCAGTCAATGAAGCCGGAATTGGCGGGTTTAATGCTATGCACGCTCTCAGTGAGCGGAATGATTCTCCCGAAACAGCCTCACGACCTTTCGATTTAGATCGTGACGGTTTTGTGTTGGGCGAAGGTGCAGGCTGCATTATTCTTGAAGAACTGAATCATGCTAAAGCAAGAGGTGCAAAAATTTATGCTGAAATGGTTGGCGGTGGCATGAGTGCCGATGCTTATCATTTAACAGCAACACATCCTGAAGGACTGGGAGCTTACAATGTTATGCGCTATGCATTGGAAGATGCCGGCATGTCAGGTGCTGATATTGATTATATCAATGTTCATGGAACAAGCACTCCCGTAGGCGACCCAAGCGAAGTGAAAGCCATTTTAAAACTTTTTGGTGATAATGCATTTCGGCTGAATATAAGTTCCACCAAATCAATGACAGGTCACCTGTTAGGCGCTGCCGGTGCTATTGAAGCTATTGCTTCCATACTTGCTGTGCAAAATAACATTGTGCCACCTACCATCAACCATTTTACTGATGATCCGGCTTTTGACCCAAGGTTGAATTTTACTTTTCATAAACCTCAGCAACGCGAAATTCGTGCTGCATTAAGTAACACATTTGGCTTTGGTGGTCACAACGCTTCCGTTATTTTCAAAAAATACTCCTCTTAAAAGTCAACAGTATTTTGATTGGTTTTATACCTTTCAGTAATTTATTTTCAGAGAATCGAAAGTTGTGGCGTTCATTGCACACACTGCTTGGTTTTTACCCAAGAAACCTATCATTATACAAACTTGCATTCAGCCATCGCTCTCAGTCTAAAGATGTTACCAATGGAATCAAACATTCTAACGAACGATTAGAATATCTAGGCGATGCAATACTCGGTGCCGTAATTGCTGAAATGCTGTTTCGCAAATTTCCTTTCAAAGACGAAGGTTTTCTCACTGAAATGAGAAGCCGTTTAGTAAGCCGCGATCACCTCAAGCATCTGGCTGTTAAATTGGGGATTAATCAGTTTCTTAAAAAAAATAATAATCCTGACTCCTTTCGTAACATGTACGGTGATGCATTAGAAGCACTCATTGGAGCCATCTACATGGATCGTGGATATGCCGTAGTCAGAAAATTTATCTTGCAAAGAATAATTGAACATCATGTTGATCTTGAAGCCATATTTTCTACAGAAACAAATTTTAAAAGCAGGATATTAAACTGGGCACAACGAAATAAACATACTGTGGTTTTTGAAACTTTTGAAGATGAAAATGCCAATGACAAACTTATTCGTGTAAAATTGATGGTCAATGGCCAAGAAGTTGCTACAGCAATGGATTTTGTGAAAAAGAAAGCTGAACAGATTGCTGCTGAAAAAGCTTGCTTGCAATTGCAGATATAATACTACATTCAATAATTTAGTTCAAATTTGCATCCTGATTTTCCAGATGTAATTTTACACAGTCTGAAAATTTGAAAAATAACGGTGAGTGATATTTATAAAATAATGAAATGGAGTTATCGGAAATAAAACTGCTTACCGGTTTTTTTGCTAAAAACAGACAGGAATATCTCAGTCCACCTGAAGTTTATTTTACAGATAAACAATACCCTGAACTGCTCAGACTTTATAAAGAAATTACTTCAGGAAAAGTTGTAACCGATGAGGAAGCTGCTTTAAAAATTTTTAACCAACCTGCTTCACACATTCCTTATCAGAAACTTAAATCAGAACTGGAAGACAGATTGGTTCATCTGGTGTATGGGCTCAACCCCGAAAAACTGATGAGCTCAATGCTGGGCAGACGAACATTCAGGTCCTATCTGTATGTAGGAGCAGCGCTTATTACCCGGCAATTAAATACAACAACATTGGTATCTGATTTTTTTTCCCACAAGCTAAACGAGAATGCAGCTTTTACCAATGATGCCATGATGCAATGTATCGCAGATTTGACATTGGCAGATAGGATGGCTGTGAAAAATCAACCCGATGAATTTTATCATTTCAAAAACAAATTTAAAGATTCACTTGAGCGTTTTAAAATGGAATCGGAGCTTTTACTCATGCAACGTGAGTTAGATATTTTTCAGATAGCTTCCAATATAGCTCAATACAAAAATGTGACCACGGCAAAAAAATATTATCACCGCGCCAAGGAGATACATGATAAATTTCAATCTTTTGCATCACATTATCACTATACCAACATTGCATTTACCTATGGTTATTTTGCAAATGATTTTAAGTTGATAGACGAAATTCTGAATGAAAGAGAGGAGTTTTATCGGCAGCATCCCGAATATTTTTCAGACTTGCAACGAAGCATTTTGGCACAATCGAGAATGCTTGCTTGTATTCATTTGCGAAAGTATGAAGAAGGAAAAGAAGAAGCTCGTGTGTTCCTTCAGAAAATGGACCAAAACTCAGCAGACTGGCTGCTTGCTCTCGAAAATTATTTTTTACTTTGTATGCATTCGGGCAACTATGAGCAGGCACTGAATATTTATTTTGAAGCAACGCAGAGCGAACAGTTTGTAAACTTTAATCAGGAAGCAAAGGAAAGGTGGTACTACTTTGAACCCTATCTGAATTTTATTTTACCTGACCATTTTCCCAAAGAGAGCATTAATTTACTCGGGTTTCTGGACGAAATCACTTATTATACGTCACATAAGGAAGATAACAACATTATCATTATGATCGGACAGATTATTGTGATGATTGAATTAGGTCAGTTTGATAAGCTGTTGGAACGAACTATGTATCTAGAAACTTATGTTCAGAAATATGTAGATAAAAGAATATATCCAAGAACTTTTATATTCCTGAATATGATGATTCAGCTCTTTAGAAATAATTTCAACGGAGAAAAAACATCACTTAACGTGCAAAAGCAATTTGAGGAATTAAAACCTGTAATAGATTTGAAGCTGTTTAATGTGGAAGGCTTGGAAATTATTCCTTATGATAAATTATGGCCTGAAATCCTGAAAAAACTAAAAAAGCACTGAACTTATATTCAATGCCTTTTATTCTGAATTTGTGTTTTTAACTACATAGCACCTGACCCTAGTATCACAATTCCGTCACAACTAACAGTCGTGCCTTGTTTGGCCATCTGTTGTGCTTTTTGAATTTGATTAGCATTTTTTTCTTGGAAATCCTTGTTGTTTAAATCAGCCGGTGTTGCATATACACCCAGATACATTAAAATTGCAATTATTAAGTCCATAATTATTTTGTTTTGAATTTGTAAGTCTATTTGCAAAGCCATTGCCGTAAAATCATTTTTTTAAGGGGGTTTTTTTATTACCTTGCGAGTGCAAGATATTTCTGTACTTTGCGATAGAATTTTTGAACTTCAAGAGGGAAAATACCTTTCAGGAAAAATTTTTAAAACTTTTAATCAGGTAAGAAAAAGGCCAATATTTAAGTTTATGCGCAATTTTTGAAGCAGAGATGACACTTGCCTCGTTTAACTATTAATTTATCCATCCGATTTACTTCATTGATACAAGATGTTTCAGTTGCAATGTGCCAAAACAGTAAAAAAAACACTTCTGCATGTCTGATTAATTTCAATTTTATAATAGCTATTAGGATGAATGTTATCTGAACGGTTTTGTTTCTTGAGCTTTCCAGGCTTCTTTGGCACAGCTGTTGAATTCTCCTTTTTATCTAAATAAAAAAAGAAAGAGAGGACATGTATGAAAAAATTATTTACAACACTGGCTATACTAAGTATAGCTCTCGTTTCCAAAGCTGGTTATTACAGTGAATCTGTTTTATCGGTATCAACCTATGATGGTGGCAGAATTGTAATCTCCGTTGACAGAATGCAACCCACTGCACCAGCTCAAACAGTTTATATAAATAATCTCGATGAAGGTAATCACTATGTGCGAATCATGCGTTTAACCGGCAACATGTATTATCCTGTGTATCGCACAATTTTTTCCGGAATGATTTACATCCCTTATGCTACGGAGGTTGTTGCAAGCGTAACCCGAAATACTTTCAGAATAAGAGAACAACGCCCATTATTTCCACCTGCCCCGGAAGTATATGAACAGCCACATTACTACCCTTCGCATCAGAATTACGTAAGTGAGGTTGATTTTAATCAAATGCTGCAATCCATTCACTCCCGGAGTTTTGAGAGTACCAGAATAACCTTGGCAAAACAATTTATTGCATCCAACTATTTTTCATCCGCTCAGATAGCTCGAATAATGAGAGAAATGAGTTTTGAATCGAGCAAACTGGATGTCGCTAAATTTGCATATCTACGCACTATTGACAGACAGAATTATTTCGTAGTAAATGATGAGTTTAGTTTCGAAAGCAGTATTGCGGAATTGTCAAATTACATAACAGCACAAGGATAAACGGCATAACTTTATAATACGTAAGCAGGTTTCTACACAGAGGCCTGCTTTTTTATTTAGATGTAATCATGCGTATCTCATCCCGCACCACAAATGCAGAACTATAATGAGTCAGATACTCTTGTAATGCTTTTTGGGCTTCAAGACGAGTACGAAAATCGCCCACACGCAGTTTGAAATTGGGTTGCTGATAAATCACATACGCCCCTGTCTGTGGAAACAATTTTATAAACTCAGTTCGCATTTCATATGCTTTATCGCGCTGCTGCCCAAAATAAAGTTGAACTCTATAGCCCTGTGAAACAGGGTGTAATGTGTTTAGTGCAACGTGCTTTTTTATAAGTTCTCTGGCCAAGCTATCATCATTCTGGGCATATAAATAATTACTGCTCACCAGCAAACCCGAAATCAAAAAGAAGAATAACTGATTTTTTTTCATTTTCAAGGCAATGATACGCAGAAAATTTCATTCTGTTTACAGCCCTTAAAACCGGCTTTATCATATTCCTCCAATAGAGGTCTAATAGCTAAGTTGTTGTAATTTAGGATAATTTTTAATTTGAAAAAATTATGAATTCAAAAAGTATGTTATAAATTTGCGCACTCTAAAGTGGATTTTTACATAAAAATGGCACTTTAGCTGACATTAAATTGACATTGACACGAAACAAGATTAACGATTTATGCATAGAACGATTTTTAATGGCCTGATTGCTAAGAGCAAAGGGTTGTTTCTATTGCTATTGGTTTTAACCGTTAGCATGGGCGCTTATGCACAGGATGGCAAGGCTATTTTTGATGCCAACTGTAAGATGTGCCACGCAATGAATGATGTGGTAATTGGACCACCTTTAAAGAATGTAGATCAGAAATTCAGCAAAGAATGGTTGCATAAATGGATTAAAGGCTCACAGGCATTAGTAAAAGCTGGCGATAAGGATGCAGTTGCCGTATTTAAAGAATACAATCAACTGGTGATGCCTAACCAGAATTTAGGCGATGCAGAAATTGACGCAGTGTTGGCTTTTATTCACGAAGAAAGCAATAAGGCCCCTGCTGCAGCAGCACCTGCCGGTGCACCTGCCGGAGCTCCTGCCGGAGAGGTTGCTAAAGATAACTCCACTTTATACTGGACAATAGCCATAATATTAATTTTAGTAGCACTTTTAGCCACCTTAGGAAAGATTAAGCGCGGCTTGGAATATGCAGTTCGTGATAAAGAAGGAAAACCTCAACCGCAACCTATTTCCAATAAGCAAGCTTGTAAAAATTGGATTCGTGGCAATAAAAAACTTATTGCAGTTATCCTGGTAGTGTTTTTAGTTTGGAGTAATGTTAAAGGATGGTATGCTTTGAAAGGAATTGGGGTGTTTACAAATTATGAACCCGAACAACCTATTCATTTCTCTCATAAACTGCATGCGGGCGACAACAAAATCGCTTGTTTATACTGTCATAGCGGAGCCGATAAAAGTCGTCACGCGAATATCCCTTCGGCCAATGTCTGTATGAATTGTCATAAGTATGTTAAAGAAGGTCCCGTTTATGGCGATCAGGAAATTAAGAAGATTTACGCTGCATTGGATTGGGACGGTTCTAAGTATGGAACAAATCAGAAGCCCATTCAATGGATTCGCGTACATAGCCTCCCTTCATTGGCTTATTTTAATCACTCACAACACGTAAAAGTTGGTAAAATTGAATGTCAGACCTGTCATGGCCCGGTTCAGGAAATGGATGTGGTTAAACAGTTTTCGCCACTTACAATGGGATGGTGTATTAACTGCCATCGCGAAACGGAAGTTAAAGTTGACGGAAACGCATATTATGATGGAATTCATAAAGATCTTGCTTCAAAATATGGAGCAGATGCTAAAATTACTGTAGATAAAATTGGCGGTATTGAATGTGACCGCTGTCATTACTAATTATAAAACATGTTTAAAGTTGAATTCAATCATGAAATCAACAGCAAACTTTTTTAAATAATATATGGAAAAACGATACTGGAAAGGTGTTGAAGAACTCAGAAATGATGCAGAGTTCGTTCGTTTAAAAAACAATGAGTTTTTTGAAGAACTTCCTGTGGATGAAGTGCTGGGAAAAAAAGCAGATGTAAAAGATGCTACTCCCCGAAGAGATTTTCTGAAATTTATGGGCTTTGGTATTGCTGCAGCTTCATTAGCTGCATGTGAAGCTCCCGTTAGAAAAACCATTCCCTACCTGGTAAAACCGGACGAAGTTGTCCCCGGTATCCCGAATTATTATGCATCAACTTTTTTTGACGGGCATGATTATGCAAGTATTGTAGTTAAAACCCGTGAAGGACGCCCTATTAAAATTGAGGGTAATGATCTTTCATCCATAACCAAAGGTAGCGCCAGCGCTCGTATTCAGGCCTCAGTGCTCGACCTTTATGACAGTGCCAGATTAAAAGGCCCTATGGCTAAAGGTACTGACGCAAAATGGGATACTGTAATTTCTGATATTAAAAACAAACTTGCTGAGGCTGCTGCCAAACAAAGTAAAATTAGAATTGTATCCTCAACCATTATCAGCCCAACTACCAAAAAAGTTATCGCTGAGTTTATTGCCAAATACCCGACAGCGAAACATGTGACCTATGATGCTGCATCACAATATGGAATGATTAAAGCACATCAGCTTTCATTTGGAAAAGCTGCTATTCCTACATTCAACTTTGATAAAGCTGATGTTATAGTAAGTTTCGGAGCCGATTTCCTAAGCAACTGGATTTCTCCTATTGAATATGCACGCCAATATGCCGAAACACGAAAACTGAATAATGGCAAAAAATCTATGTCAAGGCATATTCAGTTTGAAGCACAATTAAGCTTAACCGGAAGTAATGCAGATAATCGTTACAAACTTAAAGCCGGACAAACAGGGGCAGCCCTTATTGCACTTTACAATAACTTAGCCTCCAAAGCGGGCGCAGCTACAGTAAGCAGTTCAGCTAAAACAGATGCTGATAGCGCAATAGCCTCGGCAGCAAACGAATTGTGGAATGCCAAAGGTAAAGCGCTCGTAGTTTGTGGTACCAATAATGTAAATGATCAATTAGTAGTTGCGGCTATCAACAATTTGCTGGGAAGTTATGGTAGCACAATGAGTATAGCACGTCACAGCAATGTTCGTCAGGGAAATGATGAAGAAGTGGCAGATTTGATGCGTGAGATGAATTCAGGTGAGGTTGGAGCGGTATTGTTCTATAATAGTAACCCGCTTTATTCTTATCCTGATGCTGCTGCTTTTGGAAGTGCATTAGGTAAGGTTGGTTTAAAAGTATCGTTCGCTGACCGTGCTGACGAAACAGCTTCTAAATGTGATTACATCTGTCCTGATTCAAATTATTTAGAATCATGGAACGATGCTGAACCTGTAAAAAATTTATATAGCCTTACACAGCCTGTTATTCAAAAGTTGTATGATACCCGTCAGGCACAGGAATTACTACTCACTTGGTGCGATTCACCGGTTACAGATTTCCATGAATACCTTATGCAAAACTGGCGTCAGGGTATCATTAAGAATGCTGTAGGTGCAGCGTCTATTATTGATTGGGAAAAATCATTGCGCGATGGAGTAGCTGAAATATCAGCAACTGAAACAGAGCCTTCATTTGGAGGAAACGTTTCCACGGCTGCTGATGCAATTGCTACACGCAAATCATCAGGAATTGAAATAGTTGTTTACGAGAAGGCAGGTCTTGGAAATGGAACACGTGCCAATAACCCATGGCTGCAGGAATTACCTGACCCGGTTTCTAAAATATGTTGGGATAACTATTTTGCAATTTCACTTGCCATGGCAAAATCAAAAGGCCTTGAGCAAGGTAATGTTATTGAAGTAAAAGTTGGAAATACAACCATTAAAGGTCCCGTAGCTTTACAACCCGGACAAGCAGACGAAACCATTACTGTAGCTTACGGATATGGTCGTACAAAAGCAGGAAAAGCCGGAAATAATGTAGGTTTCAATGCATACCCTTTTGTGAATTTTACAGAAGGCAGTTTTAATTATTCAGTTTCAGGAGCATCGTTCAACAAAACTTCTGATGATGATTATACACTTGCCAGCACACAAACCCATCACACCATGATGGGGCGTGCTATCGTGAAAGAAACTACTCTTGAAGAATATATCAAGGACCCTAAAGCCGGAAATGAAGAAGAAAAATTTTCTTCATATAAAGGAAAGGCTACCGCCAAAGAATTAGATCTGTGGGCTACTGCAAAACACCCCGGATTTGAAAAACCATTACATGCTTGGGGAATGTCAATAGACCTTAATGCATGTATAGGCTGCGGTGCATGTGTGGTTGCTTGTTCAGCTGAAAACAACGTGCCCGTTGTAGGTAAGGATGAGATTCATCGTAGTCGCGAAATGCACTGGATGCGTATTGACCGATACTATACCAGCGATATGGATAAAGAGAAAGCCAAAGAAAAAGGTATAGGTAAACTCAGCATGTATGGATATATGGAAGTGCCGGCTGATGACCCTAAAGTGGTATTTCAGCCAGTGATGTGCCAGCATTGTAATCATGCTCCATGTGAAACGGTATGTCCTGTACTTGCTACTACACACAGTTCCGAAGGATTGAATATGATGGCTTATAACAGATGTGTTGGTACACGTTATTGTGCAAACAACTGTCCATATAAAGTCAGAAGATTTAACTGGTTTAAATATTCAGATAATCCACAGTTTGATTATTATATGAATGACGAATACGGCAAAATGGTTTTAAATCCTGACGTAATTGTTCGTTCACGCGGTGTAATGGAAAAATGTACGATGTGTATTCAGCGTATTCAGTACGGTAAACTGGATGCAAAGAAACAAGGTCGTAAACTGAAAGATGGTGAAATTCAAACAGCATGTGCTCAGACTTGTCCAACACATGCAATCACATTTGGAGATTATAATTTAAAAGAAGGAACTCTTTCACAACAGTCTAAAAATGAACGTATGTATCACCTGCTGGAAGAACTTAATGTGCAGCCATCAATCAATTATCTGACAAAGGTTAGAAACACACACAACACAAATTCACATAACGAAGCATAATATTTAAACGATTTAAAAGAAATTTTTCATTACTATGTCGAATGTAGAATCATCAATCAGACCGGCACTCATATTGGGGGACAAAACCCTGCATGATATAACGGAAGATGTATGTCGCCCGATAGAAGACAAGCCAAATAAATACTGGTGGATGGCATTTAGCCTTGCAGCAGCTATATTTTTATGGTGGTTGTTGGCAGTTACCTATACCATTGGAACAGGACTCGGAGTATGGGGACTGAATAAAACAATAGGCTGGGCTTGGGATATCACTAACTTCGTTTGGTGGGTAGGTATTGGTCATGCCGGAACCTTGATTTCAGCAATTCTTTTGTTATTTCGACAAAAATGGAGATTGTCCATCAACCGTTCAGCAGAAGCGATGACCATTTTTGCCGTAATCTGTGCAGCTTCTTTTATTGTGGTACACATGGGTCGCCCTTGGGTAGCTTATTGGCCTTTTCCTTTAGCTAACCAATTTGGTTCATTGTGGATTAACTTCAATTCACCTCTGGTTTGGGACGTATTTGCCATATCAACTTATTTTTCGGTGTCATTGGTATTCTGGTACACAGGCCTTATTCCTGACTTTGCAATTGTACGCGACAGAGCTAAAACCAAGGTTCGTAAATTCTTTTACACGATACTGAGCTTCGGTTGGGTAGGTTCTGCTAAAAACTGGCAACGATTTGAGGAAGTTTCCTTGGTGCTTGCAGGTCTTGCAACCCCACTCGTACTTTCAGTACACTCTGTAGTATCAATGGACTTTGCTACATCACTTGTTCCAGGATGGCATACAACAATTTTCCCTCCTTACTTCGTTGCAGGAGCTATCTTTTCGGGTTTCGCAATGGTACAAACATTATTGATTATTACCCGTAAAGTTCTGAACCTCGAAGAGTATATCACCATCTATCACATTGATATGATGAACCGGATTATTCTTATCACAGGTTCAATCGTTGGTTGTGCTTACCTTACAGAGTTTTTCATAGCATGGTATTCAGGTGTTGAATTTGAACAATACGCATTTATCAACCGTGCAACAGGACCTTACTGGTGGGCTTATTGGAGCATGATGACCTGTAACGTTATTTCACCTCAGTTGATGTGGAGTTCAAAACTAAGAACAAACCTTTTTGTCACCTTCTTCTTATCCATTATTGTAAATATCGGAATGTGGTTCGAGCGCTTTGTAATCATCGTTACATCATTACATCGCGATTATATTCCTTCCAGTTGGGCAATGTTCCATCCTACTTGGGTAGAGATTGGATTATTTATCGGTTCATTAGGATTGTTTTTCGTTCCGTTTTTACTTTTCACACGATTTTTCCCGGTTATTGCAATGAGCGAATTAAAAACTATAGTGAAATCTTCAGGATCTCAGTCAAAGAAAGGAGCACATCATGAGTAAGAAAATACACGGCATATTTAATGATGATGAAGTACTTTTAAGTGCTATCAAAAATCTCCGTGCCAAAGGAATCAAATGCACCAATGCATATTCCCCTTATCCTGTTCACGGACTGGATCAGGCTCTTGGATTAAAGCGTACTCGTATATCAATAGCAAGTTTTTTATATGGTGCAACTGGTACCAGCCTTGCTTTGCTGATGATGTGGTATATGAATATTTGGGATTGGCCTATGGATATTGGCGGAAAACCAAGCTGGAACTTATATAAAAATATTCCTGCTTTTATACCGGTAACTTTTGAGATTACAGTATTGTGTGCAGCACATGGAATGGTGCTAACCTTTTATTTAAGAAGCAAATTACTTCCCGGAGTAGAGCCTAATATAATACACGAACGTATGCATGACGACCATTTTGTACTTACTGTGGAAGGTAAAGAAAGTGATGAAGCTCAAATTCGTGAAGCATTAACACAAAACGGAGCTGTAGAGATAAGGTCTTAAATTACAAATTGAACAAATGAAAAGAATATATAACTCTTCCTTTTTGATCGGAGCAGGTTTATTGATACTTGCCTCTTGCGGAGATAAACAATCACCAGGATTGGAATATATGCCTGATATGTATCGTACACCGGCAGTTGTAGCTTATGCTCCTTCCAAGGTTTTTAAAGACAGCGTATCAGCGTTGCCACCTGTGGCCGGAACCATTGCGCGGGGGCAATATGTCGATTTTAATTACCCCAATACCAATGAAGGTTATGAAGCAGCAGGTAACGAGTTGAAAAATCCATTTACCCCGACTCCGGAATTAATCGCATATGGCAAAGAGGAATTTACAACCTACTGCGCACATTGCCACGGTGAAAAAGGCGATGGCAATGGATGGTTGAAAATTAAAGGAGATAAATTTCCTGTACCATCCTATTTTGATGATACCCACAAAGACTTAGCGGAAGGAAAAATGTTTTTCTCCATTACTTATGGAAAAAATCTCATGGGGTCTCATGCTTCCCAGTTAAGCCCCGAAGATCGTTGGAAAATAATTTTATTTATCAAAGAATTACAAAAAGAACATGCGGCAGGAGCAGCTACTGCTTCCAATTAATTGATTTAAAAAATATATCAAGCAGCCTACTTAAAAGAATAATATGCAAGACAATTTAAAATACACATTTTCAGGTAAGCTAAAAACGCTTTCATTTATAATGATGGCTATTGGTGCAATTGCCATAGCTGCAGGGTTTGCAACAAATCATGAGCAAACATGGGCCAATATTATGCACAACAATTTCTACTTCCTGACAATTGCATTAGGAGGTCTGTTCTTTTATGCTTTGCAATATGCAGCTGAAGTAGGTTGGAGTGTTTATATTATTCGCGTCCCGTTGGCAATGTCTCAATTTCTATGGGTGAGTGGTGCAATCATGCTCATTATTTTTTTAGCGGCCGGGCATCATATCTGGCATTGGATGCATCACGAACTTATCGTAGAAACCTTGCCTGATGGCAAACCAAACCCTGATTATGACGAGGTACTGGCAGGAAAAAGCGGGTATTTGAATGTTCCCTTCTTCCTTATTCGCATGGTATTATATTTTGTGATTTGGTTTGGCTTTGCACATTTGCTTCGCAAACATGCAGCAGCAGAAGATATGAGCGGTGCATTTGAACATTATGAAAGAAGTCGTAAACTGAGTATTATTTTCCTTGTACTGTTTGCTGTAACATCTTCTACATCTGCATGGGATTTTGTAATGTCTATCGATTCTCATTGGTTCAGCACCTTATATGGCTGGTACACTTTTGCCGGAATTTTTATCAGCTCGCTGTGTGTAATGTCATTAATTGTAGTTTATCTGCGTAAACTAGGTTATTTACATCACCTCAACGAGAATCACCTTCATGATATAGGTAAGTTTATGTTTGCTTTCAGTATCTTCTGGACTTATTTATGGTTTGCTCAGTTTATGTTGATTTGGTATGCCAACCTTCCTGAAGAGGTAACCTATTTCATGGTACGTCAGGACTATTATAGAACATTGTTTATCGTAAACTTCTTAATAAACTTCATCCTGCCATTCCTGTTCCTTATGACACGCGACTCAAAACGCAAACTATTGTTATTGGCTCTGCTCGGTACAACATTATTCATAGGACATTGGATAGATACTTTTCTTATGATTATGCCGGGAATTATGGATCAGCACTGGACTATCGGAGTATTCGAAATAGGAACTACTATTGGATTTATGGGCTTGTTTATTTTCGTAGTATTTAATGCACTCTCCAAATTATCGTTGTTGCCCACACGCCATCCAATGTTGGTAGAGAGTGAACATTTTACATTATAATCTTTAGCGTTACAGGTATTTAATTATTCAATCACAATAGCATTCTAACAGACATGACAATTTTAATATTTTTAGCAGTATTTCTGGGAATTATGGTACTGGTGAGGCTGATGAATATAGTTCAGCTTTCAACACAGGTTTCAGGTTATGAAGAAACAGAGGATGATCAGATAAAAGAGAATAATATAACAGGATTTGGCCTGATGTTATTCATGATAGTAGGTCTTTCTTTGACCGTTTTGATGATCGTAGTGTACAGTCCGCATTTATTACCTGTGGCAGCATCAGAACATGGTGTTGGATTGGATCAACTACTCAAAATAAACTGGATCGTAATAGGATTCGTGTTTTTTGTTACACAAATAACGCTTTTCTACTTTGCAAACAAATATCGCCATACAAAAGGAAGAAAGGCATTTTTCTATCCAATGAATCACAAACTTGAAATCGTTTGGACCGCTATCCCTACCATCGTTTTATCCATCTTAATTATTACAGGTTTAAGAGAATGGCATAAAATTTTGATGACAGAGAATAAGGATGCAGTAAATGTTCAGGTTTATGGCTATCAGTTTGCATGGATTACACGCTACAGCGGAAAAGATAACGTATTAGGAAAGTCGAATTACAAACTGATTACTGACGATAATCCATTAGGATTAGATACCTCAGACCCAGCGATGAAAGATGATGTGTACACTACCGGAAATGAAATGCATATTCCATTAGGTAAGGAAATCAGATTTCAGTTTAATGCAAGAGACGTTATACATAGTGCATATTTCCCGCACTTCAGGGCACAAATGAACTTAGTTCCGGGGATGAATACCTTCTTCAGTTTTAAGCCTACCATTACTACCGATGAAATGCGTAAAATTACCAAGAACGAAAACTTTGATTATGTTTTGCTTTGTAATAAGGTTTGTGGAGTAGGACATTTTAATATGAAAATGAAAGTAGTGGTGGACACTCCTGAAGATTTTAACAAATGGGTGCGTAAACAAAAGAAAGCCAAAGAACTACTTTCGGCTCCGGCAGTCGCAGAAACTAATACCAGTGAAAGTAGTGCGCCAGCGACACTTTGAAATAATTTTGAAACTATTAAATGTTTGCTATAATTTTAGGCTAAGAATAATTAATAATGGAAGTTAAAAATACAATCACCGAAGAGGATGTTCATCACATGGAACATCATGAAGAAGATCATCACCACGAATCATTCTGGACGAAATATATCTTCAGTCAGGACCATAAAATGATTGCCAAACAATATTTGGCGTTAGCAATTGTAATGGCTTTTATCGGAATGTTTATGTCTATTATATTCCGACTTCAGTTAGGATTCCCTGATACCAAATTTGCTTTTTTTGAAACCATACTTGGTAAATGGGGAAAAGGAGGGAAATTAGATCCCGGATTCTATCTTGCACTTGTAACTATACACGGAACCATTATGGTTTTTTTCGTGTTGACAGCAGGATTGAGCGGAACATTCAGTAATTTGCTAATTCCATTTCAGGTAGGAGCCAGGGATATGGCGTCCGGATTTTTGAATATGCTTAGTTTTTGGTTTTTCTTCCTGAGTAGTGTAGTTATGATGTGGTCTGTATTTATCGAAACAGGCCCTGCAGCAGGTGGCTGGACAGTTTACCCTCCGTTAAGTGCCTTACCTCAGGCTATGCCGGGTTCGGGTTTAGGAATGTCGCTATGGTTATTGAGTATGGCTTTCTTTATTGTTCAGGCATTGATGGGAGGTATTAACTATATCGTTACGGTATTAAACCTCAGAACAAAAGGAATGGCAATGTCACGCCTTCCACTTACCATATGGGCGTTTTTGATTACTGCAATATTGGGTCTGTTAACATTCCCCGTTTTGCTTGCAGCTGTTTTGCTTTTGATTTTCGATCGCAGCTTCGGTACAAGTTTTTATCTTTCTGATATTTTTATCGGTGGTGCACCATTACCTCAAACCGGTGGTAGCCCAATTTTATATGAACACTTGTTCTGGTTCCTCGGACACCCTGAAGTTTATATCGTACTCTTGCCTGCCCTGGGATTAACTTCTGAAGTAATTTCTACCATGTCACGCAAACCAATTTTTGGCTATAAGGCCATGGTTGGTTCATTATGTGCCATAGCATTTTTGTCTTGTATTGTATGGGGGCACCACATGTTTGTTACCGGTATGAACCCTTTTCTCGGTACTATTTTTACAATAACAACTCTTATGGTTGCTATTCCATCAGCAGTTAAAGTATTTAACTACCTGGCTACATTGTGGCGTGCTAATATTCAATTTTCTCCCGCCATGTGTTTTGCTGTTGGTTTGGTGTCTTTATTTATTTCCGGTGGATTAACAGGAATTATTCTCGGTGACTCTGCTTTAGATATCAACGTTCACGACACTTATTTTGTGGTAGCTCACTTCCACGTAGTAATGGGTGCCGTAGCTGTATTTGGTATGCTTGCAGGAGTTTATCATTGGTTCCCACGTATGTTTGGACGCATGATGAATAAAACTTTAGGATACGTGCATTTCTGGTTAACGATTATAAGTGTATATGGTGTATTCTTCCCGATGCACTTTGTAGGACTTGCCGGTATTCCAAGAAGATACTATGCAAATAGTGCTTATGAAGGATTCGATTATTTCTTAAGTGTGAATCATCTTATTACTGTATTTGCAATTATTGGAGGAACTGCACAGTTTATATTTCTATTTAACTTCCTTTATTCAATTTTTAAAGGTAAAAAAGCAACTCAGAATCCTTGGAACAGTACCACCATTGAATGGACATCGCCAGCTGGTTCTGGAATACATGGCAATTGGGCAGGTCCTACACCAACAGTTTATCGTTGGCCTTATGATTATAGTAAGCCTGGTGCTGAAAAAGATTTTATTCCTCAAACTGTTCCTTTCTCAGAAACGAAAAGTTCCAATCTTCCAGGAGAGGAATAAAGTAAAATAACATTTATAATGCGCCTCCTAGCACAGAGCCTGGAGGCGTTTTCATTTATTAAAAACAGAAAACAAGCGTCTTGCAATTCAAAATGTGGATGTGGAATAGGATAAATAAAATATCTAAAACGAGCGTTGTGATTTTAACAATCATATCTTGTTTTATTCCGGCTAAAAATTTTGCATGCGCAGATAGTATATCAGTTCAAAAAAAGGTTAGCCATCCGCTTCATTTATATTATTCAAAACCACAGATTGATGTAAATCTCGTAATAGCTTATATGGATAGCATTGGAATTAAACATCCGGAAGTAGTAATAAAACAGGCATTGCTTGAGACAGGGCATTTTCGTTCCAGATTATTAATAGACAGAAACAATTTGTTTGCATTTCGATTTTCGAAACACTACATGCGATTCAAGGATTGGCGCAACAGTGTGGAGTATTATAAAAAGTGGCAAGATAAATTTTACACCAACCCGGATGAAGACTATTATTTATTTCTTCAAAGAGTAAAATATGCTCGAACAAAAAAATATATAAAGGTGTTGAAACAAGTTAAAATTCAATCACGCTGATAATAGCACGCAGTGAAATCGTCTGGAAAAAATAATGAGCCTCTTTTGATTTTGTTATTCGTAACAATTGTTTTGATTCTTGTTTCTACAGGCATTTTATCACCCCAACTTCAAAGAAGGATTAATTTGTTTTCAGATATAATGCTGAAGGACGAAACAGTTAATCCAATGGAGGATAGCCTTTTTTATAACTTGTCAGATACAATTGTACAAGATTCTACTGTTCTGAAAAAAACAGAGAAAGATACTGTTGTTCAAAATGTAATTCAATGGAGACCCGGTGAATTGAATCTCGATTCGTTTTTTGTGCAATTAAAGGAACTCCATAATAGCAAACAGAAAATCAGAATAGCTTGGTTTGGCGATTCCATGATTGAAGGCGATTTAGTAACCCAGGATTTCCGTAAATTGTTGCAGAATCTCTTTGGTGGAAATGGGGTTGGTTTTGTTCCTGTTACTTCTCCTGTAGCACAGTTCAGGCAAACTATCCGTCAAACTTTTTCTGATGACTGGACCGTTTATAATTTCATGAAACGACCACCATCCGGTGTGCAGTTGGGAATATCCGGCAATACGTTTTTGTCAGGAGATAATAGTTGGGTAGAGTTTAAAGGTACTAAAATGTATCCTGCTTATAGTCAGATAAGAATGATATGCCGCAAATGCGATCAAGGCAGTATTCGTGTAACAGGTGATTCATTAAACTATCTGCTTCCCGAAGCACCGGTAGAAAATATGGAAGATGTTGTTTTGCCTATATCCGCACAAGTAAAGAATATTAAATTTCAATTTGTGAAAAGCAATTGCGAAGTTCACGGAGTTTATCTTGATAACGGAAACGGTATTTACGTAGATAATTTTTCTTTTCGTGGCAACTCGGGCATCCCATTATCTTCTATTCCATTTAGTGAATTGTCGGAATTAGGTAAAAGAGAAAACTATAGATTGGTAATATTAAGCTATGGGCTGAATGTGGTAGCACATGACGTAAAAAAATATACATGGTATAAGTCATCGTTTGCAAAAACCCTGGCATACATTAAAGCCGCATTTCCAAATGCTTCCATATTGATGATGAGTGTAGGCGATAAAAGTTTTCACGATGCTGACGGATATAAAACAGAGCCTGATATTCCCATCTTTGTGGAAATGCAAAAACAGTTGGCCTCAGCAGGCGATGTAACCTTCTGGAATTTGTACGAGGCTATGGGAGGATATAACAGTATGGTAAAATGGGCTGAAGGAAAGCCCAAACTGGCCAATCTGGATTATACACATCCTAATTTCGCAGGTGGAAAAAAAATTGCACAACTTATCTTTGATGACCTGATGAAAAGTTATAATAGCTATATCAAAAGTATAGAAACAAATAAAAGCACTCAGGACTCTCTGAAAATTACTCCATAGCTCTATGAGATTATTGTTAAACCTTATTGTGATTTTATTTTATATAAGCTGTAACGCTCAGAGTAGCGACACAATTCTTCCTGTGGAGAAATACAACTCTTATATCCGACAAAAATCACAAGCATTAAGTTTTCTTAAGCCCGAAAAAGCTGTTATTGAACATGCAAGTGAACTTGATAAGTTGATTAATAAACTACAGGCTCTAAAAGAGAGTGGAAATGGTATAGTAAATATTGTGCATCTGGGAGATTCTCATATTCAGGCCGGATATTTCAGTGGTATTGTCAGACGAGGTTTGCAACAATACTTCGGCAATGCCGGAAGAGGTTTAGTGTTTCCTTACCGTCTTGCAAAATCAAACGGCCCTCATGATTATATTTCTTTTTCATCAAATCAATGGAAAGGTTATCGCAATGTAAACAACCCGGATACTGTTCCTGCAGGATTGATGGGGTTTGTTGTAACCACCAAAGATTCATTGATTAGTTTTGGTATCAGCTTACGCAATAACGAAGGTGTAAATTATGCTTTCCGCAAAGTTGAATTATTTTCCTCTGCTGGTGCTGCTGCTGATGTCAGCATAACAGATAGCCTGGAAATTTTATCGGCAGAAAGAAATAATGTGGATACAGACATTTACCATTTTAAGAATGAAGTAACAAATATTCAAGTAAGAGTCGGAAATAATAGTTCGGATTTCTCCTTATATGGATTGAATCTTCTGAATGACAGTTCAGGGGTGGTGTATCATACCATAGGAGTTAATGGTGCTGAGTGTAGCCATTTTCTGCATCAATCATTATTTGCAACACAAGTGAAAAAACTTAATGCCGATTTATATATTCTTTCCTTTGGTACCAATGAAGCATTCAGCAAATCATTTGAAGTAAAAAAATTTATTCAAAGTGTAGATTCGACTATTCAGATGTTGAAGCAGGGAAGTCCAGGCGCTGTATTTCTGATTACGAGTCCTGCTGAATCATGTATCAGAGTGAAAAAAGGTCGTTATGCACCAAACCCGAATGTGCTAATTATTAGGAATGCTTTGAAAAATTATTGTGATATAAATGCAATAGCTTTTTTTGATTTATATGAATGTGCCGGTGGTAATGGAAGTATGTTGAAGTTTGCATCAGTACACATGTCAGATGCCAGAAGGATACATTTTACCAGAGAAGCTTATGAAATACAAGGGTTGATGCTGTTGGATGCAATAATGAAAAAGATGAAGTAAGATGAGTATTGACTGGAGCAGTTTTCTAAATCAGTTTATTTATGATAAAAGCAACCCACTTTTATTTAACAGCTCATTTTTTCTGTTTTTCCTTGTTGCATTTATGGCAGTTTACCGATTGTTGTACAGAACCGGAACATTGCGCATTGTTGCAGTGATATTATTCTCTCTTTATTTTTTTTATAAGGCATCAGGTGTTTATGTGTTGTTGGTATTGATTGCAGCTGTGGTTGATTTTAACCTGAGTAATCTGATTTATCAAAGTGAAAAGAAATCACAGAAAACAGCTTTATTGGTATTCAGTATTGTTATTAATCTCGGTTTGTTGAGTTATTTTAAATATACCAATCTGCTTATTGATTTGTATAACTCCTTGTTAAATGGAACCGTTCAGCCCATTGACCTTTATTTACCGATAGGTATTTCTTTTTACACTTTCGAAAACCTTAGTTACACAGTAGATGTTTATCGCGGAACATTTGTTCCTGTCAGGCGGTTTATTGATTATTTATTTTTTCTTTCATTTTTCCCGAAACTGATGATGGGGCCTATAGTGAGAGCTGCTGATTTTATTCCACAAATTCGCAAACAAATTGTACTGAATTCCTATGATGTAACCAAAGGACTGTATTTGGTATTAACCGGACTTTTTAAAAAAGTTGTCATCTCAGATTATTTATATCTGAATCTCGTTCAGTATGTTTTCGATGACCCTTCCAGGCACACAGGTTTAGAATGCCTGTTTGCTGTTTATGCTTACGCTATGGTTATATATTGTGATTTTTCAGGTTACAGTGATATTGCAATTGGCATAGCTAAATGGATGGGCATTGATATAAATATAAACTTTCTTGCTCCTTATCAATCGGCTTCCATTACCGAGTTCTGGAGACGATGGCATATTTCTTTATCGAGTTGGCTGCGCGACTATTTGTATATTCCTCTTGGCGGCAATAGAAAGGGTCAATTGAGAACATATATTAATTTGCTGATTACAATGTTGCTGGGTGGTTTATGGCATGGAGCAAGTTTAAATTTTGTTGCTTGGGGAGGAATGCACGGCCTGGCATTGGCAATGCATAAATTGTGGAAAGAAGCTTTCCCTAAACAAAAGGTAATTTCATGGTTTAGACCTTTGAATGTGCTAATCACCTTTCACTTTGTGTGTTTCTGCTGGATATTTTTCAAATGTGCAACCTTTGATGATAGTTTTAATATGATACATCAAATCGTATTTGATTTTTATCCGCAAGGATGGCCGGCCTTTTATGCAAATTATGCTCCGGTGTTAGGAGTTATGCTATTAGGTTACTTGCTTCATTTTATTCCATTAAAAGTAGATGAGTTGATTATTCAAAAAACTTCTACCATACATTGGATATTCAAAGCATCGGTTGCTACAGCAATTATTGTAGTAATCATTTTTCTGAAACAAGCAGACCCGGTTATGCCGGTTTATCTGCAGTTCTAAAATACTGATGGCGGTTTAGAGCGACTGAAGAAATTTTAGAATAGCCTGCCTGTCGGTCTTCGACAAATTTTTATAATATAAAACAGCGTTTTCTGCTTCACCGCCATGCCAAAGAATAGCTTCTTCGAGTGAGCGTGCTCTGCCATCGTGCAAGAAGAAATTATGTCCGTTTACTTTTTGCGTAAGTCCAATGCCCCATAATGGAGGAGTTCGCCATTCTCTTCCGTCAGCTGCAAAATCAGGCCTGTTGTCGGCTAAGCCTTCACCCATATCATGCAGAAGCAAATCGGTATAAGGAAAAATTCTTGTATTACTTACCTCAGGCAATTCCACATGCACACCGGTAACCATAGATGGTCGGTGACAGGATGCACAGGATGCTTTTGTAAATAATTCTTTTCCTCTCAACACTTCAACATCAGAAGCATTTCTGCGAACAGGAACTGCCAATGTCTGCACGTAAAACGATACGGCTCTTAAAACACTGTCAGCTAATTCAGGGTCATCATCATGGTGATCAAACTGAATTTGTTCATAAGATGATTCTTTGGGAAATACATAGTTAGTAATACCCATATCTTCATTGTAAGCTCCTGCAGTTTGCTGAAGCAGTGTGGGGTTGTTTGCTTTCCACCCGAAGCGGCCAAGTTTTAAACTATTACTAAGTACATCCCAAACATAATTGGGTTTGCCGGAAATACCGTCACCGTTGGCATCATTTTCATCGGCAAACGATAAAATTTCTGATTCATCAATAGCTTCGAGTAAACCCAAACCAAATACAGGTGGTGCCATACGCGGTGAAAGCAACACGTTGGATGGAAGAGGTATGTAAGGATTGTTGAGTTGGTAAACAGGAGTGCGGAGCGTGTAAGTTGCTCCATCCGGAAAAGAATAATTGTGCTCAGTGTAAGTAATGAGTACATCTGCTTCTTTAACAGTTCCCGCAATAGCACGCTGTTGCAATTGTGTGCCAAATCCCGGAACACTCAATGGCTCTCCATGTACACCTGCCCCCGGAATACTTAATCTGATGAGCATAGCACTTAAAGGCTCTGCAGCGTTTAACGGAGGTTTGCCACGGCCATCAGCAATATGACATGAGGAACAGGATACATTGTTAAATATGGGACCTAACCCTGGGTTTATTGGTGCCGGAGCACTTACATGTGTTGCCGAAAATGCTTTGTCGCCTATTGCATGTATATTTTGGTTGCGGGAAGACATATCCGGGAACATGGACGAAAAAGCACGTGCCGATTCGTCAAAAAGTGTTTGTTTGCCGCCCGATAACCATTCATTCCAGTCTGTTTCTGAAAGCAATTCAGCTTTACGACAGGAGTGCAGCAATGCCACTACCGTTACTATTCCTGCAAGAATGGCTATTTTATTTTGCTTCATTACTGAATTCTTTGTTTTACAAGTTGGGTAAGGTCATTTTCCAATACAATTCTTAAATCATTTATTGCTTGCTGTGCATTGGTCACCTGAGTTTGTTGACTTATTATAGCTTCTCCAAACGGAACAGATATAGATTGTAATGCGGATATTGCATTATTTATTTTCAGTTTAATTTTGGAATCTAATGATAGGTTATAGTATTTAACTAAACTTTCAAGTGACTTACCTTGTGATTTGTATTTTCCCAGATATACATTTTGTACGCTGATGATGTTATTGGTGAAATCAGTAGTTGAATTACCTGAAAATGGCGACTCTTCAAGAGAAGGATCATGAGCAACCAATGGGTCATTAATTTTTCCATCGGCAACTTCTTCGCAAATAGACGCCATTGCACTTACCATTTCTAAAAATGCAGCTTGTTCTGTGCTGAATTCATTACTACCGTTTCCTGCTTGGGTAAACACATCATGATAAGCACCGGGAGCCCATGAAGCACTTAAATTCTGAGTGAGGTTTTTTAAATTATTAGATAGTGCTTGTAAATACTCAAACTGACGTGGAGTAAACTCAGCAGTAGTCTTGTTTCCATTAGCACCCCACAACAAATATTCTATCGGGTGAAATCCTTTTAAAGCATCATCAAGTGAGTTGATGTATGCATCATCCAATACGGCACTACTGTTCAATACCGAATCAAGTGAATTATAGTCAACAGGCCAAGTGTCAATACGCGGATCTATATTATCTGTTGAAACTGGTCCGAATAAAAATCCTTCTGACTGCTCCCATGCCTGTCTGCTATCTTTCCAAAGTTGACGGCAATTTTCTAGTTGTGAGGTGGTTGGATTTGAAACCAGTGCGTTAATGCCATTGTTTAATAATACAGCTTTTTCTGACAGGTCGTTATAAGTACCCTGTGCAACATTAATTGAAAAGTCATTTAATATTTCTTGGTTGGTGAAGTCTTTGTCAGATGAATCATTTTTTTTACAGCTGAAGAAGATACTGCAAACCAGTGCTAAGTATAATGTTGATTTAAGTGAATGCATGTTTAATAGTACTATAAATGAATAATAATATTTTCGTTATCCGTAGTGACAGCGTATTTTTCCAGAGGTCGTGTGGCAGGTTCTTCCACCACATTTCCATTTAAATCAAAACGACTGCCATGGAGATTACAGTACAATCCGTTTTGTGCAGCTATGAGCGGATTTGCCTGATGTGTACATTTCATAAGTAAAGCATGATACTTGTTTTCACTTTCTCTTACCAATAAAATATCATAATCTAACTTTTTGCTTCTGATTACCTGAGCAGTTTTGTCGGAAATGCTGAGTAGAGGAACTGTAATTTTATTCTGACTGACATCTGCAACAATTACTCCTGCACCGGTTTTACATGCTTCAAGTAAACTGACAACTGAAACACCGGCAACCACAGCACCACATAAGGTACATCCGTTTTTAATAAAAGATCTTCTGCTACTCATTAGAAACTATAACCAAATCCAAGGTTGATGAAACTGTTTGAAGTATAATAGGGGGGAGCATTGGGGAACGGATTCAGATTTAATGCAGGATTTAATTTGCCAGTTTGTTTAAAAACATAATCAGCTTTGATGACTACACCTGCTGTTGGGTAAACAGAAAATCCGGCAACAAGATATTGTTGGTTAAGTGTGTTGTTGCGAATGCCATTTTCAGGAATTTCCTGATTGAGATTAAAAGCTTCATAACGCATAAACACAAGAGTTTTTGTTTTAGTGAAAACACGATATGAAATTTCGCCATAACCACCGATAGCTAATTCAGCAGTGTTGTTTGCATAAGCACGGTTAATTTTCTGTGCATCGGGTATGTAAACAACAGCACCCAACGTTCGGAATGCAAATCGGTTATGATTGTATCTTACATTTATTTCTCCTAAAGAAACAGGTGTGCCAAACAATCCTGAATTCAACTGAAGACTATCGGCTTCGCGGTTATTCAGACCGGCACTACCGCCATAATAAGCTGACATTTGTATTGTAAAATCGCGTACGAGATAGGTAGCAGAACCTGTAATTGCAATATTGGATGCTGTAGCATTGCTGCCTTCAAAGCGCCCATCTCTAATGCCACTGCCATTTGTAAAATCACCTGAGTTGAGTCCGTTGACAAGTGCCAATGAATAACTGAGTCCCTGCAATTTGTCAGATGAGCCATATAAGCCTACACCCAGTTCGCGCCATGTGGAAGGTATGAGTAAGGTTTCTGTAAATGGTCTGTCATTACCCTGAAATGTGGTAGGCAGATGGTTTTCATTAATTATTCCAATGCGTGGAATAAACAACCCTGCCTGTAGATAATGTGTTCGGTTAAGTTGAAATCGAAGATATGCTTGTTCGAGTGAAATTTCACCACCGGGTTTTCCGCCTTCTACACGGGCACTCTCAATTTCTGTTTCTGAAAAAAATGAAATTCTTGAATTAAATTTA
Organism: Bacteroidota bacterium; assembly: GCA_018268195.1. Classification (GTDB taxonomy): domain Bacteria; phylum Bacteroidota; class Bacteroidia; order AKYH767-A; family OLB10; genus OLB10. Next base: position 7,576 of record JAFDWZ010000011.1, on the reverse strand, counting down.
TGACCGATGAAAACTACTGCTCTTGTAAGATTTGCCTGTGCCGTACGGTAACGGGTGTTATATGAAACCTTGGCTTCGCCATATCCTGAAATGTATGTGTGTTTTTCGCTTCCGTTATTAGCTTGAAGAGTATCTTCTGCTGTTTGTGCAAAAAGGGGTGATGTTGCCGTTAGTAACAACAACCATATTATATGCTTCATTGTTCTGATTAAAAAATGGAATGCAAAAATACATAGATTTTTTTATTTAGAACAATTCTAAATAAAAAAATTATTTATTTCTATCCCTTAACATGAACAAATACACACAGTTAAAGAAGGTAAAGAAACTTACTCCGGCTTGTGTTTCAAGTGTGTCTTCGGTTAACATTGACAATAAAGCCGTTAACCAGAAAGACAAGTAAAGGAAATGATTAAAGCGGTTAAGCAAAATGCCCGGCCACACCAATATAATGATAAACCAAATTAAAACAGGAATACCCAGTGCTACTGCTATAGTGAGGTATTGGTTATGCGCTCTCAGACGATATGGTTGTGAAAGCGGACTATTGGTGTCATTATATTTTTGTTGAAAGGCCTGAGCTACATCGCCTGTGCCAACGCCCGTCAGTGGATGATCGCTAATTATTTTTAATGCGGTTTTCCAAAACTCAAAGCGCATAGCCAAGGAATGTCCATCAGGATTATTGAAATGCTGATACTGATAAATTTCCCATAAGGTAGCTCTTATCCTGGGGCTAATGCCTTTTGAGCTAATATCATCGGCATTGGCAACTCCGTTTTCTATTGCTGTAATTTCCGTGTTGCTTAATTGATTTATGGCAGCACCATCCTTGCTCACTCCTTTTGAAGTAAGGTATCTTATGATGGTCATTCTTAACTCATCGCCTTTTCTATTGAGGCTGTCATAAGGTATAGAACTTCTGTTGTTCCATGCCGGGCGCATTTCTTGTTCGCATAAATTAATCCACATCAGATGCCCATTCTCTGATTCTTTTCTCTGAGCATCGTGTAGATAAACGTTTCCTTCAGCAGTTGTTTTTTTAAGATGTTGAAGTTCGTTTATGTTTACAGTATTTATTCGCACCCACATTTTATCTATATAATGCAAGGTGTAAAATCCTGCTGATAGAATCAGCAGCAGAGTAATTGCTTTGTAAGTGATGCTTGAATTCCTGAAAATGTAAACAATGCCGATAATGGATAAAGTGACCGATAGTATTCCAAGCCCTGTGATAGATTCAATAAGTATCAGAAAAAACAAAAACCATAAGATAACAGCGATTATTAAAATTTTAAAAAACCACGAAACCGTTTTAAAGAACCACAGAGAGGAGTAAATGGCTATACAAACAAAAAGTGATAACCGTATGTGAGAGATGAATACTGAAATATTTCTGATATCAGAAAAAGGCTTGTGAATCACATCCAAATAAATGAGATAACTGATAAATGTGGAAACAAAAACCGCACTGATAAACACCTTAAGTAATGTGTTCAGTTTATTGGAAGTCAAAGGCTCAGACGAAGCCATAATTATCGGAAGCAGCAATAAAGGAAGTTTAATCCGTAAATCGTTAAACGCATAATTAAAGTCGGAGGTGTATGCCAATCCAATTATATGCAACACATAAATAGAGCACAGCAGCCACACGGCTTTATTTGCAAAAGCTTTTTTGAGGCTTTGAGAAATATCACCTTGTAAAAGCCAGCCTCCAATTATTATAAACTGTGACAGGCTCATCATAAACATGGAGAGCGGAAGGGAAGCTGCAAAAAGCAATAATCCCGCAAAAAACATGCGCTCAGATATTTTTTTTGCGGGATTATTCATTTCTGATAAAAAAGTTTTTACTGAAAAATCAGTGCTTTTCTCTCATAGAAGCCATAGAATTATTAAGAATAGAATTGTAAACAGATTTGTCCTTTAAAGCTTCAATAGCTTTTTTAATTTCAACATCGTCATTAAAGGATGCTTCAATTTGTCCATTCTGAAAATAATATCGCGATACAATTTCATTCTCAAGTACTTCTTTTATTTCATCTTTAAACTTCTGAAGATCGGCTACTTTATCATGAGCTACTTTCTTTTTCAGAATATCGAATTCACTTTCTGCATTAGTGAAATATTTTTCTTTTTCAGAAGCAGCTTTAAAATCATCAAGAAGTTTTTCGCTTTTGGTAGTATAATCATAATCCTTCCCTGAAAGCCATTTAACAAAATCGCTATACTCGGCATCGCTCAGATGAAACTCTTTAGCTGAGGCAATTGAAGGATGATTGATGCGATAATATGTTGCATAATCAAAAATGAGATATTTAGTAATCAGACTTTGTGTAATAGGGCTGAGCATGCGTATGTCAGTTACAAAATCAGGCATTACACCTCCACCATCAAAAACGGTTCTGCCGCTTTTGGTTTTGAACTGTGTTATCAGCGAGTCAGGAATTTTTCCGACACTGCCATCTTCATTGCGGTGTGAGTAGTCAAGCGCCTGAATACATCTTCCACTGGGAATATAATATTTTGCAGTGGTTACTTTCAGTTGTGCTCCATAGCTCAAAGGGCGAGTGGTTTGCACAAGTCCTTTACCAAAGGTGCGTTGTCCGATGATAATTGCACGGTCAAAATCCTGAAGGCTTCCCGATACAATTTCAGAAGCAGATGCACTGCTGCTGTTAACCAGTACAGCAACTGGAATTTCGGTGTCAACAGGATTGTTTAAAGCATGATAGGTTTTATCCCATTCTTTTGCTTTTCCTTTTGTGCTTACTACTTCAGCACCTTTGTTAACGAAAATATTTACAATGTTTACAGCTTCATTCAGCAATCCGCCCGGATTTCCTCGCAAGTCGAGAATAACACCATTCAATTTTGCTTTACCTTCAAGAGTAGTAAGCGCATCTTTCACTTCCATACCTGCATTCTCCGTAAATCCTGTTAGCCTGATGTAACCGATGTTATCACCTACTATACCACTGTAAGGTACACTGTTAATTTTAATTTCTTCGCGCACTAAATTTTTTTCAAGCAGATTAGGTTCGCCTTCGCGCTTTACTGTAATTTTTACAGGAGTTTTAGGCTGACCTTTCAACAACTTGCTTATTTCATCATATTTTTTCCCGTCTATACTTTTGCCGTCAAGTGATACGATAATATCACCAGCACGCAGGTCGGCTTTCTGTGCAGGAAATCCTTCATAAGGGTCGGTGATAATTACTTCATTATTGCGTTGTCCTATTAAAGCACCAATTCCTCCATACTGCCCCGTTGTCATAAACCGATAATCTTCAATTTCGCTTTCAGGAATGTAATTGGTGTATGGGTCTAATGATTCAAGCATGGAGTCCATACCTTTTTTCATTAAATCACCTGGTTTGATATCATCCACATAATAAATGTTCAACTCACGAAACATGGTAGCGAAAATGTCGAGGTTGCGCGATATTTCGAAGTAATCTTCACTGAAACTGTAAACAGAAAGCCCTGCAGTTGATATAAGGCATACCACTATTATCCACCTGATTTTCTTTCCTATCTTTTTTAACATATTTTATAAAGTATAAATGATTTCAATTTTAAAATTTATGGTACCGGGTCGTGACCATGTCCGCCAAAAGGATTGCATGATAGAATACGTTTGATGGTAAGATAGCCTCCTTTAAAGGGGCCGTATTTGCGGATAGCTTCCACTCCGTATTCACTGCATGTGGGGTAGTAACGGCATGATGCCGGAAGTAAGGGTGATATTCCCTTTTTATAAACGGTGATCATCGCTATCATTACTCGCCCCAGAAGTTTGCTCATGCAATTTCTTTAAACGATGTAAAATTAGAATTATTTTTGTTTCAACCTCTGTGAACAAAGGGTTAAGGTTGCCATTATAAATTAACAGCACATGGAGTGTACGGTTTTCTGATTTAAGTGCATCTGAGAGAGCGTGTTTATGTTGTCTGAAACTTTCTCGTATCAGTCTCTTAATGCGATTTCTGTCAGAAGCATTGCGTATTCTCCGTTTGGGAGCGCTGATGGCTATTTTTATGCTGTAAGGCGAGGATTCATTTTTAAATAGCCAAACAGTACGAAAAGGCGCTACCACGAAGGAGCGACCACCCTTAACCAGATTTTCCAGCTCTGATTTTTTATATAATCGTTCTCCTTTTCTGAAAGTATTGCGCACAGCCAATTCCATGTGGCAAAGGTAACAACATTGCCTGCCTCTTACCTACTTTTAAATTATTTTAAGCTGTTGGTTCTGTAATTGCATCTATCTTTATATTTTGGTCGTCTATTTCAAAATGTGTGGTCAAGCGAGTCATTAGTATCTGTTTATTCATTGTGTTGGTATATTCCACTCAGGCACGCGAAACCGTTTTTAAGGAGCAAAGAATAGGTTTTGGTTATTATCCCTCATTTAAAGGCTCTCAGAATTTCTGGCTTAACTATAGCTTCAATAAAAGAGATCAAAAGTTGATTTACTCCATTCGCGGTATGTACAATTTCCGTTCGGAGAGCACACAGGAAGTTACCAATTATGCAATAGGTCCATGTGTTTCGGCACGCATGTTTGCACTGTTTAAGAACAAACTCGATTTCAGAGCTACACTTTTCGGTGGTTATGTAAATTTTACTTACAAGAAAGTAAACTATCCCGGAAATTTATACGATACGCAGTATAATGGCGCAGTGTTGATGCCGGGTATCAATATTCAGACTGAACTGACTGACAGAATTGGTTTGCGCTACGGTGGCAATGCAGGTATTTATTATGCCAAAACGGAAGAACCTGTTTTTTATAAGAAAAACGGCAATCTATCCTACGATGTGTTTTTTAACAAAGGAATTTACTGGCTGGTACTTGTTGATTTCAGTATAACTATAAAAATCACAAAAAACTATTTACCACATCAGCGGTAATAAACATTACTCACGCCATTCCTCTCCGGTAAGGCTTAGAAATACATCTTCGAGGTTTGCTTTCTTTACTTCTTTTTTTCTTTCGAAGCCTTTTGCTATCAGTTCATCAATTAATTGATCGGGTGTTGCCAATGCAATTATTTTTCCGCTTTCAACTATGGCTACACGGTTACACAGTTCTTCTGCTTCGTCCATATAGTGTGTGGTGATGACTACGGTAGTTCCTTCGTTGCGTATGTTGCGTATAAGCTCCCACAGGTTTCTTCGTGCCTGAGGATCCAAGCCGGTGGTAGGCTCATCCAGAAATACAATCAATGGCTTATTGATAAGAGTAGTTGCAATTGAAAACCGTTGTTTTTGTCCGCCTGATAAATCTTTATATCTTGCTTTTGCTTTCTCTTCAAGGCCTACTTTTTTTAATAATTCGCGACCATCAACAGGTTGACAGTAAAGTCCTGCAAATAATTCAATCAACTCCAACAAAGTGAGACTGGGATAGTAACCGGCAGACTGTAACTGCACACCTATAATTTTTTTTATTTCGTTGTCATCTTTACCCACTTCAAGTCCGTTGATAAAAACTTCTCCTGAAGTTTTTTCACGTAGCGTTTCCATAATTTCAAGTGTAGTGGTTTTGCCGGCACCATTAGGGCCTAACAAACCAAAAATTTCTCCTTCTTCAACTTCAAACGAAATTCCTTTCACTGCCTGAAAAGAATCATAACTTTTGGTTAGGTTGCTGACAGTAATAATTTGTTTCATGATGACAAAAGTACTTCAAAAGGAAAATCGTATGGGTGGATATGCAATAAAAATTTACAATATTAGAGAGTCTTCATCATTTCGTTTTAGAATCAGACATTATTACTTGTCAGGAATCCTGCATCGTAGCACGAGGAGATAATTATTTTTTGGAACAGGTTAAATTTTTTATTAACATTGTATCACTAATTTGATACAGGTCATGAAACCTACGCAAATCAAATTTAATAGTCAGCAGGCAATAGTAAATTGGCTATCTAAGCTATGGAAGATTGGTAAATCATTAATTACAAAAGATTTTTCTTTATCACGAGAGCAAAAAGATATCTTATGTATTAGTTGGATAATCTACACTTTGAAACTTTTCAACTATCTCTTGTTCAAACAGCTCATTTCTTAAAAAAAAATGTAAGGAGGAGGCTGAAAATCCAGAACAGAGTAAGCAAAGAAGTTAATATCAAATAATATGAAAACTCAAATTCGTTATTTCAAAGTATGGGTATTAATTTCTTTCTTTAATTTTATTCAATTTCAAGGGGGGAATGCACAATCTTTTTATACTGCAAGTAATACAGACATAGGGTCCAATTGTGGCAGCACAGGTATTTTACACACCAATAATGATTGTGTTTCAGCAGCAAACCCTCTAATCCCAATTTCCAATTCAGTCAGGTCGGTAATTGTATATGATGGCAGTAACCCTGGGTTATATTGGGACGATGGTAGTGGAAATAAAGGTCATACTTCATTAGGTTCTGCTATAGCACATTGCATAGCGGTAAATCCTGATGTAAGCTTAAGCCAGGATGGAAACTGGGCTATAGCCGTATATGAAGATATTGGGAATAATGAAGAGATAATAGCTGAGGTTTTTAGATGGAATGGAGGTGTGTTTGCATACCAAAGTAAATATTATTTTACTTTATATACAGGAGGAAAAGATGTCAAAATAGACGGACATAAAAGCTATTTTAGCGGTAAGGATAACTGGGCAGTAGTTTGGAGAAAAAATGATGATTTAGCACTTTTTGCATCTTGTGGAAATTTACCAAATTTTCCAGCACAACCACTTTTTGATCCTATGAAAAATGTATTACTACAGGCAACTGGAATAAGCCGTTACTCCGCTCCGGATGTTACCATTTTAAACGATAGTGTGTATTTTACTTATGCAGAAGAAAATATGGATGGCAATACAATTACTGTGGAATCTCAGTTACATTCAGATATTGTACAGGGTATTTTAAACACACCTCCTACTTATGATTTGCAATATTCGTCCATAAATTATATTTACGACCTGCCGCGTATTACATCGTTCTTTGATGTTTATTATAGTTATTATGACTGGGCAGTGGTGGCACAAACTCCAAATCTTACAACCGGAGGTGCAGAGATACATGGGTTCGTTAAAAACTGGGGAAACCCTGTAAACACCGCTCCATTTGTATATAACGATGGCTCATTGGCTGTCGGAACACCCAATGACATAACATAATTACAGAATGATTATCCGGTACCATTCAGTGATGACCTAACAATATCACTTACTGAAACAGAAAACAGGAATAATGACATACAGATTATGGATGCAATGGGAAAAATATATTATAAAAAGGAAAACGTAACTGAAAAAAGTATTATTTGGCATTCCGATAAAGTACCATCAGGAATATATTTTGTAAAAACAACAAATTCAAAAACGGGTAAAATTATCACACAAAAAATCACTAAGTTATGAAAACAAAAGCAGAGAACTTTGCAAAGAGGTTAGTATTGCCTACAATCCGGCTAACGGTAATTGTTCTAATTACGCAATCTGCATACAGCCAGCCATCCATACAGTGGCAGCATTGCTATGGCAGCAGTAATAGTGAAATTCCTGACAACGTAAGAC
>JAFDWZ010000010.1 GCA_018268195.1 Bacteroidota bacterium | reverse complement strand
CTGTCTTTCTTGTTTGTTTAAATCGTTGCACTACCCCACACGAAACTACAGGAAAATACAGTATTTTAATTTTCTTACATCAAAGCAAAGTATTTATATCCGACACCTCCCTAAAACGATTGGGATAAGCAAGAAACTAAAAAAACAAATTCGAAATTAACCTTCCTGTACCACTCCCATAGAGCTGAATTTATCAATCCGGTTTTTTACACGGTCGGATGCATTTACTTTCTGCAATGCACCAAGTTCTGTTACGATAACTTTTTTTACAGATTGATAAATTGCTTCAGGGTTGCTGTGCGCTCCTCCGGGAGGTTCGCTGATGATGCCATCAATTAACTTCTGTTTCAGCATATCATCGGCAGTAAGTTTAAGTGCATTAGCTGCTTTTTCTTTGTTGTCCCAGTTGCGCCATAAGATACTTGAACACGACTCAGGTGAAATAACAGAATACCAAGTGTTTTCCAACATAAAAACTTTGTCGCCAATACCAATACCGAGTGCACCACCGGAAGCTCCTTCGCCTATGATGATACAGATGACAGGCACCTTAAGTATGGACATTTCATACAAGTTGCGCGCTATGGCTTCGCCCTGCCCGCGCTCTTCGGCTTCGAGACCGGGATAAGCACCGGGAGTGTCAATAAAAGTAACAATAGGTTTGTTGAATTTTTCTGCAAGTTTCATCAACCGCAAAGCTTTGCGATAACCTTCAGGATTGGGCATCCCAAAATTGCGATACTGCCTCGACTTGGTGTTATGGCCTTTCTGCTGACCAATAAACATGACCGACTGTGAATCTATCATCCCAAAACCTCCTATCATCGCTTTATCGTCTTTCACCGTACGGTCGCCATGCAACTCCATAAAAGTATTGTCGGTAATGGCGTTAATATAGTCAAGCGAATAAGGTCTGTCAGGATGGCGGCTGAGCTGAACGCGTTGCCATGGTGTAAGATTGCTGTACAACTCTCGCTTTACAACTTCTATTTTATCTTCTATCTCCGACAGAAGTTTGGTAACGTCAATTTTTCCTTTAACACCAATTTGTTTTGTTTTCTCCAATTGCTCGTATAGTTCTTCAATCGGCTTTTCAAAATCAAGATAATTTGGCATGTTACTTATGTTTGAATGGCAAAAATAACATAAAATAAATACGACAAGTGCCCATTAGTTTTTGGTTGATTAACAACAAGGGGTTTATCTTCGCATCCTGATGATAAGTTTCCCCAACGCTAAAATAAATATCGGACTTTTTATTACCTCGCGTCTGCCTGACGGATATCACACACTGGAAACACTTTTATATCCTATTCCGTGGAATGATATTCTGGAAATTATTCCTGTTGCCGGAAGTAAATCGCACCTTAAAAAAGTTAGCATTACCGTAACCGGAATCGTTCCCGAAGGACATGCTGAGGAAAACCTCTGTGTGAAAGCTTATCATCTGTTAGACAAGCTGCAGCCTCTCCCTCCTGTTGAAATGCATTTACATAAACAGATTCCTTCCGGGGCGGGGCTGGGTGGCGGATCTTCTGATGCTGCTCACACATTGGTAATGCTGAACCGCTTATTTCAACTCAATCTGAATAATGAAACGCTTAAACATTTTGCACTTTCATTGGGAGCAGACTGCCCTTTTTTTATTGATAACCATCCTGCCTTTGCGCATTCCAAAGGCGAACTGCTTACACCTGCTACTGAAATTCTGAAAGATCAATATCTGATGGTGATAAAACCAACTGTGAGCATTTCAACAGCTTATGCTTATAGCTTAGTGCAACCTAAACAAAATTCAGTACCACTACACGACCTGGTGCAAATGCCAAAATCCCAATGGAAAAATCATATCAGAAATGATTTTGAAGAAAAAATATTCGAAAAATATCCGTTACTCTCCGAAATAAAAAACATGATGTATGATGCAGGTGCTTGGTACGCTTCTATGAGCGGCAGCGGTTCATCCGTGTTTGGATTGTTCAGCAGCAAACCACAAGTAGCAGTTGATGATTATCCCGAACATATTATCTGCAAACTGTAAGTTTTATTTTTTACGTCCGAGCATGAATGTTGCATACAGATTAAAAAACACCTGTTTGTTTTTGGTAAAAGCCATGATCGGAATTTCTTTGGCATAAGCATCTACCATAGCTCCTGCTTCAATAGCCGTAACACCGTCATTGAGAATGTTGTATTCAAACATCAATCCTGACTTAAGATGCAATCCGGGATATAGTTTTAACTCGTTCAATCCGCGTGTAAACTCGGCTTTGCCATACACATTGTCTCTGTCGTGCGCAGGATTGTTGGGGTCATATTTCTCTACTATCTGCAAACCGTTGCCCGAAGCAAAAATGAGATATACAGGTTTGGTGATTCCTAATGACAATCCTCCTGTGGAGTTCCATCTGATTTCAAAATTTTTTCTCTCGGCTTTGGTAAACAATACTTTCTCGAAACAATAACCGCCATGTACGACCAACAACGAATTCATTTTGCCAAAGACAAATGTTTTAGGTCGCTCCGAAAGATAACTTACCGTTTTAAATTCTTTGGGGTGTTTCATGCTCACCACTTCCACTTCAAACATTCTTTTTTTACTAACGGTAAGATTTTTTCCCTTCCTGAACATAAAACCCCAACCGCTGGTGTGTAATGTTGCACCAATGGCAAACTCATTGGTGTAGCGCAAAGGAGTATCTTCAACATAATCATACCTAACATCCTGCGCCTGACTTTGCACAAAGAATAAAAGCATTACTACTGTGATGATGCGTTTCATTGCGATACAAATGTAAATTATTTTGTAATGACCGCCAGCAAACTATTGGTTTTCTGATTGCCTATTGTTATCAACAAACATTATAAAAAAGTTTTGCTGTTGTAATTTTGTACCATGATTAGAAAGTCGAACGAAGAGAGCTTGAAGGATGTGATAGACCAATTGCTGGACACCTATCGTTTACGTGATAAACTTAATCAGGTAAAACTGATACGCAGTTGGGACAAAATAATGGGCGAAGCCATCAGTAAACGTACAGAAAGAATTCAGTTCAGAAACGACACGCTTTTCATACACCTCACATCGGCACCTCTTAAAGAGGAATTGAGCTATAACCGCGAAAAAATTGTTACGTTGATGAATGAAGAGTTAGGCGGAGACTACATTAAAGATGTAGTTATCCGGTAAAACTTTAGTATGAGTTAAAATTAATTTTCAACCAATCCGCGGCCTGTTTTCACAATTTTATTTTCAGTGCGCAGATCTTCCACCACTTTATCGAGAACTCCATTGATAAACATTTTACTTTGTGGCGTGCTGTAATCTTTGGAAATATCAATGTACTCATTCATGGTTACCTTCAGAGGTATTTGCTTAAACTGCATAAACTCTGTGATGGCCATTTTAAGCATAATAATATCTGTAAGTGCAATACGTTCTACGTCCCAGTTTTTGGTACGTGCTGCAATGATGGAAGTCCATTCTTTATCGTGCTTGATGGTTTCCTTAAGGAGCTTCACCATAAAGTCGCGGTCGTCTTCCTCATCTTTGTAAAGAGGCAGAATACTTTTTTCAGAGGCTGTGTAAAACATTCTGATGGTTTTAACTACCATACTGTGCGCAAGGCTGAGACTCTCTGCCCACCAGATATTTTTTTCTTCCAAAACAGAGGTAACAAATTCCGATCCTTCTATTTCAGTCTTATAAATTTTCTGCATCCACTCCTGTTCATTCAGTTCGTCATTGGTCATGGTAAGCGTGCGGTACGATGCATTATGGCGCAACTTATAAAAGCATTTTCCTACAGCTTCCATATCGGCTTGCCAGCTGATTTTACTTTTGCTCACTGCAGTGGTAAAAGGCTTAAACTCCGACAGCCAACTGATAAATTGTGTCTTAGAAAATGAGCGTGTAAACTCTTTTTTATTGACAATAAATTTAGATGCTACATCTATTCTATACAGGGTTTCCTGCTCGGCAAGTTCAACCAAAAGCTGAAGCAATGTGAGATAAAGATCATAAAGACGTTCGGTGCCTTCAACAAGATCCTTCTCTGCCTTTGCCTGGCTATATCCTTCATATTGGAAGTAAGTGTAAAGTGTTTGCAAAACACGAATTCGCAGGTGACGCCTGGCTAACATAAAATATAGAATTAAATAAGAACGTTAAAAATCAGAATGTAGCTTTATTGTTATTTTCCGTAAATTCTCTTCTCTGCAATTTGCATTGCGGCTTGCTGTGTGGTTATTTTTTCAGCTTTTGATTTTTTGAAAATATCGAGCGTAACATTATAAATGTGCTCGGTTTGTTTCATTGCATCAGCATGATTGTAACCTTTCAATTCGCTGTAAACGTTGATAAGTCCACCTGCATTGATTAAGAAATCAGGTGCATAGAGAATGCCTTTTTCAACCAACATCTTGCCATGAATATCCTCATCAGCAAGCTGATTATTGGCCGATCCTGCTACAATAGCACATTTCAGCTGATTGATATTTGCAGTGTTGAGCGTAGCTCCCAATGCGCAGGGTGCATACACATCCACATCCATTGAATATACGTCTTCAGGTTTTATGATTTCAGCTTTAAATTCAGAGGCCACGTGTTTCAGTGCATCCTGATTGATATCGGTAACATATACCTTAGCACCTTCTTCGGTAAGAAACTTCACCAAACTTTCGCCTACATGACCAACTCCCTGCACTACTACTTTTTTACCATTCATGCTGTCATTTCCCCAGCACTCTTTAGCAGAAGCTTTCATACCCATATAAACGCCATAAGCGGTAACAGGTGAAGGGTCGCCACTACCTCCCATAGATACAGGTAATCCTGTAACATGTTTGGTTTCTTTGGCTATATATTCCATATCCTTTGTTGATGTTCCTACATCTTCGGCAGTGATGTATCTTCCACCCAATGAGTTCACATACTTTCCGTAGCTTCTCATCAGTGCTTCGCTCTTATCTTTTCTGCTGTCGCCAATGATTACAGCTTTACCCCCACCAAGGTTCAACCCTGAAATAGCCGCTTTATAAGTCATGCCTCGTGACAAACGAAGAACATCTGTTAGCGCATCACTTTCATTGTCATACTTCCACATACGTGTACCTCCGAGCGCAGGCCCGAGGTTGGTGTTGTGTACGGCTATTATGGCTTTAAGACCGGTTTCGTGATCGTAGCAAAAAACCACCTGTTCATGTTTCATAATGGTTAGTTGTCCAAAAAGCGAGTTGGCTGTGGTATCGGTTTGTTTAATCTCTTTAACTTCAATCATTTTGATGTTTTTATCTGATTTGTAATTCTGCTTACTTTGCATTTTAGTAACAGCAGAATTATCCGTGCGCAAAAGTATCAAAATTTTACTCTGCACAAAATAAAAATCAGGTATGAAAGATCTACTTACTCTTAACCGGTACTTTTATAAGTATCGTGGTCGCGTCATCCTAGGGATTTTATTTGTGCTGACAGCCAATTACTTTGGCCTTTTACCTGCTCAACTTACCCGAAAAGCCCTCGATTTTGTCACTCAGCATCAGCATCCTGACATTTCGGATTCTATGCAAACCATTACTTTTTATGCTCTAGCCATACTGGGGGTAGTTTTAGTCAGAGGGGTGCTCATGTTTTTCATGCGACAAACCATCATCGTTATGTCGCGCCATATCGAATATGACATGAAAAATGAAATTTATGATCAGTATCAGAAACTTGGCGCCAGGTTTTATGCCAATGCCAACACCGGTGATCTGATGAATCGTATCAGCGAAGATGTGAGTCGCGTGCGTATGTACACCGGCCCTGCCATTATGTACACGGTGAATATTGTGGTGATGTTCATACTCGTTTTTGTGGCTATGATTCGTATTCATGGCGGACTTACACTGGTGGTACTGTTGCCGCTACCTATTTTGGTTATGATGATTTATTATGTAGAAAATATCATCAACCGCCAGAGTGAAAAAGTACAAGAGTCATTGAGTGAACTTTCCACAACCACACAGGAAACATTTTCGGGAATACGGATAATAAAATCATTTGCCAAAGAAGTTTTATTCGGACATCTGTTCGAAAAAAAAGTACGCCAATATTTTAATCACAGTATGAAATTAGCAAGAGTGAATGCACTGTTTATGCCGGCCATCGTATTGCTTGCAGGCATCAGTTCCATTGCTGTAATTTATTACGGAGGAATACTGGTAAATCAACATCAAATTACTTACGGAAACATTGCTGAATTTGTAATTTACCTGAACATGCTCATGTGGCCGGTGGGAATGTTAGGATGGATTATTACCATGGTACAGCGTTCTGATGCCAGCCAGCGCAGAATAAATGAGTTTTTGAAACTGCAACCTGAAATTGTGGCTGATAATACAGGTGTAGTAATAAATCAACCGGATATTATCCAATTCGAAAATGTTGATTTCGCTTTCGACAAAGCAGATAATAATGTACTACAGCAAATCAATCTTACTTTGCAAAAAGGGAAAATTGCCGCCATTGTTGGAAGTACAGGCTCAGGAAAAACAACTTTAGCCAATCTGCTTGTAAGGTTATATGATGTCACGGGAGGAAGCATTATCATTAACGGAACTCCCATACAGCAGTTGAATCTGAATGAATGGCGCAGATCAACAGGATATATCACTCAGGATGTATTACTTTTTTCAGATACCATAGCCAACAATATCTCTTTCGGTAAAGAAGATTCAACTGTAGAAGAGATTGAAACCGCAGCAAAAAAGGCTATGGTGTATAACGAAATCAAGCATTTCAAGAAAGGATTTGAAACCATTCTCGGAGAGCGGGGAATTTCACTCAGTGGCGGACAGAAACAACGTGTAGCTATTGCACGCGCTATTATAAAAAAACCTCAGCTACTGATTCTTGATGATTGCCTTTCGGCACTGGATACGCATACCGAAGAACACATTATGCAAAATTTGTTGCCTCAGCTTTCTGAAAGTATTACTCTGATTATCGGTCACAGAATATCATCCGTAAAGTATGCGAGTGAAATTTATGTTCTGGATGATGGAAAAATTATTGAAAGAGGCACGCATGAATCGCTGATGGCTGCAGGAGGCTACTATGCACGTCTGGCAGAAAATCAGGCAAAGCAGCATTAATATTCAACGATAATACTTTTTTTATTTGCCGGAGTTAATCCGATTGTATTTATTTGCTATTGTTATGTCCACATATATTGCTATTCATTGTAAAGTCATCCCGGTAAATCCGTTTTCAGATATTCTTATATCGCAACTTGCCGATATAGGTTTTGAAATGTTTGAAGAGAATGACAATGGTTTTGACGGATTTATCCGCAAAGAAAATTTTCAAAAAGAATTACTCTCAGAAATTGACTATTTGCAGGAGAATGATTTGTGCAGTGTAGTGTGGCAACTCGAAGAAGTGGAGAGCATCAACTGGAATCAGGAATGGGAAAGAAATTTTAATCCTGTAGAGGTAAACGGAATTTATATTCGTGCTCCTTTTCATCCTCAAAAAAATAACGCAGATATAGAAATCATTATCCAACCTAAAATGTCATTCGGCACCGGACATCATGCCACCACAGCAATGATGATTGAACTGATGCAACAGACTGATTTAAAAAACAAGGAAGTGCTTGACATGGGTTGCGGTTCGGGAATATTGAGCATAGCTGCTTCAAAAATGGGTGCAAAAAGTGTGACCGCTATTGACAATGACCCTAACTGTGTACTTAATTCCATTGAAAACATAGAGACTAATAAAACCAATAACATTCGTGTTTTAGAAGGCGATGCTGATTCGCTTACGGAAATGTTGTTTGATGTTGTTCTGGCAAATATTAACAGAAACATCTTGCTGAGAGATGTTGGAAATTATTTAAAAGTGATGAAGCCTTCCTCCTACTTATTGGTAAGTGGTTTTCTTAATGAAGACGCAGATATGATAACTGAATCATTCAGCAAATTCAATCTGCACATACAAAAACAAATTTCAAAAGGAGACTGGTGCGCTGTGGTTTTTAAACGCTGACCGGAATAATATTATGAGTAACAGACAAGCAATCAGGAACCCGCTGAATATTATTGTTGTTGTTGCAGCCTTAGGTTATTTTGTTGATATATATGATTTACTCCTGTTCGGAATTGTGCGCACTCCCAGCTTAAACGGTTTGGGAATAACTGACACTTCACAGGTTACCGAATATGGTTTGCAACTCATGAGTTTTCAAATGGTGGGAATGTTAATTGGAGGTTTACTGTGGGGAATCATGGGTGATAAAAGAGGAAGAGTTTCTGTATTGTTCGGTTCTATTATTGTGTATTCATTAGCAAATATTGCCAATGCTTTTGTCAGAGAAATTGCCGAATTATTTTCAGCAAGTATCATTGATACTTACACAACTTTGAGATTTATAGCAGGATTAGGTCTGGCAGGAGAGTTGGGTGCAGGCATCACCCTTGTGAACGAAACAATGTCTAAAGAAAATCGCGGATACGGAACTATGATAGTGGTTGCATTCGGTTTGCTTGGAGCAGTGTTTGCAAATATTCTAGGACACTTTGTGCAGTGGCAAACATCCTATATCATTGGAGGAATAATGGGATTGGTATTGCTTATTTTAAGACTTGGTGTATATGAAAGCGGAATGTTTAAAGATTTGCAGGCAAGCCAAAAAAGTAGAGGCAACCTGCTGTTATTAATCAACAACCGTAAAAGATTTATCACTTATATCAGCTGTATAGCTGTTGGTGTTCCTATTTGGTATATGGTTGGTATATTAGTCGTTTTTTCACCTGAAGTAGCCGCCTATTATGGCATAGAGGGAATTAAAGCAGGTGATGCTATTATGTACTGTTATATTGCATTGTGCTTAGGTGATTTTGCAAGTGCCTATTTAAGTCAGTTATGGAAGAGCAGAAAAAAAGTGCTGCTGCTGTTTCTGATAATTTCCTCTGTCATCACTCCTCTTTATCTTTTTTATATCCAAGGAGCATCCACAAACATGTTTTATTTTGTTTGCGGGCTGATAGGTTTTGCTTCAGGTTACTGGGCTGTATTTGTTACCTCAGCGTCAGAACAATTTGGTACCAACCTCAGAGCTACCGTTACTACCACTGTTCCTAATATGGTGAGAGGCTCACTGGCAATACTCACAGTGATAGTAACGTTTTTCAGAGAGCAATTAGGTTACAATATGATTAACGCTACCTTTGCAGTAGGAATCATTGCTTTTGCAATAGCATATTTATCTCTTTTCGGAATCAGAGAATCTTATGCAAAAGATCTTGACTTTACAGAAAATTAAATAAAATATCATGTCTAAAAAAACACTTGTAATAGGAGCCTCTGAAAACCCCACACGTTATTCCAACAAAGCCATTCACAAACTTCGTTTATTCGGACATCCTGTGGTTGCTCTGGGTGCCAAACCAGGAAAAGTGGAAGATGTGGTTATTGAAACAGAACATAAAGATTTTAAAGATATAGATACGGTTACGATTTATCTCAATGAGAATAATCAGAAACCTCTTGAGGATTACATATTATCATTGAAACCCAAACGTATTGTCTTTAATCCCGGAGCTGAGAATCCGAATTTTAAAACACGTGCCGAAAAATTGAATATTGAATGTGAAGAAGCCTGTACTTTGGTAATGCTTACTGTTGGAGGTTACTGATTATCGTTACTTCCAACGGGGTCTTTTAACTCCTTTTTCTTAGTATCACTGTTAGGTGCAGAACCCACCCTTTTAATACATCTTGGATTTTTAGAAGGCGAAGCAGTTAAGTGATTCTTATCAGAATGTGTTTCTGATTTTGGTATACAGATTACAGGAGTGTTGTTAATCTGTTTCACTTCAACAGCCTTGTTGCTTGTTTGAAGGGTGCGCACTTGTGATTGTCCGAAAGTATCAGAAATTACAAATTGCAGAAAAAGAAATAATACAAATGTAAAAACCTTCATTACCTAACTGATTTCTGACAACAAAGATAGCCTATGGCAGTGAAATTACTATGAATGATATTCATCAGGAAATTCAATGCTGAAAGTAGTTCCTTTATTTTCTTCTGAAGTAACATGAATATTTATACGATGATAATCAGAAATGGTTTTAACAATTGCAAGACCTAAGCCATAACTGGATTCCGTTGTCTTTTTAAACTTCTTAAATCTGTCAAAAATATATGGAATATTTTCCTTGGCTATACCTACTCCCGAGTCCCTGATATCAACCACATATTTGTTGTTACGGAACGAACTTCCAATTTCAATTTTTCCATTCTCAACGTTATACTTTATTGCATTGTTGATGATGTTATTGAACAAAGTGTAAAGTAAATCTTTATTGGCTTTGTGAAAAGTAAATTCATCAAGATGATGTACATATAATTTCAGATTCTTTGAACTCAAACGTTCCTGCATTTCTTCGGCAATTTCTTCAAGCAGACTTTTAATGTTAACCGATTCATTACGTAAAAACTGTTCATTATCAATTCTCGAAATCATCAATAAGGAGCGGATTACCTTACTCATCCGGTTTAGTTTACGAATGGAATCTTCAATCTTGTCTGCAACTTCATCTGATATATTATCATCCATCAGCATATTCTCAAACCTTGATTTCAGAATGGAAATGGGCGTTTGAAGTTCGTGAGAAACGTTGGTAATAAATTCTTTTTCATTCAGGAATGCATCTTTGATTCGCTTCATCAGTGCTGTAAGACTTTCATCAAGTGATTTAAATTCAGTAGTGGAAGTTTTTACCGGTTCATCATTAAAATGAACAGGATCTTTGGTTCCCTTCAGTTTATTCTCCACAATATTATTCAGCGGACGAAGCAGCAATTGCACATAACCAATATCCACAAAAATTGAAATTAACACAGTAATAATGGTTGCCCACAATGCAACCTTGGTGATAGTAGCTTTGAGTTTGTCTAACGAATCAATCCCTTCACCAATCTGTAAACTGTAAATCTGGTTGTCGTAAATAAAAGGCTGTCTGATGATACGGTGATTTAATTTTTCACCGTCAATTTCCCATTGTTCATTGGCAATAACGGTAGGTTTAATATCCTTCATTCCTGAAAGAGGTTCTATCAGAATAAACTCTTCTTTAAGGATATTATAGCTTTCAAAAGTACAATCTGATTCGCGGACAATATCGTTGAGTCCACCCTTCTCGATAATCCGAAGCACTTTGGCAGTGCGTGCTTTGAGACGATGATCAATATGATTGTACACCACACGCTCTACCAAAAAAGGCATCAACGCTCCGAATGCAAGCAACACCAGTGCTTTACTCAGAGCGTTGTAAATAGCAAGCTTTAACTGTAACTTCATTACCGCATGGGCATTTTTTATTGAATATTGAGGCGGTAACCTATTCCGCGAACCGTTTCGAACCAATCTATTGTACTGTGTGCTGCAAGCTTTTTCCGAAGGTTTTTCACGTGCACATCAATATAATTTGAATCGTAATCATCATCCATCACATCACCCCAGATATGCTCTGTAAGCTGTGAACGTGAAAGCACTCTGTTTTTATGCATGGCTAAATAATGCAACAAATCAAATTCTTTTTTTGTTAGAACCACAGGAGTACCATCATAGTTTAATGTGCGGTTCTGATAATCCATAATAAATCCATTGATGTCAATGGTCTGAACTTTTAATCCATGCTTACGTCTGAGAATAGCCTGCATACGTGCATTCAATTCGGGTAATGAAAATGGTTTTGCCAGATAATCATCAGCACCTAAATCGAGTCCGTGAATTTTATCGTCTGTTTCGCTGCGTGCAGTGAGAACAATAAATGCACTGTCCACATTATTGTTTTTAGCTTCCTTAAGGATTTCAAATCCATTGGTATCGGGCAAACCGATGTCTAATAAAACAAAATCGTAAGAGTTGACTGCTACCATTTCTGAAGCCTTTGAACCTGTAAAAGCTACATCGCAATGAAAACCTTGCTTGGTGAGATAAATTTCAATTTCGTGTGACAGACTGCGTTCGTCTTCAATGATTAATACGTTCATAATTCTGATGTGTTAAGATGTTAAAATTATTAAATTCATAAACATGAAGACAAATATATTGCCGTTTTATTCCGACTTTATTTTTTATCCAAACAGTTCAGTATTATTTCACATGAATGTTGAATGATGTCGTCAGTAATATTGAGTGGCGGTGCTATGCGCATACTCTGTGGAGCAAACAAAAACCAGTCGGTAAAAACTCCTTCCTGCACAAAAGCATCAATATATTTTTTGCATGATTGTGCAGTATCAAATTCAACGGCAAGCAGCAGTCCTTTTCCCGAAATGGAAAGAATTTTCTCATGTTGAAGCATTTTTCGGAAAAGTTTTTCTTTCTCTTTGGCCTTCAGATAAATTTTGCTTTCAGCAATTTCTTTTAAAGAAGCATAAGCTGCTGCACAACTCACCGGATGTCCGCCAAAAGTGGTTAGGTGACCGAGAACGGGATTATGGGTCAGGACACTCATAATTTCTTTAGAAGAAACAAATGCACCTAAAGGCATTCCTCCACCAAGTGCTTTGCCCAGAATAATTACATCAGGTTGTATGGCATATTCTTCAAAGGCAAATAAACTTCCTGTGCGTCCGATTCCTGTCTGACATTCATCAATAATAAGAAGAGCACCGTTTTCTCTGCAACGTTTTGCAACAGACTGCACCAGCTCCTGCGGCAACACCTTGCATCCCTCCTCACCTTTTACAAGTTCCAAAATCACACAAGCTGTCTGAGGTGATATTAAGTTCAAATCCGGCTTTTGTCTGTCAATAAATTTTATCCCCGGAAGAAGTGGTCTGAAAGCCGAGGTAAAATACTCATCACTCATAAGACTCAAAGCTCCCTGTGTGCTGCCATGATATGCATTCTTAAATGCAATTATCTCATTTCTTCCCGTAAAGCGTTTTGCAAGTTTCATGGCACCTTCCACAGCTTCGGCTCCGGAATTTACGAAGTAGGTACAGTTCAACTGAGGTGGCAATAACTCATCAAGCAGTTTTGCCAGTTGCGTTTGCGGACTTTCTATCAGCTCGCCATAAACCATAATGTGCATGTATTTATCGAGTTGATTTTTTATGGCTTCCTTCACCAAAGGATGGTTATGTCCCAGATTGCAAACCGATATCCCTGAAATTAAATCAATATATTTTTTCCCGTCACTGTCATATAAAAAACAACCCTCCGCTTTTTCTATATGCAAAGCAAGCGGGCTGGGGCTGGTTTGCGCAACATGCTGAAGAAATAGTTGACGTTGGCTTATCATATTAGTGGTTGAAACATTTTTTGATGACTTCCATAAACTCATTATAAACCGAGAAATTGGTAGCAACCAATTCGGCACCGAATAAAAAATTATTCTGCCCTGAAAAATCAGACACCCTACCTCCTGCTTCCTTTACCAGCAAAGCCCCTCCTGCCACATCCCATGCATTGAGTCCGTACTCGAAGAAACCATCCAATCGTCCACATGCTGTGTAAGCAAGGTCGGCTGCTGCTGAGCCCAACCTTCTTATTCCTCTGGTATTTCGCATGCAATAATCAAACACTTTCATGTATTCTTCCATATGTGAGTAATCAGTGTAAGGGAAACCGGTAGCAAGCAAGGTATGCTGCAACGAAGGTGTAGAAGTAACAGCAATGCGTTTGCCATTCATATAAGCTCCTCCTTTATGCCATCCGTAAAAACATTCGTTGAAATTAATTTCAAGTACCACACCTATCTCTAATTTCTCAGCTGACATAAGTGCAATGCTTACGCAATAACAAGGAAGCCCATGAATGAAATTAGTAGTGCCATCCAATGGGTCAATAATCCAGTTATACTCTTTATCACTTCTTGCTACGGTTGATTCTTCAGTAATAAACCCTGCCTCAGGGAAAATTTTTCCGAGTCTGTCAACAAGAATTTTTTCAGAAGTTTTATCTACGTAACTCACCAGGTCATGCAATCCTTTATGTTCAACTTTTGATTTGTCGAACGTCAAACTTTCTTTTCTGATAAAATCAGAGGCTTCCTGTGCTGCTTCGCAGGTTTGCTTTGTAATAAGTCCGAAATTCATTTCTCAACTTAAATATGTTTACAAAAGAAAAGAAAATATGCTCTCAAATAACTAAGGTGATACAACATTATTGCACTGATGCTGAAATGAAATTGTGCAGATTAAAAAATTTCAATTCTTTTGAAAGCGGAAGAAGCACTGATGGTCAGCGTTTTCTCACGCAATCTTTTGGGCAATGCTATTTCCATATTATCCACTTTAACTTTATGTGGGCGGAAAGGTAATCCATGAATAACTATTCTGTATTCGGGATTAGCCGATTTAAAATTACCATACGTATCGCAAATAATTCTCATTTGTCTGCGATTTCCGAAGACAGTAAATTTTTTAACCGAAAAATTGCCTTTGCGATAAGTATAATTTTCGCCATCGTCCTCGTAATAATGACTTACTTTTCTGTTTACCGAATAATATACATGCAGTGTAATCTGAGCTGATTTATTTTCGCCCGTATGTTGCATTACCGGTTGATGTGGAATTACTGAACCTTCTCTTACAAAGAATGGAAATCTGTCGAGAGGAGCTTCAATTTCATACTCATGTCCACCTCTGTAATTTTTATCGTTCCAGTAATAATACCAGTTACCTTCAGGTAAATATACCAACCGCTCACTTGAAGCACTTTGATTTATGGGACAAATAAGTAAATGATCACCAAAACCAAACTCATCCATTCGCATGTGTGTTTCTACATCGTCCTGCGCCATAAAAACAAGAGGTTTAATCATGGGCGTACCTTTGCTGATATATTGCCAGAAGGTTGTATAGATGTAAGGTAACAACTGATAACGCAATTCAATAGCTTTACGAATGAGTGCTTCATAAGCAGCGCCAAATGCCCAGGGTTCTTTATCGCCCTGGTCGCTGCTGGAGTGACCTCTGAAAAAAGGATGGAATACGGCCATCTGAATGTAACGCACAAACAATTCGCCATCAGGCTCACCGATAAAACCTCCGATGTCGGTTCCGCAAAAAGATATTCCTGAAATACTCAGTCGCTGGCATTGCATATTGGCAACCCATATATGTTCCCATGATGCAACATTATCACCCGTCCACACGGCAGCATAACGCTGCACTCCGGAAAATCCTGAGCGTGTAAGCACAAAAGGTCTTTCATTTGGGTTGAGATGCTTTATTCCTTCATAGGTAGCACGTGCCATCTGCATACCATACACGTTATGTGCCATACGATGACTTACATTAAGCCCGTCATAATTATGGCGCACATCATCAGGAAATGTTCCCATTTCAAAAACTGCAGGCTCATTCATATCGTTCCACACACCACTCACTCCCTGCTCCATCAACTCCTTATATAAACCACCCCACCAATTGCGCACTTCGGGGTTTGTAAAATCAGGAAAATAACAATCACCCGGCCATACTTTTCCTTCCATGTAATCGCCATCCTGCCTGCGGCAGAAAAAATCATTCTCAATTGCCTGACGAAATACAGCGTAATCTTTATCTTTTTTTATTCCGGGGTCAATGATGACAATGATTCTAAAGCCATGCTCTCTAAGCTGATGAATCATCCGTGCAGGGTCAGGGAAACGTTCTTCGTCCCAGGTGAAACATCTGAAACCTTTCATGTAATCTATATCGAGGTGGATGACATCACAAGGGATAGCTTTACTGCGAAAATCCCCAGCCAGTTCCCACACTTTAGATTCGGGATAATAGCTCCACTTGCTCTGATGGTATCCTAATGCCCATTTGGGAGGCAGCTCCGGCAGACCTGTGAGTTTGCAATATTCCTCTGCTACTCCGAGTAATGTAGGCGCGTAAACAAAATAATAACACATCTGTCCACCCTCGGCCCAGAAGCTTGCACTTGTAGCGTCCTCTTTACCAAAATCAAAAAAAGTCTGAAAGCTGTTGTCAAAGAAAATTCCATAGCACAGGTTATTGTGCAACCCGTAGTAAAAGGGAATATTTCGATAAAGTGGGTCTTGCTCTTTGGCAAACCCGTAGGTATCGGTACCCCAGTTAAGAAAACGTTTACCTCTGATGTTTTGAGAAGTAGCTTTATCGCCAAGTCCGAAAAAATTTTCGTTATTTTGAATTTGTTTGGTGCAATATACATAATTGCCACCAAAGCCCGGATTAGGTTCCCAGTGAAAACCTCCTGCATCAACATTCAGCAAATCGCCATTATGATTGAAAAGTGAAACGGTAAGTTTGTTTTTATCAATATGACAGTTTACCTCCTGAGTTGAAATACGAATTTGAGTTTCGCTTTCTGTCCATTCGGTAATGACGGCATTGCTTTTCAACTCAGGATTAACAGCATAGGAAAAATCTTTTGCAAAAAAATCAACTGCATAGCGAAATCGGATAATGCGATCCGTAAGTACAATAATTTCGAGTGCGCTATTGGTGGTTTCAATCAAAAACTTGTTTTCGGTACGTGAGACACGTAAAAACTGATCAGGATAATTTTTTTTGTTTACATTAACTTCCATAAATCGTCCGCCTGAATTTTAATCGTATAGTGTGATTGCAAATAAAAAGAAATAAAGCCTTCTTACGCAAAGCGGGATGGAATAGTTTTCAAATAAGTTGATTTAAAAACGGAAATTATATATCCCTCCAAAACATTACGATAACTATCATGATGAGTAAATTCAAGAAGGTGGCCGGTTGCTGTGGGTAGGTTGCAGTATTCAAATTTTGAAAATTATCGGGATGCGACAGGAAGTGTTGTCTTTCTTTTTTCTTACGTTCTTTTGTCTTGATACAAAAGAACCAAAAAATCAAGCCTGTTGGAGACCTCACCCCCGACCCCTCTCCGAAGGAGAGGGGAGTGACAGATTCTTCAATTGAGAAGTGCGCTCCGGATTGCTAACCTACCCTGCCCCTTTGAAATGTGCTGCTATTTCTTTACGCTTATTTTCCAAAGGGCGGGGACTCACTGTCGTGAGTTTGGGTTGATGTTATGTTTTCTGACATTTCAACCCAGCAGGAACTCCGTAACCACGAGGCAGGCTCGCGGTTACTTCGTAACCTGCCGGGATGAAATAGAATTTATTTTTTTAATGATAGGTTGGCACAAGTCAAATAAGACTTGCGCCAGAGGGTTAAACCTTTCTATATGGCAGTTTTGTTGTGGGCTTGCTTTGGGTATTTTACTCCAGCTTATATCATTATTTTCTAACCACAATTGAAATTGTTTAGAGATGAATTCCGGGCCGTTATCGCAACGAATGGCCTTAGGTTTACCATATATCTCAATGGCCGTTGTCAGATACTCTATCACTCGTATAGCCGGAATAGAATAGGCTATAAACATGCCTTTGCATTGCCTGTTATAAGGGTCAATAATATTCAAAGAGCGTATCCTCCGTCCATTATACAGTGTGTCTTGCATAAAATCTATAGCCCATTCTTCATTGGCTTGCAGGGGTACATAAGCTGCATTGGATGGGTTTTGAATTCTTTTTCTTTTCATACGTTTACTTAATGCAAATCCACTTTGTTTATACACTCTTCTTATTTTATATTTGCTGTACTGTGCATTTTCTTTTTGAACAAGCGTAATCACTTTTTTACGCCCTTTTTTACTCTTCCCTATCACTTTTATAATTAATGCCTTAACAGGCTCGTCTTTTAAGGGCATCTGTTTTTGATAGTAGTGTCTTCCTCTGGAACAATGAAGTAGTTTACACGCCCGCGAATGCGTAATGCTGAAGTTTGATTTTACATAGTTTACGCATTGTTCCTTATCCGCAGACGTTACCACTTTTTTGAGTTCACATCTTTTAATATCTGGACATCTAATGTCAAATCGGCAACAGCGCGTTTTAACCTGCTATTCTCTTGCTCCAACTCCCTAACTCTGCGAAGCTCCTTTACACTCATGCCTTCATACTTCTTCTTCCAGTTATGAAATGTTTGATCGGATATGCCATGCTTACGGCATATCTCCATAACCTTTAAGCCTTGTTCCTGCTCTTTTAAAATGGCAATAATTTGCTCTTCACTAAATTTTGATCTTTTCATTTTTTATTGATTTTTTTTTGAAAGTTAATACTTTTTATCCATTTTTAACTTGTTCAAAAAAGTCAGCCACGTACCAGATTATGAAAGTACGGAAGGTTTTAAATTTTAAATTTGATGATATCGTTGCGGGACTAAAATTGCCGAGATTTACCGCGATTGCGCTTTTGCATTAACTACAAATTGTTTTGTTGCACCCTCTGGCGCAAGTCTTATTTGACTTTTGCCTTCTTGTCATTTAAAAAAGTAAATTATATGTAAGACCCAAGTTTGTCCCGATAGTTTTCGGGTGGAGCTAACCTATCATTTAATATCACCCTATCGCGAATCTCGATAACAATAGGGATATGTGAGATGCAGTGCGTATATTACATTTTCATTCCGATAGATAGACCAATAAAATGATAAGGAATATTGTAACCTATTGCTATTTTCGGTTCATTCGGATTTATAATTCTACTATATGATGAACGCATGTTTTGCATTTTATAATACAGTCCGATTGCGATTGCGAAGTCTTTTGGCAAATTGAACTGAAAACCGCTTCCTCCCTTGAAATAATAACTACCTTTTTCTACTCCATCATATTCGGTCTTGCCTTTATTCCCAAATGCGTATCCACTCGACAATTCAAAATATGGAATATGTTTTTTTTTAGTGAATCCGATTTTATATAAAATACCTAATGGAAATAATAAAGACCCTTTCCATTTATCAACTCCCAGTAGTAATCCAATTTGATGTTTCTTTATTTGAATACCGTTTACGGTTTCAATATTAAATGTAAGCTCTTTGTTTTTAACAACATATTCATAACCATTAAAATATAGAGAAGTGTAATTACCTACACCCATTGCAATACTTACCTTACTCTCATTAAAATAATGAATAGCAATTGTGTCTTGACCAAAGACATTAAATACTTTTAAATATAGCACTATGGTGAATATAAAGGATTTCATTTTTAGTTTAAGATTATTTTGTCTGTTATAGAATCACTTCCGAAAATGCCTTTTAGGAAATATACTCCTTTGGGTAAAGGGGAAATATCAATATCAAGTTTTTTATCTTTAATGTTTTCTTTGGAATACACTTTTTCACCCAGTGAATTAATAAGTTCAATAGCAATTATTTTGTCCGTATATCCAACAAACTCAATAGAGATTTTCCCATCTGTTGGGTTAGGATAAATTTTAGTATAAAGTATCGGTGGATTATTTTCTACTGATTCAGCTTCTCTTCTTTCACTTGAATTACTTAAAGAATCCTGTTCTACTTCTGATAGAATATGTAAAGTAGAAGCAGCAGCTTCACTTGAATCAAGTGCAAATTGTATTTGTGGAACAGGACAGTTAACTATTTTAGCACTAAAGTTACTACCTGCATCGGCTATGAACCCTGGCAAAAGTTCAATGTAATCTGTTGCAATTAAATGTAGATTTTGCTCGTTTTGAACAACTGCATTGCAGTTTGTTCCACCCATTGTAATTTGACTTCCTGTAATCCCGGTAGGATCAGTAGAGGTTTGATTATAATTGCAGATAGTTATTACTTGTTGACAGTCAAGCCGTGTCCATACACGAATAAAATCAATTTCAAAATACGAAGTAGTGGGGGTATTAGCATTAGTTCCTGGACAAAAAGTCGCGGGGCAGCTATTAGCTACAGCCATATTCGCAATGATATTTGCCTGATAATTTAAGTTGCCAAGCCAAATAGCAAACTCACTTCCATTGAGATACCAGAAACTAAAATTTGGTCCCCATTCACCCATTATATCATTAAAGCCATCAGAAAAGTTGCCAGTTGCAGTAGCCCAGCCTCCGAAGTTGTTACAATCATTACTCGGACAATGCACATCAATATGTATTTTATTTGGTGTTTCCCCTTTATATTCAAATATGTCAAATTCTTCGTTTGGATTGCCACCATAGAGCCAGTAAGCAGGCCAAAGCCCACTACCAACAGGTGGCTTGAAACGAATTTCAAAGAGTCCATATTTGAATTTTTGCTTTGAAAAAATCATTCCTGATGTCCATGGGAAATATCTATTATTGGGTTGACCATCACTTAAAATATCACTCCCACTATGCCATGGTTCAACAGTATAATATCCAGGCTCATATTTTGTTATTAGTTTTAAAATACCATTGTCAAAAGAAATGTTATCAATTCCAGGTTTATAGTATTGTTGTTCTTGATTTCCTATCAAAGACCTCCCCCAAGGATAACCATCATCCCATTTAGAATAATCCAGTTGAGTACCATTAAATTCATCCCCACCTGAGTATGCCCAACGTATGATTGAACCATCTATTAGTTGCCAAATGGTTTCAGGTTGGGCTGAAACCTTACTATGAATAGCAATTATGCAAACAAATATTATAATTGTTTTTTTCATTTATGATTATAGTTTATTTTTCGCCTTTTAACCCTTCAATTTTTTTATTCAATTCAATTATGTACAGTGTTAATTCTTCTATTTTTTGCATTTGCTTTCTTACTATTTCTCCCAAATCAACACCTTCTTTGTTGATTTTAGTTGCCAATGGTATTTCAGGCAAATGCTTATTTAATTTAATGTAATTTTCTAAGTCGTTTAATTGCATTAATTTGTAACTTTCATTAAATACATAATCGGGAAAATTATTCATATTAATGTTAATACTACGAGCAAAGACATTGCCATCAGATGTAACTTTGAAATTTTCTCTGTAATAACCTGGATTGCTTGGATCTGCACCTCTGTATATCATGGAAAATCCATTTAATTGAAACATTTCATATACAGAATTACCCCCACTCCAATAATGATTATTTGACAAAATATAAAATCCTTCATTATTATGTTGAGAATTTATTAAATCAACAGGATCAGCATCTAAAAATATGGCAAAATGATACTTGGAATAAAATCTAAAAGCATCGTTTTTATACTGTATTCTACCAATTTGGGTATTATCATCACCCTCAAAGGTTAAAAAATCCTTAAACCGTGAATTGCCAATAACATCTAATTTGTATAGTGAGTTAGGATTATTAGTTCCTATGCCTACATTTTTCCCAGAACTTGTAGCCAAAAAAGTATTTCCTCCTGTTTCAACATCGCCTTTCACGGTTCCTGTGTTCAGGTAAATATTTTTACCACTGTAATAATTTAACAAAAGATTATCGGTAGTATTGATGCTTGCATTGGATCCGTCATGCTCCACATCTAAATATTTTGTGTGGTCATTAAAATTAAAAAACCTTGCTCCGCCTTTTATTCCTAAATTTTTCTGCGGATCATCAGTTCCAATACCAACCGTATTCCAACATGTGTATGCAACATTGGGGCTAACATTTGTTTTAATTTGCCATGCAAGAGTAAGCGGGTCATTACAATTTAATGCAGGAAGTAAAACAGGCTTTCTGTTTAAAACACCATTACTGTCAACCATAAGAATACCTGATGAACCGCCACTAAACGAGTTTATTTTTATATTTCCGTTGCTTAATACCCGCAGCCTTTCGTTATTATTAGTTTTAAAAACCAAATCTTTACTATCAATAGTTCCGATAAAATTAAAATTAGGATTGCTTCCTACATTTCCTGTCATGGTCCAATCATCACGCTGCGGCTCTTTTAAGTTAATGGAGTTTCGCACTTCGCACCCATTCAGGTCGGTAACGTTAAGTGTGTTTTCACCGCCACATAAATTTACAGGCGCAAGCAGTGTCTGCTGTCCCGGTTTCCAAAAATAGCTGTAAGGCAAAACACCTCCGGAGACGGTTGTTGTTACCGAGCCGTTGCATGCGCCAAAGGAGCTTACATTAAATCCGTTGACATAGGTGTAAGCATTCAGTTCACTCATGGCCAAAGGCTCAGGTTGAGTAAGGGTAATCTGCAATGTAGTGTCACTGCTAAGACTGTCGGTAATGCGTACGGAATAATAACCGGCAGGAAGATTATTTACTGAAGAAGTTGTGGCACCATTGCTCCATGTAAAAGTGTAAGGCGGTGTTCCACCTGAAACTGAAATACTGACAGAACCATTTTGCATTCCAAAACAAGTGATGTTATATCCGTTGTAGTCGGAAGCGGTTAAAGTAACTTGTAAAGACTGGGCTTGTTGAGTTTGCGCTCTGCCTGTAAATGTAACAAGCAGCAATACCATTATTACAATGGATGAGGGTTGAGTGATGTGTTTTTTCATTGTTGTAAAAGTTTAAGTAAACAAATGAATAATTTAACACACCAAATATAATGTATTTCAGTTGGGAACAAATAAAATTTTATCAACAATAAAATTTAAAGATTCCTGTACTTTCATATCCCCGATTTTCGGAAGACTATGCCCCCCCTCTGGAGCAAGTCTTATTTATGACTTGTGCCTTCTTGTCATTTAAAAAAGCAAATTATATGTAAGACCCAAGTTTGTCCCGATAGTTTTCGGGACGGTTAAAATCCGCCACAAACGCCAAGCTGCAAAAACGTAGACGGCAAGCATTTTAAATCTCGTCACGGGCTGGCAAAAAACCTTTATCTCCCAATGACTTAATGATACTTCTTAGCAAATAGCTGTTATCAAATCTAAGAACATACTTTCTGGTTCCATCTTTTTCCGGAAAAATCATCTTTTTATCAATCAACCGCTTAATTTGCCTTGACACCTCTGCATCTACTTTTCCAACAAAAAACTCCTTTCATGTACTTTCATAGTCTCCCACCATTTTGTGGGGACTCGTATGTTCGCAACAAAATGTTCGACCTCCTTCGAGGTAGGTATTTATGATGATATATCCTTGCTATAAACATTTGACTCCTTCGAAGTCATCGTTCTATAATACATCCAAACACAGTCTCCAGATTTTTTTCGGGTGACTAAGTCAGGGCAAAAGCTGTTTCACTTCTGCATAATGAAAACATTGCTTTCAATTATATTACCTCTTGTGAGTACGAGGGAAGGCTCTGTTAATACAAATAACACATCAGGCATTTCGCTGGCGAAATGCTTCAAATAAAATGACACCGGCAGCAACAGAAACATTCAGTGATGCTACGGTTTGTTTCATAGGTATGGTAATCTGCTCATCGGCACGTTTGAGATATTCAGGCGAAATACCTTCTCCTTCACTGCCCATGATGATACAACACGGGTCTGCAAGATTCGCTTTGTAATAAGGCAAGGAGGCTTTTTCAGTTGCAGCAAAAATTCTGATACCACTACCTTTCATATATTCCATAGCAAGTTTCAGATTTTTTTCGCGACAAACAGGAACAGAGTGAAGTGCACCGGCAGATGTTTTTACGGCATCTGCATTAATTCTTGCAGAACCTTGTTCCGGAATAATAATGGCATGAACACCGGTACACAATGCAGTACGCGCAATGGCTCCAAGGTTTCGCACATCTGTAACTCTGTCGAGCATAATAAAAAGCGGCAACTCACCCTTGTCGAAAATGAGAGGGATGAGGTCTTCCACTTGCTGATACTCTACCAACGATAACCATGCTACTACTCCCTGATGATTTCCTCTGGTTACCTGCTGAATTTTGGGTAGCGGCACCAGCTGAAAAGGAATTTTTCTCTCTACAAGAAGGTCCTTCAATTCAGTTATCAGCGGATTAGACAATCCCTGCTGCAGAATAATTTTTTCAATCTGCTTTCCGGCTTTCACTGCTTCAGCTACTGCACGTGTGCCATAAATATATTCCGTTTTCTTGTCAATCATGTATATCTTCTCCTGAGATTCGTCCCTGCCGCCAGTTGTCAACAGCCATATACCATACAGGCTCATAACTTGCTGACCTTACCAATACAAAATCATTGTCGGTAAAAGGGTTATTTATTTTTTGAAATGAAAAACTGAGTGCGCCATAACCTCTGTACGTTCCATACTCCCAATATTCTGCTTCAGCGGTGCGATACACCGTTTTAGGAGGTCCGAAAACTAAGTATATCATTCCTCTGTCTGTTTTCCATCCTTCCAGATAGGAGGTAAAAAAGCGATTCGCATTTTGCATGCGCGTATAAAACATACGTATTAAAAATCGTGCACGCTCTTTGCTTCCTGAAACTTTAATCCAGAAATCGTCCACTGCTTCTTTTTTATCATCCGCTTTTAAAAGTTTTTCATATTCATTGGCAGTAGTGAGATAACGCAATGCTTCAATGAGTATATCGGAATTTGTAACCTTTGGATAGGACTCATCAAAATAAAATAAAGTAGCTCCTGATTTTAATAAAGTATCAAATTGCAGATGATAAATTCCATAATTCTGAGGCCTAAGAACAAATTTCCCATCTGCATTTGCTTCAATCTGATAACTACTATCAGAAGCGTAACTAAAAACCCGCGGAGGTTTGTTGCTGAATGGAGGCAATGCAATTGGATACTCGTTGAAAAAACAACGCACCCACATTTTGCCTGCAGATGTATAATCGGTTACATTAAGATGATCTGAAAAAGTATTATTGACTACGTTGTTGAACAAAGGGAAATTATCCTCATCTGCACGAATATCAAATTCCTGGCTACTTTGTTTGCTTACATTTACATTGATGAATGATTCTTTAAATGAACCTCTGTTTAAGTCATTAAGTCTAAGTGCGAGCAGGCAATTCTGCTTGGGATGTCGGATTTTAAATGATTTAATGACAACAGCATTGGAGTCGCTACTGTAAGGAGGTGAGAACGTGACAGAGAGGCTGTCAATAATTTTTTTGCTTTCATACGCCTGAAAAAATATAAAACGCAAACTGAAATTCGCTTTCATTTCACCATCATCGCTTCGCTTATATAAAATATCAGATACAGAAAGCCGTAGATATAAAGTGCTGCTATCAGCTGATTCGTGCACTAAGGCATATTGAGGTTTCAGCCAGGAAGGCTCATCTTTATACTGCCAACTTAAATCAGTATTGCTTATGCGATGTAGGCCGCTGCATGCAACCAGCGATAACATCATAATTGTAATTGCAATTTTATTCACCTGCTCTTTCTATTAGTTGTCCGGGGAGCGATTTACTCGCTTTTGCACCTAGTTCTTTCATCTTTTGTGCTCTTCCTACCAGATTCCCAGTTCCATCTGTAAGTTTTTTCATTGCCTCCACATAATCTTCTTTAGCTCCATCCATTTTTTTTCCAATGGAGATAAGGTCTGTAACAAACAAGACAAGTTTGTCATACATCTTCCCTCCTTCTTCAGCAATCTGCATTGCATTTTTTACCTGCCGCTCATGTTTCCAAATGGATGCTACAGTGCGTAATGTGGCAAGCAAAGTGGTTGGGCTTACGAGCACAATTTTTCGCTCCCATGCAAAATTATACAAGTCCTTGTCGACCTGCATGGCAAAACTAAATGCTGACTCAACAGGCATAAACAATATGACAAAATCAGGGCTGCTATACCCATTGGCCGTTTGATAATTTTTATCACTCAGTTGGCGAATGTGGTTACGTACCGACTGTACATGCTGTGAAGCATACTGAGTACGTGCTTCTTCATCGTCAGATGAAACATATTCGTTATATGCAACCAATGACACCTTAGAATCAATGATGAGGTGTTTGTTATCAGGTAGAAAAACTATTACATCAGGCTTTATACTATCACCATTATCATTTATGGCACTGACTTGTGTTTTATACTCTTGTCCTTTTATCAACCCTGAAGACTCAAGAATTTTCTCCAAAACAAGTTCGCCCCAATTGCCTTGTTTTTTATTATCGCCTTTGAGTGCAGTAGCTAAATTATTTGCTTCGCTGCTTAATTGCTTATTAAGCTCCACCAGATTGGCAATTTGCGTTTTCAGCGAAATGCGTTCATCAGATTCTGCTTTATAAGTCTTATCTACCTTTTCTTCAAAATCCTTAATTTTTTCCTTTAGCGGATTCAGAATAATATCCAGATTAACTTTATTCTGATCTGTAAATTTTCTGCTTTTCTCATCCAGAATTTTATTGGCAAGATTTTCAAATTCTGTTTTCAATTTCTGTTGCATCTGCTCCAACTCCTGCTTTTGCTCATTCATCCGTTTCAATGCATCTTCATAACGTGTTTGAGCAGTTGCAAGGTCGTTGGTGAGTTGTAATGTCTGCTTACGTTCGTCTGAAAGCATCATTTCAGTTTTTTGCTGAAAAGATTGCAACTGACTCACAGATGCTTTAAGTGATTCATTCTGCTTTTCCAGTTCTACAGCATGCTGTTGCGAGTTGTTGAGGTTGGAAGAAAATAAACGTTGTACAACAATATAGGTAATTACTGCTGTAAGTAAAATGGCGATTAAAATATACACTATCATCATTTGCATTACACAAAGGTAAAGCATTACGATGAATTGGTAAAACGTCAGAACTGCAGCAATAGCCTTTTAATGCTCAAGGTGAGCTAAAATCTATTTTTGATTAACGAAGCAATTACTAACGCAACAACGTTACATGGCCAACCATTTTATGCATTTTTCCGAATACATCTTTGGCAACTACTGTATAGACGTAAACATCCTGCTTGGCCTGAGTTGATTTTCCTTTTACGCGGCCATCCCATCCATGATTATCTCCTTCAAAAATCAATTCACCCCAACGATCGTGTATCAACAGTGTATAATTCACAATGTTAATTCCCTTGATGTCAAACTCTTCGTTATGTCCATCATTGTTGGGTGTGAATGCATTTGGAATAAAGAAAGTAGTTATCGGAGCGATGTAAATTTTATCATACGCACTGTCACGACATCCGAAAGAATTAACTACAATCAGGCTTACATCATACCAGCCCGTATCGCCATAAGCATGTTTCGGACTAAAATCTAAGGAAGTGTGACCATCACCAAAGGTCCAATCCCATGTATTGGCTCCCACACTCTGATTCACAAAATTGATGACAGGGTTGAGAATATTTGTTTCGCGAGGATCAGGAGTGAATGCTGCAACAGGGCTTGGATAAACGGTAACAGCATTGCTAACGGTGTCGGTATTTACGCAGCCATACTCAGATGTTACAGTAAGCATCACATTATAAACACCGGTTTGGGTGTACACATTTAACGGGTTCTGAACTGTATCATTGTTGCCATCGCCAAATGTCCAGTTCCACTGTACAATATTGCCATCCACGCCTTGCGAATAATCATAGAACTGCACCGGCAAAGGCCCACAACCGGCATGGCTGTTTTGCTGAAACTGTGCTACCGGATTAGCATGAATAGTTACAAATGCCTGAATGGAATCAATACATCCCTGATCGGAAGTGACAGTGAGTGTTACCGGATAATTCCCTGCCGGAGAATATGTATGTGAAGGGTTTTCAGCCTGTGATGAAGCACTGTCGCCAAAATTCCAGCTGTAGCCTGTAATTGCTCCTGAGGGAATGGTACTGTAATTCTGAAATTGAACGGGAGCACCTTCGCAACCGGGGCCTCCGGTGAATGCCGCAACAGGATTAGGGTAAACCACTACCTGAGCTGTATCGTGAGACACACAACCATTCGTATCCTGAACAGTTAAAGTTATTAAATAAGTTCCTGCAGAGCTATATGCATGTACAGGTGATGGTTGATTGGAAGAATATCCGTCACCAAAATTCCAGATCCAGATATCATTAAGTGGAGAAGTTGAAGAAACATCTGACATGGAAATGGAAATATTCTCACAATTATTCATTGACAATATCTGCGGTGCGGGAAGATGATAAACCACTACAGAGTCACGATAGTGATCAAAACATCCATGATTAGACATTACCCTCAACTGAACAGGATATACTCCATCACTTGCATAAGTATGCAGTGGGTTTTTACTGGTTGATGATGTGCCATCACCAAAATCCCAGTTCCATGAAACAATCATTCCGTTATTAACAGTACTTAAATCATGAAATTGAGTTTGCTTATTTCTGCAAACATTATCACCGGTAAATATTGCAGTTGGCGCAGTATAAATTTCTACATTCTGGCTGAGTGTTGACGTGCAGCCATTGCCTGAAACTATCTGCAGAGAAACATTGTAGCTTCCCGGCTGAGAATAAATGTGAGAGGGGTTTTGTAATCCTGAAATGGTGCTGTCGCCAAAATTCCAGAGATAACTCATCATATTTCCTGAAGATATGGTTGACTGATTGAGGAAATGTGTGGTATCGCCATAACAAATCGGTGAAGCAATAAATTGTGGAACCGGAAGCGGATTCACTGTCACTATTGATTCAAACAATCCGGTACATCCGTCAGCATCAGTTATTGTTACAGAGTAGGTTCCTGATGTATTCACTGTAATTGTCTGCGATGTTGCTCCTGTTGACCATAAGAAAGTAGATCCCGGGTTTCCTGCATCCAACACTGTTGACTGACCTGCACATAACATCACATTAGTAGAATTATTTACAATAGAATCTCCTCCTACTGTTACCTGTGCTTGGCCATAACCTGTACATCCATTTGCAGTAGTCACAATTACGCCATAAGTTCCTGCTGTAGAAACCTGAATGCTTTGAGTAATTTCACCATTAGGTGTCCACTGATAGGTTGAGCCGGGATATCCTGCATCTAATGTAGCACTGTATCCCATACAGATGAATGTATTACTGAGAGAAATTACAGGTGATGGCATCACATTTACCATCACGGTGTCTTTAGCTTTACAGCCATTCAAATCAGTAACTTCAACAATGTATTGAGTATTGGTAAGCGGTGTAACATAAGTAACAGCAGTTGTATCGCCTGTAGGATACCAGTTGTAAACCACTCCGCCTGATGCCTGAAGTGCCACCGTCATTCCACTGCAAATACTGATATCAGGAGTTGTCTGAACCATTGGAAGCGGATTAACCGTAACCGGTACAGAGTCTGTTGCCGTGCAACCGTTAGCACCAGTAACCGTAACAAAATACCAGGTTGAAATAGAAGGCGAAACTGTAATGGAAGCAGTTGTCTGCGCTCCTGGTGTCCAACTATAACTTACACCTCCTGATGCCTGAAGTATAACATTGCTGCCTTCACAAATAGTTTTGTTCGTACCCGCATCAGCTATCGGAAGCGGCAATACATTTACTTTAACGCTGTCGTGTGCAACACAATTATTGGAATCGGTTACGGTAACATAACAGGTAAGCGATGATTGAGGAATAAATGTCAATGTGCCGGCATTACCTGCAACTGGCGACCACTGATACTGATTGCCTCCGGTAGCGGTGAGCGTCACTGACGAGCCATTACATACATTCTGATTGACACCTGCATCAGCAACAGGAAGAGCATATACTTTCACATTTTTCTGAACGGTATCGCTACATCCATAAGCTGTTTGCACAATAAGTTGAGCAATAAAATTACCGCTTTGCGCATATTGCATTACCGGATTTTGAACATTTGAACTTGTTGAGTTACCAAAATTCCAGTTCCATGAATTGATGTTATTACCACTAACGGATGAAAGATTGTTGAATGAAGTTTGTTGTCCAAGACAAACAGGCTGAGCTGAAAAATCAGCATGCGGCAATGGATAAATAGTCACAGGTTTGCGAATGCTGTCCACACAACCTCCGGAAGAATTAGCCACAAGAGTTACTGTATAATTTCCATCGAGGGCATAAGTGTGTGTTGGCGATGTCAGTGAAGATGTGCCACCATCACTGAAGTTCCAGGCGTAGGAAGAAATGCTTCCTGCTCCCACTGTTGAAGTGTTATTAAAAGAAATGATAGACCCTGCACAACCATTTGCAGTTGTAAAATTAACAGACGGTAATGGATAAAGCGTTACGCTTTGCGAAACTGAATCCACACATCCGGCAGCAGAGGTTGCAACCAAACTAATCTGATAAGTTCCTGCACTGGCGAAGTTATGCGAAGGATTTTGTTGAAGTGAGGTACTGCCATCTCCAAAATACCATTGCCATCCGGTAACTGTACCTGAACTTATGCTGCTTGAATTCAGAAATACGGCAGACTGGTTGATACATACATCTTGTGAAGTGAAGGCTGCCTGTGGCAGTGGATTCACAACAACGTTGGTTACCAAGGCAGCGGTACAACCATGAATATTGGTTATTGTAACGGTATATTGTCCTGCTGTTGCAGCTAAAATAGATTGCGTGGTAGCACCTGTTGACCATAAATAAGTGTTACCGGGATTACCTGCATCGAGTATAGTGGTTTGACCCTGACAAAGATTAATACTCGAATTGTTATTGGCAATAGTTCCTCCAAGAGTTACTTGAGCAGTTTGAGTGTTTGTGCAACCATAAGCATTGGTCACAGTAACGGTATAATTTCCGGGCAATGTTACATCCACTGTTTGTGTAATAGCACCTGTTGACCATAGATAGGTAGAGCCTGTGTTACCCGCATTAAGAGTTGTATAAGATCCAGGACAAACAAATGATGTGGGAATATTTACTACAGGATTTGGATTTACAGTAACGTTCACCGATGTATTGGCCGAACATCCATTGGCATCTGTTATCGTTACATTATAAGTAGTGGTAGATGAAGGATTCACTGTTATTGTAGAGCCGGTGCTTCCTGTAGGACTCCAGCTATAGGAAACTCCTCCTGATGCGCTTAATGTTGCTGATTGTCCCTGGCAGATCATCTGATTTGGAGAAACTACAGCCGTAGGCAATGCATTTACATTTACACTTACTGAATCAATAGCTGTACAACCATTGGCATCAGTTACGGTAACAGTATAAACTGTTGAATTGACCGGATTGACAGTAATAGGATTTGTTGTTTGACCATTACTCCATTGGTAGGTTTGTCCGCCTGTAGCAGTAAGAACTACAGACTTGCCTGCACACAATGAAGTGTTAGCACCTGCATCGGCAGTGGGAGGCGGTGAAATATGTATATTCTGAGAAACCGTACTGGTGCATCCGTTTGCAGAAGTAACGGTAAGCGTAACTACGTAAACTCCTGATGAGTTATAAGTAATGGTAGTGTCCATTGCTGTTGAAGTAACACCATTACCGAAATCCCAATGATAAGAAATAATATTCCCTGAAGAAGTATTATTTAACGTGAACGAACTACCTACGCAGGAAGAAATTCCATTCAGTGAAAATGCTGCCAATGGCGATGATTCAATGGATACAAAGTCAGAATAAACGCCCACACAACCATTGGCATCAGTAACAGTGAGTGTAATGTTGTAACTGCCCGAATCCGTATAAGCAATCACAGGATTTTGCTGAGTTGAAGTTTGACCATTTCCAAAATTCCAGTCCCAGGATGTAATAGTTCCCGGAGTAGTATTGTTAATAGTTACAGAAGTATTGGCACATCCCGGTTGAACGGTAAATAAAGGCACAGGTAATGGAGCAATGGCAACAGGAAGCATTACCGTGTCGAGACAACCTAAATTAGTTTCTACTACCAATGTGACATTATAGGTTCCTTGTGATGGAAAAGTGTGAACAGGGTTTTGATCAAATGAGTTTGTGCTGTCGCCAAAATCCCAGTACCATCCTATAATGGTGCTTCCGGAAACAGTGGACTGATCCTGAAACTGCACAGGAGAATTTGGGCATGCATTAGTAAAACTAAAATCAGCAGTAGGAAAAGAAATGTAATGTACCGTTACAGTGTCGGTAGCCGAACACATGCCATCACTCACTGTAACAATATAGGTTCCGGGGGCAACGGTTTGTGTGGGATTGGTAAATCCGTTACTCCACTGATATGTGTATGGCCCACCGTTACCACCGGAAGCAGTTGCTGTAATAGTAGCAAGGTCGCTGCACGTTACATACTGATCAGGGCCTGCATCTACATTTACACCAACTACAGTAAGACAGTAAGAATAAATCTGACTTCCTAACCAAGGGCAGTTGTCATCAGTAACTTTTACCGTAAAACATTTTGGTGTTGCACTGATATCAGAATTATCAGGAGTCCAACAGAAGGTACCTGTAGGATGCGGAGTACCTGCAGAAGTAAATGTTGCTCCTGTAACAGAACTGTCGTAGCTAAGAGTTACTGTCTGACCTACATCGGGGTCGTTTGAATAAATATTGAAACAATAAGGCTCATTTGCGCAAATGGTTGCTGAAAATTGATTGGTTCCATTGATACCTGTAAGAGTGGGAAGATTATTATTACAATTGATAACGGTTACCTGTATATCGCGTTCAACCGAACCAATTAAAATTCCGTTGCGATACTCTTGCACCAGAACTGCCATTACTGTTACGTCAAGCTGAGTAGGTGTCATACAGATATCTCCGGTAGCGTTGTTGAATGCAATCGGAGGGTTTGATGAAAGCGGATTGGTAGCGCTAAAAGGAGGAAGATAATTAACCGTTGTGGAAGCATCTTGTTTAGGAGTAATCAAAGAGTAAACCAATGAGTCTCCATCGGCATCATAAGCACCGTGATTAAAACATAATTGTTGTCCTAAACATGCGAAAGGAACCGGTTTGTTGCTGAATACAGGAGAAGTATTACAGGTTACGACTGTATTATTTAGTGTAGCATAAATATAAAAAGTATTGGTAAGAGGATTGGAAATGGTGTTAATAGCAGCGTTGCGGCAACAAAGCTGATAGCTGAATGTCCAGTCCACACATTGCATGGGAAGATTAACAATTCCCTCGTACACCCACTCTTGTATGCCTGTAAACACACCACCTCTGCATGTAGAAAGTGCATTGGGGCATAATGGAGATATTTCCACTCCTGTTCCCGGAATTGGGAAAAGTCGTTTCATAAAACTCTGTCCACAGGAAGCAGATCCCACTTTTACATCTACATAAGTGGGGGCACTGATACCGATACAATCCCGGTAAAATGATACCCGAATTTTATATTTATTTCCACCGACACATTCGTAGGTAAGGTCGGCACCCATACTATGAGTTGCCAAGCTTTGCTTACAAAACATGAGCGTAATCAGCAGCGAAAATAAAATCTTTAATCGTAAACGTGTGCTCATAAGCTGAAAATTTGATGTGATACCCTATGAAATTACTCCATATTAGCTTCAAATTTATCTCCGCCTTAAAGGGACACGTTTACTAAGTGTATTTCATTATGTGTTTGTAAGAATCCAGAAATTATATTCTTCTATTTGAATACATACTTCATCCCTTTATCAGAACTTCAGAGTGATGTCATGACAATTAAAGGGCAATATCATGAAAAATGCTATGTAAGAAATCTTCCAGATTTTATTTAATCAGATGAAAAAATAAGGAATACTACATAAGCTGCAATTCTATTACATTTATGAATTGAGCTTTTCTTAAACAGAAATCATTCTAGACAATGTCGGTTCCTGAATAACTTCAGAAAAAGCTGACAATGTTCTTAAACCAAAACGTAAATTGCTCAGGGTGACTTTGAATCTCAGACTTAACCTCATGTAGAGACAACCACTTGTATTCATCTGCCTCAGAAGGGTCAGGGTGAACAGGACCGTCATAACTGGCTGTAAAAATATGGTCGAGTTCATTTTCAGTTAATCCATTATCAAATTTTGCCGTGTATATAAATTTCTGTTTGAATTTAAGTTCGCAGTGAATGTTCATTTCTTCCTGCAATCTTCGCTTGGCTGCATCACATACGTTTTCTCCGGGTCGCGGATGACCACAACAGGTGTTAGTCCACAAGCCGCTGCTGTGATATTTTACGGCACTTCTTTTTTGAAGCAACATCTCTCCCCTGCTATTGAACACAAAGACAGAAAATGCGCGGTGAAGCAAACCTAATTCATGCGCCTGAATTTT
This sequence comes from Bacteroidota bacterium, assembly GCA_018268195.1. Classification (GTDB taxonomy): domain Bacteria; phylum Bacteroidota; class Bacteroidia; order AKYH767-A; family OLB10; genus OLB10. The sequence goes on along the minus strand of JAFDWZ010000010.1, from coordinate 48,878 downwards.
TTCTATTTCACCAATATCTTCGTCTTCTGCGTTTACAAGCGTCACATATTCCATGGCATCATATTACTTCTTAAGGATGACAAATTCTGTTCTTCGATTCAAAGCCTTTCCTTTCTCTGAAGTATTGGCAGCCACAGGTTTTGTCTGACCAAAACCGTCATGCGTTAATCGCCCTGCCGCAATCCCAACTGATATCAGATAATCATAAACAGCCTTAGCTCTGTTCTTTGATAGTGTAAGATTATCTGCTGCATTTCCGGAGTTATCTGTATGACCATAGATACCTACCTGCAGCTTAGGATTTGTTTTAAGAAATTCGGCAAAATCATTAATTACTTCCTTCGACACATCAGTTAGGCGATAGGAATCTGTCTCAAATAAAATATCGTTAAGATTGTAAGCGCCCCCTTCTTTCATTTTCTGCATTTCAAAATCAATTTCAACAGGACTTTTTTCCATACTTTCTGCTCGAATCACTCGTGAATTAAAAGCATAATCATCCTTCTTCACTGTAAGGATATAATCTGCATTTGCCTCGAGTACTCCGGCATATTTACCACTCTGTTCATCGTAATCAATCTGTGATACCTGTTTTGATTTTATGTTTTTGATTTCAATACGTGCACTGTCAGGCACTTCATTGTCCTCATCTTTCAGATTACCTTTAAAGAGAATCATTTTCTCGGGACGAAGTTTTTCAGGAAGGTCGAATGAAAAAATATCATAACCCCCTGTTCCCATCTGATTACTTGCGAAATATCCCTTTGTACCATCAGTACTTACAAAAAAGCCTACCTCATCAGCTTCTGTGTTGATAGGATATCCAAGATTTACCGGCTTGCCCCAATTACCTTTTTCATCCTTTCGCGAATAAAAAATATCATAACCTCCCATACCCGGCAAACCATCGCTACAGAAAAATAATGTTTTACCATCAGAGTGAATAAACGGAGATTTTTCATTCTTCTTTGTATTGATCACTGATGATAAAGGCGTTGCGTTTTTCCATTCTCCATTTGATTTTACGGTGATATAAATATCACTGGTAAGATTAATGGAATCCCGAAAACTTGCGAAATAAAGCGTTCTGTTATCAGGAGCTATTGAAGGCTGAGAGTCCCATAACTTAGGGTCATTGGCGGTTCCGATGCTTCGAGGTTCGGTCCAACCTTTAAGAGTAGAATCTGAAGTATAAATATCAAAATTACCTTTGTTATTGACAGTAAAAAAAAGATGCAGATTGTCAAGCGAAATAGAAGCACCACCTTCGTTTCCGCTGTTTTCCTTGTTAAAGGGAAACCCCATAGGCTCGCCCCTTTCCCATGTTCCTTTAGCATGGTGACTAATCATAAATTTTTCCACGCTTGTAGGCGTAAGCATGTTCCTACTCTGGTATTCAAAACGTCTGGTAAAAAAACACAACTCATTATCAGCAGAGATAATAGGTAAATATTCCGGGTCGGCAGTGCTTATTCCTTTTACAACCATAGGTTTAAATTCTACCGGATGTGAATACGCATAAGCTCTGAACATTTTCACTTCGGCATCGTCAGCAGCAATGGTATCTGAAGGAGATAAATCAATAAACGCTTTATAAACAGGTATGGCTTCTTCATATTTTTTTGTCTCATAATAATACGTTGCCAGTCTGTAATAAGCTTTTTCAGATGCATCAGGACATACTTCAATCAGTTTTCGGTATGCCATTGCCATCGTTTTAAAATCTTTTTTACGATAAGCGGCATCACCCATTAGCATATAGGGTTTGGCATACGTGCTGTCTTCGTCAATAGCATCGTTGCAAACTTTTAATGCTTTATCATAATCATTAAGTGATTTAAAAAGTTTCTCTGCTTCATCAGCTTTTTTCTCAGCGGTTTTAGAGGTGGTCTGCGGGCAACGCTTCAAACTCAATCCTTGAGCTGAAATTATTTGAGTGTTAAATATAATACCAATGCATACTGCAGCAATGCCTGTTACGGTGGTTCTGATGGCCATTACTCTTATAAATTTTGTTTAAAATAATCGGTGATTTTATTCATGAGGTGAACCCTGTCCTTTCCTCTCACATTGTGAGGATGGCCGGGATACACAAAGTAATCTACTTGTTTGTTTACATCAACAGCTTTTTTGAGATACATGATACTGTGCTGCCATACTACAACATCATCATCAGTACCATGAATAAGCATCAGCTTACCTTTTAGATCTTTTACATAATTAAGCAGGTTGTTTTTGTTATACCCTTCCGGATTGGACTGTGGAGTATCCATATACCGCTCGGTGTACATGATTTCATACATTGACCAGTCAATCACCGGACCTCCTGCAACAGCAACTTTAAACACTCCCGGGTTGCGTGTCATGAGTGATGTAGTCATAAAACCTCCATAACTCCATCCGTCAACACCTATACGAGTGGAATCCACAAAGGGAAGAGACTTGAGATATTCCACACCCGTAAGCTGATCTTCCATTTCTGCTGTACCACAGTTGCGGAATACAGCTTGTTCAAATTTCTTTCCTCTGTTATAACTCCCTCTGTTATCAAGCGAGAATACAATGAATCCTTCCTGTGCCAGATAATACATCCACAAATCACCTTGCCCTCCTTGCCATGAATTGGTAATAAGTTGCAAATGCGGGCCGCCATATACATAAACTATTACAGGGTATTTGCGTGTGGAATCCATATTGGGTGGCAAAAACATACGTGTATAAAGTTCCTCTCCTGACTTTCCTGTAAGAGAAGAAATTTTCAGTGCACCTAAATTATAATTCTTCAGTGGATTTTCTGCGGTAAGCAATGTTTTTGCATCACTACCATTCGGCAAAATGAGTTTTATTTTTCGCGGAGTAGTAACATTGCTGTAAACATCCAGCACTTCATTATTAAACGGATTGTAATAACAGTTATGTATGCCACTATCGCCACTAACTCGTTTCATCCTGCCCTCTGCCAGCGTAACGTAATACAAATCGCGGTCGAGCGGGCTAAGCGCAGTACACATATAGTACAGACGATCACCATTTTTACTAAAGCCTTTTAACTCGGTAACTACAAACTCTCCCTTGGTAAGTTGACGAATAAGTTTTCCATCCGTATTATACAAATACAAATGATTAAATCCGTCACGCTGACTTTGCCAGATAAATTCCTTATCGTTGCCCGGAACAAAAAGCACAGGATTCAATGGCTCTACATATTTATCGTCTTTTTCTTCAAAAAGCGTTTTATCAAGTTCACCTGTTGTTGCAGAATATCTGTTCAGTTTCATGTGATTCTGATCACGATTGAGAACAGCTATATAAACATATTTTTCATCAGGACTCCAAGCTACGTTGGTCAGATATTGGTCTTTAGGTTCACCGGTTTTAAGAAAAATTGTTTTACCTGAAGCTACATCGTAAACTCCAACCGTTACCTGATGACTTGCCCCTCCTGCCATTGGATACTTTATCATTCTTACTTCGGCAGGCTTCTTCTGCCAATTGATAATAGGATAGTCTGCAACCATGGTTTGATCCATTCGATAAAATGCCAGTTTATTGCCCTGAGGCGACCAATAGGTTCCTTTAGAAATTCCGAATTCATCTCTGTGTACCGATGTGCCGCAAAGTATGTTTTCATCGGACTCATTAGTTACCTGCGAAACTTTTCCCTTGTCGTAAATAAATAAATTATTTGCCAATGTATAAGCAATTCTCTTGGTTAAAGGTTCTGTATCTTTTCTATCGGCACTGTCAGGCATATCGAGTATTCTGGTGTTGTACAATCCGAACTTGGTTTTATCATACTCGTACTCTTTATTGCCGACAAAAAAAGAAAAAGTATTTTCGTTTTTCCATTCAACAACAGGAAACTTCGAAAGTGTGTCAGCATTTTGCTTGCGTAACTTTTCATTGATGGATGACAATGAAATCAGTTTCTCATCATGAAGAATTCCGTCATCACCGGTAAATAAGGTGGGATCGTCCAAACGTGTATCTACATAATAATAACTGTTGGTATTACTTACCCAACCTAATTGCGAAAGATTTGCAGGAGCAAGTTTTGTTCTTACGTTTAAAATAGCATCCTCCATTGTGAGTTTCTGCAACTGTGCATGCACACTGCCACCTGAAACAACTAACAACAACAGCGCTTGAAAAAATCTTCTCATGTAAATTAAATTTTTATCCGGCAAAGTTAAAAGATTAACCAAGTAAACCACTATGGAAAAAACGAAACATTATTTTAATATTTCATTTAATCACATGCAGTAAGGTTCTAAAAGCAACAAATTTGTCTTTATACTTTTGTGTATGTTCATCACGCAATTCAGCCGCATAACAGCTCTCATAAGTTTCTATATCCTGCATAGTATCGAAAAAATACTGAACAGAATAAGTTTTTCCTCCGCTTTCTTCGTCAGCAAGAACTCTTAGAATTCTATGTTCTGTAAAACAACCGGTTTTGAGCACATCAGGAATATGCTTTTGGGTCATCCATAGCAGCCATTCATCAGCCACATCATTGTCAATATTTATGGTAACATTGTAAATAAACATGTACTTTAACGTTTTATTAAGTGTATCTACTTTAATCAGCAAAATTGATTTTCTAATTTTGCATTTCTATCAACAAAAGTAAAAAATGAATAAGACACTCTTTTCCATTCTTGCTGTTACCGTGTATATGACTTCATGCAAACCGGATTCTAAAAATGTTACACAGGAAAAAATCACCTATCCTGAAACCAAAAAAGTAAACCAAACGGATAATTACTTCGGCACTATTGTGGAAGATCCTTATCGCTGGCTCGAATATGATACAGCACAAGATGTAAAAGATTGGGTTACTGCTGAGAACAAAGTCACTTTCAGTTATCTGGAAAAAATCCCCTTCCGCGATAAGATAAAACAACGACTCACAGAAATTTATAATTACCCAAAATACGATAGCCCGTTTCGTGCAGGTGAATATTATTTCTTCAACAAAAATGATGGTTTACAAAATCAGAGTGTAATTTACTATCAGAAAGGGTTGGATGGTACTCCTGAAGTATTTATTGACCCTAACAAACTTAGCACTGATGGAACGGCTGCTGTAAACCTGTTGGGTTTTTCAAAAGACAAGAAATATGTGGCTTATGCTATCAATCAATCGGGCAGCGACTGGCAAACCATACATGTGATGGAAGTTGCAACAAAAAAACTTCTTGACGACAAGTTGGATTGGGTAAAATTCAGTGGTGCTTCCTGGAAAAACGATGGCTTTTATTATTCAAGATACGATGCGCCTGCTCACGGAAAAGAGTTGTCACAGAAAAATGAATATCACAAAGTATATTACCATAAACTTGGCGACCCTCAGTCAAAAGATCAATTGATTTATGAAAACAAAAATAAACCGCTTCGTTATTACGGTGCTTCAACCACAGAAGATGAACGCTTCCTGCTGATATATGCTTCAGAGGGAACAGATGGTACTGAGATTTATTGTAAAGACCTGGATGCAGGACAAAAAGATTTCACCACTTTATTTCATGGTTTTGACAACAATTATATGGTGCTTAATAATGATGGCGACAAACTGTTGGTTCAAACGGATGCCGATGCTCCCAATCAGCGTGTAATACTTGTTGACCCCAAACACCCTGAAAAAGAAAACTGGAAAACTATCATCCCCGAGAAAAAAGATTTGCTGCAGGTTGCAACAACAGCAGGAGGAAAAATTTTTGCTTTATATCTGCAGGATGTAGCTACTCACGTTCATCAGTTTGATTATGCAGGTAAAGAAGAGCATGAAATTAATCTTCCTTCACTTGGCAATGCCTATGGTTTCAATGGCGAAAAAGATGATCAGTCGGTATTTTACACATTCACTTCCTTTACTTATCCTCCCACTATTTACAAATATGATATTGCAACTGGTAAATCAGATGTGTGGCAGAAAACGGATGTGAAGTTTAACCCTGATGATTATGAAACCAAACAAGTTTTTTATAACAGCAAAGACGGAACAAGAATTCCAATGTTTTTAGTTTATAAGAAAGGTTTAAAACTGGATGGGAACAACCCGACACTCTTATATGGTTATGGTGGATTTAATATCAGTTTGGAACCAAGTTTCAGTGCATCACGACTCATCTTACTTGAAAACGGAGGAGTATATGCACTTGCAAATATCAGAGGAGGCGGAGAGTATGGCGAAAAATGGCATGAGGCAGGAAAACTTCTTAAAAAACAAAATGTGTTTGACGATTTCATTGCTGCAGGAGAATATCTGATTAATGAAAAATATACCTCACCTAAAAAATTAGCTATTCAAGGAGGTTCTAATGGAGGGTTGTTGGTGGGAGCCTGCATGCTTCAGCGACCTGACTTGTACGCAGTAGCATTCCCGGCTGTTGGAGTTATGGACATGTTGCGCTATCATAAATTTACTGTAGGATGGGGATGGGCTGTAGAATATGGAAGCAGTGATAGTCTGGAAAATTTTAAAAACCTTTACTCCTACTCTCCTCTGCATAACATTAAAACAGGAGTGGAATATCCTGCAACAATGGTTATAACTGCCGACCATGATGACCGCGTAGTTCCTGCACATTCGTTTAAATTTATTGCAACATTACAAGAGAAATATAAAGGCAACAGGCCGCAATTAATTCGTATAAGTGTAAAAGCCGGACATGGTGCAGGCAAACCAATATCGAAAATCATAGATGAGCAAGCCGATATCTGGTCGTTCATGTTTTATAATACAGGTGTCACCCCCATTTATAAATAGAAAACGAAATCAGAAAAAAATCATTTTCGTTGTTTGAAATTTCATGTTACTCTCATAATGTTGTTTGAATATTTGACCCCATAAATTTTAAACAAAATGAAAAAGCTACTATTAGCACTCGCTCTGGGACTGGGAATGACCTTTGCTCAGGCACAAACAGCTGCTCCGGCACAAAAACAAGCAAAAACAAACAGCTCTACAGAGGTGAAAGCAGCTCCTGCAAAAGAGGAGAAAGCTTCAACAGCCGGCCCTAAAAAGGCTGACGGCACTCCTGACATGCGCTACAAAGCCAACAAAAAGGCCAAAGCTTCTGGACCTAAAAAGGCTGACGGAACACCGGATATGCGCTACAAGTCTAACAAGACTGACGCAAAAAGCAATTCAACAAAATAAGGAGAGCAATTGTTGAAAATAAAAAAGTAAGGCTATCTGAAAAGATAGCCTTACTTTTTTATGACCATTCACCTTTTAAAGTTTAATCCCTTTTCACGGAGTATCTGACGCTATAGGTATTGTTTTTCCATTGAAATACTTGTAACCTTCGGTCACAAACCAAGACATCATTGCAGCCATTTCATCAGCAGTGAGCGAAGCTTTATATCCCGGAAATGCCTCTGCAAGCATGGGGGTTTGAACTGAGCCTAATGCCAGCGTATTCACCCTTATTCCTTCTTGTTTAAATTCTTCCGCAAGACACTCCGTAAGAATTGTTAACGCCCCTTTGGATGAACTATATGCTGATAAACCTGCAAATTTTACACTGCCCTGCACTCCCCCAATACTACTGACATTTACAATATGTGGTGATTTGGAGTTTTTCAGAAACGGAAATGACAACTTTATCAAATTTGCTACTGCAAATACATTGGTCTGATACACCTCCTGCCAGTCGGATGAGGTAAGGTTCAGAAATGGTTTATTGATAAGTTTTCCTGCATTGTTAATCACCACATCAACACATTGCCATCCCAAGGAATGTAAATAACTGTTGTACTGCTCTTCGGTAAGTTGATTAATATCGGCTACCAAAACAGAAATCTTAGGGTGATTTGCTGCAAGTTCTTCAAGCAGATTACCGGAACGTGCAATAGCCAAAACTGAATGCTCTGCTGACAAGGCTGCTGATAATGCTGCCCCTATTCCTGATGAAGCTCCTGTGATAACAATATTCATAATTTAACGTTTGTTGATTTATTTGAAGTACTTTTGTGAGAGCAAAAATGAAGATTAATTTAATGCACAGGTTCAAATTTATCGTACTGACATTACTCGCGTTCATACCGCTGACGATGTTTGCACAGGAAACTACTACTGAGGCTCCTCAGGAAATTAAACCTCCTAAGCAGGAAAAAAATAAAATTCCATTTAAAGACAGAATATACGTAGGTGGAAATCTCGGCTTACAATTCGGGAATGAAACCTATATTGACATCTCTCCATTGGTAGGATATAAGTTTACTGAAAAAATAACAGCAGGTGCCGGAGTAACATATATTTATTATCGCTACAAAAGCAGCTACATAAACTATAATACAAATATCTACGGAGGAAGAGTGTTCGGACGTTATTTCTTTATACCGAGTTTATTTGCTCATGCCGAAGTAGAACTTTTGAACATGGAATTATTCAACACCAACAAGAATGAATATTACCGAAAAAACATCTTAAGTCCGTTTGTTGGAGGTGGATATATTCAGCGCATAGGAAATAATTCAGGAATTTATCTCATGCTGCTTTACAACCTGAATGATTCAGCAGAATCGCCTTACTCCAACCCTATTGTCCGCATAGGGTTCAATATAGGATTGTAAATATTTGCTTACTGTCATTTACTCTGCAATGACAATTTATGTACCTCAATATCCTGCTGTCGATAAGCATATTTTAATAGCTTTGCGTTTTCAAAAAAAACTTTCATGCAGGAAATTACAGTACAGGAATTAAAGCAATGGCAGGACGAAGGTCGCACCTTTCAATTGGTAGATGTCAGAGAAGAACATGAATATGAAACTTGCAATCTCAATGGTTTGCTGATACCTATGGGAGATATTATGATGCGTCATGAAGAAATAAAAAAAGATATTCCGGTGGTGATACATTGTCGGAGTGGCGCACGCAGTGCCACCATTGTTCAGTTGCTCGAAAAACAATTAGGTTATACCAATGTAAGCAATCTCAAAGGAGGCATTCTTGCATGGATAAAAGAAATAGATCCTACCTTAACTTCTTATTAATTTTTTCTGAGCGTGGAGCATATCAAATTTCTTTTCGACTTTATTCTGCATATTGACAAGCATCTGTTGGAACTGGTTCAGAGTTATGATACATGGATTTATCTCATTCTTTTTCTGATTGTATTTGCTGAAACAGGTCTTGTGGTTACACCACTGCTTCCCGGTGATTCGTTATTGTTTGCTGCCGGAGCTTTAGCCGCACCGCCTGATAATCCACTTAATATAGGTATTTTGATGATTATATTTTTTGTAGCAGCATTCGGAGGCGACAACACCAATTATTTCATAGGTAATTACATCGGTCCGAAAGTGTTTGAAAAAAACTACAAACTGCTGAAAAAAGAATACCTTTTTAAAACTCAGGATTTTTATAACAAGCATGGAGGAAAAGCAGTGATTTTTGCACGCTTTGTACCTATTGTAAGAACATTTGCTCCCTTTGTTGCCGGGGTTGGAAGCATGACCTATAAGAGATTTATCGGGTTCAGCATTATTGCAAGTTTGTTATGGATCAACATCTGTGTTTGGGCTGGATATTTCTTCGGAAAACTCGAAATAGTAAAAAACAACTTCTCGTTAGTGGTTATAGCTATTATCGGCATTTCGCTCGTACCCATATTAATCGGAGTTATCAAACATCGTCTTGAAAAGAAATGAGGCTATTCGGTCTTATTGGATATCCTTTATCGCATTCGTTTTCGAAAAAATTTTTTACTGATAAATTTTCGCAAGAAAAAATTTCTGATTGCAGCTATGAAAATTTTGAGCTGAATGCTATAGAGTTGTTTCCTGATTTAATTTCTCATTATCAAAATATTTGCGGGCTTAATGTTACCATTCCGTATAAAACTGCCATCATTCCTTATTTGACACAACTCGATAAAGTTGCTGCAGAAACCGGTGCAGTAAATACCATCAAATTCCAAAAAAGTATTACTATAGGATGCAACACGGATGTGATTGGGTTCAGGCAAAGTATTGAGTTGTATGTGAAAAATAACAAACCTCAGGCACTGGTGCTTGGAACAGGAGGTTCGGCAAAAGCAGTAACCTATGTGCTCCGTCAACTTGATGTTCCATTTCAAATGGTATCGCGCACCATGAATTCAGGAGTATTGCACTACTCGCAGCTTACCAAAGAAATTATTCTGTCACATCAATTGATTATCAACTGCACACCATCAGGTCGTTACCCTGAAATCCATTCCTCACCACCTATTCCCTACTCTTATCTCACAAAAAATCATCTTTTGTATGATTTGAATTACAATCCTTCTCAAACCCTTTTTTTAGCAGAAGGACTCAAACGTGATGCACAGACAAAAAACGGAATGGAAATGCTTATAAAACAAGCGGAAGCTTCTTGGCAAATTTGGAATGATTAAACCTACTCTTAAGATTTGTTGTTAAGTAAGAGTACTCTTGATTGTTAGCCATATAAGATATATCTTTGCCTGACTTTATAAATCAAATAAAATGGATAAGATTTTCAAAGACAATAAAACAAAATTTGTAGCTGCAGCTGTAGCACTTGCTGCTTTAAGCCGTGTTTTGCCACACCCATACAATTTGACACCTATAGGTGCTATTGCACTTTTTGGAGGAACGTACCTGAAAGACAAAAAATTAGCTTTCATTGTACCGCTGGCAGTATTATTGTTTACAGATTTATTGCTGCAGATGCTCAATCCGGGATATGCTTTTTACAAAGGATGGCTTTGGGTTTACGGAAGTTTTGCTTTAATTATTCCTCTTGGATTTTATCTGCGCAAAAAAGTTACCGGCCAGAATATTGCAGTAGCTTCTCTTACAGGCTCCTTAATTTTTTATATAGTAACCAACTTCGGCATGTGGGTAGCAAGTGGATTTTATCCATTAACAGCTGCAGGACTTGCTGATTGTTATATGAAAGCAATTCCTTTCTTCGGAGGAACTTTAATGGGAGATTTGTTTTACAATTTCATTCTGTTCGGAGTTTATGCGCTTGTAAAATGGCGTTTCCCGGTTGCTTTAAAAGAAGCTAACTCATAATTTATCCGCTAAGGAAAGTCGGTTGTACTTATTACCAAATTAACTGTTGATGTATTGCAAAAATATTCTTGAAACCATTGGAAACACACCTTTGGTGCAACTGAACAAAGTTGTGGAAGGTGTGAATGCTACTGTGTTGGCGAAAGTAGAAACTTTTAATCCGGGAAATTCAATCAAAGACCGTATGGCGCTTAAAATGATTGAAGATGCCGAAAAATCAGGCAAACTTAAACCCGGAGGAACCATCATTGAAGGTACAAGTGGAAACACAGGAATGGGACTTGCTATTGCTGCAATCATCAAAGGCTACAAATGTATTTTCACTACTACCGATAAGCAGAGTAAAGAAAAAGCAGATGCCTTAAGGGCATTCGGTGCGGAAGTAATCATTTGCCCTACCAATGTGGAACCTGAAGACCCACGCTCCTACTATTCTGTTTCAGCAAGATTGGGAAAGGAAGTTCCAAATTCTTTCTATGTTAATCAGTATGACAACCTGAGCAATCGTCAGGCACATTATGAACAGACGGGTCCTGAAATTTGGGCACAGACAGAAGGAAAAATTACGCATCTGATTGTAGGTGCAGGAACAGGAGGAACCATCTCAGGAACAGGAAAATTTCTGAAAGAAAAAAATCCTAATATCCAAGTTTGGGGAATTGACACCTATGGTTCAGCACTAAAAAAATATCATGAAACAGGTGTGCTCGATAAAAATGAAATTTATCCTTATGTAACCGAGGGTATAGGCGAAGATTTTATTCCTGAGAACTACGATTTTTCGGTAATTGACCATTTCGAAAAAGTGACAGATAAAGATGCTGCGCTGATGACTCGCGAAATTGTTCGCAAAGAAGGTATTTGGGTGGGCAACAGTGCAGGGTCAGCGGTGGCAGGGTTGCTGCAAATGAAAGATAAGCTCAAACCCACTGATGTGGTAGTAATTATTTTTCACGATCATGGCTCACGTTATCTGGCTAAAATATTCAATGATGAGTGGATGCGCAGCAAAGGATATTTTGACAAAACCGGAATGACAGCTGCTGATATCGTAGGCAGCAAAAAAAATGTAGAACTCGTTACGGCCAATACCAATCTGACCATTGGTGAAGCTCTTACCATCATTCATCAAAACAATTTCTCGCAATTGCCTGTAACACGTGACGGACGTATTGTAGGAAATATCACAGAAAATCACATTTATTCTGAACTGATTAAAAATCCTGAATTAAAAAATAAACCGGTAGAAACCATTATGGAGGATGCCATGCCTTTTATGGATATTCATACTCCCATTGATACACTGTCAGAAACCTTATGTAAACAAAATCAGGCCGTGATAGTAAAAGATTTTAAAGCAGACAGAAATTACATCATTACCCGTCAGGATATGGTGGATGTTTTATGTTAAAAAAATAACAGGTGTCATTCGGAATATGCCAATTGAGCTTAATACCATTGCGAAGTGAACCTTCACATCGCAGCGAAATGGTAAGTCAATTACTTTTCGGTGAACATTACGAAGTAAAAGAAACCACTCGCGATTGGCTTAAGATACGCTCGGCACATGATGGCTATGAAGGTTTCATGCCCGTCAATCAACATACCGAACTTCAATTTAACGATTTCAGTTTTCTTCAGAAAACAGGTGCTTTTCTTTCGTACGATATGGTACAACTTCTGGTACATGAAAACAGAATGCAAACAATATTACTCGGAAGTGTGCTTCCATTTTTCGAAAACCTACATTGCAGAATTAATGATAAACGTTACCGCTATGATGGTGCGGCACGGTTTCCGCAGAAGAACAGCAACTCAGCCATGTTGATTGAAAATGCTTACATGTATCTCAATGCTCCCTACCTCTGGGGAGGCCGCTCACCATTTGGTATTGATTGCTCAGGATTTACCCAAATGGTTTATCGCCTATCAGGGTATCAGCTATTACGCGATGCAAGTTTGCAGGCAGGGCAAGGCACAGCAGTCAATCTTGTTGACGAAAGCCATACAGGTGATTTAGCATTTTTCGACAATGAAGAAGGGAATATTATTCATGTCGGAATTCTGATTTCGCGTGAGAGTATTATTCATGCTTCGGGCAAAGTGCGTGTAGATGCTTTTGACCAAGTTGGTATTTACAATAACGAAACCAAACGTTACACTCATAAACTTCGTCTGATAAAAAGAATTCTTTGATTCTTTTTCATTTATCTCCCCTATTTTTTATCTACTCAAAATTCTGAAAAAATGGAAAACCAACTCTTAATTGCAACGGAACCTTTCCCCTGTGGCAGCAATGAACTTCGCGACAGCGACAGCGGTGAATTGGTGCTGATAATTTACAACACTGAAGAAGTTGATCTTCCCGAGGGATTGTGGTTGTCAACAGAAGGTTATTACGAAGCTGTGCTGAACAAGCAGGAAATTACGCCATCCGATTTATCTTCTTACCTGAAAGAGCTAAGCGATATTACCGGCATCCGCTATGAACTGGCAATTGACTAATGCAATTCAGTTTTTAAGAACACGTTCAACCAGAGGTGAAAGCCTATCCTCCGTATCAAAAGTCATTTCCTGAATAGTGCCAATTTTCTGTAATGCTGCAGAAAGATTGAATTCATTTTGTGATTGTGTAACAATAAAATTTTTATTACTTAAATATTTTGCAAGATATTCCTGCTCGGTTTGTCCCGGTGTAGGAATTAAAATGGATTTGCATTTCATTTGCACCAAGTCCATAATAGTAGAATATCCTGAACGTGCAATTACAATGGTTTCTTTATGCAGAATTTGAGCAATGCTGTTGCTGTCAGCATAATTAATAAATTCAATATTGCCGCGTTGAGGCATTTGTTGCGGGTCGCTAATCCGTCCTCGTATCATCAGAGTGTTCAAATTACTTCCTGAAAGTTGTTCAATCAGTATTCCTTCCAAAATAGAGCGTTGAGGCTCAGGCCCTGACAGTATGATAACTATATCATATTTTTTTTCAGTACGCTCTGTTGGCTTTTTGGGAGATAAAATTCCTGCAAAGTACAGAGGGATTTTTATTTTGTCTGTGTTTACTAGGTTGCCTGCAAGGTTGCTTGCGGTTCCTGTATCGGGCACCCAACATTCATCAAATCGGTTGATATATTTTGCCTGCCAGTTGTTAATCAGTTTATGATAATGTTTTAGCTGTTCGGGCACCTGAATATTTAACTGATGCGAAATGAAAATATTTTTAGCAGCAGATGTTCTTACTCCATACCTATTATCAGAAATTACCACATCAGCCTTTGTTTTCTTTACGATTCCTGCAATAGTTGCCTTCTCTTTTTCTATCTGAAAAATAAATTTAGGAAGCTGCCGCAACATAGCTCCTGCCATATTACCCTGTGCAGGATATGATGGATTAAAACCCGGCAATTGAAAAGACTGCAATTCAGGAAACTGTTTTTGCAAAAGTGTTAAGCTGTTTCCATTTGATGCAATGATAACTTCTGCGCCATGTTTCAAAAAATTAGTAATAACCGGAATGCACCGTGTTGCATGACCAAGTCCCCAGTTAAGCGGAGCAACAATAACTCTTTTAGGCATAACTCACATTAAACATATCAATCAAGAGCTGAATTGTTGAACAGAATATATCCGAAATGAAATAACAATGTAAAAGAGTTTGATTTTCTATCGTAATAATTCAGCGTGATGGCAAAAGGACCTACCGGGCTGTGATATACTCCCGACAGGCTTGCAATATAATATCGTGATGATAACGCATCAGCATATTTCGCCTTTCCATAACCATTATCAATAATTTCCTGAAAAGGTTGGAAGACGTATCCTTCCAGTCTGAAATCAATATTTGAGCGAAGGCTGTAGATAGTTTTTATGCCAGTTCCGAAATAATTATGCGCATGAAAATTTGAGAGAAAGAGAGTTTTACTTTCCTGAGTGGGAAAAAAACCGGGAGCTTGCAAAGTAGTTGCTGTAAAATTCTGCGAAAACGGTTGATTTGAAAAATTAGTTTCAGCATAAAACCCAAAACGAAAAGAGCCTGATCTTGCGAAATAATTATCATAAACAAGTTTTACCTGCCACCATTCCTTTGGGCTCTTTAAATTAAAAGTATCCGTATTAAGTGTTCCCGGAATAGTAAGTTCCGTACCATTTACATATCGTGTTTTAATAAGCATGTATGAGCCTTTGGTGGCATACATTCGTCTGTTTAAAGTGTTTCTTTCAAAACTGAGAAAAGATGTTAAGCCTTCCAATCTTGTTTCATCAGCTTCATCATTTCTGGTAAAACTGCGGGTTTGGTAATATTTATCTTTAGAAGAAAATAATGCGACTCCTATTGCGACTATCCCTTTATTTCTGGCAGGCACACCAAAATCAACACCTACAGATTTATCCGTCTTCAGTAAGTACGCAGGTCTTACATCTTCGGTAAATGCATTGCTGCTTTTGTAATAATCCATTCTGTTGACGGTGGCATTAGGTTCAATGTAAAAATCAACAGCACCGGGAATGTCTAACCGTAATCGTGCCTGTCCTGAATTATAAAGTTTCCCGAAATATACATTACCTTTTATTCCAAGGCTTTGCCTTCCAAGAATATTGTAGCGGAATCCTATAAAACCTTCACTGATTGGTCGCGATGAAAAATTCCCTCCTACATCCACTCGCAGATTGGACTCCGGTTTGACATAAATCTCGAGGTCGTACATTTTCTTAGAGGGATCATAAACCAGTTTTGGAAATGCATATCTGATATTTTCATCAGCCATAAGCCTGAAATAACGAAACTTCAGCTGTCGCAATTGCAGCGGCTGCTTCAATGGATTTAAAATGGTAAGGATGTATTGTGCTTCTGAAGCACTTACACCTGTAACAATTATACTGTCAATTATCAGAGGCGGACATTTTCTTATAAATTCAAGTCTCCGTTCATTGATTTCTATTGCGCTTACACGTCTTGTTATTGCACTTTTTATCTGATCCATTTTTTCCATGGCAGCTTTATAACCACTATCAATAAGTGCTTCAATATTTTTAAAATCAAATACGCCAATGTCTGATACGTTGGGTTGAATCAATATATCTTCAGCGCCCGGCAATACTACATGCTGCGACTGAACTATCATGTTCCTTAGTTGAGAGAACATATTTTCTTCGTATGGAACATCCTGCCCTTGCGACACACTTACCCCTATCATAATATCAGGATTAAAATCAGTAAGCATGACATCAGAAGGGAAATTATTATAAATACCACCATCATATAAGAGCTGATTATCTGCAGTCATAGGTGAGAGATATAATGGATAGGCAATAGAAGAGCGAATAGCCTGACCGAGGTCGCCACAGTTAAAAACCACTTGATGCTTATGCTTAATGTCAGCGGCAACACATCGAAAGGGCACAAACAAATCATTGAAGTCATAACCGGCACTTGCACTTGCAGCTGAATGATTTGCCATGAGAGAAAAATCAACCTGCGCACTATTGATGATAGAGCCGTTTAAAAACATGTGCAGCGTAGAGTCATAACTCAACCTAACCGTTACCCATGATGCATCCCATTTTTTTTCTTTAAAATAATAATTCAGGTCTTCGCTGAGGTTTCCTGTTGCCCAATCTTTAAAATCATCACTTTTTACAATGTTTTCCATCTGCTCGGGGCTGTCGCCCGAAACATACAAACCACCTACCAGTGCTCCTGCAGATGTGCCGGTGACATAATCAATTGGAATACCATTCTCCTCCAGTGCTTTTATTACTCCTATGTGAGCAAAACCTCGCGCTCCGCCTCCACTGAGTACGAGGCCTACTTTTTGCGCGTTTGCAAAACCCGAAAGTAATATTAAAAGAAAAAAAACAGTGCTATTAAATCTGAACATAACTGTGCAAAAATATCATTCTGAGGCATTAAAAACCTCATGATGCAACTCCGAAAAATAATCTGATGCTAAACGCATTCTGCTTCCATACCACGAAAAATATTCGCCATCCACCAATTTTATCCGTGCATGAGGACAAATTTCTTTAAACTCACTGATATGTTTCCGACTGAATGGATAAGGTTCTGATGATAAGAGAATGACTTCGGGGTTCAGTTTCCTGATTTGTTCAGCTGAAAGTTCAGGATATCTTGATTGATAATACAACACATTGTCGAAACCGCAACGCGACATCATATCGTGTATAAATGTATTGCCTGCTACTGCCATGTATGGCCTTCGCCATATAAGATAAAGTGCCCGCAACGACTTACATTTAACCGTTTCTGATTCCAATTTTTCAAATCTGCTGCTTATATCTGCAATTATTTTTAATGCTGTATCATTGGTATCTGTCAGTCTTCCGATGTTAAAAATCATGTCTCGCGCTTCATCCAGATTATTGATATCGCTAACCCAAACCTTATACTTCTGCCGAAGTGTGTCAATGGCTTCTTTGGTATTTTCTTCTTTATTGGCAATAATTAAATCAGGGTTTATAGCTTCAATACGTGATAAATCTACTGATTTGGTACCTCCTACCCTCGGCACAGAAATATGAACTTCGGGAGGATAAATGCAGAAACGGGTAATACCTGCAATACGTGAACTCAAGCCAAGGTCAGCAAGCAATTCGGTTTGCGAAGGAACTAATGAAATGATTCGCTCGGGTGCTCGTTCCAGGTTTATGGCAAATCCCAACTGATCAATACTGGAATACATAACCGGAAATTTTTACATGATAAAGATAAGAAATAAAAAAGCCGGCTATGGCCGGCCTTGGTATTATTTTTAAACTTTTTACTTTATTTAATTATCTCACCCAGAAGGTTCATTTTTTGACCGCTAAGCAGCCTGATACCGGTTGTTGTTGTTCCGTTTTCGTCAATGGCAACTCCGTTTTCAAGTTTTATAGCTTTTTCTATAGGAGTATAAATATGGTTTGTTACAATATTCAACAGGCCATCTTTTATCTCGAAATGCTCTTCCACTGCATTTGGTTTTAGCAGCCCATCAAAAGTAAGTAGTTCACCTTTATTTAACTGTGCTGTTTGCCCGTTGGTATATGTAATAACTCCCCGTTGGTCAATCTTTAAACCACTGTCGAGTTCTTGATTTGATGTAAGAAAATTAACATGGTCGCCTTTGATGTAATACACCGCTCCATTACGGACAAAAAAACCTCCTGCGTTTTCTGCCTTCTGCAACTGCTGAGCTACAACGCTTGAAACTGAAATTGTAAACAATAATGCAATAAATGCGATAACTTTTCTATTCATAATTTTTAGATTATTTTTTTGATAAAAATATAAAACGCTTCTCTAAAAACCAATAGTTTTAGTTTTTAGGGTCATAAATCACATTGTTTCCTCTCTGTCTTCCTGAATAAAGCCTGTGTCGTATAGCAGGTTTTTCATTATCGGTAGAGGTAGCGGGTGTACCTGTTTCTGCTGCTGTTGAATCCGGTTCGGCAACTTCAGTTCCGTCAGCATTTTCAGTTGTGGTGGCTGATTGTTCAACCTCAGGTGTAGTGGTTTCTTTTTTTGTAGTTTGAGCTGATGCTGAAACATGTATAACCATGAAACCACAAACGATTAAAGCAGAATAAACTAACTTTTTCATTGTTTTTATTTTTTCCAAATTTAAGACTTTTAATAATGAATTTTGGACGAATTTATAAATTTAATAAACATCATAACTCATCCAAAAACTTATAAACGAAAGGTAAAGGAGTTATGTTGCACACACATGGAGAAACTAAAAAAAGAAAGAATGTCTTATTAAAAGCCGGGCAGAGGTCAATTTGACGTTTGCGAACAGCTCAATCTTACATTTTGACATAAAAAAACCATTGGAACTATAATTGATTGCTATTAGTCAGGTTTAACAATTTAAAAATTAAAAAACATGACACTCATCAAATTTAAAAACGAACCGGCATCACGTATGATGGACCGCTCACAACATTTCAGCGATTTGTTCAATGACTTCTTTGAAGGAGTAATTAACAACAACGCATCAAAGTCTTTTAATCCATCTGTAAACATTAAGGAGTCAGACCATCAGTTCAAATTAGAAATTGCTGCTCCCGGATTGAAAAAAGATGATTTCAAAATCAATCTCGAAAATGATGTTTTAAGCATCAGTGCAGAAAAAAGTGCAGAGCAAACTGAAAATAATGAAAAGTACACCCGTAAGGAGTTTTCGTACGCCAGTTTCAGCCGTTCATTCACTTTGCCCGAGGTTGCCGATAACGAAAAAATTGCAGCTTCTTATGAGAATGGTGTAATGACTCTTGTAATTCCTAAAAAAGAAGAAGCAAGACCGAAACCTGCACGCGAAATAAAAATTGTGTAATTAGTTTGATTGATTTTAGAGTAAAAAACCTTCGGGAAGCCGAAGGTTTTTTTTATACCATCAGCGACAGGCCCGCACCCCCTAAAATAATTATCAGTTTAATAATATTGAAACGGTGGTCGCTGTCGGATTCAAATAAAATAGTGGTACTGATATGTAAAAATATGCCTATGACTACAGCCATAACCTTTTCGAATAACCCATTCTGAAGCCAATCGCCCAGATAAATTCCCGTGAATGCTCCAATGGGAGACATAACTGCAAACAAAAACAGAGAAAACAAAGCCCATTTCCTGTTGACTCCTGACTGCAGGAGCATGCTCATTAATGCAAAAGCTACGGGCACATGATGCATTGCTATACCCATCATGAGTGATTGCCTTTGTGCTACATCGGCCATAGGAATTCCTTCAAAAAAGGAGTGAACACAGAGGCTGAACATCATGGTGAACGGAAATACTCCTGAATGTTTTTTATGTACATGGATATGTCCGTGTTCAATTCCCTCTGAAAAAAACTCCAACAAAATCTGAAAAATAAATCCTGCAAGAATAAAAACTCCTATATGACCGGAGTTGGAGGAATAAACTTCGGGAATAAGATGTGTAACTGTGATACCCAGCAAATAAGCACCTGAAAAAGACAATGACAATTTTAGAACGGAGTCATTCCTTTTATTGAAAAGGAAGTAAAGCAATCCTCCGCCAAATATCACTGCAAACAAAATGATAAACGCTCCCACCTTATTTCTTTTTTTGAGTTATGAAAATTAATCGTGGGCTTGAAAATGGATCGTAAGCATTCAGGTTATAGTCGCCCAATATGTTGAGAACGCTGAGTGAAGTCTCTTCAAAGTACTCTTTGAATTTTGCTTCACTAATTAATTGAACAGACTCTTTAAAGTCATACTGCAAACCGTTATCCTGAAATGAAATCTTTTTTTCAATTCTGTTGTCCTTAGCTTCCTTCACTACAGAAAAATTGATGCCATCAATTGTTTTATGCATAGTTTTAGCATGATTTTTCTCAACCATTTCAGGGTTAAAATAGTCCAAAATAAAAATTCCTCCAGGCTTTAATGCAAGCGAAGCCGAACGCAATGTACGAAGGTTGTCGTGTTCGCGGTCGAAATAGCCAAAACTTGTAAACAAATTCAAAGCCAGATCATAGTCGTTGGTTCGAAATATTTCGCGCATGTCATGTTCATAAAATTCAAGGCTATCATTCTCATATTGACGGCAATGTCGAATATTCTGCTCCGACAAATCAATCCCAGTTACTCTAAAACCTTTGTTAGCAAGGTGAATACTATGCCTACCCTTTCCACATGCTATATCCAGTATGGTTGCACGCTTTGCAGGCTTCAGGTATTGCAGCAGGTTATCAATAAACTGAGCTGCCTCTGATTCGTCACGGTGCTTATACAAGATATGGTAATAAGGAGAATCGAACCAACTCTGAAACCATTCCTTCATACGAAAAAAAATATTGGCAAATTTATCGCTATTTTTGACACTTATAAAAGTAAAACAAAGTAATGGCGAAACACAGGCGTTTAAGCGTAAAACTAAGTAGAAAGAAAAGCACGCAGCCCGGCTCGTTTCCAGGAAGTTTCAGCATTCCCAATGATGCTTTACCTCCGGTTGCCCATGCCTTTGTATATGATGCCGAAACTTGTATCGAAAAACAAGAATGCACAATTGAAGATATTGAAAATATTTATGCTTCACTCAACGGCAAAATTTTTTGGTTACACATCAGCGGCTTTGGCAACAGAGATTTTTTTGAAAAAATAGCAACCATCTTTCATTTCCACAAACTTGAAATGGAAGATGTTTTTAATGTGTACCAGCGACCTAAACTGGACGAATACGAAGGGCATCTGTATTTTACAAGTCGTATGCTATGCATGAATAACGGTGAACTGTTAAATGACCAACTAAGCCTGATGCTTGGCTCCAACTTTGTGATAACCATTCAGGAAAAAAGACAAGACTTTTTAGAACCTGTAAGAGTAAGATTACGCAACAGTAAAGGAGCCATGAGGACATTAAAATGCGATTATCTGGCTTATGCTCTCATGGATGCCGTTGTTGATTTTTATTATCCTGCATTAGAAGAAATAGGTAATAAGTTAGATATTCTGGAAGAAGAACTACTTTCAAACCCTTCCAACGATTCGATTAACAGAATCCTACAGATTAAACGCGAACTGATTGTTTTCAAACGAGCTATTTGGCCGGAGCGTGATAAAATAAATGATGTCATCCGTTCAAGTTTTAATGAAATACATGAAGACACCAAGGTTTATTTCCGTGATTCCTATGATCATTGTATTCAGATTCTAGATATCGTTGAAAGTTATAAAGAAGTAACAAGCAGCTTAATGGATGTTTATCTTTCGGGAGTGAGTAACCGGTTAAACCAGGTTATGAAAGTTCTTACCATTATTTCAACCATATTCATCCCACTGACTTTCATTGTTGGGCTATATGGAATGAACTTTCAAAACACCGATGCTCAAACCGGAGAAAAATTACCTTTGAATATGCCTGAACTCTATTCTCCTTATGGATATATTGGCGTTATTGTAGTAATGATACTGATTGTAATTATTCAGCTGTATATTTTTTACCGTAAAGGCTGGATTCGATTCAAAGCGAACTAAATAACCTTATGTCTCAGAGTTTTATTGAAGTAATTGTGCCGGTACCGCTTCCCAGGCTCTTCACCTATTCAGTAGGCGAAGAATGGATGCATCAAGTAGGTATCGGCAAGAGAGTATTGGTGCCGTTTGGTAATCAAAAAATTTATGCTGCTGTTATAAATAATATTAATGCTGTTGCCCCTGAGGGCTATGTTGCCAAAGCTATTATTTCAGTGCTCGATGATGTGCCTGTGGTAACTGAAAAACAATTGGCGCTGTGGCAATGGATACAAAAATATTATCTCTGCAATCTTGGTGATGTGATGCATGCAGCATTACCTGCTGCATTAAAACTCAACAGCGAAACAAAAATAGTTCTCAACCCTGAAGCTGAGTTACAAAACATAGTGCTTACGGATGATGAGTTTCTGGTTATGGAAGCACTACATTCGGTAAAATCTTTGACCCTAAAAGAAATTTCTAAAATACTTGACAGAAAATATGTATTCCCGGTGGTTAAATCACTCATGCGGAAAAACATAACATTGTCGGTTGAAGATGTTAAGGAAGATTTTAAAATTCCTCTGGTACATTACGTAAAACTATCAGCAGCTACTGCCGATGCAGATTTTTTGAAAAAAGAATTTGATAAGCTGGAAAAAAAAGCACCTAAGCAATTAGATGTAATGATGCAACAGATGATGTTAAGTCCGCATTTTCCTGATGGCAAGGTTCCTCAACGAGAGTTGCTGAAAAAATCAGGAGGAAATACAACAACCCTTCAGCAGTTAGTCAAAAAAAATCTTTTAACCATTACTCTTGAAAAAGAAATAGGACACCGGACTGACAGTAAGACTGATTTTTACGTTCTCAATGCAGCACAGCAGGATGCATTGAATCAAATACAAGAAGGTTTTACCTCTAAAAAAGTAGGTTTGTTACATGGCGTTACGTCATCAGGCAAAACAGAAATATATATTCGTCTCATTGACAACTGTTTAAAAAAAGGCAAACAAGCTCTCTATCTCCTACCTGAAATTGCGCTTACTACTCAGATGATTCATCGCCTCGAAAAACATTTTGGAAAAAGTTTGTTGGTGTATCATTCGCGATTCAATGATAATGAGAGAGCTACTACATGGACTAAACTGATTGAAGCATCATCTAACGAAGAACCTTTTCTGGTGCTGGGAGCACGTTCTGCTGTTTTTCTGCCATTCAGCAATTTGGGTTTGGTTATTGTGGATGAAGAGCATGAACCTTCCTACAAACAATTTGATCCTGCTCCTCGATATCATGCGCGCGACACTGCCATAGTGCTTGCTTCGCTTTACGATGCTGATGTCTTACTGGGCAGCGCTACACCTTCCATCGAAAGCTATTACAATGCACGAAGAGGGAAATATTTCCTGACAGAATTGTTTGCACGACATGCCGACATAGCTCCACCACTTATTCAACTGGTAAATATCAAAGAGCTGACGCTACGAAGGCAAATGAAATCGCACTTCTCTCCATTGCTGATTCAATCTATGGAAGTTGAACTGAATAAAGGCAAACAGATTATTCTATTTCAGAACAGAAGAGGTTATGCACCTGTGATTCAATGTCATCATTGCAACTGGATTCCTCATTGCAACAATTGTGATGTGGCTTTAACTTATTATAAGCGTGCCGATATTTTACGATGTCACTACTGCGGATATACTGCTCAAATACCTCTGAAATGTCCATCTTGTGGCGAAACTGATTTAAGACAACATGGGTTTGGCACTGAAAAAATTGAAGACGAATTACAAATATTTTTTCCGGAGAAAAAAATTGCAAGATTAGATCTCGACAGCACACGTGGTAAGCACAGTTACAAAGAAATTATTTATCGTTTTGAAACTCGTGAAACCGATATTCTGGTAGGCACACAAATGGTTACCAAAGGCCTTGACTTCGACAATGTGAGCCTGGTTGGCATCCTTAATGCCGATAGCCTAATCAACTTCCCCGATTTCAGAGCTTATGAAAGAAGCTTTCAGATGTTGCAACAGGTTAGCGGCCGGGCCGGACGAAAGAATGAACAGGGAAAAGTAATTATTCAATCGTATAATCCTTCGCATACCATTCTACAGTTTGTGGTTAACAACGACTATAAAGCTTTTATAGATTTTGAACTTGCCGAGCGACAGAAATTTCACTACCCGCCATATTATCGCCTGACAGAAATTACATTAAAAGGCAAACAGCCCGACCGCACAGATGAAGCCGCAAAAATTTTATCAATGGAATTAAAAAAATATTTTCCTGATACGATGGGCCCGGTTTCACCGGTGGTTTCTCGCATAAAAAATTATTATCTGCGTACTATCATGGTGAAAAATTCCAAAAAAATATCTGCTTCAGAAACCCGAGCTGCCATGCTTGCTGCCTTTGAGAAATACAGGCTTCATGAGAAATCAAAAAACATACTGGTTCACATTGACGTTGATCCGGTTTAAATCACATCTGCAAACAACCAATTACACGTAATAAAACTACCTGATAAATTTAATCTTTTAACTCAGGAGGTGTTGGCGGTGTAGGTGGCAACGGTGGTGCAGGCGGAGGCAAAGGTGCATGTGATGCTTTAATGCAGGGAGGTGCTGGCGGATTGGGAGGCATTATTGCTGCTACAGGATTAGGAGGCTCCGGTAATTTAATGTTGTTGACCTTTAAATAATCATTCATGGAATTGACATCAGCAAAAGTTGTGTCAATATCAATAGTTGAATCATTACTGCTAATTTTAAGCTGAAGATGATAACTTCCCTCCTTTTCTGTAGGGACTTGACCGTGTGCGCATAGTGCAGTTATGAAAGCAACAGCACTCAAAACAATTTTCTTATTCATGTTCTTGATATTTAAATTTTCAATTATCAAATTTACCTTAGCCCAAAGTAGTCATGGGTTATGATTCAGTTAAGATGGGTTAAAGATTTGTTAAACACACAAATTGGTAACAAAGAAGTTTAAATTTGCAATTGTGAATAAGAGTAAGATTATATTAATTACCATTCTCATTACCGGTTCTTTCATAGGTATAATATCTATGCAGGTAAATTGGATATTGCACGATTACCATCTGAAAGAACAACAGTTTAACCAGCGGGCGAATGATGCATTGATGGCCGTTGCCAATAAATTAGAAAAAAAGGAAGTTTATAATATTATCAGTAACAGCTTTGTTGCTTTTAACAATGATTCTATTTATTCCTTACTTCGCGAAAAGAGAATTTTGGACGAACAGCAGCTTGAAAAGGAGAAACTTGTAAAAAATCATTTACTTGGGTCAGCTAATGATAGTGAATTACCAACCGTTCCTCCTGCTCCACCAAGTCCACCAAGTCCACCAGTCCCACCCGAACTTATTGACCCACCCTTGCCTGCAAATTTCAACAAAGATGAAATAAGAATGGTCATCAGTCACATGGGTGGACGAAGGATTGTAATTCGCCATAACAGGCAGGTGCTGACTATTGACGACTCCACCAAAACAACAGAACATAACTCCATAGAATCAGAAGCACTTAGAAATACAATTCTCGAAAAACAGAAATCTAAAATTGAAGCCAAAATAAATAACTGGAATAAGGTAGTGCAAAACATGGCTTTTGAATTTATAACTGATGAAAAAGATATTGAAAGCAGAATTAATCCAACTCAATTAGACTCTGCAATACGCACAGAGTTATCGAGCAGAGGTATTGAAACAGCATACCATTTCGGAGTAATCAATGTTGGTGAAAATAACATTATGTCAACTGATGCCCCTGTGAATAAAAAAGAAATACTATCAAGCAGATATAAAACAGATTTATTCCCTAATGATTTACTCGCAAAACCTGTGCTACTATCTGTTTATTTTCCTGATAGTTTCAGATATGTACTTTCAACCATGTGGGTTATGCTTATCAGTTCCTCCTTATTTATAATTATCATGCTGATGGGAACTGCCTATACCATTTACATCTTATTCAGACAAAAGAAAATATCGGATATAAAGACCGACTTTATCAATAACATGACTCATGAATTTAAAACACCTATAGCAACTATATCGCTGGCAAGTGATGCAGCCGGAAATCCTTTAATTGCCCAAAACCCTGATGCCGTTCATCGCTATCTGAATATCATCAAAGAAGAAAATCAACGAATGCACAACCACGTTGAATCTATATTACAAATGGCATTGTTGGATAAAAAAGGATTGAATCTGCAATTAGAAAAATTCAATTTACATGATTTACTAACCAAAGCTGCTTCACAGTTTAAATTGCAGGTTGAATCTAAGGGTGGGAAAATAGAACTTTATCTGAATGCTGCACAGAGTATCATTACGGGTGATCAGCACCTGATTTACAATTCAATTGTCAACTTGCTGGATAATGCTAACAAATACAGTCCTGAAAAACCTGAAATAATTATCACCACTACCAACATTCATAACTCTGTACAGATATTAGTAAAAGACAACGGCATTGGGATGAGCAAGGAAGTACAAAAAAATATTTTCGAAAAATTTTATCGCGCCACCACAGGCAATTTGCATGATGTGAAAGGGTTTGGTTTGGGCTTAAGTTTTGCCAAAGCTATTATACAGGCGCATCAGGGCGAGATATGTGTATTGGAAAGTTCACGCAATGCCGGAACCACAATGGAAGTACTGTTACCCATACAGCATAATGAAAAAAATAAAAAATTCAAATAACAGTTTTATTGATTACACCAACATTAATAATATGTCGATACTTACAGGAAGAACTAAAATTTTGATAGCAGAAGACGATACCAACTTTGGTATGGTTCTGAAAGATTATCTTGCTCTTCACGATTATGACGTGTATCTCTATCGTGACGGGCAACAGGCTTTGGAAAAATTCGAACCTGGAAAATTCAATTTGTGCATCCTTGATGTGATGATGCCTATTATGGATGGCTTTACCTTAGCTGAGAAAATCAAAGAAAAAGATCATCATGTACCTATCATTTTCCTCACTGCTAAATCTATGAAGACAGATATGATACGAGGTTTTAAAATTGGTGCTGACGATTATATAACAAAGCCATTTGATTCAGAAATTCTATTGTTAAAAATAAAGGCTTTGCTTAATAGAAGTGAAACGATAGTAA
Source organism: Bacteroidota bacterium (assembly GCA_018268195.1). GTDB lineage: Bacteria > Bacteroidota > Bacteroidia > AKYH767-A > OLB10 > OLB10. Next base: position 21,695 of record JAFDWZ010000010.1, on the reverse strand, counting down.
AAGCAGCTAATGAGCAGGTAGAATTCACTATAGGAGGTTTTAAATTCAATAGCCGGTTACGCACAATAGATGGATTCGGAAAAGTACAGAAACTTTCGCCAAAGGAAGCTGCACTACTGGCATTATTATGCCTTTATCTGAATGATATTTTACCTCGTGAAGTTGCACTGCGAAAAATTTGGAACGATGACAACTATTTTACAGCAAGAAGTATGGATGTTTTTATTACCAAAATCAGAAAATATCTGAAAGATGACCCTAAGGTAGAACTGCTGAATGTACATGGCAATGGCTATCGGCTGGTTGTAATAGAATAAATATTTTTATTAAACTGCGTTTTATATAAAATAATATTTATATTTGGAGGCATTAACCCTGCATCCTATGGCTTTCCAAAAGCATCATTACCGCAACCTCCTTTTTCTTGGTTTTTTACAAGTGGTATTATTCATGCTTCCACTTGAGATGATAGCTCAGAAAGGTAATAATAATCTGGAACTGATAGAGCGATATCAGAAACTACGCGAACAGGATACTGTTTCAGTTGAATTAATTAAGCAAATCATTAATAATTATCAGTATGCTGATAAGATTACCGATTCTGCAGTTTACTGGATAGATAGTTTGAGGATTGCAGGCAGGCAATTAAATCGTCCGGATTTAATTGCCTACAGCGACATTTATCAGGCACAAGTTTATATTCGACAGTTAGATGATAGCCGGGCTATGGAATATCTCTACCGTGCAATTACCCAGTTTAGAAAACAAAAAAATTCTGTTGGAGAGGCTTATTCATTTATGCAGATTGGTTTAATCTATTATCTGCAGAAACAATATGATGAATCAATAGAAAATCTCCGAATTTCGGCTGATTTTTATGAGAAGGAAGCCATAGATAGTAGTCTTTCAACTGTATATTACCTCATTGGTTTGTGTAATATAGAATTACATCAATGGAATGATGCAGAGTTCATGCTGAATCAGTCACTTGTAAAAAACACATTTACTAATAAATCTGACCGATATTTTGAATGCTATGTAGCTCTTGCTAATCTTTACACTCTACAGCAAAAGTATACCGAGGCTTCCAAAATGTTTAATGAAATATACACTTTTTGGAACGACCCTGATGATAATTACGGAAAATGCATGTTGTATATACCTTACAGCAGAATGTTATTAGGTATAGGGCAACCTGATTCGGCATATCACACGTTAAAGATTGCATGGGAAATTGCCAATGAATATTCACTGACCAACTTAAAGATAGAAATCCTTAATTTATTTTCTACTTACTATTCGGAAATAAAAGATTATAAAGAAGCTAATAATTACTTAGTAAAATATTATAACCTCCGTGATTCAGTGTTTTCTTCAGACCGGCACAAAACAGTAGACATGTTGAAAACAAGAATAGAGTTTGACCGCCAGCAGGATAAAATAACTGCGTTAATGCAGCGTCAAAAGGTAAACAGATTACAGAAGATTGTACTGGGTTTGTTTGTATTTATGTTATTGGCATTATCGATTAGTTTATTCAGAAGATATAGGTTTAAGAATCGCAAAGAAAAAGAACTCAATAAGGCCAATACCGAATTGAATATAGCTCTAGAAAATATCAAAAAAGCCCAAAATCAACTGATACAAACCGAAAAAATGGCTTCACTCGGGCGTATGTCGGTAAATCTGGCTCATGAGTTGCGCAACCCATTGAATTTTGTTATTAATTTCACCAAGCTGACGAGCGAACTTATTCAGGAAATGAATCATTCTGATTCTAAAATACAAAATCAGGAATTGAGTGAGGAAATAAACAAAAACTTAGAATTGATTTATCAACATTCTTTGCGTGCAGAGAAGATTATATTTGATATGGTAAAGCATACCCAAATGCCTAACAAAAAAAGAACTATTGATAATCTGAATAAAATGATTTCTGATTTTTCAAATGTTGCATTATTCAGCTACAAATCGCACTCAGCAGACTTTAACTGCAGCATTCTAATATCTCAGGACTCTCATATAAAAGAAGTAAACATCAGTCCACATGAGTTAATGACTGTCGTTATGATTGTAATTAACAATGCCTTTGACAGCATGTATCAAAGGATGCAATCCTTTCCCGGCTTTGATCCTGTTTTAAAAATCATCACACAAAATAAAAGTCAATCAGTAGAAATAACAATTATTGACAATGGGAATGGTATAAGTGACGAGATTATTGATCGGATTTATGAGCCATTTTTTACAACCAAACCATTAGGCAAAGGCACGGGTTTAGGCCTAAGTATGGCTTATGAAATCACAAAATCATTTAATGGCAAAATTACAACCAAATCAATACCCGGATTTCAAACAGAATTTATTATTGCCATACCTTATAATTCATAATCACAAATAACATATATCTAACTTCAAAAATTAAATTTTATGAAAATCAAAAATTATGTTCTTATAGCCTCAGTGGCTATCAATGCAATGGTTTTTCTTAGCAGATGCAATTCCAATCAGGAGACAAAACAAATTGCCAATATCGATACAAATTCGATTCAGGCTAAGGATTTACCTTGTGCCTGCGCTGACTCGAATCGTTATAGCACAGATGAAAAAGAAGGCGGAGGAGAATGTATTTCTTTAGACGATGCGAAAGCAAATGTTCAACTTTTTCAAAATGAATTTCATACTTCTGTCAAAGGAGGATTTCTGAGCAAAAAGGCATTGGACAAAATATTCTGCGACAATCCTAAAGCAAACGGAATTGTGTGCTATTTAGCTAAAACCGGAAAAGAAGCTGACGATATAACCATTATTGTAGAAGGCTTCACGAGCGATAATACTGCAATCAAAAATTGTACGGATAACTCACCGGTAATTTTCAGAGCAACTGCAAAATGCCCTAACGTGTGTTCACAGGTTGGCCAATAATTATTTACCAGGTCAAGTCATTAAATTCAGCCTTTGATATCTGAATAGGGCTTGACCCTTGCTGCAAACAATTTAAATTAAAATTGGCTGACATTTTTCGTTCAGTAGTATCAAATCGTGTAAATTGAATATATCCGTCAGAACATATATAAGGATGACCTGAAGCATCTAACACAGAAGCATGAAAGAAATCACCGATTTTTACTTTCCCGGTGGTTTCTTTTCCATTATAGGTAAGAACAATATTGTTTACTCCATCAGTAAGCATAATACCATAATTCTTTTTATGATCCTGTGTCACCGAAACACTGACATTGCCTGTTGCAGGTTTCCACTTGGCATTATTAATCACCGCACCGGCATCAATCTCTTTAACATGAACAGATGTATCCCTTTGCGTATTTACTGTTACTTGCTTTTGTTGAACAGGCTCCATCTTATTGTCTGATGACATCTGTGGTCTGTTGCATGCCATAACAATAATAGAAATGCTGGTGATATACCAGACCCAATACTTTGTATATTTTAATTTCATGCTGCAAATTAAATATTTCCCAAATGATGAATGAATAAACTGGCACAAATTATAAATTTTATAATTACCAACCATCGCCCAAAATAACCATACCAATTTTTACCTTTGTCATTTCATTATGACAAAAATAATCACACTTCCCAATCATCTCCGATTTATTTTTACCCCATTGGCTCACACTGAAGTTGCACATTGTGCATTGATGGTAAAAGCCGGCACGCGCCATGAGAAAGCGGGCAAGGAAGGTATTGCTCATTTTATAGAGCACATGTTGTTTAAAGGAACCAATAAACGAAAATCATTTCACATACTTAACCGACTTGAAGTTGTAGGTGGCGAACTCAATGCTTTTACAAGCAAGGAAGAAACCTGCTTTCACGCATCAATCCCTGCAGCATTTTTAGAACGTGCATTAGAACTCATTTCAGACCTTACATTTAACAGTATTTTTCCTGTTAAAGAGCTGGAAAAAGAAAAAGAAGTTGTTTGTGACGAAATCAGAACCTATCAGGATAATCCGGGAGAGCAGATATTTGATGATTTTGAAAGTATGTTGTATAAGAACAACCCACTTGGGAACCCCATACTTGGCACCGAACAATCGGTACACAATTTCAACAGAAAAGATTTATTTCAATTTATATCGAATAACTATTTTCCGTCCAACATGGTTTTGTCAATTGCTGCTCCTGCTGATGAGAATAAAGTTATGGAGTTGGCAAAAAAATATTTTGGAGCAAGAAAAAAAAATCACACCAATAAATTAGTTCCCTTCCGAGGTTACAAACCTGAGCAAATAAAATTAGTAAGGCACAACTCTCAATGCCATTACATGATGGGAAAACCTGCTCCTTCGCTGCATGACAAAAACAGACTGACAATGGCTTTGGTAAATAATATTTTAGGTGGCCCGGGAATGAATTCAAAACTTAATCTGGGCATTCGTGAAAAATATGGCTACACATATACCATTGAATCAGGATTCAATTCATACAGTGATACCGGCACCTTTCATGTGTATCTGGCAACCGATAAAAAATATCTTGAAAAAAGTATTTCATTAACCGAGGCAGTGATGAATAAATTCGCTTCTGTCAAAATCAGCAGCAACATTCTTCATCAGTACAAACAACAGTTTAAAGGCCAGCTTGCACTTGCAAGAGAAAACAAAGCCAACGTGGTAATTTCAAATGCAAAAGGATTACTCAACTTTAATAAGGTTACGGAGTTGGAAGAAATTTACAATAGAATAGATAAGATAACTCCGGAAGAAATACTTAAAGTAGCAGGTGATTATCTGAACACTCAATCCGGTAAATATTCAAGTTTGTTGTATGAAAGCGAAGCAAACAGCAAATAATTCAAATACTTTTATAGAATCATTAGCAAATGAGATTGCCTCTTTTCGCAATGACTATAATTATGCAGATTTTACGGTAGTATTTCCCACGCGAAGAGCTGCATTAATTTTTAAACTGACGTTTGCCAAATTGCTTAACCATGCTTCCCTCCTACCCTCTGTTTATTCCATCAGTGATTTTATAGCTCGATTTACTCCTCAACGTATTACTGAAAAAAAAGAGTTGCTGTTAGAATTTTACACCATTTACAAAAAACATTTTAAGGATATTGATTTCAGAACATACGCGCCATGGGGTGAAATGATTCTTGCGGACTTTGATGAGGCCGACCGATATCTGATAGACCATAAATCACTCTTTGCCGACCTGAAGTCTTTTAAAGAAATTGAAACACTTTTTCAGAATGACGAACAACAACAAGAGCAACTCAGGAAATTTTATGAGTTATTTTCACTAAAAGACCCAACAAAACTTCAGCAGAATTTTTCTCGAATATGGTCGCGACTTCCTCAATTTTATGAGAGTTTATTTACACAACTGCAAGCCGCTGACAAAACATCAGAAGGTCATGCGTTGAATGAAATGGCGAAAAATCCTGAAAAAGTACTTTCAGGATTAAACACCGCTGCAACTGTGTTTGCCGGATTTTATGCGCTTACTCCTGCCGAAAAGAAAATTTTTGAGTATATTCAACAGGGCAAAGGTCTGATACGTTGGGATGCAGATGAATATTATATTGACTCCAAAGATCAGGAAGCAGGTTTGTTTTTCAGGAATAATAGTTTAACAAAAACCGAATTCAAGCATAAAGGCAATTATTTCCGTACCATAATAAAGAATGTCAATATCACAGGAGTGCCATTGGTAACGGGTCAGATTAAGTATTTAGGACAACAACTTCAGACACTGCTATCAGAAGGGAATATAAACCTTGATAAAACGGCCATCATACTACCTGATGAAACATTATTGCCTCAGGTGCTCCAATCTATTCCCGCTGAAATTGAAGAGTTGAATATTACAATGGGATATCCGTTTGCCAATACTACGGCATTCCGATTTATTCATTTGCTGGAAGAACTGAAACGAAAGTCAGTTGTGAACAGCAAGCAAACACTCATTCATCATCAATCGTTCTTACAACTTTTAAATCACCCGTATTCCAAAATTTTCAATTCAGGAATGAAAAAACGTGCGGAGGAATATGGCTTTTATTTCCCATCGGAAGAAATGAATGAGGATGCATGGAAATTTATTTCAGCATGGCTGAAGAATGAATATGCAATTGATAAACATATTTCTGTGTTTAACAGTATCCTTGTTTATCTTAAAGATGTAAAATCTTCCGAAATGGATATTGCAGCGTTTATGTTAAACGAGTTGGAGGAATTAAATGCTTTAACCAAACCTTATCAGACATTGCTTGATAACCATGCATGCGAAATGCTGGTTGAAGAATTGTATAATACTACACGAATACCTTTCAGCGGTGAGCCGGTAAAAGGATTACAAATTATGGGACTTCTGGAAACACGTGTACTCGACTTCGAAAATATTTTCATCATCAATGTTAATGAAGGTTCATTACCTAAAACAAATAAGCACCATTCCTTTATTCCTTTTACCTTACGTAAATCATTTAACCTTCCAACCTACACAGAGCAGGATGCTATTTCATCTTATCATTTCTGGCGATTGTTGCAGCGAGCAACCCATATTGAACTACTGTATAACACCCAGGCTGATGAGTTTGCAGGAGGAGAACGAAGCCGCTATTTGTTGCAGATTTTTTACGAGATAAAACCTAATCTCAAAAACTGGAATATTACGCATCAGATAGTAACACCACCTTTAAATAAAATAAATTATATCAATCCTGAAATTAAGCGTACTCCATCTTTAACCAAAGAATTAAAAAGACTATTCAACTCAGGTGAGGTGCGAATTTCGGCAACAGCACTTCAGGCGTATATTAATTGTTCGCTTCAGTATTATTTTAAGTATATCAAAAAACTGAAAGAGCCTGAAACAGCAGAAGAAGAAATGGATGGTGCTATGCTTGGTCAGATTTTGCATCATGCCTTAGAACAACTGTATAAATCTGCCAAAACAAAGCCCTTCACGAAAAAGCTGGCAGCGGTGATGAAAAAAGAAATAGAGAACGAGGTAATAACCGCCATTACTGAAGTTTACGATAAACATTATCAACGTAAAGGATATGCCTACATCATCGAAAAAATTCTTGTAAGATATATTGAACAAACCATTGATGCAGATTTAACTTTCCCTGAATTTTCGGTTGAAGAAACGGAAGCTGATCATGAAATAAAAATTACATTAAAAGAAAATACTTCGGTAATTATCAAAGGTAAATATGACAGAGTAGATAAAACAAAAACAGGATACAGGATTGTTGATTACAAAACAGGAAAGGATGAGTTAAAACGAAAAAAAGGTGTGATTGATATTTTTTCACAACCTAAATGCAAGATCAACTTTCAATTAATGTTTTACCTATGGCTTGCGGAGCGCTCCGGTTATAAAGGCGAAATTACTGCAGGTATTTATCCCTTACGCAGAATCAGCTCAGGGTTTGAAGATATCGCTCTTAAAGATTGGCTTGCAAGTGCCTCCGAATTTGACTATAAACTAATCGCTACATTGGAAGAGATTATTTTCGAAACTCCCTTCACACAAGTAGAGGATGCAAGCAGATGCAAGCACTGTCCGTATAAAGAAATCTGCAATCGCTAATTGCGATGAAGTTTATTCAATAGTTTTACCACATGTTTATCAACCGGAAAAGTAACATCTTCCGGTATCAATAAATTCAGAGGTCGCCATAGGAATATTTGGGTATCAGTGTTTGAAGGTGTTTTAAATCCGTTAGCATCCACATAAAAATAGATGCTTATTAACTGCCCTTTTTCATGAAAAGCTGATGCAATAAAAAAATCAGTTGTGTAAAAATGCTCAAGCACTTTAACAGACTGACCGGTTTCTTCCATAAATTCACGTATCAGACATTCTCTTATGCCTTCCCCATATTCCAATCCGCCTCCGGGAAACTTGGTAAATTCTATACCGAATTCTTTTTCATGCGACAGCAAAACTTCGTTTTTATCGTTTATCAAAATACCATAAACACGAATAATAAAATCGTTCATGCTGTAAAAATAAGTTCAAATTAGTCTTTTACAAAATTGAAGCAGCCATAATCTTTAATATCTTCAAGTAAAAGCATCCATCAAAATCGTAAGTAAAAAAAAGAGGCAGAATAGAAATTCTGCCTCTGAATATATCAATCCGGTCGTTACTTTGTTACTACTACAAGGTATTTTGAATTACTCCAGAAAAGTTCAGGATTTGTAATCTTTAGTGAGTTAATTTTCTTTTTATCCTTATCGTAAGAATAAGAAGCTGCTGGATGCACAGAAGCAAGTTTAACACTCTTCGTATTCAATTCAAGATTATTAAACTGACGAATATCCACCTTGATGAATTTTGAGTTATCAACGTCACTGTTGACAGTCTGACTTCTTCCTATGCCAATAAATCCTCCTTTTTTACTAAGAATTTTCTTATCACGTAGTTGCTTGTAAGTACCTACAACATAATAAGCAGTATTAATTGTATTCACCTTTTCTTCAATAGTTTTTTCCTTTTCACCTATTGTTGAGTTAAGGGTTTCGATGTTGGTACGAAGGCCTGTAATTTCAATTTTTGCATCTCCTAACTGATTATTTAAATCGGCAATCATTGAATCGCGTTCAGCAATTTTCAAGTTAAGACCCTTAATCATTTTCTGAAGTTCCGCGCTTTTCACATTGCTTCCATTCAGTTTGCGAGTAAGTTCGGCAATACGCTGGCTGTTCTGATCCAAAAGCTGATTAATGCTTTCCATGTTTCTGCGGATGCGATCCTTCACTGTTCCTCCCATTTCAGGGTCATTCTTGCGGTCACGGGTTATGGCAGAGTGAATCTGATTGATACTGTCAAGGCTGGCTTCAATTTCATTAAAATCGCCAAGAAAGGAATCAATGGTGCTGTCTTTTAGACTTGAATTGTTGATAAGCGAATCACGCTCGCGATTAAGGCGGTCAACTTCAGGTTTATAATCCTTACAGGAAAATAAAACTAATAGCAGTACGTAAGAGAACTTCAGGTAATGTTTCATTGTGTATATTTAATTGGTGGTTTAATATATATATATGTGGGTTATTTCCGCTGACAAAGTTAATGCTGATAAAAAACCAATGTCGGGAATTAGTGAATGATATAAACAAAGATATTCACACACTTAAAGTTCTAACAGTAAGTGTCATACCGGTCGCAACAACTTCTATTTGTTCTCCTTTATGAATCCATCCTGACTCTGCAACGGCATCATACACTCTGCCATTCATCATTATTTTTCCTGAGGGTCTGAGATCGGTATGGGCTATTCCGTTCATTCCAATTTGCACATCATCTGAATCCGCAGGAGCGTGATATCCTTTCACCGATTCAAGTGTATTATTCAGTGCCAGTTTACTGAGCCGCTTTGAATCATTAATTCTACTCAAAAGAAATATTACCAATACTATCGAAAAAAGCATTGCTCCGGAAGTCACTGTAACACTCATAATAATCTGAGATTTTGAGGTAAAAGTAAAATCCCATCCATTGTTGTTAAGCATACTTAAAGCAAAACCCAGCGTAGTGCAGATAATTCCGGCTATACCTGTAATACCAAAACCGGGAATCACAAAAAACTCTACCGCAAGTAAAATTACTCCGGTAGCAAAAAGAAGTATTTCCCAATTGGCAGCAAGTCCTTCGAGATACAAAGGTGCAAAGTACAACACTGCAGCCAGCACCGAAGCGGCTATAGGAAATATAGTTCCCGGTGCCTGAAATTCGAAATATAAACCGGCCAGCATGATGAGAATAAGTATGCTGCTCACAGCCGGATGAATGAGGAACCCTATTGCATTATCAGCCCATGAGGGATGATACTCCGTGGTGGTGTAGGCAGTGAAGTTTTCTTTTTGCAACAACTCCTTTTCTGATTCTACAATAGCATTGCAATAATTATTGGCCAATGCTTCAGATGCAGTAAAGGTGAGCACACGTCCTGAATCATTCACACCCGGAATAACTACTCTTGGGTCAACCATTGCTTCGGCAATTTTAGGGTCTCGGTTTCGTTTTTCGGCAGTAGCACGCATCATGGCGCGCATGTACGATTGGTATTTATCGGGAGCGGCTTGCCCATCCTGAGTAACAACAGTTGCTGCCCCTATACTTGAGCCGCTGCGCATATATATCCTATTGCATGCAATAGAAATAAGCGCTCCTGCACTTGCGGCATTACGGTCAATAAAAACTACAACAGGAATATCGGAATTGATAATAGTATTACGGATACTGTCAGCTGCATCCAACATTCCTCCATAAGTATTCAAGTGTATCAGAAACAAATCAGCCTTCATTTCCTGAGCCTGAAACATTGCTTTACTAAACATTCGTGCAGTACCTCTGTCAACTTCTGATTGAAAATTAAAACGATAAACCAAAGGCTCTTTCGCAAATCCATGCATCGTTAATAAAAAACTAAATAAGACAAATAAGTACTTCATGATTGAATATTTATGATGAAATCAAAATTGCACAATTCTAAAACATGTCTGGCGTTAAGGTGTTAATTATTTTGTTCAAAACCATATTGTATATTCATAATGCAAGACATAGTAATCTGTAGTATTGTAAAAGGAAAATTAAGTATGATGAGGTCTAAAATCGCCATCTTGTTTACTGCCGGAATGTTGTCTGTCGTATTTGCTTTTGCACAGCAAGGTCAGAGAGTTATTGCCGGTAAAAAATGTACTTTATATAAAGTTGTTTCTAAAGATACCTGGACCGGTTTATCTCATAAATACAAAATGAGTATAGATGAACTAAAATCCGTAAACCCAGGAGTGAATGATTTAAAAATCGGGCAAATAATAAATATCCCTATTGAAAAAACAGGAAATGCTACCGATAACGTAAAAAACACCGATAATGAAAAACCTGCATCGGCAGCTCCTAAAAAATCAGCAGACTTCCCCTCCGAGAACCATGCTCATCTCATTGAAAAAGGTGAAACCCTGTTTGGTATAGCACGCAAATACAATGTCACTGCCGATCAGATCAGAAAATGGAATCACCTGGAAAATGATGCAATAAAGGCAGGACAAAAACTTATAGTTGCAGACAACACAAAGCCTGTTAAAGAAAAAGTTACTACTCCCGATGTTAAAACTGCAACAACAGCTCAGACTCTGGAAGATAAAAAACTTGAACAGAAAAACGAGCAGGTTCGTAATGACTCCAAACTGATAGCCGAAGCGAATAATAAAATGATTCCTGCTACTCCATCGCCTGATGAAATGGAGTACAAAGCATCGCGCATTGAAACCAAAAAAGTTACCGGAAAAAATGGCTCGGTAATAGAAGTGAATGAAACAGGTATGGCTTCATGGATTCATGACAGCGATATCAATCAAAGTAAATTTTATGCTTTGCATCGTACCGCTACACCGGGAACCATCATTAAAGTAACCAATCGTATGAATGGCGATTATGTTTTTGTAAAAGTAGTTGGCCAGTTACCAGATACAGGCGATAACGACAAACAGATTATTAAAATGTCGGAAGCTGCTGCCAAACGCATAGGAGCATTAAATGATAAATTTCAGGTAGAACTTAACTACGGAATAACCAATTAAACCCGTTAGCAGTAACGCACTGTTGAACAATATTTTGAAAACGCGTTCTCCTCTGATCTAATTTGGCAATAAACCCCTGCCGGAACGCGCTACACTTTCTTTTGTTACTTTTGTGCCTCATCATAAAAATATCAGAAGAATGAAAGAAGTATATATCGTTTCGGCAGTGCGTACTCCGATGGGAAGTTTCGGTGGTAAACTTACCGCTCTCTCTGCTACTCAGTTAGGTGCAATAGCTATTAAAGGAGCCCTCAATCGCATTTCCTTAGACCCCAAAGAAGTTACTGAAGTTTACATGGGAAATGTGCTTCAGGCTAACATAGGGCAGGCTCCTGCACGTCAGGCAGCTAAGTTTGCCGGATTGCCTGATAATGTTCACTGCACCACCATCAATAAAGTTTGTGCTTCAGGAATGAAAGCAGTAATGCTTGCCGCTCAAAGCATCATGCTTGGCGACAATGAAGTAGTTGTTGCCGGAGGTATGGAAAGTATGAGCAATGTACCTTTTTATGCTCCCAATATGCGTTGGGGAAATAAATATGGCGATGTGAAAATGGTTGACGGACTTGCAAAAGATGGTCTGATGGATGTATATCATAACTACGCTATGGGCAACGCAGCAGAGTTATGTGCCAAAGAATGTGGTTTCAGCAGAGAAGATCAGGATGGCTATGCCATACAGTCATATAAACGCAGTGCTGAAGCTTGGGCTGCCGGAAAATATAAAGATGAAATTGTACCGGTAGAAATTCCGCAACGCAAAGGCGACCCCGAAATTTTTGCCGAAGATGAAGAGTATAAAAATGTAAAATTCGACAAGATTGCAGGACTTAAGCCTGCCTTCGTAAAGGATGGCACTGTTACCGCTGCCAATGCATCAACCATGAATGATGGTGCAGCTGCACTGGTACTTATGAGTAAAGAAAAAGCAGAGAAGTTAGGTTTAAAACCACTGGCAAAAATCAGAAGTTATGCAGATGCAGAACAAGCTCCCGAATGGTTTACCACTACTCCATCCAAAGCGTTGCCTCGTGCGGTTGCCAAAGCAGGTTTGAAAATGAACGACCTGGAATATGTTGAGTTAAACGAAGCATTTTCAGTGGTAGCACTGGCCAACGTAAAAGAAATGGGACTTGATGTGTCACGTGTAAATGTTAACGGAGGTGCGGTATCGTTAGGGCATCCGTTAGGATGTTCAGGTGCGCGCATACTGGTTACACTCATTCATGTGTTGAAACAAAACAATGCACGTATAGGTGGTGCAGCCATTTGCAATGGCGGTGGTGGTGCAAGTGCCATGGTACTTGAAAATATGTAAATAACACCATTCAGGTAAAATTTCACACATCACATAAATGCAAAATCCTTCTAAAGGGTTTTGCATTTTTTTTTGAATTGCTTTTAAAAAAAACTAATGCTGTGAATTTCCTTTTAGCGCATCCTGTTGCATCAGAAAATCGAGTGTGGTGATGGCTGCCATAGCTCTTACAATTGGCACAGCACGCGGAACCACACACACATCATGTCGCCCACCGGGCTGAAGAATTACATCGTTGCCATCTATATCAATGCTTTTTTGCGGTTGCATGATTGTGGATACCGGTTTAAACGCCACTTTAAAAGTCACCTCTTCACCATTGGTAATTCCTCCCTGCACTCCGCCTGAATTATTTGTAAGCGTAGTAACTTTTCCTTCAGGTGAAAAACTAAATACATCATTTTGCTGAGATCCTTTCTGAGATGCGCCATTAAACCCTGAACCCAATTCAAATCCTTTAACTGCGTTAATGCCCAACATGGCGTATCCGAGTCTAGCATGAAACTTATCAAAAACGGGCTCTCCTAATCCGGGAGGCAGTCCTTGTATAATTCCGCTGATAACACCTCCCAGCGTATCGCCTTTTGATTTACATTCTTCAATCAAACTTACCATTGCTGCTGCAGTGGGTTGATGAGGGCAGCGCACAGGATTCATTTCTATATCTGAAAAATTGAGTAATTCTGTGTGCGGTAGCTCCACATTTCCAATCTTACTTACAAAAGTATGAAAGGATATATTGCGTTCTTCAAGTAACATCATCGCAATTGCACCTGCTGCCACACGCGCAGCTGTTTCTCGTGCCGATGCTCTTCCGCTGCCACGGTGATCGCGAATTCCATATTTAGAATGATATGTAAAATCAGCATGTGAAGGGCGGAAAGTGTTTTTCAATGTATCATAATCTGCAGGCCGCTGATCTTTATTACGAATTAAAATAGTAAGCGGAGCTCCCGTTGTTTTTCCGTTGTAAATTCCTGAAATTATTTCCGGAATATCATCCTCCTTTCGTGCTGAAGTTAACTCGGACTGTCCCGGTCTTCTTCGCGCCAACTCTAATGAAATTTTTTCTGTGCTAATTTCTACTCCTGGATAACAACCATCAATCACCACTCCAATAAATGGTCCATGCGATTCACCAAAGGTGGTAATTCTGAATAGTGTTCCGAAACTATTTCCCGCCATCCTCAATATTTTTTACCATTACGAAATCATTCATAAAATAACCATTGCCAATATCAAAATCTGCAGCTCGCTCAATGCGGAAGCCATTTTTGAAATAAAAATTAATGGCTTTAACATTCTTTCGGTTTACTTGTAGTTTTATCTGCTTAAAATCGCTTATCTGCTCAATCATTTCATGGAGCAAAATGCCTCCGATATTTCTCCCGTGCATTCCCATATTTACATACAGTTTATCGAGAAAAATTTCCATATCGTTTAATGCATAGTAGGCAAGGTATCCCACTATTTCGTCATCTTCTTCAGCAACAAGAAACACATGCTCTTCGTCCATCTGCTGCCGAAGGGCATTCACAGTGCACATCTTTTCGAGCATAAAATTTATCTGCTCATGTGTGATAATAGCAGGATAATAAGCTTTCCAAATGTTGGTGACCATCTTGCTTATTGCTTCTGCATCTTCAGGTGTTGCTATCCTAATTTCCATAATCAGGTATTTAAAATCCAGTTGTGTATTATTTGTAATCCTTCCGTAGTCATGATACTTTCCGGATGAAACTGCACTCCGTAAACATTATACTGCGGATGTTTAACTGCCATAATATTTTTATCGTCATCTTCAGCAAGCACTTCCAGTATTGCCGGATTATGCACCACCCATGAATGATAACGTCCCGCATCAAAGCGAAGAGGGATATTTTCAAATAATTTATCCTTTCGCAGAACATTTATTTTTCTGCAAACACCATGCATCACTGTTTCAGAATTTTTTAGTGATCCTCCGAATGATTCTGCTATAGCCTGATGCCCCAGACAAACTCCTAAAATACTTTTCTGTGGCGACCATTTACTTATCACTTCCATAGTAATACCTGCATCAGCCGGAAGTCCAGGTCCCGGTGAAATACAGATTTTATCGAACGAGCCTGCCGCTTCAACAGAAATTTCATTATTGCGTTTTACTTCCGGTTTATCGCCTGTAATTTGTTCCATGTAATGAACAAGATTGTAGGTGAAAGAATCGAAATTATCTATAACCAGTATTTTCACCTTAGCAATTTTATCCCTCGGCATCCATAAACTTATACCCTATTCCACGTATGGAAATAAAATATTTTGGGTTGGAAGGGTCGGGTTCAAAATACTTACGAAAAGTAACAATGAAGTTATCAATTGTACGGGTTGAAGGATAAATATCATACCCCCACACAGTTTCGAGAATATGCTCACGCGACACTACTTCATTTCGTTTTTCAATCAAAAGTTTAAGCAACAATGCTTCTTTCTTGGTAAGGTGAGTAAGTGTTCCGTCAGGTCGCCTAATTTCAAGTTGAGCAAAATTTATTTCATTGCCATTGAGATGAAACATTGTTAATGCTGCTTTCTCTTTTTGCTCAATAGTACGTCTTATGAGGTTTTGTACTCTCAGCAACAACTCCTCCAGATTAAAAGGCTTAGTGAGATAATCATCTCCTCCTATTTTCAAACCCATCACGCGGTCGCTCGGATGATTCTTTGCGCTCAGAAAAAGTATAGGAATGTCCAAATTCTCAAGACGAATAGATTCACATACTGTAAAACCGCTGATTTCAGGCAGCATCACATCCAATATTACCAGATTATAACGCCCTTCCTTGAATGCCTTCAGCGCCTTTTTACCGTCACCCACAGCATTTACATAGTACCCTTCCATTTCCAGATTCAGCTTAATGGTCTCTGAAAGAGTCTGCTCATCCTCAACCAGGAGGATTCTCTTATTCTGATCGCTCATATCTATTCTGTTGCAAAGCTAATTAACAAAATCGTTTTCTTTGTTCAGTGCAAATTTACTCTTCTAATGTCACAAACCGTTAAATATTGGATTTGGTCGTTGTTTTACGCCTTATTGTTTCTCGGTGTATATGGCTATTTTTTCAATAGCAGCGACCTGGAAGAACATTTGCCTCTGGTGTATAAACTCCGGAATCCATTACTTTATCAGAGCGATTATGTTACAGACTATCTCTATAACAACTTTTCCATCCGATATTTCTACGCCTACACCTTATTTTTTCTCAGCCATCTCCTTGCTCTTCCGCAGTTATGTTTTGGTTTAATGGTTCTGGCGTTAACAGTGTTTTCGTTTTATTATATGCGATTGTCATTCCTAATTTTTAAAAATGATTTTACTGCAATCCTAACGCCATTGGCAGGTTTAATTCTGCTGAATAAAATTACGGTAGGAGGAAATACTGTTTTCGACAACATGCTCACCTGTTCTGTGTTTGCATCGGCATTATGCATGGCTGCTTTTTACTATTCATTTGATGGCAAAACAAAAACAGCTATGCTGCTTTGCGGCATAGCTACTCTTTATCAACCTTTGATAGGAATGCAGGTTATGCTTCTGTTGCTCATTAAAAATATTGTGTTTCAGCGCAACATTGGACGCAACTTAATTTCGGGAATTATTTGCTACCTCATTCCGGCTTTGTTCATGCTGGTTCCACTGTTCAAACGTCAGTTTTTTGATACTTCATCCGGCAGCGACAGCTACTACTATTATATTCTCTATGTTTTTCGGAATCCTCATCATTATCTTCCCTCCTTTTTTTTACTGAGCGATTATCTTAAAAATATATTTCTTGTACTTTTCACAGCAATGCTGTTTTTCACACAGCCATCAGCATACAATCGCCAGCTTATGTTTATGGTAATTACAATAATTTCAGGAATGCTGATTTATTATTTCCTCTTCGACAAGTTGAATATGCAGGTGTTAGGAAAAACACAATGGTTTAAAACAAGTGTGTGGCTAACGCTGATATGTGGAATCTTTATAGCACGTTATTTATCACGTTTGAAATTTTTACTAAAAGTATTTCGCTTAAAATTCATCCACGTGACCGTATTCATCATAACCATTTTTCTTTTTGCTGCAATTACACATTCAGCAAGAATTCCTGTTACAAAATTTCAATCGCGATATCAGATAGGAGTTTATCATAAATCAGACCTAACACTGATGCATGAATGGATAAAAGATTCTATACCATCTGACAAAATCATTCTCAGTTTCCCTGAAGATGATTCATTCCTGTGCGAAGCGCAGCATCCTACTCCTGTTGCTTGGAAAGCTATTATACATGAGCCTTGGTTTTTGAAAAAATGGCATCACGATTTTATTTCGCTCTATCATATTGAAGAACCTATACGCTGGGAAAAAACTGACTTCAAAACAATGGCAGAAACCGGCTACAATCATTTTAACAACCCACAGCTTAACAGTAAATATCGGATAGCATATCGGATTGATGATATTACCCAATCAACTGTAATAAATTCATCATCCATTGTGCATCGTCAGGGGAATTATGTGTTATGGAAAACGGAATAGTTACCAAAAAAATTTGTCAGAGGTGCTTTTTTTAAACTCCTAAGGCCTTTAAATCCCGATTAATAAAACACTTTCATTTCAACACGTCTGTTTTTTGCTCGGTTTTCCGGAGTGTTGTTATCTGTAATAGGCTTAAATTCACCATAACCTTTGGTTGTGATTCGCGAATCGGAAATACCTTTTGATAGAAGATAATTTTTTACTGCATCACATCTTTTCTGAGAGAGATTCAGATTGTAAGTATCATCACCCACATTATCCGTGTGGCCTTCGATATAGAGATTGGCTGAATCGTATTTTTTCAAAATTTCGACCAATGCATCGAGTTGCGGAAGCGAAACGGGTTTTAATCTGTCACTGTTACTTTCAAAATAAACGGAGCTTGCAATCTGTTTTATTTTTTTCACATCCGTTACTTCCATCTCAGGGCAACCCTTATTGGCAACGGTTCCTTTAACTGTAGGGCAACGGTCAATGTTGTCAGCTACGCCATCACCATCACTGTCGGGGCAACCTTGAAAAATTGAATAGCCCGGCACTTCGGGGCAAGCATCTTCTTCGTCCACCACTCCATCGCCATCAGTATCAAAAGGACAACCTTGTGCATCCACTTTATATCCGGCCGGTGTATTAGGGCATTTATCATCTTTATCTACTACTCCATCGCCATCACTGTCGGGGCAACCTTTATTTTGAATTGAACCTTTCTCTGAAGGGCATTCATCATCCTTATCAGGAATACCGTCTCCATCAGCATCCGGGCAACCTTTCAACATTGCTAAACCAAATTGTTGTGGGCAATCATCTAAATAATCAGGCACTCCATCGCCATCAGTATCAACAGGACATCCGGCAGCATCTGTTTTAACACCGCGAGGAGTTCCGGGGCATAAATCTTTATCATCGGCAATGCCATCACCATCAGTATCTTTTTTCCCTCCGAGATTAAATGTAAGCCCGGCCGTGTGAAACAGAAATGCATCGTTATATTTTGCAACGGTGCGGTCAATATCATCTTTTTGCGACAGCATAAATGATTCCTGTATCAGCAAATTCACCACATCATTCAACTTTATAGAAAACCCTCCGCCAAAAGAAGGTAAAGCAAGATCATTTCGATACTGCACATCACCGGGCAATGCCCATATACTGCGATCCCAAACCAAAACTCCGCCTCCGCCATAAACGAAAGGTCGAATGCGCGCCTCCGGCCTGCTGGCATAAAAACGGAGGTTGAGCGATGCTGTGGTCATTTTAAGTCTGAATCCCGGTTCATCCGTTTGATAGCCGGCTTCTCCTGTTGAAGCAGAAATAAACACATCGGCATACTTGCCTAAATATCGGCTTACAGACATTGCAGCAAAACCATAATAAGGTTGGTTGGTTTTATAAAATCCCTGACCTAAATCGCCATTGTACTGAGTAACTCCTCCGCCAAGTCCCAAATTCCATTTTTTAGTCTGCGACTGTGCTTTTACATCGGTGACAGAAAAAAAGGTTGTTAAGCCAACAACAAACTTTACGGCAGTGAAAATGTTTTTATTCAACACTAATACAATTTATTTTACAAATAAAAACCTAAGAGCAATTCATCTACAGCTTTCAGTAAAAATTAATTAACGAGCCATTGTTTAATTAACAGCCATACCGATACCCCGGTTGCACCATGGATTGCTTAGTTTTGTTCAACATATTTGACTGACATGACTTTAATAAAAGATATAGTTCGCATACTTGAAGATTTTGCTCCTCCTGCCTGGCAGGAAAATTATGATAATAGCGGTTTGATAGTCGGTGACTTAAACACTGACGTCAGCGGAATATTAATTTGCCTCGATAGCATTGAAGCTGTTATTGATGAAGCTATTGCTGAAAAATGCAACCTCGTAATTGCACATCATCCGATTGTGTTTTCAGGGTTAAAAAAAATTACAGGAAAGAATTACATTGAACGCACCCTGCTGAAAGCCATACGAAACAATATTGCCATTTATGCCATTCATACCAATCTGGATAATGTGCATCACGGAGTAAATCATCAGTTAAGTACTGTTATGGGGCTGAAAGATTTCAAGATTTTATCTGCTAAAAACTCATTGCTGAAAAAATTAGTAACGTATTGTCCGGTTGCGCAAGCCGAGCAAGTAAGAAATGCTTTATTTTCTGCCGGTGCAGGCAACATCGTGAATTACAGTGAGTGTAGTTTCTACTCAGAAGGTACGGGTACTTTCAAACCCGGAGACAACACCCATCCCTTCGTTGGAAAAATTGGAGAACGGCAACATGAACGTGAAGAACGAATGGAGATGATTTTTTTTGCTCACTATCAGAGTAAAATTCTCAATGCATTGCTGAAAGCTCATCCTTATGAAGAAGTGGCCTATGATATTTATTCGCTCGATAATTCATTGTCGTCAGCAGGTTCGGGGATGATAGGAATGCTGGAAACAGCAATGGAGGAAAAAGAGTTTCTGTTAAAAGTAAAAACCGTATTAAAATGCAGTACACTGAGACACACACATTTTACCGGAAAAAAAATCCAAAAAGTGGCACTATGTGGCGGTGCTGGATTTTTTCTGCTGAATGAAGCCAAAGCATCAGGAGCGGATGCATTTATCACGGCAGATGTAAAATACCATCAGTTTTTTGATGCTGACGGACAAATTCTACTTGTAGATGCCGGTCATTATGAGACAGAACAATTCACCATGCAACTGCTTAAAGATTTGCTAATCAAAAAATTTCCTACATTTGCCATCCGTTTAACAAAAGTGGATACTAATCCGGTAAAATATATCTGATTATGGCAGCAAAAAAACCTGTTAAAGCAGCAGCAAAAAAAACAGTAACCAAACCTGCCGCAAAAAAGAAAGCGGCCCCTACAAAGGCTAAGGCAAAACCTGCAGCTACGAAGAAAGCAGTTCCCGCAACTAAAAAAGTTGCTGCCAAACCGAAAATAGCAGTTAAAGCAAAAGCTGTGACACCGGAAACTAAAAACAGTGCAGCAAAAGCTAAACCTACGACAAAGACTAAAGCAACTGTAAAAAAAGAAAGTACTACAAAAAAAGAAATTATACAAAAATCATCAGCGGTTAAAAAATCAGGAACAAGCATGTCAAAAACAGACACCAAAGCCAGAGGAAAAGGCAAAGGGAAAAATAAAGTTGAAGAACCGGTAATCACTAAGGTTAGCAAACCGGCAGTAAGAAGGCTGACCGAAACACGTAACTTGAAAGCCATCGATACCGATACGGCTGCAAAACTCTCCAGTAAATATACAGTTGGAGACATCACCAAATTTCAGATTAAAATGCCTAAAAAAGGTATTGCTGATGCTTCTGTAGAAGAAAAGTTGCAGGCATTATTCCAATTACAGCAAATTGACTCTGAAATTGACAGAATAAAAACTGTACGAGGTGAACTTCCTATAGAAGTTAAAGATTTGGAAGACGATGTGGCGAGACTTGAAACCCGCATCACCAATATCAACAATGATATTACAGAGTTTGAAAAACTCATTGGCGAAAAGAAAATTGCCATAAAAGATTCTACTGCACTGATAAAAAAATATGAAAGTCAGCAGAACAATGTAAAAAACAACCGTGAGTACGAGTCTATCACCAAGGAAGTAGAATTTCAAAAATTGGAAATAGAACTTAGCGAAAAACGAATTAAGGAGTATTCATTCGAAATAAACGCTAAAAAACAAATTCTTACTGAGACGGAAGAAGAGTTGAATTTCAGGAAAAACGACCTGGAAAACAAACGTAAGGAACTTAACACCATTATTGAAGAAACACGCAAAGACGAAGAAAAACTCAAAGAATATTCTGACAAAGCAGCATCAATCATTGAAGAACGTTTACTTGGCGGATATCAGAAAATCAGAGAAAATGCTGCAAATCATCTGGCTGTAGTTTCTGTTCAGCGTGACAGTTGCGGTGGCTGTTTCAATAAAGTGCCTCCTCAGCGTCAGCTCGAAATCAAACAACGCAAAAAGGTAATCGTATGTGAGCATTGCGGAAGAATTCTGGTTGATGCCGAAATTATGACCGATTTGGAAGAACCAAAAGCGTAACAATAACCTTTTCAAAAACAAGCTGTACCCGTTGGGTGCAGCTTGTTTTTATTTTAAAGCTAAAGGTTAAAATAAAATTTTTATTTAAAATTTGGAGAATAGCGCGCTATATCTATCTTTGCACGCTCAATTAAAAACCCTATCGGAGCATAGCTCAGCTGGTTCAGA